>CAZMVB010000081.1:0-1887 GCA_964569795.1 uncultured Desulfarculales bacterium | reverse complement strand
CCCCTCCCCTCTCCCCCCGGCGGGGGGAGAGGGGGCCGTAGCGGACCTTGCAGTGGCAGTATCGGTAGTGAAATGTCGGACCTGATCCCTGTGGTTCCCTCTCCCCGTCCGGGGAGAGGGACAGGGTGAGGGGGAATCTAAGACAAGCCGCGATCATCAGGGTCTGATGGTCGGTATCGATAGTAGTTTTCAGGTTGGAGTTGGAAAGTGAAAATTGTGGTCATCGGACCCGGGGCCATGGGCTGTCTGTTCGCCGCTTACCTCAAGGAGGCCGGCTTCGAGGTCTCCCTGCTGGACTACAAGGCCGAGCGGGCCGCCCTGATCCATGGCCAGGGCCTGATCATCGACGGGGTGCGCGGGGATCACCAGGTCGGCGTGCCCGTGGGGATCGATCCCACCGTCCTGGCCGGCGCCGACCTGGCCCTGGTCTGCGTCAAGGCCTATGCCACGGCGGCCGTGGCCGATCTCATCGCGAACGTAAAACCCGGACCACAGTGGGTGCTGACCCTGCAGAACGGCCTGGGCAACGTCGAGATTATTTCCGAAAAGCTGGGCGCCGAGCGGGTCATCGGCGGGGTGACCACGGCCGGGGGGTACGTCATTGGTCCGGGCGAGGTCCATCACTCCGGCGAGGGGGACACCCATATCGGACGGGCCGCCGGTAACAACGACTCGATCCGACCGGTGGCCGAGGCGTTGGGTAAAGCCGGTTTCCCGGCCGCGGTCGAGGACCGGGTCAATGATCTGATCTGGTCCAAGCTGGTGGTCAACGTGGGAATCAACGCCCTGGGGGCGATCACCCGGCTCAAGAACGGGCAACTGATCGAGCACACGGGCACGGCGGCGATCATGGACAAGGCCGTGGCCGAGGTGGTGGCCGTGGCCCGGGCGGCCGGCGTCAGTCTGCTCCAGGACGATCCCCTGGAGGCGGTCCACAAGGTCTGCCGCAACACGGCGGCCAACACCTGCTCCATGCTGTCCGACGTCCTGGCCGAACGGCGGACCGAGATCGATTTCATCAACGGGGCGGTGGTCGGCCACGGCGCGGCCCTGGGGATCGCCACGCCGGTCAACGCGGTCCTGACCGACCTGGTGCGGACCATCGAAGCCACATATGACCTCGACCTGTGCCGCCCGCCTGACGAGGCCTAGGTATTCGGGGGCCTCCGCCCCCCGTGCCCCCCGGCGGGTGCTAGCGCATGGCCTTGGATGCCCGACGAAACGCCGGGCATCCAGACCGCTGATGCGGAGTTGGTTGAGAACGCGGAACCGCTACGATATTATAGTGTCGTCTCGTGGGATAGCGGATAGACGCCGGCGCGGGCACGATCCGGGCTGGTGCCGGGATAGGTGGAGGAAGGAAAAATGGGTCTCGAGTTCAACGATCCGCTCGAACAGGAAGTCTGGCAAACCGTGCGCGACCTCAATGACGCCTGGACCAAGGGGCGGCCCCAGGACCTGACCAGCTTTTTTCATCGAGACATGGTAGCGATCACACCCACGGACCGGGAACGGCTGGAGGGCCGTGAAGCCTGTTACAACGGCTGGAACGACTTTGTCCAGTCAACCACCATCCATTACTGGAAGGAGACTGAACCAAGAATCCAGATTTATGGGCCTGCCGCCGTGGTCACCTATTACTTCGAGATGTCCTTTGACCAGGGCGGTCAAACCATCAATCTCGGCGGCCGCGATATGTTCTTCCTGGTCAAGGAAGGGGGAAAATGGCTCGCGGTGGCCGACCAATTCTCACCCTATCCCACCGCTTGACTGGTCAGACAACCCGTCGAGAGGTGGTTTCAGAGACAGGTAGATCCAGATCGCCATCATTGCCGGCCCCCGGCCCGGAACAGACATGAAGGCCGTCCTCTTTTTCTCGGCCAAACC
>CAZMVB010000080.1:0-2034 GCA_964569795.1 uncultured Desulfarculales bacterium | reverse complement strand
ATCTCGTCCACCTCGCCGTCCCGGGTCCCGGCCACGCCCGACTCCATCTTCATCGACTCGATCACCACCAGGTCCTGGCCCCGGTACACCCGCTCGCCGGGTTGGACCTTGATGTCCACCACCAGGCCGGGCATGGGGGCCCGCAGAGACCGCTCCTTTTCCTGGGCCTTGGTCCGGGGCATGTACCCGGCCAGCCGCCACTCCCTGGGGGTGTAGATCTCCAGGGTGCTGACGATGCCGCAGTAGGCCGTCCGGATGAAGTTACCCCGGTACTGGAGCCGGAAGTAATGCTCGTCGCCATCGATGCTCAGTCGGAGGCGGCGGCGGTAGAATTCGAAGTCCGGGGTTTCAACCCGATAGGCGGTCCGGTTCACCCGGATGTCCCAGTCGTTGGGTCTCGCCCTCCGCCGGAGAGTGACCTGGAACACGCCGTGCTCGTTCTGGACGACGTAGCCGTGTTCGAGCACCGGCTCGTGGGCCCGGCCGACCTTGGCGGCCAGGGGGATGAGCGAATCCCGGACCAGGCTCTGGCGGTTGTGATAAACCAGGGTGGCGGCGATGACCATGTAGTCCAGGTGCTTGGCCGGCGGCAACAGTTTCGATCCGCCCCGGTCGAAGTGGTCGTCGATGAAGGCCGTGGACAGGTCGCCCTGGATGAACGCCGGATGGTTCAGGATGGCGTTGGTGAAGTCCATGTTGGTCACCACGCCCTCGATGTGGTAGCGGTTCAGGGCCCCGATCAGGGCGGTCACGGCCTCGTCGCGGCTCTGGCCCCAGGCGGCCAGCTTGGCCAGCATCGAGTCGTAGAACACGCTGACCACGCTGCCGGCCTCGATGCCGCTGTCGAGCCGCTACCGGGCCTCGACGTTTTGGGGCAGCCGCCGGGTGAGGATGTCCACCGTCTCGGCCACCATGTCGGCCAGCACCTCGGCCGCCGGCTTGATTTCGTGGATGATCCCCGAGACCTGGCCGGCCAGCCCGCCGACGTAATCGTCCGCCCCGCCCTCGATGAAGCTGCCCAGCAGGGTCGAGGACAGGATGACCTGGGTGGGGAAGGGCAGGGAGTCCAGGCCGGACTGGGCCCACAGGTCGTGGAACTTGTTGTAGCTGGCCCGCAGTGTCTTGCCGGTGTAGGCGGTGGACACCCGGGTGTCCTCGTCGGTCGAATCCAGGATGCGCTGCTTGTTGACGGGCAGGGCGCCGCCCTCGTTGGTGGCCAGGAAACGGGTGCCCACCCAGACGCCGACGCAGCCCATGGCCAGGGCCGCGGCCACGCCCCGGCCGTCGCCGATGCCGCCCGCGGCCAGGAGCGGCACCCCGGGGGCGGCGTCCATGGCCGCCGGCAAGAGGGCCATGGTCCCGATGCGTCCGGTGTGCCCGCCGCCCTCGTGGCCCTGGGCCACCAGGAGATCCACCCCGGACTCGGCCATCCGCCGGGCGTTCTTGGCGTTGCCGGTGATCCCCAGGACCTTTGTGCCGACCTGATGGGCGTCCTCGATCATGAAGCCCGGGTTTCCCAGACCGGCCGCGAACAGCGGCACCCGTTCCTCCAGGCAGACCCGGACGGCCTCGGCCGGGTTCATGGTCGTGCTGTTGGTCCGCCAGACGATCTTGGTCTGGCCGAGACCCATCTCCTCCCTGATGCGGGCGATGTAGTCCTGATACTCCCCGGGCAGGGTCTTGACGATCGCCTCCAGGGGGATCTCGGTCACCCCCTCGGGCAGGTTCTTGCGGGCGCCCAGGTCCAGGTGCTTGGGCAGCAGCAGGTCCACGCCGAACGGCTTGTCGGTCTGCTTCTTGATCTCCCGGATGTTGGCCTGCAACTCGTCGATCGTGAAGCCGCTGCCCCCGAGCACCCCCAGTCCCCCGGCCTCGGACACGGCCACCACCAGTTCCTTGGGGGCCCCGGCGTTCTCGCCGATCAAGGTCGGCCCCATGCCGGCGCTCAAGATGGGATATTCGATTCCCAGCAGGTCGCAGAGCTTGGTTCTGAGTACGGGTCTGGTCATAGGTCTCCCCTTGTGCGGCTGAGGC
>CAZMVB010000079.1:0-2550 GCA_964569795.1 uncultured Desulfarculales bacterium | reverse complement strand
GAGCAGGTCCTCAAGATCGTCGGCCGGGCCTGGGTGGCGGTGGCCGTGGACGAGGTGGACGGCATTGGCGTGGCCGAGTACCTGGGCCGCAAGGACTACACGGCGTAGTCCGGAAGGAAGCGTCATGTTTGAGAAATTCAGGCTGACCCTGACCGATGCGGCCTCGCACTCGTTCGGGCGGAAGACCTATGTCCGGGGCAAGCCGGTGGTCTCCGACGACCAGGCCGAGGTGGCCTGGGCGATGAAGACGGGCCGGTTCAAAGTGGAGCCGGTCGAGGAGGCCCCGGCCGACCCGGGACCCGCCCCGGTGGAACCGGATCCGGTCCCGGCCGCGGAGGCTGCTGACCCGGCCCTTGAGGCCCAACCCGAACCGCCGGCGCCGGAGTCCGAACCCGAACCGCCGGCCACCGACCCTGGACCCCCGGGGCCGGACGGCCGTACCTGGTCTGACGACGCCCTGCAGGCCTTGCTGGCCGAGTCGATCAAGACCATCGAGCCCCGGCTGGCCGAGATGACCGTGGCCGACCTGGAACGGCTCCGCGAGCTCGAAGAGGCTGAGCCGGACACCCGGAAGACCCTCCTGACCGAGATCGACCAGGAACTCGACAAGAAGCGGTAGATCGTGGCCGAGCACGCGTACTGCGACATAGCGACCGACGTCGCCTCCCTCGGGGCGTTCACCGAGGCGCAGCTGCAGGACGAGGCCTTCGTGGCTGGGCTCAACCGGCAGGTCCTCATCGCCAGTCAGCGGGTGAAGATGTACACCCGTCACGAGTGGTGGGACGAGGACATGGAAAGCGGTCAGCTCGATGCCATCCCGATCATCGTCAGGCAGGCCACGGCGATAATCGCGGCCCGGGCCGTCGACCATGCATGGGACCCCGAGTCCGGAGAGCTTCGCCGGCTCATCAGTGAGAAGAACGACACCCACGCCTACGAGCTGAGCGAAATGGCCGCGCTGGGGATCTCGACCGGGTTCTCGGACACGGACGAAATGCTGTTGCCCTACCGGCGGCCGCTGCGGGCCACGGTCCGGTTGGGTCTCCCGGAGAACGACCTATGAATCCCCGGTGGATGCGCAAGCGGCCGATCGTGTTCCGGCGAAGTGTGGTCACCGAGGACAAGGTGACCGGGGACCTGACGGAGTCCGAGCCGCCCGAGATCTGGACTCTGTACGGGCAGTTCGTAGTGGGGAGCGAGCGGGCGATCAACATGGCCCCGGCCGGCGACTCCCCGCGGGCCGACGGCCGGTGCACGTTCTTCGCCGCGGACGTGGAGGGCCAGGAGCCCCAGCTCGGGGACGAGATCACCGAGGTCAACGGCGTCACCTGCGCCTGGATGGTGACCGACGTCCAGCACAAGGCCGACTTCAATCACATGATCGTCAAGTTCGCCCGGCCCGAGGCCACCCTCAAGTGAACGACGGGATCGAGGTCACCGGTCTGGACCAAGCCATCCGGTTCCTAAACCGGTTCGAGAGCCGGTACGACTCCCTGGTCCGGACCCTGGTCCGCCGGGCGGCCCTGCTGGTGGTCAAGGAGATCAAGGCCTACGTCCGGGACTCGGGCAACTTCACTCCGAATCACCCGGTGACCATCGCCCAAAAGGGCTCGGACAAGCCCCTGATCAACCACGGCGACCTGATCAACTCGATCACCCACAAGCTGTTGGGGGACGAGGGGTTCTTCGCCGGCGTCCTGAAGGGCAAGAAGTCGTCCGACGGCGAGGACCTGGTCAACATCGGCTGGATCATGGAGCACGGGGTGACGATCAGAGTTTCCGAGCGGATGCGGGCCTACCTGCACTCCATCGGCCTCCACCTGGCCGCCTCGACGAGCGCGATCACGGTCCCGGCCCGGCCGTTCATCCAGCCGGTCTGGGAGACCGTGCAACCCAAGATCAGAGCGCTGTTCGTCGAGGGATTCCGGGATCAGATCCAGGCGTGGGCCCGGAGGTGAGCGGTGATCGCCAAGGTGCTGTTCGATCTGCTGCCAGGGTTTCTGGGTGAGCAGCTGGGGGCCCCGTTCAACGAACCCGGCCGGGTGACCATCCGCCGGAGCGCGGTCCTTCACGAGATCCCGGAACTGCCGCACCTCGTGCTGACGCCGGCCAAGCCCCGGGACACCGGTTACGGCCAACGGGCCGGACCTCGGATGCTCGGCGAGGATGCAGAGGCCGGGACCTGCTTTTTACAAGACGAGGCCCAGCGGCTGATGGTCCTGCCGGTCGAGGTCCGGCTCGTCCACAACCATCTTCGCCGGGCCATGGACCAGGCCAAGGCGGTCAACCTGGCCCTGACCGGCGCCGTGCTCGAACACACCCACGACGACGGCCGGGAGTTCACTTTCCCGGTGACCGTCATCCAGCCCCTCGGTCTGGATCAGCTCCGGCCCAATATCGGGGATCTGGTCGAGGTCATCGGGCAGATCGAGATCGAGGACGTGCCCGAGCTCCTGCCGGCCCAGGCCGCCGCGGCCCTGATGACCGAGACCATGTTCACCATCGAGGAGGATCAAGATGCCCAAACGTAAATCCGAGCCCCCGGCGCCG
>CAZMVB010000078.1:0-2847 GCA_964569795.1 uncultured Desulfarculales bacterium | reverse complement strand
TCCAGGATGATGATGAACTCGTCGGCTACCTTGCCCATGCCCTTGATGAACTCGGTCTTCAGCCGGGTGCCGATCTTGGGCGGTTCGTCGATCTGCCCGGGCTCGAGCTCGATCACCTCCCGGACCGCGTCGGCCAGGGCCCCCAGGATCGTCTCCTCACCGTCCACCGTCACCTGGACGATGATCACCCGGGTGTCCAGGGTCTGATGGGTGGCCCCCAGGCCGAACTTGAGGCGCAGGTCCACCACCGGCACGACGCTGCCCCTCAGGTTGATCACCCCCCGCATGAAGGCGGGCATCTGGGGGACCTTGGTCACCGTGGTGAAATCCAGCACCTCCCGGACCTGGTTGATGGCCAGGGCGTAGGGTTCCTCGTCCAGCTTGAAGGTCACGAACTTGGTCGGTTCCGTGATGGCTGAAACGCTCATGACTGCTCCTTATGTCTGAGGGGAGCCGGGGCGGCTCGGCGGCGGCGACCGTCCAAGGACCGCCCCGGCTCCCGAGGCGAGGGGATCAATACCTCTCGAACTGGGCGTCCAGCCCGTCGCCGTCGCCGCCGTAGTCCCTCAGGTCGAGTTCGACGCCAGCCTTCTTCTTGGCGCCGTTGGGGCCGCTTTGTTGTTCCGAGAGCCGGGCGATATGCGGGCGGTGGGCCCCCGGGGCCGGCTCAGGTCCAGCCTCCGCCATGGTTACGTCGCCGGCGACCTTGGCCCGTCCGGCCTTGACTGCGCCGCCTTTGCCGTTGCCCACCTTGAAGAACCGCATCGTCTCCTGAAGCATGCCCGCCTGGCTGTTGAGTTCCTCGGCGCTCGAGGACAGCTCCTCGGCCGCCTGGGCGTTCTGCTGGATGACCGTGTCCAGCTGGGTCAGGGCCTGGTTCACCTGCTGCGCCCCGCTGCTCTGCTCGGCGCTGGCGGCGCTGATCTCCTGGACCAGCTCGGCCGTCTTCTGGATATCCGGCACCAGCTTGGTCAGCAGCTTGCCCGCCTCCTCGGCGACCATGACGCTGTTGGACGACAGCTCGCTGATCTCGCCGGCCGCCTTCTGGCTCCGCTCGGCCAGCTTCCGGACCTCGGAGGCGACCACGGCGAAACCCTTGCCGTGCTCGCCGGCCCGGGCGGCCTCGATGGCCGCGTTGAGGGCCAGCAGATCGGTCTGCCGGGCGATCTCCTCGATGATCGAGATCTTGGTGGCGATGTCCTTCATGGCCGACACCGTCTCGCCCACCGCCCGGCCGCTTTCCTGGGCGTCCTGGGAGGCCTGGGTGGCGATCTTCTCGGTCTGCTGGGCGTTGTCGGCGTTCTGGGAGATGTTGGAGCCCATCTGCTCCATGGACGAGCTGGCCTCCTCGGCGGCGGCCGCCTGCTCGGTGGCCCCCTGGGACAGCTCCTCGGAACTATTGCTCATCTGCTGGGCGCCGGCGGCGACCTGCTCGGAGGCGGACTTGACGTTGACGGCTATGTCCGACAGGCTCTCGATCATCTGATCCAGGGCCAGCATCAGATCGTCGGTCTCCGAACGCTTCTTGACACTGACCATCAGGTCGCCCGAGGCGATTTTCTGGGCCAGATCGACCACCCCGTTGTTGGCGTCGATCAACAGGTTCAAGTTGTTCTTGATCTCGTTGAAGTCGCCTCGGTACTCGTCCGTGATCAGGTCCGGGATGTCCCCCTTGCTGATCCGGGCCACGTACTCGGCGGCCACCTGGAGGGGGGCGATCAGGGCGTCCAGGGTGTCGTTGACGCCCTGGACGATCCGCCGGTAGTTGCCCTCGAAGCGGTCCACGTCTGCCCGGGTCTCCAGCCGGCCATCCAGGGCCGCCGCGGCCAGGTCCAACACCCCGGTGGTGATCTCCATCTCCTTGCTGATATCGACCACGTACTCCAGGCCGCCGATGATCTGGCCGGTCTCGTCCTTGAGCGGCGCGCCGGTGTAACGGATCGGCAGCTCGCCGGACGGCAGCTGGGCCACGGTGTCGTTGGTGAACACGCCATCCTGCTGCATGGCCTTGGCTACCTGACAGTCGGCGGTGTTGCAGTGCCCGGTGTTGAACAGGTTGTAGCACTTCTGGCCCAAGCAGGCCTCCGGCGTCTTGTTCAGAGCCGAGGCGCCGGCCGGATTCATGAACTGGACGGTCATGTCGCGGTCCACGACCATGACCGGCGTCGGGATGTTGTTCAGGAATTCGACCTTGGTGCTGGCGTCGTTAACGGCCTGCTGGACCCCGGTCTGATCGGAGACGATCTCCAGGGCGCCGATGATGTTGCCGGCCTGGTCCTTGACCGGCACGCCGGTGTAGCTGATGAACAGGTCGTGGCCCCCCGGATGGGCGTCGGTCTCGCTGGTGGCGATGGCGCCGGTGGTCATGGCCCGGTGCAGGGCGCATTTGTCGGTGTTGCAGTCCGAGGTCTGGAACTGGTCATAGCACTTCTGTCCCCGGAGCTGGTCCTGACTCCTCCCGATCACCTCGGCCCCGAAGCGGTTCAGGTACCGGATGTTAAATTCCCGGTCGGTGATCATCACCGGCGAGGGAATCTGGTCGATGTGTCCCACCAGGGTGTCAAGTGTGTCGTTAATGCCCCGGATGATCCGGGCGTAGTCGCCGCCGAACCTGTCGGCGTCGCCCCGGACCTCGAGCCGGCCTTCCACCGCTGCCCGGGCCATCTTTTCCGCCTCGGCCACCAGACCGGTGATGGTGTCGATGCACTGGTTGAGGTTGTCCTTGATCCGCTCGAGGCTGCCATGATAGTCGGCGTCGATCCGGTCCGGAATATCGCCCTTGGCGATGCGTTCCAGGTACCCGGTCGAGAGGTCGAGCGGTTCGGTGATCGAGTCCAGGATGTCGTT
>CAZMVB010000077.1:0-3005 GCA_964569795.1 uncultured Desulfarculales bacterium | reverse complement strand
CCCATAGAATTGACACCTACCTTTGGGTTAAGCTGTCGGACAACAGCGGTCTGCACCCAGAGACGCTACGGCGACGGGTCGGCCGGGCCCTCGTCGAGCATCCCGGCCCGCCGCAGCAGCAAGTAATGATTTCGCCTCAACTCGTTGCACCTGATCTCGTAGATCCGGTGGCGGCGGGCGGTGTAAATCTCGAAGGCCGTCATCCCCAGGCGGTCGATGGCCCGGTCCATGTCGTCCAGGTCCCGGCGCACCTGTCCGTCCTCGAGCAGATCGCCCAGCTCCCGCCGGATGATGGCCTTGAGTTCGAAGATGAAACCCAGGGCCTGGGAGGGGCTGAGTTCCTGGATGGCCCGCTGGCCGATGATCCGGTCCAGGGGCTCGACCGCCTCCTCCCGGGGTCCGTCCGCCATCAACAACTCGAACAGGACCGCCACCTCCTGGTTGAGGGTGTGGCCCACCGGGTTGTGGAATTGGCCTCGGTCGGACTTGAGAAACGCGGCCGATTCGGCCGGGTAGCACTCGATCGCCGCCGCCACCCAGGCCTTGACGATCGCCGTCTTTTTTCGGTCAAGGTGTTCGGCAAGGGTCATCGGATGCGTCCCGGCCCGGGTGAGTGGTTGGGGATGGTGCCGTCCCTTGGAATGACGCCCCCCTGGTAATGACGCCCCCCCTGGTAATGACGCCGCCTCGGAATGACGTCTCCCCGGGAGCGACGCCCCCCGAAAAACGCTCCCCTCGGCTAAAAAATAGCCCCCGCGCCCGGGCCCCGAAAGGGCCCGCTCGCCGGGCCTGAACGCCCCCCGAGCCGACCTCGGCCGCGGGGCGCCAGGCCCTGATGAGTTCGTCAAGACCTCCGCCGGACCCCCCCGGGTCGGCCGGCCCTGCGGCGGCCCCGCCCCGAAGGCGGCCCCGGGAAGAAATGCCCCGCTGCGAGTGAAAGGGGGGACAAGAGCGGGCGAAAATGTAAACCCTATAGCCTTCAACAGGTGAATTGTCAAGGAAAAAATGGCGGGTCTCCGAGGGCCGACGCCGCCGAATTCCCTATTTTTCGCACCAGTTATAACCCTAACCACCCCCTCCGGTCCCGGGACGACCGGGGCCGCCGGCCAGGGTCTCGGCCCGGTGACGCCGGGCCAGATCGACCAGGGCCCGGGCCCACTGGGGCGAGGCCAGGGCATGGAGATGACTGAAGGTGGCCACGGTGTTGCCCGCCACCAGCCCGTCCCGGCCGCCGGTCACGCCCTGGCCCCGCTCGACCGCAAAGGCCAGGTCCAGGTCGGCCGCCGCCCGGGCGACGCGGCTGTAATGAAACTCGTGGCCCGAAAGAACCGCTCCGTCGGGGAAGAAGGGATTGGTTCCCCTTGCCCGCAGCCGGGTGTAGCCGTGGGCCTGGGGCCGGCGCTCCATGGTCAGGGCCAGGTCGAACAGGCCGACCAGGGGATAGTCCCGGCCGCCCACGTCCAGGGTCCGGCAGAGATACATCAGGCCGCCGCACTCGGCCCAGACGGGCAGGCCCCCCTGGGCCGCCTCGAGCACCGAGGCCCGAAAGGACTCATTGGCGGCCAGGCGCCCGGCGTGGGTCTCGGGAAAGCCGCCGCCGATGTACAGGCCGTCCAGGTCGGGCAGGGCCGCGTCCTCCAGGGCGCTGACGAACACCAGCCGGGCCCCGGCGTCCTGGAGGGCCTCGAGATTCTCGGGGTAGTAGAACCAGAAGGAGGAGTCCCGGATGACGCCGATGCGGACGTCCCCGTCCGGGGGGGAGACGGGCGACGGCGCCGGGGAGTCCTCCCAGGCCGGGGCGGCGGCGGCGATTCGCCACAGGGCCGTAAGGTCCAGATGATCCGTGGCCAGGTCCCGGACCGCGGACAGGGAGCGCTCGGTGGCGCCGTGCTCGCCGGGCGGGATGAGCCCCATGTGGCGCTCGGGAAAGGCGTCCTCCCGGAGCCGGGGCACCGCCCCCAGGACGGGCAGGTCGCTATGGTCGCGGAGGACCTGCTCGATCAGTTTCCGGTGGCGAGGGCCGGCCACCTGGTTGAGGATGAACCCGGCAAAGGTCACCGCCGGGTCAAAGGCCAGGCACCCCAGGACCATGGCCCCCAGGGTCCGGGTGACCTTGGTGCAGTCCAGGACCAGGACCACCGGACAGGCGAGCAGCTTGGCCAGTTCGGCCGAGGAGCAGGTCCCCGCAGCGTCGAAGCCGTCGTACAGGCCCCGGTTGCCCTCGATCAGGGACACGTCGGCCCCGGCCGAGTGGGCGGTGAAGGAACCGAGAATGGTCTCGGGGTCCATCAGGTGGGGGTCCAGGTTGCGGCAGGGTAAGCCGGCGGCCAGGGAGAGCCAGCCCGGATCGATGTAGTCCGGGCCCTTCTTGAAGGCGGCCACCCGGCGGCCGGCCGCCCGCCAGGCGGCGGTCAGGCCCAGGGTGACGCTGGTCTTGCCCGAGCCGCCGCGCAGGGCGCTGATCATCAGTCGGGGCCGACGGGCGGACATGGCGGGTTGGTCCTCGATCCTAACCGCGGCCCCCGGGCGGGCCGGAGGGCCGAAAAAAGGACAGGGGCCGGTTGCCCGGCCCCCGCCTGGTGTGATTTCGAAATTCGGGGGGCGCGCCCCCCGCGACCACCTCTAGAACTTGAACTGGGTGGACGACCGCCAGGTGGTCATGGCGAAGCGGTAGTCGTCGATGTGGTGCTGGGTGAAGGTGAAGCCGGTCTTCTCGAAGAAGCGCTCCCAGCCGATGCGGTCGATCCACTCGCCGATCCGCTCGTAGCGCTCGGCGTCGGCGGCGTAAACCTCGATCAGCTTCTTGATGGCCTCGACCACCTCGGGCCAGCGAGGCGGGTTGTTGGGCAGGAAGTCGATCATCAGCTTCGAGAACTTGGGCATGGTCCGCGAGTTGGACACCTTGCCGCCGACCCACAGGGCAATGCCGTCGCCGTCGGCGTCGGCCAGGGGCATGGCCGGGCACATGGTGTAGCAGTTGCCGCAGAACATGCACCGCTCCTCTC
>CAZMVB010000076.1:0-3012 GCA_964569795.1 uncultured Desulfarculales bacterium | reverse complement strand
TTGAGTTCGGCCAGGATGGATTCGTCCATCTTGAACTCGTGCTCCGGGGCCGGGAATTTTCCGCCTTCGACCTCCCTCATGTAGGACTTGATGGCCTTGTCCATCTGAGGCATGAGGTCGATGTACTTCTTGACGAACTTGGGCTGGAACCGGTCGAACAGGCCCAGCATGTCGTTGCTCACCAGGACCTGGCCGTCGCAGTCCGGTCCGGCGCCGATGCCGATGGTCGGCATGGAGACTGTCTCGGTGATCAGCTTGGCCAGGGGGGAGGGCACGCATTCCAGGACCAGGAGCTGGGCGCCGGCCTGGTCCAGGGCCTTGGCCGAGTCGTACTGGTACTGGGCCCCGGCCACGTCCTTGCCCTGGACCCTGAAGCCGCCCAGCTTGATCGAAGTTTGCGGGGTCAGGCCGATGTGGCCGCAGACCGGGATGCCCATGTCCACGATCTTCTTGACCCGGTCGGCCATCTCGACGCCGCCCTCGAGCTTGACCATCTCGCAGCCGCTCTCCTTGAACAGCCGGCCGCAATTCTCGATGGCCTGCTCGTCCGAGACGTGGTAGGCCAGAAAGGGCATGTCGCCGATGAGCAGGGCCCGGGAAACACCGCGGCGGGCGGCCTTGGTGTGATGGATCATCTCCTCCAGGGTCACCGGAACGGTGGACTCGTAGCCCAGGACGACCATGCCCAGCGAATCGCCCACCAGGACGGTGTCGATCCCGGCCCGATCGACGATGGTCGCCAGGGGGTAGTCATAGGCGGTCAGCATGGTGATCTTTTCGCCCTTGGCTTTCTTGTCGTACAGGTCGGCCGCGGTCACTCGCTTCATTTTCTCCTCCAGATGAACCAGATTCACCCCTGGTGACCGTTCGGCAAAAAAGGCCCCCTGACACGCCAGGGGGCCTCGTTTTCAACCACGGTCACGTCCCGGGGAGTCGCCGGGGGCTTTTCGTCCCCCTCTCCTCCAGGCGTTATTTGTGTCGGCCGGGCCCGACCCCATGATGGCTGGCCGTCCCCCTGGGATCGACCGCCGGGGCCATTGGGCCGCGGACCGTTTTCCAGTAAATATACCGGACGGCGCTCCGTTCTACAACAGCCCGGCGGCCAGCTTGGCGGCCTTGACCGTGTTCTTCATGAGCATGGTGATGGTCATCGGGCCCACGCCGCCCGGGACCGGGGTAATCTTCGAGGCGACCTCGAGGGCCTCGTCAAAGTCCACGTCTCCGGCCAGGATGGCCTTACCCGTCTTCTCGGACTTGCCGATCCGGTTGACGCCCACGTCGATGACCACCGCCCCGGGCTTGATCCAGTCGCCCTTGACGTACTTGGGCACGCCGGCGGCCACGATCAGGATGTCGGCCGCCCGGGTGTGGGCCGGGACGTCCTTGGTCCGGGTGTGGACCAGGGTCACCGTGGCGTTGGCCCCGGGGGCCTTTTGCAGGAGCATGTTGGCGATGGGCTTGCCCACGATGTTGCTCCGGCCGACGACGCAGACCTCGGCGCCCGAGGTCTCGGTGCCCGAGCGGATCAGCAGCTCCTGGATCCCGGCCGGGGTGCAGGGCAGGAACACGGCCGTGCCGATCATCAGCTTGCCCACGTTGACCGGATGGAACCCGTCCACGTCCTTGTCCGGATCGATGGCGTAGAGGACCTTGGTCTCGTCGATGCCCTTGGGCAGGGGCAGCTGGACCAGGATGCCGTTGATATTCGGGTCCTGGTTGTACTTCTCGACCAGGGCCAGCAGGTCGGCCTCGGAGATGTCGGCGGGCTGGTTGTCCTGGGTCGAGTGGAAACCCAGCTCGTGGGCCGTCTTGTTCTTGGCGGTGACGTAGGAGACCGAAGCCGGGTTTTCGCCGACCAGGATGGTCACCAGGCCGGGTTCGATGCCGTGCTTGTCCTTGAGTTCGGCTACCTCGACCTTGAGTTCCTCCCGGATTTGCTTGGCGACTTCGGCGCCTTTGATCAGTTCGGCGGGCATGGCAAACCTCTTTTGGTGGATTAGCGTAGTGGTGAAAATTAGCACATTGACGGGATACGGTCAAACAAAAACCGGGCCGGTCAGGGGCTGCCCCGGGACAAGGGCTCAGGGACGTTTCCGATCAGTGGGCGTCTTGAATCCGGCGGGTGACCCATGATAGGCTGAGACCATGCCGGTGCTCATCTTCAGGTGGCTGGTCAACGCCCTGGCCCTGTTCGGCCTGTCCCAGGTCCTGCCCGGGGTCCAGATGGGCGGTCTGCTGTCCGCCCTGCTGGTGGCGGCGGTGCTGGGCGTGCTGAACGCGGTGATCAAGCCGGTGCTGATCCTGGTGACCCTGCCCCTGACCGTGATGACCCTCGGCCTGTTCATCTTTGTGGTCAACGCCCTGGTGATCCTGCTGGCCGCCTGGGTATTGCCGCCCACGGTCTTCGCGGTGACCGGTTTCTGGTGGGCCCTGCTGCTGGCCGCCTGCCTGAGCGTGGTCAGCTGGCTGACCAACTCGGTGCTCCAATCCGGCGAAGGGGGCGGTTTTCATTTCCGCATCGAGCGGCGGGGCAGGTCCAGGGACGAGGACGTGCACGATCTGCATCAGGATGAGGACGGCAAGTGGCGGTGACCGGTGACGAGCGGGGCGCCCCGGGCCCCAGGGTCAACGGGCTGGACGTACCCGGGTACACCCGGATCCGGCTGCGTCTGAAGCACTGCCTGGAGACGGTGGCCCGGGTCCACGATTTTCTGGCCGAGGAATCGGTCAGCGACCAGTTACTGGCCCAGTTCGCTCGTCTCCGGCAGGTGATGGTCTCCCTGGAGAACGCCACGGTGACCGGCCAGGAGATGGACAAGATCGAGGCGGCGACCAACCGTCTCCTGAACGAACTGAAGATCCTGTTCGTCCACCGGGACCTGGGGACCATCGACCCCGGGATGAAACACTGAGGCTAGGCCATCCCGTCCACAAAGGCCCTGACGTTATTCCCCAGGTCGGGCAGGTAGTAGCCCCCCTCCAGAATGGCGAAGCGGCGGCCGCCGCATTTTT
>CAZMVB010000075.1:0-3126 GCA_964569795.1 uncultured Desulfarculales bacterium | reverse complement strand
ATAGTACAGGGCGATCTGCACGAAACGGCCCGAGTACTGCTTGCCCATACCGATGAAGAGCACGATCGGGGCCAGGGGGCCCAACTGACCGGTGAAGGTGCCGACGGCGGCCAGGCCGAACCACTGGTACGGCGCGTAGGCCAGCGAGGCCAGCAGGTTGTCGTCATGACCGATGACCAGGCGGCAGCGGCCGAACTTGTACCAGCCGTACATGTACCGCAGGCCGACGCCGGCACCGCCGTGACCGGCGGAACCGCCGGCGTTGAGGCCGAACTCGATCCGGGCGCCGGTTGACTTGTCGTTGCTCATCCAGTCAACCCGGAGGTAGTTGGTCACCGGCATGCCGATGTAGAAGGTGGTCAGATCCGGCATATTGCTGTTGTTGTTGCCGTACGAGGTGCCGGACTGCCAGATGTAACCGATGTCGGTGTCGACGCGGGCGCCGATCTTGACCTGGTAGGCCATCGCCGGAACGGCAAAGGCCACGGCCAAGACGACCGCCAGCGCCAGAACGAACAGTTTCCTCATTCTCGTTCCTCCTTTTGGCAGAAAATTCGACCCGGGTCGTTTCACTCCCGTCAGGAAGCGCCCAACTTCAAACTTCCTCCCGGGCCGTCCCTTCCCGAAACCAGGGGTCCCGTTGTCCCGGCCTGCACCGACACCAGGGCATCAGCCCCCCGGTCAGTACTTTTTACCAGCAATCGATCCGGCAAGTCAACAAAAAAAAGGCGATGGCCGCCAGGAACAAGTCAACAAAAAATCTGGAAAAACGCGGGCCGGGTCCCGTCCGGGGCATCCCCCGACCGGGAACCCGGAGCTACGTCCCGGCGGGGTCGTCGTTCTTCTTGAGAAAAGGCGCCAGGGAGATGACTTTCCGGTCGTCCGCGTCCAACCGGCCGCTCCGCCGGGCGTACTCCTTTTCCAGGCGGCGGACGTAGGTCTTGAGCTTGGGGTTGTTGGCCATCAGTTCGTTCACCTGGCCCACCAGCTCGGTCGAGGAGCGGTGCAGGGCGCTGCGATCGACGTCCAGGTCCAGCACCCGGGCGATGACCTCGACCAGTCGGGCGACCACGGCCACGTTTCCGGTCTGGATGTAGGACGGGGCGTGCCCCCACAGGCCCAGGACATCGATCCCCTCCTCGGCGGCCCGATGGGACAAAAAGGAGTGAAAGCTGACGGGCCCGCGATACTCGTCCAGAAAATCGACCTGGTCGCCGAAGCGGTCGATGAGGTCCGGCGAATTGGCCACGCCCGACACCGGGGGCTCGACGGTGTGGGGCACGGCGTCGTAGGTCCCGCCCACGGTGACGATCAGGGTCACCCCGAACCGGTCGCAGACCTCGAGGACCGCCTCGGCGATGGCGCCCCAGTTGAGGTGGGGTTCCGGGCCGTGCAGCAGCAGCAGGTCCGGACCGCGGGACGGGGTGGCGCCGGACAGTTCCATCCGGGGCAGGTTCAGGTCGGTCAGCCGCCCCCGGACGATCGCTCCGGTGGGGCGCTGGGCCCCGTAGTCGTGAAAGGGATCGACCGAGATCGAGGCGATCGGTCGGGCGCCCAGGGTCACCCGCAGAAAGCGCAGGGTCTGGCTCGAGACCTCGCCCGCGTCCGGCCAGCCGGAAAATCCGACCACCAGCACCGGACGGTCAAGGGTTAAGAAGGCGGTGTACTCAAAGCCGGGCGGTTCGGTCATGGGCGTCTTGGGTCAAGGGTTGATTCCAACTAATAATATTATGGCCCCAAACCCGACGGATGTAAATGGGTTCGGGGCCATGTCTCGTCCGGGACCGCGTCGGCGGTGGGCCTACTTGAGTCCCCTCTGCTTGAGGGCCATGAACACCCGCTCCGAACTGGCCGGCAGCTCGGTGATGCGGACGCCCACGGCGTCGGTGATGGCGTTCAATATGGCCGGAATGGTGGGCATGATCGCGCCCTCACCGACCTCCTTGGCGCCGAAGGGACCGTTGGGCTCGCCGCTTTCGATGATGATCGACTCGACGTTGGGCATGTCCAGGGCGGTGGGGACCTTGTACTCGCCCAGGTTGGCGTTCAGGATCCGGCCCTGCGGGTCGAACTTGACCTCCTCGAACAGGGCCTCGCCCAGACCCATGCACAGGCTGCCCTCCATCTGACCCTCGACCGAGGTCCGGTTGATGGCCCGACCGCAGTCGTGGGCGTCGGTCATGCCGACCACCCGGACCCGGCCGGTGTCCTCGTCCACCTCGACCTCGACCACCTGGGCCGAGCAGCCGTAGGCCGGCGAGGTGCCCACTGCGGCGCCCTTGTACTTGCCCCCGAGCGCGGGCGGCTTGTACTTGCCCGTGCCGGCGATGGAGCCCTTCTCGAGATAGGCCAGCCGGGCCGCCTCGCGGAAGGTCAGCCCCTCGCCGGCGGGCGGGTCGGTCCAGCCCCGATGCTCCTTGATGTACCTCGTCCGGATGGGGGTGATGTCCAGGGGCTCGCCCTTGACCGTGAGCCGGCCCTGCTTGAAGTCGAAGTCGGCCGCCTTGCGGCCGGTCTTGGCCGCCAGGACCTCGAGGATCTGACGCTTGACGTCTTCGGCCGCCTCCTTGGTGGCGTGCCCGGTCATGAGGGTCTGCCGTGACGAGTAGGCCCCCAGATCGACCGACAGGTCGGTGTCCCCCGAGACCACCCGGACCGCCTCGAGGGGGATGCCCAGGGCCTCGGCGGCGATCATGGCCATGGCCGTGTCACTGCCCTGGCCGATGTCGGCCGAGCCGGTCTGGACGGTGACCACGCCGCCGTCCTCGGCCACCCGGACGACGACCGTGGAGTGGTACGTGTCCGAGCGGTAGATGGGGTAGCCCGCCCCGGAGACGAAGAAGCCGCAGGCCACGCCCAGGCCCCGACCCCGGGGCAGCCGACCCCGTTTCTCGCGCCAGCCCGATTTCTCGCGGACCGCCTCCAGGCACTCCTTCATCCCCAGGCTGCTCATGGCCAGGGCGTTGCACGTGACGTCCCCGCTCTCCATGATGTTCTTGAGGCGAAGGTCCAGGGGGTCGATGTCCAGCTCGGCGGCGATCATATCCAGCTGCTGCTCCCAGGCGGCCCGGGCGGCCACGCCGCCGTGACCCCGCTGGGCGCCGCAGGCCGGCTTGTTGGTGTAGA
>CAZMVB010000074.1:0-3557 GCA_964569795.1 uncultured Desulfarculales bacterium | reverse complement strand
TCGACCTTCCCGCTCCTGGTCAAGCGGGCCCTGAGGCACGCCCCGCAGTGGGTGGGCCGGGTGGCCCACTACACCGACGCCGGCGACCCTGCCACCCTGACCGCGGTTTCGGCCACCTCGACCGCCCAGGATCAGACTGACACCGAGGCCCACCCGGCCAAGATCGAGGGCAAATCCATCACCACGGTGGACATGTCCACCAACAAGAACATCAAGCTGCAGGTGAACGCCGACACCCCGGTGACCGTGGACTGCTCGGCCGGTGCGTCCGATCCGGCCGCGGTGACCCTGGCCGAGATCGTGTCCGCGATCAACACGGCCATGAGCGCGACCATCGCCAAGGCCGAGAGCGGGAAGCTGGTTCTGGAGTCGGCGACGGCCGGCGCGGATCAGTCCCTGACCCTGTCCGAGCCGGACACCCTGGATGTCACCGATCAGCTGTTCACTCAGACCCTGCCGTACACCGCCACCGGGACCGACGCCGGGACTCCCCAGGATTCGATCCAGATGGTCGCCTACGAGGGGGCATGGGCCGACACGCAGATTCGGTGGAAGATCGAGCAGAACACCCTCTACGAGCAGTACTTCGACGTCCACATCGACCACCTGCTCGACCCGGACCTGTACGAGGTCATCCGGGAGTGCACCCTGGACGAGACCGACGAGGCTCACTTCATCGAGAACCGGGTCCCGGCCGGGTCGTACTTCATCAAGTCCTGCCAGGACATGGAGTCGAGCAACGCCGAGCCCCTGCCGGCTTTCGGGACGTGGTTCACTTTCTCCGGGGGCGCGGACGGCCTGACCGGGATCGGCGAGACCGACTACATCGGGGACAAGACGGCCCAGACCGGCCTCTACGTGTTCGACGAGGTGACCGAGGCCGTGCCCATCTGGGCCCCCGAATGCCTGACCCCCGCGTACCTGCAGGCGGCCATCGGATACGCCGAGGACCGGGGCGACATGGTGGCCTTCTCCGAGACGCCGTTCTACTCCAAGCCCCAGGACGCCAAGGACTACCGGCTGGGGGAGGGCGCCTACACCCACCCGCCGTTCAACTCCCGGCACGGCGCTATGTACTTCGGCAAGCCGACCATCCTGGACACCACCGGGGTGAAACGCAGTGTCTCGGCCTTCGCCCATTTCGCCCACGTGTACGCCCGGTCGCAGCAGAAGGGCGAGTGGACCCCGCCGGCGGGCATGGACTACCCGCTGCGGGACATCCTGGGCCTCGACTTCAACGTCGGCTCGCCGGCCAACCAGGGCCTCGGGGATCTCCTGGTGGACAACCAGATCAACCCCCTGGTCATCTGGGATCGGGACGGTCCGGCCATCTGGGAGGAGAAGACCCTCCAGGTCATGCCCAGCGCCTTCCAGGACCTGCACGCCATGTTCCTGTTCATCCTGATGCGGAAAAGCATCCTGCCCTGGACCCGGTACTACGCCCACCAGCCCAACCACCCGGACACCTGGCGGCGCTTCGACCAGCTGCTCCGGCCGTTCTACGATCGGCTGTTCCGCGAGGGGGCGATCCTGGGGTACCGGCTGATCACCGACCGGGACGCCTACTGGACCAGGGACGGCGAGCTGAAGAACGCCACCCTGAACACCCCGGACGAGGTCCAGCAGGGCATCTACAAGTGCCTGATCCTGGTCAAGACCACGCCGACCCTGAGGTACCTGGGCATCCGGGCGGTCAACGTCGGCCTGAGCACCCGCTTCGAGGAGCTGCTCGGAAAGGAGGCGGAGAAGTATGTCTCTTAAGGCCTATCCCAACGTCCGCAAGACGAACAAGTTCCAGGTCTTCCTCGAGGGGCTGCTGGTCAGCCTGGTCAGCGAGGTGAAGCTCCCCGAGGAGGAAATCACCACCGACGTCCACGCCGCCCCGGGCGAGGTCTCGGACATGACCACCCCCTCGGGCAGGAAGTGGGGGGAGATGACCCTCAAGACCGTGGTCCCGGCCGACGCCCCGTTCACCTTCTGGCGGGACTGGATGGATGATCTGGTCGATCCGGACACCGGGGCCTTCGGCGACGTCGAGTCCGGGGCCCGGGTGATCACCGTGGTCGAGCTCGGGCTCCAGGACGTTCCCCTGGACAGCCACTCGTATCTGGTCTTCCCGACCAAGGTGGCCAAGCCCGAGATGAAGGGCGGGTCCGAGGGCAAGAACGTCATCGACGAGGTGACCCTGACGGTCATCAGGAGGATGTCGTAAATGGAGGAGGACTTCATCTTTGACCTCCCCATCCTGGGGACGGACAGGACCACAGGCCTGCGCCGGATCACGAATGAGACCCTGATCCAGTTCAAGAAGGAGGTGGCCCGGCTCCGGAAGCAACACAAGCGGGTCTTGGGCGGCGAGACCCTGGTCCGGCTGGTCGAGATGACCACCAGCCTCAAGCGTGACGAGATCCTCGAACTGACCCCGGTGGCCACCGAGGACATTGTTCGCCGGATCAGGATCGACGTCCTGGGTCCGGAGAAGACCTTCGTGGCCGAGAATCCCGACACCGGCGAAAAGGTCGAGGTCACCGTCAACCTCGAGGAAGTAGAAGTCACCCCGCCGGTCATGGAGCCCGAGACATACGAGCTTCGGGACGGGATCAAGGCCGACGACGACAAGTTCCACAAGACCATCACCATCGGACCACCCACGGTCAAAGACCTGCTCAAGGCCGAAGAAGAGAATCCCAACCGGATTGACCTGGAAGAGGCCATGTA
The DNA here is from genome assembly GCA_964569795.1 of uncultured Desulfarculales bacterium. Classification (GTDB taxonomy): domain Bacteria; phylum Desulfobacterota; class Desulfarculia; order Desulfarculales; family JAHJDS01; genus JAHJDS01. Next base: position 839 of record CAZMVB010000074.1, on the reverse strand, counting down.
CGCCGCCTGTATTCTCGGCATCGGCGAATTGCCCAAACCGGTGACCGGTTCCTGGCGAGGCTTCTTCGGCCGAATGAGCATCTATGACCGCAAGACCGTCTTTCTGCCGGCGGCACGCAAACACGCTGGATCGGTGGACAGCGTGATCGAAGTTGAGAGCCTGTTGGAGGAAGGCGGCACTTTCAAGGTCGAGGTCGATTTCATGGATTTTTTCGACTAGACCTCCAGCTCGACGAGTCCGAGTTCCGCAAGCAGGTCGTGGCCACGTTCATGTTCAACCGCTGGGGCTGGTCCGAGTCGGAGATCAGGAACCTGACGCCCAAGGCCACCGAGGACTACCTCGAGACCATGGCCGATTTCAACGAAGAGAGACGCCGGGCTTGGGAAGAGGCCCAGGAAGATGCCCGGCGATGACAGGAGGACATCATGGCCGTCACGCTGCCCGACATTCCGAAATCCCTGGGAAAGGGCTTTGCTCACCTCCATGACCTGCTGAGGCCCATCCTCGACGGGCTCAAGACCGCCCTGGCCACGGTGGACACGAACGCCGACGACACCCTGGCCGGCAAGATCAGGACCCCGGTGCTGAACGTGGCCGCCGATTCGGGCGGGACCACGGTCGACGCCGGGGACACGGGACAGTTGATCACCAACATCGGCGCCCAGGGGGCCCTGACGGTGAACCTGCCGGCGGCCTCGACGGGCCTGACCTACCGCTTCCTCAAGGCCGTGGCCGGCCAGGACGTGATCCTGCAGGGGGCCGAGGGTGACTCGGTCTGCGGCTCGGCCGCGGGCAAGAAGTACAAGAACGTCACCGACGCCGGCTACCTCGAGATCGT
>CAZMVB010000073.1:0-3924 GCA_964569795.1 uncultured Desulfarculales bacterium | reverse complement strand
GTCGCCCCGGCCCCGATCCTCACCGGCGCGATCAGGGTCGCGTTGGCCCCGATCTTCGCCCCGGACTCGATCACCGTCCGGTGGGTCTCCACTCCATCCCAGTTGGCGGTGATCGTCCCGGCGCCGACGTTGGCTCCCGGGCCGATCTCGGTGTCGCCCAGAAAGGCCAGATGGGCGGCAAATGTCCCGTCCCCGATCGAGGTCTCCTTGACCTCGACGAAATTGCCGACCAGCGCCCGGGCGCCCACCTTTGTCCCGGGACGCAGCCGGGCGAACGGCCCGATGATCGCCCCGGCCTCGATCTGCGCCCCCTCGACAAGCGAGTAGGGCCTGACCTCGACCCCCTGGGCCAGGGTCGAGTCCGCGATGATCGCCCCCACGCCGACCCGAACCCCGTCGCCGAGCGCGGTCCGCCCCCTCAAATGAACCCCGGCCCCCAGGGCCGCGTCCTGACCGATTTGGACCGACGGCTCGATGAACGTCGTCTCCGGATGGTCTAGGGACACGCCGGCGATCATGTGGGCCGTGTTGATCCGGCGCTGAATCTCGCCGGCCGCCGCGGCCAGCTGGGCCCGGTCGTTGATCCCGGCCAGGTCGGCCGGCCGCTCGGTGCAGTGAATCGCGACTGGAAAACCCCATTCCCGCAGCACGGCCGGCACGTCGGTCAAATAATACTCGCCCTGGTCGTTGTCCGGTTGGATCGAATCCAGGGCCTTGAACAGCAGGGCCGCGTCAGCCAGGTAAAACCCGGCGTTGACCTCCCCGATGTTTTTGGTCTCAAGGTCGGCGTCGCGCTCCTCGACGATTTTTTCGAAACGGCCAGTGTGGTCGCGGACCACCCGGCCGTAGCCGAACGGGTCGTCCGGGACCATGCTCATCAGGGTGCAGGCCGCCTCGGCCCGTTGATGTTCCTCCAGCAATGGTCGCAGCAGGTCGGTCGTCAAGAGCGGGGTGTCCCCCATCAAAATAATCACGTCCCCCTCGAACCCCCGCAGGGTGCCCGCCGCCTGCATCACGGCGTGGCCGGTGCCCAGTTGCGGCTCCTGGAGGACGAACTCCAGGTCTGTCCCGTCGAACTGGTCCCGGACCGCGTCGGCCTGATGCCCGACCACGACCTTCAGCCGGTCCGCGCCCAGGCCCCGGGCCGCCTCCAGGACATAGGCCAGCATCGGCCGCCCCAGGATGGGGTGCAAAACCTTGGCCAAGTCCGACTTGAACCGGGTCCCCCGGCCGGCGGCCAGGACTATGGCGCACAGCGGTTTCATACCCGGCAGATTACATTAGCGCCCGCCAAAAGGCAACCGGACCGAACGCCTTGATTTCCGTTGCGGCTTCAGGTACAAAGGGGCTTCGCTGTGGCAAAAAAGACGCCCTGTGGCCAAAAAGGGACGATCCCATGACCGACCGAAATGTGTACGACGTGTTCGAGGAGCGGGGCTTCATCGAGGACTGCACCGACGAGGAGGGTCTGCGCAAGCTCTTCGAACGCTCCCGGGTGACGGCCTATATCGGCTTCGACCCCACGGCCAAGAGCCTGCACGTCGGCTCCCTGGTGCCGCTCATGAGCCTGGTCCACCTCCAGCGCCACGGGCACCGGCCCATCGCCCTGGTCGGCGGGGGCACCGGGCTCATCGGCGACCCCTCGGGCAAGACCGAGATGCGGCAGCTGCTGACTTACGAGCAGATCCAGGACAACGCCGAGGCCCTCAAACAGCAGATGTCCCGGTACCTGGATTTCTCGGACGAAAAGGCCCTGCTGCTCAACAATGCCGACTGGCTGGTCCCGCTCAACTACGTCGAGTTCCTGCGGGACATCGGCCGGCACTTCTCGGTCAACCGGATGATGGCCGCCGAGTCGGTCAAGCAGCGGCTGGAGACCGGGCTGTCGTTCATCGAGTTCAACTACGCCCTGCTTCAGGCCTATGACTTTGCCTGGCAGTTCTTTCGCTACGACTGCGCCCTGCAGATGGGCGGCGGCGACCAGTGGGGCAACATCGTGGCCGGGATCGACCTCACCCGGCGCCTCAGGCACGAGTGGGAGCTCAATCCCGACCCGTCCACCCTGCCGCCGGGCCCGGTCCGGGACATCCTGAGCGGGGCCGAGGACAACCCCCTGACCCGCTCGGGACAGGCCTACGGCCTGGTCTTTCCCCTGCTGACCACGGCCTCGGGCGGCAAGATGGGCAAGACCGAGAAGGGGGCCGTCTGGCTGGACGCCGACCTGACCACCCCCTATGACTACTACCAGTTCTGGGTCAACACCGACGACCGAGACGTGGAGCGCTTCCTGAAGCTGTTCACCTTTGTCGAACTGGGCGAGGTCCGGGACCTGTGCCGCGGCACCGGGGCCGAACTGAACCGGGCCAAGCAGCGCCTGGCCCTGGAGGCGACGGGAATCACCCACGGCGCCGAGGAGGCGGACAAGGCCCGGGCCGCGGCCGAGGCCCTGTTCGTGACAGGGGCGGCCGGGGTTGACTCGGATTCCGTGCCCACGACGACCATCGAGGCCGCCGGCCTCGCCGGCGGCCTGGCCGCCTTCACCCTGTTCGTCGAGGCCGGCCTGTGCCAGACGGGCGGCGAGGCCCGGCGGCTGATCAAGGGCGGCGGGGGATATCTCAACGGTGAGCGGCTGGCGGATCCCGAACGGCCCGTCACCAGGGCCGACGTCCAGGAGGGGTTCATTCTGCTGCGGGCCGGCAAGAAGCGGTATCACCGTCTGGCGGTGACCTGACCGGCCCCGCGATCCGGGCCCTGTCTCCCGGCGGCGTCCAAAAAAAATCGGGGCAGCCGTAAAAAAAGATTGACATCGCGTCTCGGATCAGTATTATTAGGGATTCGTGGCCGGGGGGTCGATCTTGTAGGGATTGTGCCCCGGGGGGCCTTCGGGGCCCGAGGCCGCGAGCGGCGGGAAGGCCGGTCCAGCCGGGGGTTTCACCAGGCGGGCCGGCTAAAAAGTGGTTGACTTGGCCACCCTGCCGCATTATAGTTTTTACTGGGGCTGTGCCCTTCGATCTTTGAAAACTGAATAGCGGAAAGCTTGTGACGTGTGCCGGACGGGTTCTCTGTCAAGGCAAAGTCCCGAGGCCTAGGCCTGGGGATAGACTTTTGAACGGAGAGTTTGATCCTGGCTCAGAACAAACGCTGGCGGCGTGCCTAACACATGCAAGTCGCACGAGAAATACCTGGCTTGCCAGGTAGAGTACAGTGGCGCACGGGTGAGTAACGCGTGGGTAATCCACCCCCAAGACTGGGATAACCCACCGAAAGGTGGACTAATACCGGATAAGCTCACAGCCCTTAAGGGCGGGGAGAAAAGCGGCCCTCTACACGTAAGGTCGTACTTGGGGACGAGCCCGCGTCCCATTAGCTTGTTGGTGAGGTAAGAGCTCACCAAGGCGACGATGGGTAGCTGGTCTGAGAGGATGATCAGCCACACTGGGACTGAGACACGGCCCAGACTCCTACGGGAGGCAGCAGTGGGGAATCTTGCGCAATGGGGGAAACCCTGACGCAGCAACGCCGCGTGGGTGAAGAAGGGCCTCGGCTCGTAAAGCCCTGTCAGGTGGGAAGAAATGGTCGGGAACCAATACCTCCCGGTCTTGACGGTACCACCAAAGGAAGCACCGGCTAACTCCGTGCCAGCAGCCGCGGTAATACGGAGGGTGCAAGCGTTGTTCGGAATCACTGGGCGTAAAGAGCGTGTAGGCGGTCCGGTAAGTCCCCTGTGAAAGCCCGGGGCTTAACCCCGGAAGTGCAGGGGATACTGCTGGACTTGAGTCCGGGAGAGGGGAGTGGAATTCCCGGTGTAGAGGTGAAATTCGTAGATATCGGGAGGAACACCAGTGGCGAAGGCGACTCCCTGGACCGAGACTGACGCTGAGACGCGAAAGCGTGGGGAGCAAACAGGATTAGATACCCTGGTAG
>CAZMVB010000072.1:0-4138 GCA_964569795.1 uncultured Desulfarculales bacterium | reverse complement strand
TCCTGGCACCACTTCTTGAGTTCCTCCTCGGTGACCTTCCCCTCGTATTCCGGCTTGAGCACCACGTGGGCCTTGATGAACTCGCCCGACTCGGGGTGGGGCAGGCCGACGATGGCCACCTCGCTCACCGCCGGGTGATTGTGCATGTAGTCCTCGATCTCGGCCGGGAACACGGCCCAGCCCTTGTACTTGATCATGTCCTTGGCCCGGTCCATGATGTGGGTGTAGCCGTCGGAGTCCATGTAGGCGATGTCCCCGGTGTAGAGCCAGCCGTCCCGCAGGCAGGCGGCCGTCTCCTCGGGCCGGTTCAGGTAGCCCTTCATCACCTGGGGTCCCTTGACGCACAGCTCGCCCACGTTGTCCGGACCCAGGCCCAGTTCGATGTCGCCGGTGTCCATGTCCATGATCTTGCAGTCGGTGTCAGGGAAGGGCAGGCCGATGGTCCCGATGACCCGGTGCCCGAACAGGGGATTGGCGTGGGTCACCGGCGAGGCCTCGGTCAGGCCGTAGCCCTCGACCAGCTTGGCCCCGGTGATCCGCTCGAACTTGAGCTGGATCTCCTGGGGCAGGGGTCCGGCCCCGGAGATGGCCATTTCCAGGGGACTGAGGTCGAAGTTCTTGACCTCGGGGTCCTGGTTGATCTTGTTGAACAGGATGGCCACGCCCGGGAAGATCAGCCTGGTCCCCGCGCCCCACTCCTGGATGGCGGCGTAGAGGTCGGTCATCTTTTCCGGCGGCCTGGGGAACATGATCATGAACCCGCCGATGGCCACCGAGACGTTGAGGCAGGTGGTCATGGCGTAGGAGTGGAAAAAGGGGAGCACCCCGACGATCCCGTAGCCGTAGCCGCCCTTCCACAGCCAGGCGTCGCACTGAAGGGCGTTGGCCACCAGGTTGCGGTGGGTCAGCATCGCCCCCTTGGGCGTGCCGGTCGTCCCGCCGGTGTACTGGAGCACGGCCACGTCCTCGGCCGGGTCGATCTCCACCGCCGGCACATGGGGCTCAGTGGCGCACAGGTCGGTCAGCTTGAGCGATCCGGACGGCATCTTGCCCGTGGGTATCTTCCCGAGAATCTTGCCCAGGAATTTCTTGATCGGGCTCAGGCCCACGAAATCCACGATGTTGGTCCCGATGACGTGCTCGACCTCGGTCTCGCCTAAAATCTTCCCGGCCTCGGCGAACACGCCGTCCAGGGCGATGATCGCCCTGGCCCCCGCGTCCCTGAGCTGGTGTCTGATCTCCAGGGCCTTGTAGGTCGGGTTGATGGCCGTGACCGTCAGGCCCAGGCGCAGGCAGGCGTAATAGCAGATCGGGTACTGAAACGAGTTGGGCAGGAGCAGGGCCACCACGTCGCCCTTTTTCAGCCCCAGATCGTGAAGGGCCGTGGCCAGACCGTCCACGTGACGCCTGACCTGGCCATAGGTCATGGTCGCATCCAGAAACACGGCCATCTTGTCGTCCGGGTACTTGTCGGCCGTCCCATAGAACATCTCGGCCACCGAGATGGCCGGGACGTCGATGATCCGGGGCACTTCCGGGGGATAGTACTTGTAAAAGGGACGATCGCCGAGATCTGGGGCCATGGGCTTGCTCCTCTGGCTGCGGTCAGATCGGTTACGGGCCTTGGAGTGAACCTCTGCTACCGGGGATTGTCATTGGTCCCGTTCATAAATACGGGGCCCCTGGAATGAATCGTCATTCATTCGGCCGACACCACCCTAAACCCCACCAGTGCTCAATGTCAAACCAAAATAGGGGACCGCGGCTTTTCATGCTCAGGCGAGGCTAATCATAGAGAATCTCCCAGTGGGCGCCGAAATGGGGACCTGCCGGGGTGAAGGAGATGACCCGGGTCGGTCCGGTGCCCGGGGTCTGGTCCTCCTGCCCCTGCCACAGGCGCAGGTCGATGGCCGGGACGGCCCGCTTCTCCTCGCCGTTATGCCAGTACTCCCTTTCCTCGATGACCTTCCAGACGCCCCCTTCGCCCTTGTCACGGAGGCGCTCGCCCACGTGGGGCAGACCCAGCCGCTCGCGCAGGTCCTTGAAGCGGTAGGCCGGCCGGCGGCCCTCGGACAGCACCCGATTGCCCATGATTATTATGCCGATGGCCCCCAGGGGGGCGGTCAGCAGGATGGACAGGACCGCCACGGCCAGGATCACGTCGCCCCCGGCCACGCCCGCGGCCAGAGGCACGGCCCCGATGGCCGCCTGGACCGTGGCCTTGGGGATGTAGGACACCACCGAGAACAGCTTCTCGATCCGGGTCAGGTTGGTGCCGGTCAGGGCCAGATAGGTCCCCACGCTGCGGAAGACCAGCCCGCCCAGGATGAGCAGGGTGCCGTTCAGCCCGGCCTTCCAGGCCACCTGGACGTTGACCTGGGCCCCCACCAGCACGAACAGCAGCAGTTCGGCGAAGACCCACAGGTATTTCAGCTTGCCCGAGATGATGTGGGCCAGGGCCTCTTCCTTTTCCAGGATGATGAAGCCGATGGCCATGACCCCCAGCAGCCCGGCCACGGGGACGATGCCCTTCAAGGCGTGTTCCACCCACAGCAGGCCGATGGCCACGCCCAGGACGATGATCGTCCGGCGCGGCGGCTTGAAGTCATAGCGCTTGAACAAGAGGTAGAGCAGGTATCCCGGGATCAGGCCGGCGATGATGCCCAGGACGATGGAGATGGGGATGCCGCTGAGCTGCCAGATCCAGTTGACCTGGCCGCCGCCGGCCATGCCCAGCAGGATGGTGAAGATGACGATGACGAACACGTCGTCAATGGAGCTGGCGGCCAGGATCAGGGTGGGGATGCCCTTTTCCTCGCCCTTGCCCTGATCCATGAAGTCGATCATCAACGGCACGACCACCGCCGGCGAGACTGCGCCCAGGATGCAGCCCAGCAGGGCGGACTCGATCCAGCCCAGGCCCAGCAGCCACGGTGCCAGCAGGGTGATCCCGGCGATTTCGAACATGGCCGGCACGCAGCTCATGGTCACCGCCGCCCGGCCCACCCGCTGGAGGGTGTCCCGCCGGAGCTCGAAGCCGGCCCGCAGCAGAATCACGATCAGGGCGATCATCCGGAAGTCGGCCGAGACCCGCATCATGTCCGGGGCCATCAGACCGAGGACGTAGGGGCCCACCAGGATGCCGACGATCAGCATCCCCACCAGACCGGGCAATTTGATTTTTCGGAATACGGCGTCGGCCAGGAGGCCGGCCAGCGCGATCAGGGCCAGACTGGTTGCCATTATGCGCTCCTCCCCAAACCGGACCGCGATCTGACGCGGTCGGCTCCGTGAGTATTTTTCCTCGGGAGGAACAGGAAAACTCCTGCCCGAGAAGGACAGGAGTCATCGGCCCTGAAAGGGCGGTCAAAGGTGAACTCCACCACCTGCCAAATTCGGGGGAGAATATAACAGGAGCTCCTTTGGTGTCAAGCACTCGATTATGTCCGGCCAGGCTGACCTTGCCTTCCCCGGGCGGCGGATGATACCTTGACCGAAGACACGGACCGACCGGCCGAGGCCCTGGTTCGGTCCGGGGAGAGACCATCGTGAAGGACAGGGACACCGACCGGCCGGGGACGGCCGGACGACTGGCCTTGTGGCTGGTGACGCTGATCGTCATCGCCGCCGGCGTGGCCGCGGCCGGGTACTTCGTGGCCGACCACGCCCTGACCGTCCGCCGGGCGCGCCCCATCCTGCGCCAGGCCTATCAGGCCTATCTGTCCGGGCGGCGGGCCGAGGCCAGGCGGCTGCTCGGCCGGGCCCTGGCCATTGATCCTGAAAACCGGGCGGCCCTGGGACTGCTGTCTAGGCTTCAGCGGGACCGGCGATCAGCCGGGGACTGGCTGCCGTGGCTGGCGGCGGCGATCAAACCCCGGCCAAAGAAGCCCGTCCTGGACCCCCGGGTGGCCCGGCGGGTGACGGCTCACCTGTTGCGGGCCGACAAGGCCCTGGCCGAGGGCAAACTCGACGCGGCGGCGCGGCAGGTGGGGGCGGCGGCCGGGCTGGCGCCCGGCTCGACGGCCGTGGAGGCCTACCTGTCCGCCCTGGCCGCGGCCCGGGCCGCGAACTTCCATCGCCGGGCCCGTCCCCGGCCCGGCCCCGCGGTCATTGATCCCCGGCGGGCCCAGGTCCGCCG
>CAZMVB010000071.1:0-4501 GCA_964569795.1 uncultured Desulfarculales bacterium | reverse complement strand
CCTCCATGAAGCTTTTCATCCTTTAAGGATAGTGTCCTATCGGCGGGGCATGGCCCCGCCCTACGATTAATAACGGAGGAGGACCGCGCCCCAGGTGAAGCCGGCGCCAAAGGCGTCCATGAGCACCAGGTCGCCGTGCTTTATCCGGCCCTCGCGCACCGCCTCGTCAAGGGCCGTGGGAATCGTCCCGGACGAGAAATTGCCGTACTTGTCCACGATCACGATCACCTTGTCCCGGGAAATCCCCAGCCGGTCGGCCACGGCCTCCATGATCCGCATGTTGGCCTGATGGGGTATGAACCAGTCAATTTCGTCGATGGAAATTCCGTTCTGGGCCAGGGCCTCCTGGGCCACCTCGATCATGCTCCGGACGGCGTGCTTGAAGACCTCGTTGCCGGCCATCCGCAGAAAATGCATGCCGGCGTCCACAGACTCGTGGGTCGGAGGGAGGCGCGATCCGCCGCCGGCCACGTACAACAGATCCCACAAACGGCCGTTGGCCTTGAGATGGGTGGACAGGATCTCGCCGTCGCCGTTGCCGTTGGCCGGCCCCAACACCACGGCCCCGGCCCCGTCACCGAACAGGACGCAGGTCCCCCGATCCTGGTAATCGGTCCACCTCGAGATCACCTCGCCGCCCACCACCAGGACGCAGCGGTGAGACCCGGAGGCCACGAACTTGTGGGCGATGGAAAGACCATAGATGAACCCGGGACAGCCGGCCCCCACGTCAAAGGCCGCCGCACTAAAGGCCCCCAGCCGCTGCTGGAGGACGCAGGACGCCGACGGGGTCAGCATGTCGGGCGTCACCGTCCCCACGACGATCAGGTCCAGGTCCCCGGCCGAGACCCCGGCCATGTCCATGGCCCGCTCGGCGGCCGGCAGGGCCAGGTCGGTCAGGGCCTGTTCCGGCTCGATGACCCGGCGTTCCTTGATGCCGGTCCGGGCGGTGATCCACTCGTCCGAGGTGTCCACGATCTGTTCGAAATAGGCGTTGGTCAGGACGCGCTCGGGGACACAGGATCCAGTCCCCTTGATGCTCACTTTTGGCACTCGATTATCCAGTTCCCAGGATTGAGAGATGACAGGGTGATCAGTCAGCTGCCAAGCGCGGACGACCAGCCTCTGGTGATTGCGGCACCCAGACAGACAAGCTGTTTGGGCCACCTGAAATTAAAGAGGCAGGCGCCAACGAAGTGGCGCCGCCAAGCGCGGACGATAAAGTTGCGTCTGGCACCATTGGTCGTCGCGAATTAAGAGGCGCCCACTGGCGCCTAGCCGGCGATCTGGTATAGCTCCTCGTCGTAGAGCTTGATCCAGTTCTTCTTGAGGGCCTCGGTGACCTTATCGATCTCCTTCATGCCCAGGATCAGGACCGTCTCCTCGCCCGTGTTCAGGCAGGGATACAGATAATCGATGTTCACCGCGATCTCCTGGATGGGCTTGAGCACGGCGTTCAGACCGCCCGGATGATGAGGCGTCACCGCGGCCACGACCTCATTGATCTCGGGCTCCATGCCCTTGCTGGCAAAGACGTTGACCGCCTTGTCCGGATTGTTGGTGACGCAGCGGAGCAGTCCGGTCCCCTTGGGCGTGGTGGTCGATACGAAAAAGGCGATGATGTTTACCCCGGCCGCCCCGAGCATGGTGCTTAGATTGGACAATGCGCCCGGTTGATTGGGCATCTGCACCGTGATCTGCTTGACGCTCATGGGGTTTCCTCCTGCGATTATTGTCAGGGCCCGCGGCCCGAGTTATGCCTAGGCGGCGATCCGTGACGCGCCGACGTCAACGCCCTTCTGGTTCATGTCGATGAGCGCCTGCTTCTTGCCGCTGAAGATCTCGGCCACCGCCGCCTTGAGGGCGTCGAGGCTGATGATCTTGGTCTTGGCCGCCACGGCGCCCATCATGACCACGTTGGCCGCCCGGTCCGAGCCCAGTTCGTGGGCGATCTCCGAGGCCGGCAGGTCGATGACCTGGATGTCGGTCCGGGTCGGGCGCTGGTGGACCAGCGATGAATTGATGAACAGGAATCCGCCGGGACGGACCATGTTCTCGTACTTGATGACCGAGGGGTTGTTCATGGCCACCACCAGGTCGGGCGACGAGGCCACCGGCGAGGCGATCTCGTCATCGGAGACCACGACCGTGCAGTTGGCCGTGCCGCCCCGGACCTCGGCCCCGTAGGCCGGCAGGTAGGTGACGTTCTTGCCCTCGTGCATGGCCGCCAGGGCGAGCAGGTAACCCATCATCAGCACTCCCTGACCGCCGAATCCGGAAAAGGCCGTCTTGAGGGTCATGCCGCCTCCCCCTGCCGCTCGGCCTCGTCACCGGTCACGTCCTTGATCACCCCGGGCGGAAAGACCTGGCTCATCACGTCGTCCACCCACTTGGCGGCGTCCACGGGGGACATCTTCCAGTTGGTGGGGCAGGGGGACAGGATCTCGACCAGGGCGAACCCCTTGCCGTCCAGTTGGGTCTGGAAGGCCTTCTTGATGGCCTTCTTGGTGCGGCGGATGTTCTTGGGGGAATTGACCGCGGTCCGCTCCAAATAGGCCGCGCCCTTGGCCACGGCCAGCATCTGGGTCAGGTCCAGGGGTGCGCCGTCCCGCGGCACACTCCGGCCGCCGGGGGTGGTGGTCGAGGCCATGCCGGCCAGGGTCGTGGGGGCCATCTGGCCGCCGGTCATGCCATAGACCGCGTTGTTGACAAAGATGGCGGTGATGTTCTCGCCCCGGTTGGCGGCGTGGATGGTCTCGGCCGTGCCGATGGCGGCGATGTCTCCGTCGCCCTGGTAGGTGAAGACGACGTGATCGGGCAGGACCCGCTTCAGGCCGGTGGCCACGGCCACGGCCCGGCCGTGGGGGGCCTCGCCCATGTCCACGTCAAAGTAGTTGTAGGCCAGCACGGCACAGCCGGCCGGCGGCACGCCGATGGTTTTTTCCCGGATGCCCAGCTCGTCGATGACCTCGGCCACCAGGCGGTGGATGATCGAGTGACCGCAGCCCGGGCAGTAGTGGAACACGGCCTTTTTGAGGCTCTCGGGTCTCTTGAACAGTTGTTTCACCTTCTGCCTCCGGCCAGGTTTTTGTCGTGCTTGTCCACGCCGCCCTGGTAGTAGTGGCTGGTGATGACCTGGGACAGCTCCTCGGGGGTGGGGACGACCCCGCCCGGACGGCCGTAAAAGGACACGTCGCACCGCTCGGCGGCGGCCAGCTTGACGTCCTCGAGCATCTGCCCGAAGCTCATCTCGAAGACGATGATGTGCTGGACCTTGCGGGCCAGATCGGCCACGGCCTGGGTGGGGAAGGGGTACAGGGTCCGGGGCCGGAGGATCCCCACGGGCAGACCCAGTTCCCGGACGCGGCGGACCGCGCCCTTGGCGATGCGGGCCATGGTCCCGTAGGCGACCACGGCCATCTCGGCGTCGTCCAGGAGCCAGGTGTCGAAGTCCACCTCGTCACGCTCGACCGCCTCGTACTTGCGATAGAGCTTCCAGTTGTGCTCCTCGAGGGTCGGCGGATTCAGCAAAAGGGACAGGATGACCCGCGACGGCCGGCCCTTGGCCCCGGTCAGGGTCCAGTCCTTGGCCGGCAGTGTTTTCAGGTCGATCATCTCGGGGAAGACCACCGGCTCCATCATCTGACCCATCATCCCGTCGGCCAGGATAATGACCGGGTTGCGGTACTTGTCGGCCAGGTCAAAGGCCCGGAAGGTCAGATCGACCAGTTCCTGGCCGGTGCCCGGGGCCAGGACAATGGTCCGATAATCGCCGTGTCCGCCGCCCCGGGTGGCCTGGAAGTAATCGCTCTGGGCCGGGGCGATGTTGCCCAGGCCCGGGCCGCCCCGGATCATGTTGACGATGACCGCCGGTAGCTCCAGGCCAGCCAGGTACGAAATACCCTCCTGCATCAGGCTGATGCCCGGGCTGGACGACGAGGTCATGCCCCGGGCCCCGGCCATGGCCGCGCCGATGAGCATGTTGACGCTGGCCAGCTCGCTCTCGGCCTGGATGAAGCAGCCGCCCTCGACCTCGGTCAGGCGCTGGCTCATGTACTCGGGCAGTTCGTTCTGGGGGGTGATCGGGTAACCGAAGTAATAGCGGCATCCCGCCCGGACCGCGGCCTCGGCCACCACGTGGGAGCCGCGCATCAGTCTCTTTTGGGGCTCAGTCACGAAAGACCTCGATGGCGATATCCGGACAGGTGATGGCGCACAGGGTGCAGGCGTTGCACTGATCGGCGTTTTCACCGGGTTCGGCCGGGTAATAGCCCTTGAGGTTGGGCTTGTCGCTAATTTTGAGGCAGTTCTTGGGGCAGACGGAGAGGCACAGGCCGCAGCCCTTGCACAATTCCGAGTCGATGGTGACGTGTCCCCGTGCTTTTTGCTTGGCTTCGCTTGCTTTGGTCATCTTTTCGGGGCTTGCTCCCTTGTTTCAAACTAACGGAAATTTCAAAGTTATGTCCCAACCGGCCCGACTGTCAAGCAAAAAGGTGGCAGT
>CAZMVB010000070.1:0-5347 GCA_964569795.1 uncultured Desulfarculales bacterium | reverse complement strand
GCTGGAGGCGACCACGGTCGATGGCAGTGCCTTCAGCCGCCCGGGGGGCTTTTTTTGTCAAAAGGTCCCAGGGGTGGATAACCGGGAGATCAAGAAACAGGGTGCAGTCCCCGGACCCGTGCAGGGTCCGGGGTTTTTTTTGGAGGAAAGATGGTGGATGTAATCCTTGAGATCGTGGTCGTCGGTCAGGGGGCCGACCAGGCGGTCGGGGTCGTCTTTGTGGAGGACGATCTGAGGCCCCGGGGCCTGATCAGTCTGCCGGGCGAGACCGGCCGGCGGTTTTTCGAAATCCCGGGCGACGGTCCGGCCGTCCTCGGCCGCCGGCTGCGGCAATTCATGGAGGCCCTGGCCGCGGGCTCGGGCCGGGAACTGGCCTGGCTGGGCCCGCCCGAGGGGTACACCGGAGAAGACCTGGCGGCCGATCTGAGGCGGCGGATTTCTCCGGGACTTTCGGACAAGACGCCCGGTGCCCTGTCCGGGACGGCCACCTGAGGGCTGGACACGACCCTTGGGCAGAGGTTACAACCGACCCATGGATGATTTTGACCGACGGCTGCTGGCCTGCACCCGGGCGGAACTGGAGGCGGCCTGGCCGACCCTGGCGGCCGACGTGCTCCGGCAGGTGGACTCCCTGGCCCCGGCCGGGGACTTCGCGGACAAGGCGAGAAGCGATCCCGAGATCGAACGGGTCCTGGCGTCCTGGGACGCCCTGGATCAGGCCTCGCGGGGCCCGGCCTTTGCCGGACTCACCCGGGCCCTGGTCCGGGCGGCCTACGCCACCCGGCCTTTTTGCCTGGGCTGCGGCCGCTGCTGCCGCCGGTCCGGTCCGGCCCTTTACCTCGAGGACCGGGACCTGATCGAGTCCGGCCGGCTCGACCCGGGCCGGCTCCTGACCCTGCGCCCCGGCGAGTCCGGATTCTCGTCCGCCCTGGATCGGGTCGTGGTCCTGGACCGGGAGATGGTCACGATCAAGTCCCGGCCCGAGGGCGGCTGCCCGTTCCACGATCCAGGGGCCGGCTGCCGGATCTATGAACACCGGCCCCGGCAGTGCCGCCTGCTCGAGTGCTGGCGCCCGGAGTCCCTGGACGAACTGGCCGGTCTGCCCCCCCTGGGCCGCGGCGACCTGTCCCTGGGGGATTTGCAACAAGAGCTGATGGAGAGGCAGGCGGCCGAGGCGGATTTCAAGGAATTCGCGGACGCGGTCCGGGCCTTTGGCGCCGGGGACAAAGCAGCGGCCGCTCGGGCGGTGATCCTGATGGAGGCCGATCTGGCCCTGCGCCGCGACGCCGAGCGGCAAGGGCTTGACCCGGCCGGCTTCGAGTTCTGGTTCGGCCGGCCCCTGGTCGCCGTCCTGCCGGCCCTGGGCTGGCGCCTGGTCCGGGACGGTGCCGGCGATTGGACCCTCGAGGCCGCCAGCCTTGACGGTCCGGCTCAGCGTTTATAAAGCCAGACGGAACAATTATTGGCCTGCCGGCCGGCGTGATCCAGGAAGAGCTTCCGCCCCAGGGTCTTTTGAACCACCTCGGTCCGGGCCAGCTCCCAGGTGAAATAGACGTCGAATCGGTCCCGCTTGTCGGCCAGCCAGGTCCACAAATGGCGCGACTCGCCCAGCCTCTCCTTCTCCAGGCCCGGGGGATACACGTCGTGGATCTGGATCAGGCCCCCCGGCCGGATGAGGTCCAGGAGCCGGGCCTCGTCCAGATACCAGCCCGCAAAATCCTCGGAGTGATCGGCGTCGATGAACAGCAGGTCCGCCTGGGCCAGAAAGTCCCGCTGTCCGGCGGCCAGTTCCCGGAAATCACCGGCCTGAAACGACCAGTTCTTGAGGGTGGTGTGGCGGGCCGCGGCCGCCCGGATGGTGTCCTCGTAATCGACCAAGTCAAAGCTGCGGTGCTCGCCGTCCTCGGGCAGGACCATCTGGATCAGGGTCGTGCTCCAGCCCTGATGGGGGGCGCACTCCAGGACCCGGGACACCCCGAACAGCCGGATCAGCCCGGCCAGGACGAGCATGTCGAACCGGTCGTACTGGCCCCGCAGGTTCCCGCCCGCCTCGACGTGATCCTTCCACAGGCGATCCAGGGCCGAAACCGGGGCGGCCGCGGCCAGGGCCAGGGTCAGGTCCAGGACCTCCCAGCCGCCGAACACGGGCGAGGTCAGCTCCCGGGCGGGGATTTTTCGTAAGGGGCAGGGCCAGAGGCGCACGGTCAGTCGGCCGGCGGCGGGGTGACGGACGATTCGTCGAGATAGGCGGTCATCATCAGGGTCCGTCCCTGGCCCGGGTCCTGGTTGAAGACCCGCTCGATAAAGTCATAGACGGCGGCCAGCCGGCCTTCCTTCTCGGCCGGGGTCCAGGCCGCCGGCCGGACGGTCTGACCGGCGACGTACCGGGGGTCCCAGGGATGGAAGTTCTGGTCGTAGCCGTCCAGGTCGGCGTTCAGGACCACGGCGCAGGTGTTTCGATACCCCCAGGTCGAGAAGGCGGTGAAGTGGGGATAGACGGTGATGATCCACTTGCCCGACTCGAAGGCCCGGATGAGGTGGGTCAGGCCCCCGTCCAGGCCGATGAAGGCCTTGGCCCCGTCCAGCAGGGCCAGGAGCTGGCGCAGGGGCAGGCGCTGGGGAATGAATTCGTCCACCCCGGGCAGGGACCGGTCCGAGCCCAACTGGACGACGTGGAAGAATTTGGAGAACACGCTGACCAGGGGTCCCCAGAACTCGTCCTCCAGGTCGTAGCGCAGGTCTGCCTCGTCCTCCTTGTAGGGGGCCACGATCAGGGTCGGCCGGCTCGGCGACAGGAAATTCTCGGCCAGGGCCCGTTCCCCGGGGGACAGGATCAGCCAGGGACGGTCGTTGAGCCGGGGGGTCTGGTAGTGGATGGACAGGGCCTCGATGAAGTTGAGGACCATGTCGGACAGCGGCCGCTCGGCGGCGTTGTCCACCTCGCACACGACCTGGCTGATGTCGGCCGGATAGACGATGGTCCGCCGGCTGAGGTCCCGCCGGAGGCGGTAGCGATCCTCGTCGGGCAGGGGGATGTTTTCCCGATGAACCCGGGCCACCGGCGGCAGGTTCTCGAAAAGCTCCGGATAGGGGCTGAAGACCTCCATGTCCGGCCGGTCCAGGTTGCGGAGCAGGCCGGTCACCATGAGGTTGTCCCCCAGGGCGAACTGGTCGGCGCTGATCAGCCCGATCCGGTTGCCGTCCAGGTGGATGATGACCGGCCGGACGAACCGGGTGAAGCCGTGGGCGCCGGGGGCAAAGGGATCTTCCATGGTCGTGGTCCTTGCGGCGGGCGGGTCCGCCGGGTCAGTAGTCTTCCTCGTCGTATTCCTCCATGTCGCTCACCAGCTGGTTCAGGATGACGACGGAGTCCACCAGACTGATCCGGGAGCAGGGCTCGAAGGCCGCGCACTGGGCGCACTCGATCTTGATCTGGCGCAGTCGTTCCGCGGCGGCGTCCTCGTCGGTCTGGTCGGTCATTTCCTCGTAGGCCTCGGTGAACCGGAACTGCATGTCCCCGAAGCAGACGGGATAGTCCATCACGGCACTCCAGAGAGGGTGGTTCGCTCTTGACCGGCCCGGGGTCCGGGGCGGCGATCTCACCTTGACACGGGCCTCGACCGGTTGTCAACCGCACTCCGGCATGTTCGACTAAACCGGCCGGGAATGCTATCATGGGCCGAAACAACGGGAAGGGAGAAGACCCGATCAATGAAGGTGCTGCTCCACGTCTGCTGCGGACCATGCGCCATCTATCCCCTCTCGGTCCTGCGCGGCCAGGGGATGGAGGTGCGGGGGCTGTGGTTCAACCCCAACGTCCAGCCGTTCACCGAGTGGCGGCGGCGTCTGGACACGCTCGAAGAGTGGGCCGCGGACGAGGACCTGCCCCTGATCGTCATGGACGACTATGACGTGGTCGCCTGGCTGCGGCGGATGGCCTGGCGCGAGGCCGAGCGGTGCCGGATCTGTTATCATCAGCGGCTGGAGCGGGCGGCCCAGGTCGCCCGGCACGGGGGCTTCGACGCCTTCACCTCGACGCTCCTGTACTCCCGGCGCCAGGACCATGACTCGGTCCTGGACATCGGCCGGGCCGTGGCCAAGGACAAGGGGGTGGACTTCCTGGGAACGGATTTCCGGGAAGGCTGGTCCGAGGGCATCGAGGTCAGCCGCCAACGGGGGATGTACCGGCAGCCCTACTGCGGCTGCATCTACAGCGAACAGGAGCGGTTCACCCCGTCAAAAAAATGACTATCGGGCCCGGCCGGCGCGGCCTCGGGGCCATCTCCGGGTCCCGGTCCCGGGTCCCGAGGCCGGAGACCGGCCGGATCGGGCCGCCCTTGGGGCGGAATCCGGGCCTGAGGCCGCGGATCGGGCCCAACTGGTATGAAAATTGACTGTACGATCTTGAAATGACTAGGTTGCGCCAACACATCCGTTACCCGCGGGAACTGGCGATCGAGTGGACCGCCGGTCCGGGCGAGGTCGAGACCTGGTCCCCGGGGTTGATCGAGAACCTGGGCGGGGGCGGGGCCCGGCTGAGACTGCCCCGCTCGGTCGGGACGGGGAGCCTGGTCCGGCTGGTGGTGTTCCTGGACGGCTGGCGCCTGGAAGGCGACGTCCTGGTGCCGGCCGAGGGCCGCGGCCGGCTGAGATGCCTGGCCCGGGTGGTCTGGTCCGAACAGGCCGACGACGGCCGGACGGTCTGCGGTGTCGAGTTCGTGGGACGCGCCCTGGACGTGGGCCCGGGGGAGGAGAATTGAGGCATGAATGACGAGTTGCCCCAAATCCATCTGGAACTGAACAGCGGCTCCTTTCGGATCCACACCGATCGGGCCGTGTACAACATCCTGGTCCGGCCGGACAGCACCCTGAGCCGGGTGGTCGATCAGATCATCGACAAGGGCCTGGGTGAAGCCGAAACGCCCGGGACCTCCCTGACCTGGCCCGAGGAGGGGGAGCGGCCGGGTCCAGGCCCGGTCGACGGCTTCTATCAGGATCTTTCCCAGGACATGTTCCAGCAGATCGGCCGGCTGGCCCGGGAGCTGTCCATCTCCCTCAAGGACGTCGCCCTGGATGAGGTCAAGGGCGTGGACCTGGAGAGCGCCGGCCGTCGCCTCGAGGCGGCCAAGGGGCAACTCCAGGACGTGGTGGATCTGACCGAGCGGGCCACCATGGACATCATCGACCGGACCGAGTCCATTCAGCAGGAGTGCGCCGAGGTCACCGGCCACCTGGACCGGCTGCGGGGCCTGGCCGATGACGAGGAAACCCGGCCGATCCGGGCCGATCTGGCCGGCGCGGCCGCGGGCTACCTGTCCCTGTCCGAGGCCGCCGCCCGGGCCGCGGC
>CAZMVB010000069.1:0-5503 GCA_964569795.1 uncultured Desulfarculales bacterium | reverse complement strand
CCGGTCACGCTGGATCGCCTTAAAAACCTGCTGAAGGAGCAGGCCGCGGGCTGAAGCCCGGCACTTGATTGGCCAGGCCGCCGGCGCTGCCGCAGGGGCAGCCTCATCGGCGAATCGCCCTAGAGCAACAACCCCGTCTTCCAGCCAAAGGTCTCGATCTTGATCCGGTCCAGCCGGCTCTGGCCCAGGTGGTAAACCTTGTCCGCGGCCGCCACGCAGATCGGCGGCGGGGACAGGGGCCAGGGCTCGCCCCGGATGGCCCGGCGCTTGGCGTTGATGATCTTCAAGCAGACCGTCTCGACGGCCACTGGATCGGTCCCGGCGATCAGGCCGTTGTATTTCCACTGATACCGCGGGTCGGGCTGGGGGCCCTTGTCGCACAAGGGGTACAGGGCGTCCACCAGTATCAGCCGGGTCTTGCCCTTGACAAAGGGCAGGTTCCAGATCTCGCCCAGCTTGGTGCTGTCGGCGTGGTGAAAGGCGCTGGGATGGCCCGAATAGAGGATGTACAGCTTCAGGACCGTGCCGATGCCGGTCAGCCAGTGGGCCTTGAGGGCGGGCAGGCCGATCAGGGCGGTGCACCTCTTGGGTTTATCAGGCCCGCCCTGGGCGTTGACGATGTTTTTTGCCGGAATCCCGGCCGCCTGGAGCGAGGCGGTGACCGCCTCGACCACCTCGCCGTGGGTCGGATTGAGATGGGGCGTGGGCACCAGGCCGATCACGTCCTTGGGCCCCACCAGGCTCAGCCAGGCCTCTTTCGGACTCTTCCGGCCGGTGACCATCAGCAGGCTCTGATCGACCATCTGTCTTAAAACCTTGGTGTTCACCCGCCGGGCGGCGTCCTGGACGTTTTTTTGCCGGACCACGGTCACCAGGCTCGGCGGTCCGGCCTTGGCCGCGGCCATCCCCAGGCCCAGGGTCGAGACCGCGGCGGCCGCGCCCACCGATCCTCGCAGAAAATCCCTTCTGGTAAACAGGCTCCGGTCATCGGTCATGACGTTCCCCCTTCATGGCAGACGAGACCCGGTTTTCTGGATCAGCCTTTGGGCAGTGTCCTGATCCGGTGATTGGAACACGATCAGGGCGTATCGATCCTTGAGCCCATAGGCCAGCCAGCCGTCCTCGACCTTGAAACTGGCGGGGCCGCCGGTGAATTGCCCCTGGTGCTCGTGCAGGTAGGCGTCATGGAACCGGCGCAGGGCCCGGCGGGCCAGGTCTTTTTGGGGGTACTTGACCACCAGGAACTGGATCCGGCCGCGCCGCCCGACCCCGGTCCGCTCGTAGGGGGCCAGGACGGCCTCGACCGAGTGGTTCAGGTCCAGGATGTTGTGGTGGCTGAGGTAATAGGCGTTGTTCAGGACCAGGTAGGAGCGGAAGAAACTGACCCGGTCCGGGCGCAGCTTCCAGGCGGGGCCGATATTGGCGGGCAGTTCCCGGATCAGACCCGGCACCGGGCCCGGCCGGCGGCCGCTGGCGATGGCTCGGCCCAGGGCCAGTACGGC
This sequence comes from uncultured Desulfarculales bacterium, assembly GCA_964569795.1. Lineage (GTDB taxonomy): Bacteria > Desulfobacterota > Desulfarculia > Desulfarculales > JAHJDS01 > JAHJDS01. The sequence continues at coordinate 4,001 of CAZMVB010000069.1, read as the reverse complement.
CCGTTTCGCCGCCGGGGTCTCCCGGGAGGCCAGGATGCGGGCATAGATGCGGCCCGCCCGGAGTCGCAGCAGGCCCTTGCCGTAGAGCGCCCCAGGGGGATGGGCCAGCGAAAACACCCCTGGCTTGGCCGGCGTCGAGCCGTCCAGTGAGACCGGCTGCCCGCCCCAGTCCAGGGAAAGAAGGCCAAAGGCGTCGTCCGGGGTCTCCAGGTAATAAATCTCCAGCAAAATCTTGGCGGCACCCCGGCCCTGGTACTCGTACACCTCGAGCCGCTGGAACCGGTAGCCCAGGTACAGTTCCCCCGCGCCGTCCATGTACTTGAAGATGTTGGTCGCGTCGATCAGACGGGGCGAGTCGGGCCTGGTCCAGGCGCCGATCTTCTTGGGAAGGACTGGAGCCGTCATGGCGGCGGCCGCTCCTGAAAATGCCGGGGTAAGGACAATTATACCAGTCAGGATGGTCGTCAATAAAGACAATCTGGCCATGGCCTTGACCCTGTTGAGCCGCGGTCGGAGCGGGACGCCCGGCCGGGGCTGGGTCCCCGGCAGCCGTCCCTCGGGGTTCGAGAGACCCTATATTTTGTAATTATAGCCGACGGCCCGACCGTAAGTCGCCCCTTAACGCCGGGTCGTCACCGGGACGCCGGTCAATTGAAATGAAGTTGATCCGGCGATTGTTCATGATAACATGGCGGTGTGTTCGCGGAGAGTCCCGGCCCCCAGGCGCAAGCCGCGCCCCAGGGGCGATTCTGTCTGCAGGGTTAGGAGGGGTGAAATGAAATCGCGGAATATCGTACTGTTGGTGTTGATGGCGGTCCTGGCCCTGTCTCTGCCGGTTACGGCCCTGGCGGTCACGCCGGTGTATGCCCCCCGGGTGGTGGCCCAGCGGATGCTGAACGCGCACAACAAGGCCTTCATTGCCCGGGACCTGAACGCGGTCATGGCCCTGTACGCGCCGGACGCGGTGGTCATCGATCACTCGGCCCCCCGGGTCTTCATCGGCCGGGCGGCCATTCGGGGCTGGTTCAAGTCCATTTTCGCCCAGCCGGGCCAGACCAGGAACGTGTACAAGCTGCTCTCGGCCGGCCGCAGCAGCCGGGTGTGCTGGTTCACGACGCGAGTAATGTCCTCCCGGACCGATCGGGGCCGGACGGTCACGGCCAAACTGCGCCTGTCCGGGGTGCTGGTCAAAAAGGCCGGGGTCTGGCGGGTGGTCCAGCTTCACCTGTCCAGGATTCCCCACGGGAGCGACTGACGCCGGCGGCATCAAGCGTCAGAGATATTTATTAACGGGACTCCGCCGACTGGCCGATGACTGCGATTCAAATCAAGAGGAATCCTGTGAAAAACACTTTGTGCGAAGTATCCGGCCTGCTGGTCGGGCATTACACTGACCTCGAGGCGGTCAGCGGCACGACGGTCGTCATCTGCCCCGAGGGGGCGGTGGCCGGGGTGGACGTCCGGGGGGCGGCGCCCGGGACCCGGGAGACCGACCTGCTGGACCCGGTCAACCTGGTCGAGAAAGTCCAGGCGATCTGCCTGAGCGGTGGCTCGGTCTATGGCCTGTCCGCGGCCGACGGGGTGGTCAACTATCTGGCCGAGAAGGGCTGGGGGTTTGACCTGGGGATGATGGTCGCCCCGATCGTTCCGGCGGCGATCCTGTTCGACCTGGGCCGGGGCCCGGCCGGCCGGCCGAAGGTAAACGCCGACTGGGGCTACCAGGCCGCGGCCGCGGCCACCACCGACCCCCCGGCCATGGGCACGGTCGGGGCCGGGACCGGGGCCCTGGCCGGCGGGATCAAGGGCGGCCTGGGCACGGCCAGCGAAGTTTTGGCCATGGGCATCACGGTCGGCGCCCTGGTGGCGGTCAATTCATTAGGTTCGGTGATCGATCCGGTCTCAGGCCGGCCGTGGGAACTGCGGCTGCAAGTGGGCGACGAGTTCGGCCCGGCGGTGTTGAGGGAGGTCGATCCGCCGCCGCCGATCATCCCCGTGCCCGGTGCCCAGACGACCATCGGCCTGGTGGCCACGGACGCCCGGCTGACCAAGGCCGAGGCGACCAAGGTGGCGCAAATGGCCCAGGACGGCCTGGCCCGGGCCATCCGTCCGGCCCACACCATGTTTGACGGGGACACCATCTTTGCTTTGGCCACGGGCAAGAAGGACCTGCCCGAGATGCCGGGCATGGCCTCGGCGCCCACGGCCCCGGCCCTGACCGAGTTGGGCCGGGCCGCGGCCGACTGCATGACCCGGGCGATCATCCGAGGCGTGGCCCTGGCCTCCAGCCTGGCCGGCATGACGGCGCTGGAGGATTGGCCGGTCCGCCAACAGACTTGAAGGCAGTGTAGGGTGGGGCCTTGCACCACCAAGCTTGATACAGATATAAATCGGTGGGGCACGGCCCCACCCTACACGACTACGTTTTTTTCTTCCACCAATGTCGAAGTACGCCATAAGTTAGCAGGGCCACGCCCACCATAATAGCGGCAAGGCCGATTAGGGCATAAACCGATCTCCACACGATGGCAGTCCACGCTATGCCGCCAACAAAGACTACAGCCCCTCCAACAAAACATATGACATCCCACTGTTCATCAGTCATTATATTCCCCCTCCTTTCTTATAGTTATGTATCTCTTAATCCCAAGCAAAAAACAACAAAATTATACGGAAGGTCAACGAGTTGACGGAAAATAATTTTCGGCGCCGTCTTGTCACAAATAAGTATGCAGGAAGGGGCCAAGCTCCACTCGTGACCATTAGGGAAGATGCCCCATCTTACACGGCTTCGCAATTAGTGATAATCGATTTCATCTTTTCTTGGAGATTATTCCATATATCTTCCTCCCAATCCGACTCTTTGAGCATGCCGACGTAATTTTGCAAACACTTCTCCATTTGATCATGGAATTTCGTTGCATTTATTGTTTTGGTCTCTGGATTAAACAATAGACCGTCCCTACGAATACGCCATCCATTTCTGGTTTCGGCTTGGTGTAGTATTCCACACCGTACATTCTTATAGAAATCACCGGCGTAGTCTTGAAATACAGACAAATTAGGGCTTCTGTCGAAGAAGCTACAGAAAGCTTCTTTGCTACGTCTTGTTGAATCGGGCCAGCCGCACCAAAATGATTCCAACGCTTCGATCATCAAGCAACATATAGCCATCGTGCAGAAACCGTGCTTCCGTTCACGACAAACACGCAATGGTTTGATATACCGCTCAGTAAACCTCTCCAGGACGAAATCTGCAATTCCTTCCTTGTCGTAAGCACTCTTCATGTCCTGATATTTCTCAACCGTAGTTGAGCTTGAAAGTTTGATTCCTGTTGACATAACAAACCCCCATGGACAGGGTTAAGAACTACTAGTACGATTATAAACAACTGTGCCTCCCGAAAAAGAAAATCCACAAAAGCTAGCACTACCGCCACTATAAACAACTGGCAACTAAGAATACAACCACGGTCTGAAGCCTCTTGAACATTACCAGCAATAAATCGGCCAGCTAATCTCTTTTCTTCCACCAATACCGAAGCACACCAAAGGCCAGCAGGGCTACACCCACCGCAATAAGCGAAACTCCGGCACACTTATTATCATAATACTTATAAAATAGTCCCGCACCGGTAGCAGCCATGGCTATACCGCCAACAAAGCAGACAGCACCGCCAACAAAGCAGATAATGTCCCAGTGTTTGTCTGTCATTATCTCCCCCCTCACGGTCCTTGCAGAAAGAACCGCCTTCATTTAAATAGTTAGCACAGCGAGTCTCAAATCTCAACGTTTTTCTGACAAGGGTGAGGTGTATCGGATAGCTTGATTGTATGTGTTCTGACAGCACAGGTGGCAAAATAATGTTCTTAGCCCTCATGGCCGACATGGCTGAATTGTTGGGTAGGATTGTTATGTTGCGGGGGACTTCGCCCAGTCCCCCGAGCCCCCTAGGTGTAATTGCTAAAGAGGTTGTTCACACGGTTCCAAAGGTGGAGACTGG
>CAZMVB010000068.1:0-6368 GCA_964569795.1 uncultured Desulfarculales bacterium | reverse complement strand
ACGTACAGCCGCCAGTAGCGGCCGTCGGAAAAGTAATCCTGAATTGGCCGGAAGCCCACGGACTGGTAAAAGCGGTCGGCCGCAAAATTCTCGGCCCAGGCCTTGACCCAGCAGCCCTCATGTCCGCGCTGCCGGAGATGATCGGCCAGGGCGGTCACCAGGGCGGCGCCGATGCCGGCGTGCTCGGCCTCGGGGCTGACGGCGATGTAACTCAGGTCGGCCGGCACCGGGGGGTCGGGCTCGGCCCGGACGGTGCGGCGCACCGCCGCGGCCCGCCCCATGACCCGGGGCCGCCGGGCCGCCTGCCTGAACAGGGACCACAATAGATAAAGGATCCGCCCCTTGAGCATCCGCTCGTAAAATTGCCGGCCGTCCTCGCTGCCCACGATGTATCCCAGGAGCGCCTCCCGGGCCCGGGCCACGAAACCGAACCCGCCCGGCAGATCGAGATAGGCCGGATAGAACACCTTCCGCAGCCAGGGCTTGCCCAGGGCGGTGATGAAATCATCGGGAAACCGGGCCAGGTGGAGATCGATCACCGCGGGCAGGTGATCCGCGGTCAGGGGTTCTATGGAATAGTCCATCCGCCGCGCTGCCCTCGTCCCGGTTGTTGGTTCCCTGATTCAGGTGACGGTGGTGATCAGTTCGTAAGGGGCGCTAAAGATTTTCTCAACGGAACGGCCCTGGGGTGAACTGAACCGAAGATCTGCTCTTGCAGAGCGTAGGTGACGCCCCCTCAGTTTATACGGCTGAACTGGGTCTTGTGCCCGCTGGCCGAGTCCTTGACCACCATCCGGCCGTTCTTGAGGCTGACGATGATGGTCTTGGTCCAGGTCGCGTCGTCGGCGAACCGGGTCAGGATCACCCGGCCGTCCAGCTTCCATTTGCCCCGGCTCTTTTCGGTCTTGTTCTTGAGGTGCCGGATGGACATGATAAAGGTCCCGTCCGCCTTGAAGGTCACCTGGATCGTCCGGGTGATGGGCTTGGTCCGCACGGTCTTGCCGTTTTTGAGGGTGATGGTCCGGGCCTTGGCCAGGACCTGGACATAGGCCCATTTACCGAGGATCTGCTTGATCTGGAAGGGGGGCTTGACCGGCTTTTTCTTGGGAACGGGCGGCAGCGGCGTGGACTCCTGGGCCCAGGAAGGAGAGGCCAAACAGAACAACAAGGCCAGGAAAAGGCCGATGACTCTCATGCTCGATCACTCCGGTCGGCCAGCCGGTTCTGTCCCTCGGGACACGGCTGGTCAAGCAAGGGGCACGGTTCGCATTTCGGTTTGGGCCGGCAGTGGTTCTTTCCCAGGACCACCAGCAGGGCGTGCAGTTCGTTGTAGAGTTTAACATCCCGGGGCAGGTTGTCCATGAACATTTCCTGGAGCTGGTAGTAATCGGCGTCCTCAAAGGCCAGCCCCAGGCGGACGGCGATGCGATAGGTGTAGGCGTCGATGACGAACACCGGCCGCCCGAGGGCGTAGAGCAGCATTGAATCGGCCGTCTCCGGGCCGATGCCCTTGGTGGATACCAGCACCTCGCGCAGGGCCTCGGTGTCCCAGCCGGTCATGTTCTCGATACGGCCCTCGAACTCATCATGGATGACGGCCATGAAATTCTTGAGCCGCCGGGCCTTGATGTTGAAGTACCCGGCCGGCCGGATCAGCTCGGCCAGGGCCTGGTGGTCCATTTGGTGCAGCGAATCGGGATCGAGGACCCCGGCCCTCTTGAGATTGGCCACGGCCCGCTCGACGTTCTGCCAGTTGGTGTTCTGGGTCAGGACGGCCCCGACCATGACCTCGAAGGGCGAGGCGGCCGGCCACCAGTGCTGGGGTCCGTAGGCGGCGAGTAATCGGTCGTGGAGGTGCATCAACTGATCGGCCAGGGACGACATGGAGGCATTGTAGCGGCAGAGCCGCCTCCAGGGCAAGAGGTGGCCCGAACATCCGGGAATTACGCTAAAATAACGGCCCCCCGGGGCCGATACCCCGAGGGGCCGTGCCGGCGGTGTGTGCTCGACAATCGGGTTACTTGACCGTGATCTTCCTGGTCTCGGGCGCGCCCTTGGCCGGCAGGATCAGCTTGAGCACCCCCTGATCCAGGCTGGCCTCGACCGCCTCGGGGTCCACCTCGGCGGGCAGCCGGATGCTCCGCGAGAAACTGCCGGTCGTACGCTCCTGGAAAAAGTAGCGCTCGCCCTTTTCCTCGCGTTTTTCCTCCTGGCGGCCGGATATGGTCAGCACGCCCTGGTCCAGGGTGATGGAGATGTTGTCCTTGTCAAATCCCGGCAGATCGGCCTCGAGGACGTACTTGCCCTCCTGTTCGTAGAGATCGAACTTGGGGGTATATTCCTCGCCCCAGGGCCGGGGCCATTCGGGCCACAGGCGATCCGTGAAGACATCCCCCCACGGCTCGCGGCTGAACGGCGTCATCCACCAGGGTCTCGTTCCTCTCCGGGTGATGTCAGCCATTTTTTCCCTCCTGTTCCTCATCATTGTCCAGGCCAATGACGACTTGCTCCCTTTTCCTCCCCTAATTTAAGAATCGATCCCGGGCTTGACCACCCCCGGGAGGCCGGAGCGAATTATTTTTTGGGTGTCCGAGCGGACGGCAAAGAGATTGAAGCCTCTGATGATCGACCAGGCCCCATCAGTGGTGTTCGACGGGTTATTTTTCCAGGGCGGACGGCGATCAGTTTTTCATGAGTTTGTGGAATTTTTCATACTCGCCCTCGAGCATCCGGTAGCAGTGCTCGTCGGTGGGGAATTTTCCATCCCGCACCTCGGCGGCGTAGTCCTTCATCGCCCGGGTGACCACCCCGGCCACGTCGGCGTATTTTTTTACGAATTTCGGGGTGAAGGCCTGGAACTGGCCGATCATGTCGCTGACGATGACCAGCTGCCCGTCGCAGTCCGGCCCGGCGCCGATGGACAGGACCGGGATTTTCAGTGATCGGGCGATGAAGCCGCCCACCTCGGGGGGCACGGCCTCCAAGAGGATCATCTGGGCCCCGGCCTCCTGGACCGCCCGGGCGTCCTCGACCACGGCCCGGGCGCTGTCCGCGGTTCGGCCCTGGGCCTTGTGACCGCCGAGCTGGCCTGAGCTCTGGGGTGTCAGGCCGACGTGGCCCATGACCACGATCCCGGCCTCGACGATGGCCCGGATGCGCTCGGCCACCCGGACCCCGCCCTCGAGCTTGACCGCGTCGCACTCGGCCTCCTTGAGAAACCGGGCCGCGTTTGAAACCGCCTCGTGAATCGCCCCCTGGTAGCTCATGAACGGCATGTCGCCGATCACGAATGTGTCCGGCGCGCCCCGGCGCACCGCCTGGGCGTGCCAGATCATCTGGTCCATGACCACGGGCACGGTCGAGTTGTAGCCGTAAACGCACATCCCCAGGGAATCGCCCACCAGGAGCATGTCCAGCCCGGCGGCCTGGGCGAACTGGGCGGTGGGATAGTCATAGGCGGTCAGGAAGGTGATCTTGTCCCCTTCCCGCTTCATCCGCTGAAAATCATGGATCATCTTCTTGCCGGCCATGGCCCCTCCCGGTTAAAGGAACTGGGGTCATGTTAACCTCAAATCCGGCCGGCCTCAAGGTAATAGCCACAAATGGGTGGACACCGGCGGTTCGGGACTCATATAAACTTAAGGCCGAACCGGAGCGGTGCCTTGGGCGCGGTCGGTCCCCTTTTAACGGGCCGACCGCGCCGCCATCGCCTGGCCGCCGATCCTGGTCCAGACGACGACAACCTCCACGGGGTAATGCCATGGCCCCCCTGTTGACCATCATCTTTTACGGCCTGACCGTGACCATCACCCAGTTCTGTTCGTTCCCGGTCCCGGCCGCGCCCACGGCCCGGGCCTGGTTCATGACCCAGAAGGTCAGCTATAAACGGGTCAGTTTCAACAGCCGGACGGCCCTGGTGGTATTCAAGCGGCCCCGGGCCGCCCTGTCCACCCGGCACGGGTACCGGTTCATCCGGGCCGCGGCCCTGCACGGTGCGCCGCCTTCGGTCTGGCCGTTCATCAGCCGCCTGGGGGTGGCGACCTATGAGGGGGCGATTTTGGCCTCGGCCCTCAAGGGCCGGGGGCCGGGGCCGGGCCAGGCGGTGCTCCTGTCCACGGCGGCCGATTCGCGGTGCATGGCCATCGAGACCAGGAAGTACGCCTGGCTGAAGGTCACCGCCCTGGTCACGGCCGGGGCCGGGTCCAACGCCATGCGGGCCGGGACCGATTACGGGGACTGGCTCGAAGGGAGGAAGGTCCCCCGCCGGCCGCACGGGACGATCAACGTGCTGTTGATCGTGAACGTGGATCTGACCCCGGCCGCCCTGGCCCGGCTGATCATCACCGTGACCGAGGCCAAGACGGCCGCCCTCCAGGACCTGGGCATCAGGAGCTCGTACACGCCGCGGGTCCTGGCCACCGGGACCGGCACCGACGAGGTGGTCATCGTCGCCGGGCTCGGGCGGCGGCAGGACCAGGCCGGGGGACACACCAAGCTGAGCGAGCTGGCCGCCCGGGCCGTGCACACGGCGGTGCTCACGGCCCTGATCCGACAGATGAAGTCCTATCTGCAAAGGCGAGGCCCGGCCGCGGCCCGGCTCATCCCGAAAAAGGCCCGGCAAAACAAGTGGTGGCCGAGGTTGACCTGCCGGGCCTGCCCCCGGCCCGAGTGACGGATCGGCTTGACTGAACCTTGCCGTCTTGATAGATTCAAGACAGTCGGAGGCGGGTGCCTGCCGCGCCTAACAGGGAAATTCGGTGAAAGTCCGATGCGGTCCCGCCGCTGTGACCGGGGACGACGGCCGACGGGTCGGGTGATCGATCGGGGGCGAGCCCGATCGGCCCGGCAAAGGCCACTGGCGGTCTGAAGGCCGCCGGGAAGGCTCGGCCCGAGGGTGATCCGGAAGTCAGAAGACCTGCCCGCCTCCACCGGCCCGGATTTTTCAAGCAAAAAAATTCGGGCCAGGTCTGAGCCGCCGAGGAAGCGGTGACGCCCGATCTAGCGGAGCTGACAAACTGGGTAGGCTCCCTGAACCGAGAAGGTTCGGGGAGCCTTTTTTATTCGGGGTTGAAGTCGGATGTGGACCATCTTCACCAAGGGCGGGCCGGTCATGTACCCGCTGCTCCTGTGTTCGATCGTCGCCGTCACGGTCGTGCTCGATCGGGCCATTTTCTGGTGGCGCGAGGGCCGGCGGCGGGACGAGGAGCAATGCGACCAGGTCGTCGCCCTGGCCGGCCAGGGCCGATTCGATCAGGCCCGGGCCCTGTGCCAGGAGACCAGCGGTCCGGTGGGCCGGGTCCTGGCCGCGGGCCTCGAGCATTACGACGCCGGGCCGGCCCGGGCCATGGAACAGGCGGCCGCCGCCGAGGTGCGGCGGATGAGACGGCTGATGGTCGTCCTGGACTCGATGATCACCATCGCCCCCCTGCTGGGCATCCTGGGCACGGTCACCGGGATCATCCATTCCTTTGACATGCTCGGGGTCGATCCCGCCGTGGGGGCTCCCCGCGAGGTGGTCTCGGGCATCGCCCAGGCCCTGATCACCACCGCCGCCGGGCTGACCATCGCCGTCTGCTGCCTGCTGCCGTTCAACTACTTCCAGCACAAAACCGAGCACCAGGCCGAAAACCTGGAGAACTGGGGGACCCGGCTGGAACTGTCCCTGTTGCGCAACGGAGGAAAATCGTGAAGGTCAAGGTCCCGGCGGTCAGGCGCGCCCGGATCGAGATGATCCCCTTGATCGACGTCATCTTTCTGCTGCTGGTCTTTTTCATCTACGCCATGCTGTCCATGACCGTTCACCGGGGCCTGCCGGTCAAGCTGCCCTTTGCCGCCAAGGCCGGGCCGGCCAAGGACGTGCACATCGCCGTGACCGTCAGCGCCGACGGGTCCCTGGCCCTGGACAAGCAGCCGGTCGATCTGGCGGGTCTGATCGCCGGCCTCACGGCCCGCTTCGCCCAGGACAAGAAGACGCCGGTCTATATCTACGGTGACCGCCGGGCGTCCTACCAGCGGATCATCCAGGTCTTCGAGGCGGTTCGCAAGAGCGGCTTTGACCGGGTGTCCCTCCAGGTGCGGCCCGGTGAGGGCCCGGAGAAAAAGGTCAAACCGAGGTGAGGGAGACCCGCCGCCGGTTCATCGTCCTGTTCTGCCTGGTCAGCCTGGCCCACGGGGTCTTTCTGGCCGGGGCGGCCCCGCTGTTTAAGCGCTCCGGCCGGCCGGCATTGCCGGGGGCCCAGACCCTGATCGTCTCCGTGGCCCCTCCTGCCACAGCGGCCCCCCCGGTCCGGCCGGCCCCCCGGCTCGAACCACGGCCGGCCCCGGTCCGGACCGTTTCCCCGGCCCCGGCCCGGCCCGTGGTCGAGGCC
>CAZMVB010000067.1:0-6646 GCA_964569795.1 uncultured Desulfarculales bacterium | reverse complement strand
CCGGAAGACACCTCGGCCCGAAGAGGCCCGTCTCAAAGGTCCGCTCCGCCCGAACCGCCCGCGCCGCGCGTGACGCCCGATCCGGCCCCGGCCCCGACTCCGCCGCCGCCACGGCCTCCGCAAAAGGCCGCCCCGGCTCCGCCGCCGCCACGGCCCCCGGAAAAGGCCGCCCCGGCTCCGGCCTCCCGGGCCCAGGCCCCGGCGCCCAAACGGACCTCCACCCGGGGCCCGGTCACAGAGCGGGGCGCGGCCCGGGCCGAGGGGCCGACCCATCTCCACCTGGAGGCCGGCCAGGTCCTCCAGGCGGTCGGATTCCAGGTCGGCGATGAGCATTTCTGCGTGCCTCTGGAAAAGACCCAGGAGATCATCCGCTACCAGGAGCCGTCGGCCGTGCCCGATTCGCCGCCCTTTGTCGAGGGGATCATCAATCTGAGGGGCCGGGTCATCCCGGTCATCAGCGTCCGCAAGAGGTTCGGCATCAGCGATATCGAGCCGACCCGCCGGACCAGGATCGTCATCCTCCACGTCACCGGGGCCGGGGTGGTCGGCCTGGTGGTGGACTCGGTCAGCGAGGTCATCCGGATCACCGCAGACAACATGATGGACACCTCGACGTTTTCCTCGGCCCACATGGACTACATCCACGGTCTGAGCCAGATCGGCGACCGGCTCCACATCATCCTGGACGCGGACCGGCTGCTATCGACTGCGGAAAAGGAGGTCTTCGTCAGCGAGGGGCTCGGCGAGGGCTGACGGCCCGGATCGCCCCCGGCCGTCGCGGGCCTTGCTTCCCCCCCGGGGGACCGTTAGAATAGAGACGCGTGGCCGCGGGGTGGGAGTCAATGGTCGATCGTCCGGATCATCCAGTCGCCGAGGAGTTCGCCGCCTGGGAAAGGTCGGCCCGAGGGCGAAGACTGCTCGAGGTCGAGGACCGGGTCGCCCGCGAGCTGATCGCCCCCCGGCGCGGGGAGCGGGTCCTGGACGTGGGCTGCGGCACCGGACGATGGCTGGCCGACCTCCGCCAGCGGGGCCTGTTCGTCACCGGCCTGGACCTGGACCCGGCCATGGTCGATCTGGCCCGGCGGCGGCTGGGGCCGGGCGCGGACGTCCACCGGGGCGCGGCCGAGGACCTGCCCTTCGAGGACAATGCCTTTGACCTGACCTGCCTGAACACGGTCCTCGAATTCACGGCCGATCCCGAGGAGGCCCTCCGCGAGGCGGTCCGGGTGACCCTGGGGCGCCTCTACCTGGGCGTGTTGAACCCCTACAGCTTCATCGCCGTCTTTCGCCGCCTCAAGGGGCTGGTGACCGATTCAGTTTACCGCCGGGCCGATTTCATCAGCCCCTGGAAGCTCAAGGCCATGATCGCCCGCTGCGCCGGACCGAGGACGGTCCGGTGGCGTTCGGTCTTCACCCTGCCCCTGTCCTGGCAGCCGGTGACCGGCGTCATCGAACGCTGCTCGTGGATGCAGCGCAGTCCCTTCGGGGCCTACGTCGGCCTGGTGGCCGAGATCACCATCACCACCCGCACGGCCAACCTCGAGTTGAAGGCCGACGTCCGCCGGCGGGCCAATCCGGCCCTGGTGCCGCCGGTCTCGGGCTGCGGGGCCGGGTTTTTTGAAGAGATGCCTCATGAGCACCGCCCTGCTTTTTGACCGCCTCGAGGACAACAAGGTTCGCTGCCGCCTCTGCCGGCACCGCTGCCTGATCAAGGACGGCCGGACCGGCCTCTGCCACGTCCGGAAAAACATCGACGGCGACCTCGAATCCCTGGTCTATCGCAAGATCATCACCGAGAACGTGGACCCCATCGAAAAGAAACCCCTGTTCCACGTCTTTCCCGGGTCGCTGTCCTACTCGGTGGCCACCGTCGGCTGCAACTTCAAGTGCACCTTCTGCCAGAACGCCGACATCTCCCAGATGCCGGCCGACGCCGGCCAGATCATGGGCCGCGACCGGACCCCGGAACAGATCGTCGCCGCGGCCCGCCAAACCGGCTGCCAAACCATCGCCTGCACCTATACCGAGCCGACCATCTACTTCGAGACCGCCCTGGAGATCGCCCGGGCGGCCGCCACCCAGGGGATCAAGACCGTGTTCGTCAGCAACGGCTACATGTCCGACGAGGCCCTGGACATGATTCATCCGGACCTGGCCGCGGCCAACGTGGACCTCAAATCGTTTCGCGACTCGTTCTACAAACAGCAGTGCGGGGCCAGACTCGAGGGAGTCCTGGCCAGCCTCCGCAAGCTCAAGGAGCAGCAGGTCTGGCTCGAGGTGACGACCCTGATCATCCCCTCGTTGAACGACGACGAGGCCGAGCTGGAGGAAATGGTCGATTTTCTGCTCGAACTGGGCCCGGAAACGCCCTGGCACATCTCCCGCTTCTTCCCGCGCTACCACCGGACCGACCTGCCGCCGACCAGCGCCGAGTTTTTACAGCGCATCCGCAAGATGGGCCTGGACAAGGGCCTGCGCTACGTTTACACCGGCAACATCCACGGCGAGGAGGACGGGGACACCTTCTGCCACCACTGCGGCCGGCGCCTCATCCGCCGCCGGGGATATTTCGTCTCCCAAAACGTCATCACCGACGACCAGTGCCCCGACTGCCAGACGCCCGTGGCCGGCCTGGGCCTGAGCCCGTGACCGACCCGCCCTGTCCGGTCTGCGGGGCCAAGGACCGGCAAGAAAAGGGGCGCCTGGCCGGACGGCGGCTGGTCCGCTGCCCGGAATGCGGCCTGCACCGGGCCCTGGCCCTGTCCGGGCCCTCCCGGACCGAACCGACCGGCGACCCGGCCCCGTCGGCCGCCGAGCAGCCTGAAATCGCCCGACGACTGGCCCGAGGCCGGATCGATTTTTCCGGACGCCTCCACGCCGGCCAGCGCCTCCTGGCCCTGGGCCCCGGGGCCGGGCCGCTTATCGAGGCGGCCCGGGAGGCCGGACTCGCGGCGGATTCCCTCCCAGGATCGCCGGCGCCCGAGGGCTTCCCGTCTCTTCTCGACCGAACCGGCGGCGGCTATGACCTCATCTGGCTCCCGGGCCTGATCGAACGCCTGCCCGATCCCCTGGCGGCCCTGTCCGGCCTGGATCGGCTCCTGGCTTCAGGGGGACTGGCCCTGGTCGAGACCTGGACCTCGGAATCGCCGGCCTTCCAGTCCCGGCCGGCCGGGTGGTGGTCCGAGCACGCCCCCGGGGCCGCGGCGATCTATGACCGGTCCTCGCTGGCCAGGGTCATGGACCGGCTCGGCTGTCCGGTGCGTCGCTGGTACTATCCCTCGCTGCCCGGGCGTGTCCTGGCGGTCTGCGCCCCGGAGGAGATCGCCCGGGACACGGGACCGAGACGGGTCCTGCTCCAGCGCTTCATCGCCCTGGGCGACGTCATCCTGACCACGCCCATCATCCGGGCGCTCCAGGCCGCCGAACCCGGGACCGAGATCTGGGTCCAGACCGTCCACGGCGAGGTCTTCCGGGACAATCCCCGCGTCAGCGGCGTGATCACCGGGCCGGCCTATCTCTGCTTTGACGACCGGTTCGAGCTGGCCTATGAATACACGCCTGACCTCCACGCCGTGACGGCCTACGCCCGCCAGGCCGGGGTGGCACCGGCCATTCTTTCGCCCGAGCTGTACCTGAGCCGGGCCGAGCGGACGCGGGCGGCCTCGCTCCTGGCCGACCGCGGCGTCCGGGACGGCGAGACGGTCATCGGGCTCCACGCCGCCACGTCCTGGCCCGAGCGGACCTGGGCACCTACGAGGTGGGACGCCGTGGCCTGGGACCTGGCCGTGGTCCGCGGGGTGAAGGTGGTGGTCCTGGGTCAGCCGGCCGACGGCGAGGTGGCCCCGCTGCCCGGGGTGATCGACCTGCGGGGATCCCTTTCGCTCCGGGACCTGATGGGGGTCATCTCCCGGCTGGACGGCCTCATCGGGGCGGACTCGGGGCTGCTCCACATCGCCATTGCCCTGAAAACACCCCTGGTCGGTCTGTTCGGGTGCGTGCCCGCGGCCAAGCGGCTGCCCGAGACGGGCGACTTCGTGGCCCTGGAGGCCGATCTGCCCTGCGCCGACTGCCTGGCCCGGCGGCCGATCCCGTCCTTCAGTGCCCGGTGCGAGCGGGAGACCGTGGACTGCATGGCGGCCATCACCGTGGAGCAAGTGCTGACCGCCGCTGAGCGGGTCCTGGCCGCGACCGGCCGGGACCTGCCGCCGGCCCGGGGACCGGCCGAGATCGAGGACTTCCAGCGCCGGCAGACCGAGGCCGTCCTGGACCGAAACCGCGGCCGGCTCGAACTGCGATCCACCCCGGACGGTCACCCCAGTCTCCGGGTGCTCGGCCCGGGGGGCAAATGGCGGACCCTGCACAGCCTGCGCCGGCCCGTGGAGGAGGCCGAACAATGGGCCGCCGGGCTCGACCTGGAACCTGACCACTGGCACCTGGTCCTGGGGGCCGGCCTGGGCTATCACCTCGAGGCCCTGGCCCGGCGCTGGCCCCGGGTCAGGTCCTGGCTGGTGGTCGAGCCGGACGCGGACGTGTTCAAGCTGGGCCTCTTGGCCGGACACACCGGGCGGGTGTTGGGTAATATGTCCTGGCACGTGGGCGATGACCTGACCGCCCTGGCCCTCAAGATCGACCGGGCCTCGGGGAGCGGCCGGTTCGGCCGGGTCCTGATCCATCCGCCGTCGGCCGGCCTGCACCCCGCCCTGTTCCGGGTCATCCAGGAGCGGCTGGCCCCGCTTGTGTTCCACCCCGAAACCGGCTAAGGTTGACCTGCCATGTCTGAGAAGCGCCACCGGCCGCCGTCGGTCAAGGAGGCGGCACTCGAGACCAAAGGCGACGCGGTCAAGCCCCGCCCGGCCCACCCCGGCGCGGGCCACCGCGGCCGGCTGAGGGACAAATTCCTGACCCACGGCCTGGCCAAGTTCACCGACGAGGAGGTCCTCGAGCTGCTCCTCACCCTGGCCACCCCGCGGCAGGACTGCAAGCAGCAGGCCCGGGCCCTGATGAAACGGTTCGGCAACCTGCGCCTGGTCTTCGAGGCCGACCGGGAGGAACTGGCCCAGATCAAGGGCATCGGCCCCAAAAACGTCCTGGGCATCAAGCTCATCCACCAGGTGGCCCGGCGCTATCTGCGGCAGCGGCTGATTCACGGCGAGGCCATCAACACCTCGGCCCAGGCCTTCGACTTCCTGAACCTGACCATGCGCGACCTCAAACGCGAGGTCTTCCGGGTCATCTTCCTGACCAACAAGCATCAGGTCATCACCGTCGAGGACGTCTTCGCCGGCACCCTGACCCAGAGCGCGGTCTATCCCCGGGAGGTGGTCGCCCGGGCCCTGCACCACAACGCCGCCAAGGTCATCTTCGCCCACAATCACCCCTCGGGCGATCCGACCCCCTCCGCGGACGACCGGCGCCTGACCCGGCAACTGGTCTTCGCCTGCCGGGCGGTGGACGTGGGGGTGCTCGATCACCTGGTGATCGGCAACAACCAGTACTGCTCCCTGGCCGATGACGGGCACATCAAGAAATTTCAGAAGGAGGCGGACCGCCTGCTCACCCGCCTGAACGGGAGTTGAGTCTGGTGGCCTCGCGGGTCCTGGCCAAGGCCCTGCTGGTCAAGGACCAGATCGAGGCCCGGCAAGGGGTCGCCGCCGACGGCCTGGAGGTGCTGCTGGTCGGCCGGCCCCTGGACCCGGATTTGCTGGCCTTTTGCGCCGATCACTTCCCCGAGGTGACCTATGAGGTGGGCGACCGGTTGCGGCCCGGGGTTCCGGTGGACCCGCTCAGCCACGACCCGCATATCCGGTCCGAGAGCCGGGCCCGGATCGAGGCCGTGTTCGAGGCGGCCGAGCGGTTCGGGGCCCGGGCGGTGACAATCCACCTGGTGGCCGGGGCAACGGTCCTGGCCGCTGGTGAGCCGGCCCCGGTCGCGGACCGGGCCGAGGCCCTGATCGCGGCCAAGGAATACTACGGCTCCCTGGGGCCCAGGCTGGTCCTCGAGAATATCCTGCCCATAGACTTCATCGGGGCCGGCCGGGCGGCCTTTGGTCCCATCGGGCGGATGATGGACGACTTCGCGGCAATCGATCTGCCGGTCTGCCTGGACACGGCCCATCTGGGGGCCTCGCTCCTGGCCGCCCGGGAGGCCGCCGCCCAGGGGGCCGGGGTGGACACGGCCGAGGGACGTTTCGAGGCGGTCGTCGGACCGGCCGAGAAGCGGGCCGCGGCCAGGTGCGCCGGCCTGTCCCTGAACCGGGCCGTGATCGCCGAGGCGAAACTACTGGCCCCGGGCCGCCTGGCCCACGTCCACGCGGGCAACCTCCGGGGATACGGCCCGGATTGCGACGGCCGGGTGCGGGGCGAACTGGATATGGAGACCGTGGTCCGGGGCCTGATCCCTCTCGGGCCCCGGCGCCTGATTCCCGAGCTGGGGGAGCCCGATTACGTGGCCTATGATCGAAACGTGGAACTGATCGAGAGCTTGAAGCGACTGGCGGTCGAGCCAATTCGGGCCGGTTGACGATTGGGCTTGACCTGGGCTATTGGTAGGGCCGTGGTTTCGGCCCGGGTGGCGGAACAGGTAGACGCTGGGGACTTAAAATCCCCTGGGGACTTCCCCGTGAGGGTTCGATTCCCTCCCCGGGCA
>CAZMVB010000066.1:5406-7355 GCA_964569795.1 uncultured Desulfarculales bacterium | reverse complement strand
TCGGGCAGGTAGTAGCCCCCCTCCAGAATGGCGAAGCGGCGGCCGCCGCATTTTTCCAGCGCAAAATCACGGACCATCCCGCCGATCCGGTTAAAATCCTCCGTGCTCAGGATCCCGCCCCAGTCCCACTCGCCGGTGTCGAATCCGGCCGAGACGCCGATGACGTCGCACGGCGCGGCCAGGTCCAGTTCCTCGGCGACCTCCTCCAAAAATTCGTCCGACCGGACCGAGCGGGTGTTGACCACCTGAAACTCGGACCTGGCTTTCAGGATATTGGACGTGCCGTCGCCGAAGTGCAGGTCGATGTCCAGGACCAGGCCCGAGCCGATCGCCCCGTCGGCCAGCAGCCGGAGCAGGGCCACGGCCATGTTGTTGTAGAAACAAAAACCCCAGCGCGAGTCGGGCGAGGCGTGATGGCCCGGCGGCCGGAGCAGACCAAAGGCCGGCTCCCCGCGGGCGGACAGCCGGGCGGCGGCGATGGCCGCCCCGGCGGCCAGGCGGGCGGTTTTGTCCAGGAGTTCGTCGCGGCCGACGTGGGACAGGGTCGCCGGGGTGTGGCAGAGCAGCAGGTCCGCGTCCGCGGCCGGTTCCGGTTCCACAAAGTCATAGGCCCTTTCCAGATGGGGCCGGATGGATTTGATGCGGTCCGGACATTCCACGGACACGGTCGGATAGTCGGCCAAGAAATCCGGATGGCAGACGATCTTCATGGTTTTTGTCTCCCGTCCTGATGCCCTCGACGGAAACCCAAACTAATCGTAGCATAGATACCAATGAAGAAGACCGGGATTTCCCTCGGCCCTTCTGGTATCATGCCCGCCGGGGGGCTGGACGTGGCCTATGACATCGAGATGGTCTATGATGAAGAATCCCGGGACCCCCGGGATCAGCCGCCGGCCAGGCTCAGGCAAATGATCGAGCGGGGCAACTCGGGGTTGAAGGGCGGCCGCGGTTTTAGTACACCGAGTTCAGCCGGCCGGAGTTCCCGCCGGTGTGAGGTTTCAAGCGTGGATGCAGCAGATGTCAAGAAGGTAGTCGTGGTCGGCGCCGGCGTGATGGGCCACAGCATGGCCCAGGTGTTTGCCGCGGCCGGAGTGGAAGCGGGGCTGGTGGACCTCGATTCAGCGGCCCTGGATCGGGCCATGGGCCTGGTGGAGTCAAATTTGCGGACCCTGGCCCGGTTCGACCGGGTGGCCGAGGCCGACATCCCGGCCATCATCGGCCGGATCAAACCGACGACCGATCTGGCCGCCGCCGCCCGAGGGGCGGATTTCGCCCTGGAGGCGGTGGTCGAGGTGCCCGAGGTGAAACATGAGGTCTTCCGTCGCCTCGAGGAGCACTGCGCCCCAGGGGTGATCCTGGCCAGCAACACCTCGTCCCTGGACGTCTTCCGCGACTACCAGGCCGGCGATCCC
Organism: uncultured Desulfarculales bacterium; assembly: GCA_964569795.1. GTDB lineage: Bacteria > Desulfobacterota > Desulfarculia > Desulfarculales > JAHJDS01 > JAHJDS01. The sequence goes on along the minus strand of CAZMVB010000066.1, from coordinate 5,940 downwards.
TCGCGGCTGGCCTACGCCCACTGGTTCGCGCCGCCCCACATCGTCCCCCTGGTGGAGATCGCGCCCGGGCCAAAGACGGCCCCCGGGGTGACGGAGTTCGTGGCTGACCTGATGATCCGGGTCGGCAAGCGGCCGGTGGTCATGAAGCAATTCGTTCCGTCTTTCATCGTCAACCGCATTCAAGGGGCCATCCATAAAGCGGCCCTGGAGATGCTGGAGCACGGGTGGGCCGAACCCGAGGAGATCGATCTGGCGATCAAGAGCAGCCTGGGCGTCCGGCTGCCCGTGGTCGGCGTGGTCCAGACCCTGGACTTCACCGGCCTGGATTTGCTCCACGACATCATGAAGGCCCGGGGCGAGAGCCATCCCCTGATCGAGGCCAAGGTGGAGCGCCGTGAACTGGGCGCCAAGACCTCGCGAGGCATCTACGACTACGGGGGCCGCTCGGAGGCCGAGATATTGGCCGAGCGGGACGCCCGCTATTTGAGGGTACTGGCCCTGCTGGAAGAGATCGACGTTTTCCGTCCGATCTAG
>CAZMVB010000066.1:0-5306 GCA_964569795.1 uncultured Desulfarculales bacterium | reverse complement strand
ACCCATGTCCCAGAAGGTCATCATCACCGCCGCGATCACCGGCGCCATCCACACCCCGACCATGTCGCCCTATCTGCCCCTGGCACCCGAGGACATCGCCCGGCAGGCGATCGACGCGGCCAAGGCCGGCGCGGCCAGCGTTCACATCCACGCCCGCAATCCCGAGGACGGCCGGCCCAGCCCGGACCTGGACCTCTTCCGGCGCATCGTCGAGCCGATCAAGGCCGCCTCGAACGTGATCATCTGCCTGACCACCGGCGGGGGCTCGAGCATGACCATCGAGCAGCGGGCGGCGGTGGTCCCCGAGTTCAAGCCTGAACTGGCCTCGTTCAACATGGGCAGCATCAACTTCTCGCTCCACCCGGTAGTAAACAAGTATGACGACTGGAAGTTCGAGTGGGAGCCCATGTACCTGGATGGCAGCCGGGCCAACATCTTCACCAACACCTTTGCCGACATGGAACGTCTCAGCGCCATCATGCGCGCCCACGGCACCAAGCCGGAACTGGAGATCTACGACGTCGGCCACCTGTACAACGCCGCCTTCATGGTCTCCCAGGGCCTCCTGGACACGCCGGTCTATCTCCAGTTCGTGATGGGCATCCTGGGCGGCATTCAGCCCACCTTCTATGATTTGGTCCACCTCAAGGAGACCGCTGACCGGCTGTTCGGCCTTGGTCGCTACCAGTGGTCAGCCTTTGGGGCGGGGCGGAACGAGTTTCCGATCTGCACTGCCGCGGCGTTGATGGGGGGCAACTGCCGGGTCGGTCTGGAGGACAACCTTTATCTGGGCAAGGGCGAGCTAGCACGATCCAACGCCGAGCTGGTGACCAAGATGATCCGGATTCTGGGCGAATTCAATCTGGAGCCGGCCACCCCGGACGAGGCCCGGGCGATCCTCGGTCTGAAACCGCGGAATTGAGCCGGGGTCCGAGACTTCTGTCAGGCTTCAACCGGAATCAGCGCCCCCAGACTACCTGATCGTCCGTATTGACTTCTGGCCACGATGTGACCGCACCGGTGGGGTATCCATACTTCTATCCCAGTGGAGCGGCGCGTGCTTTGGGGAACTAAATAATAAACGACGTAGGGGAACGGATGGGCCACGGGCCGTGTTTCCATATTTTTATAACCTATTGTGATTGCACAATATATGGTGTGCCAATAAATTTTTTCCACAAAATCTTAGGTGAGCCCCTTGAATTGCTTTAGGCGGGTGATTAAATACATTTTGAAGTATTTTCTTTACCTGGGAGGTATTCCAATGGCGAAAACCAAGGTGACAGGCTCGAAATCCGCTTCTAACGCCTCTAAAACACTGCGAAATAAGAGTACGGGTGCCAAATCGAAGACTGCGGCCGGCAGTGCTCTATCCCAGACCGGGACCCCGAAGAAGGTCACATCCAAAGCTGCCGCAACCGCCGCCTCGAAGGTGCTCCGAGACAAGCGTACGAGTAAAACATCCAAGTCGGCTGCTGGTAGCGCATTGTCCCAGAGAACTCCAAAAAAATAGGTTGGTTAATTGAAGTCCTGCAACATATGGATATTTGATGTCGGCCACGGGTTTGCTGCGGCAATTCTGACTCCTGCCGGTAAATGGATTGTAATTGATTTGGGAGCTAGCGATGATTTTAATCCCGTAACCGATTTCTTGCTTACAAAGAAACTGGTAAAGTTCAAAGATGGTAGAAAGGAAATTTCTCAACTCATACTTTCCCATCCACACAATGACCATATGACGTGTATCAAGGTTTTTAAGAAGCATATCCATCCAGCATACCTTACCGTGCCAAACGACATTGACCATGAAAATCAGCCTAGCGGATGTAAGGTTAATTGGGATCTGGTTACCAACCAATCTGATGACCTCACAAATTTTCTCCGTGACAAAATGTTTCCCGATAGGAGGCCTCCATTAATCCCGAGCCCGGACGACAGAACAAACGGTTTCCGATTTGAGATATACTATTTGCCACCAGAACTATGCGAGAATGATGATAATTTAACAAAAGCGAATTATACAAATAACTTAAGCATACTTGCCAGACTCTATTATATGAAAAATATTGTTCTGTTTACTGGAGATATGATGAAAGACGGCATGGAGAAGATTTTACAAATTAATGATAAAATCAGGTCGGAACTTAAAAAAGTTGGCGTAGATTTTCTAATAGCGCCTCATCACGGTCTTCGATCTGCTTTTTCAACACGACTCTTTTCCGCTATGAAAGACGGGAAGACAAGGGGGTTAAACATTATTAGTCAGAGGCCAACAAGTGCTGGTTCCACGGGCCAAGTTGACGACCGCTATGGGAGCGATGAGTTTTGTGAGGGACACAATGTCATTATTAATGGAGAACAAAAGAGAAGGCACCGAATATCAACCTCTGCCTCGGGTCATATTCGAATTAGGTTGTACGAAAATGGTAACTCTGTCGTTGTCGCTGGGAAAAGCGCATTAGACACGGCGTGAGGGCAGAATGAGCCAAAAGTTATTTGACGCCTACACATTTAAGGCCCGTGTAATACCAGCTCTTATTGTACTTCTTCCTTTCGGACTGGCCTTAGCAAGCCTATTTCCAAAGAAGTTCGTCGGCTGGGACGTACTAGTCTGGCTATTGAGTAATGCGGGGCTGGCATTTTTTCTAGAACAATTTGCTCGTGATTTAGGAAAAAGAAAAGAGTTAAAACTTTTTTCCGATTGGGGCGGCAAACCTACTTCATTACTTCTTAGCCACAGCAAATCAAGTCTTAGCACTGAAACAATAAATCGGTATCATTTTAACTTGTCGGAGCAATTTGGAATAATTACACCAACCAAAGAGGTGGAGGCCAAAGACCCCGAGTTTGCATCACAACTATATGATTCTTGTATAGACTTCCTTGAAGCAAACACAAGGGAAGTAATTAAATTTCCATTAGTGGTGAAGGAAAATGCGAATTATGGCTTTCGAAGAAACCTGTTGGGGATGAAGTTTCTTGCCATTATTATTGCAGTCATCTCAATAGGCTTATTAGTTATTCCAATATTTCTACATTGGAATAGCCTGAAATCGGTTTCTATAGTTATATTTGTTTCGCTGTTAATAGACATTGCGCTATTAGCCATATGGATTTTCATCGTTACTAAAAAATGGGTAAAGACTGCGGCATTCGCCTACGCCAAAATACTTCTGCAAGCATGTGATGTTTTAAAAAGAAAAACTGAGAAGTAATTATGTAGCACCTTTTTGTCGAACGTTTTTTGTAAGAATCTTCCTAGGATGCGCCAGGGCAGAATCTGTATAATACGAGCCGCTGAGCATACGGGCCATCTCGTTCACCTGTTCCGCAGCACTCAATTCATCTAACCTGGTCACTGTCCGGTCGGCACGCGCCTCCTAAAATCAGCCGGTCCTGGGACGGCTGCCGGATGAGTCGTGAACCACCCGGCCGTTGACGATGGTCATCATTGCCCGGGCCCGGCGGACCCTCTCCGGCCCGGCTTGCCACAGGTCAGTGTCCCAGATCGCCAGGTCGGCCGTCCGGCCCGGGGCGATGGTCCCCAGGTTGCGCTCGTCAAAGCCGGCAAAGGCGCCGCCCAAGGTCTGGATCATCAGGGCCCGGCGGGTCGAGATGGCCTCCGAATGATCAAAGGCGTACTTGCCCCGGCTGATCCGGGCCGCGGCCTGCCATAGGGCGATCTGGGGCCGGTGTTCGGGGTGGGCCGGCGGGTCGGCCCCGAAGCAGAGATTGACCCCGTGGTCCAGGAAGGTTTTTATGGGAATGGGCGACTTCCCGCCCGAGGCGCTCAGGGGCGACTCGACCCGCCGGAACTTGTCGCCCCAGGCCCACAACCACTGGGGATGGGTGCAGACGATGATTCCCAGTTGGGCCATCCGTCTGAAGGCGGCCGCGGTGGGCCGGATGGCGTGCTCGATCCGGTGCCGGTGATCCCGCCGGGGCCTTTTTGTCAGCGCCTTGGCAAAGGCGGTCAGGATCAGGTCAACCGCCCGGTCGCCGACGGCGTGAACGCTGATCTGCTGGCCGGCCCGGTGGCAGAGATCGACCATGGCCTCGAGGCGATCGGTCCGGTGGAGGGCGATCCCGGGTTTGCGGTACCACATGGTCGTGGCCCCGCCGCCGTCCACGGCCATTTTGTAGCCGCCCCACATCCGGTCGAACAGGCGGCGGTGATAGGTCTTGAAATAGGGCAGGCCCATCTCCAGCCAGCGCCTGACCCAGGCCGACCGGCCGAAGTTTCTGCCCAAAAAGCCCAGGGCCCGCTCGACTTCTGATGGGGGCACATGGGCCTGGGGCCAGGTCAGGCCGCACGAGGCCACGGCCGCCGGCATACTTGGCAGATAGGCGTACATCTTGACCCGGACCGGCAGTCGCCCCTCGTCGGTCAGTTGTCCGTAGGACCGGATCACGGCGGCCCGGAAGACGTGCATGAAGTTGTCGTGGACCGTGGTCACCCCCTGCTCGGCGTAGAGCCGGGCGGCGAACAGGATGGCCTGACGGGTCTGCTCGAGGGTGAGGCGCATGCAGTGGCGGCGGACCAGGTTGATGGCCGGGTAATGTACTAAAAGCCCGGTCGGGCGATTACTGAAATCCTTGACGATCCGGCTGCCCGGGGGGCTGGGCGTGTTCGGTCCGATGCGGCCGATCTCCAGGGCCCGGGTGTTGGCAAAGGCCCACTGGCCCCCGGTGTGGACCACCAGGATCGGGTGGCGGCGGCTGATCCGGTCCAGCTGGGCCCGGTCCAGGTATTCCAGGCTCGGACTCTCGATGCCCCAGGCGTGAATCCACTGGCCGGCCGCGGTCCGGGCCGCCCTGTCGGACAGGACGGCCAGGACCCGGTTTTTGTCGTAGATGCCCTGCAGGTTCAGCAGGAAACCGTTTTCGCGCAGGCCGAAAAAGGGCAGGTGGGCGTGGGTGTCGATCAGGCCCGGGGTAACCATCTTGCCGGCCAGGTCGATCCGCCGGGTGCGCCGGCCGATGTATCGGCGGATCTGTTGCTCGTCGCCCACGGCCAGGATGCGCTCGCCCTTGACGGCCACGGCCGTGGCCGGGCGGCCCCGGCCACTGGGGGTCAGGACCCGGCCCCGGGTCAGGACCAGGTCAGCGGTGGCGAAGGCGGCCATGGCCGACGGCCGAGCAGTAAGGGTCGCGCCCGCGGCGGCGCCCATCAGGCCTATGGAGTTTTTCAGGAAATTTCGGCGGTCAGGTCGTGGCGAGTCCTGGCCGGGTGGGAGGGGACGTTTATCGGCCATGGTTGCCTCCCGGCTGGTTGATCCCCCGGTTGATCCCCCGTCCTCGCGGCT
>CAZMVB010000065.1:0-8844 GCA_964569795.1 uncultured Desulfarculales bacterium | reverse complement strand
CTGACCGCGAGGCATGGGTGGCCGCGAAGCGCCTCAGGTCATGCGGCCTCAGATGGATACCAGCCACCTTCCCCGCCCGAATCACGATCGCTCGGGCACCGGCGTAGCTGAGTTTGAAAATGCGTTCGTTTTCCAGGATCTCGTGGGCAGTGATGTATTGCTGCAGACGAATGGCCACCTTGCGGGGCAGGAAGACGTGTTCTTGCGGCCGGCCGCTCTTGGGGTTTCGGAGAGACAGCTTCTGATCTTCCACGTCACGCGGTTCCAGTTTCAGGACCTCACCGATTCTCATGCCCCCTCGGGCCATCAGTTCCAGGAGTAGGCGGTCTCGTTGAAGCTTGGTTTTGAAGATCGCCTCGTCCACGATCTCCTTCTCTAGATGGTTCCAGGTGATATTGGCGGCTGGCCGGAAGAGCTTCTTGATCAGGGGGGTGTCACACGGGTTCTGAATCGACTCTTCGAGATCGTATTTGACGAAGTTGAAAAAGGAGGTCAGGTATGAATATCGGGACCGCTTGGTAAACGGCTTGGTGTTGGCGGTGATGCGGTTCAAGAAGGCCATGACCTCGTCGGTGGTGATCGAGGCGATGTCGCGGCCTCCATGGAGTCGAAGGAACTTCAGGATCACCGATTCGTAGGACCTGACGGTGTTGGCCCTGGAGTGAGCGCGGTGGTGGTTGAGCCACAGGTCGACGGCTCTTGACACCTGCATGGTCGTCCCTCCTTTTAGGGTTGCCGGTAAGGCTAGCCTGATGGCGGGCCCCCTTTCAGGATAGACGAACCGATCCGCGGGCCCCAGGTCCTGGGCCCCTTTGGGGACATATCTTGATTCGGCGATAGTCTCGTATCTGGACCACTATCTTGACTTTTTCAATACGGACGGGAGTCAACAGAGTGAGGCCATACCTTCATCCGCCAGCTGGGCCGAATTCGGTGTGACGTCCATTAGACTGGCAGCGTGAGGTTTCTCTTGATCCAGGGAACCGGATGCGCTATAATACTAAAATATACAACAAATTCCGGACCTGGCCGCGCAACTCAACAAAACCTAGCCTTCGGAATAAGCGGGACGGTTCCATCCGCGTCAGCAACACGGTCGGCCAGCACACTGGAGCGGCCCGGGAAAGGGCCGTGCACTACGGAAAGGAAGCGTGTATATATTGAGGTTGCCTCAAATTCTGCGTTTGCACTGGGTTGCGCTTGGCGCATTGACCATCGCTCTGGTCGCCGTGACGACTGGCCCCGCCAGCGCTCAATCGCCCGTTGGTCGCTGGCGCTATCAGTACGGATCGTTCACCGATGATATTACTCTGTGGCCTGACGGCCGAGCGATTGGCATACGGGACCCGAAGCACGTTGGTAAATGGAGGCTGCAAGGTTCGACGATCATCACCAACTGGCCCAACGGGTACCGGCACGAATTTCCCGCCCGGCCTTCCTTTAAGCACCGGAGAGGCCCCACCATCGATCCGCGGGGCACTCCGCACACCACCACCTTCACCTGGCTTGGCCCCCTAAAAGGTTCCCAGACCACCAATGAAACCCTTGCCCCGGAGATTCCGCGCTCCATCGGACCGATTCACTGGTGCCTTGCCTGCCCCCGTTCTCCCGAAAGGCGGATCGACATAGGTTTCACGGTCCCCAAAGGCGTCAGAACCGTGGTCGTTAGGGTACGTAACGGCGCGGATAACAGCGGTGACCGGGCGGTGGAAGTGATGGTCGGGGACCCGAGCGGCAGGATAATTCTGGCGACGCGGGCGCGGAAGAATTCCTGGGAGGAGTTCCGCTGCCGCGTGCGGACGCCGGGGGACTACTTTGTCACCCTAAGGGACTTGGACACGGCAAGCACCGGACCGGCACCCGGGAATGGCGGGAGCCTGAAAATCCTCCTAAAGTGACGGCGTGGCAGAAGCGTTCTATTGGATCACCGCCTTTTTGCCGGACTTCTTGCGGTACCAGGCTGTATGTCGTCAGCGGCTTTGGCAATCTTGGGGCTGATTTATAAGATGGAGTTCTGGTCCCATCCAACTTGAACAATTGATATTCAATGCAGTCGGTCCAGAGCAACCTCAATTACTCGCTCATTTTACATAGCCCGAACATACCTTGGCAAACATGGCCCTCGCCGAGAGTAAACATATCTCTCCTCTCCAAACTCGACAGGCGACTTCCAAAATCAATATATGGACATTCACCAGGTAGTTTTCAGGTGGTGCAGACCAAGAAACATCTGGGGGTCTTGTTCTATCGAGGCCTGTGTCTCAAGCAGCCTTCCGCTCGGCCTCAAGCAGGGTGGCCTCGGATTTAGCCAGGTGTAGCAACCGTTGCTCGAAGTCCCTCAATACTGAGAGGATGGTTTTGATTTGCTGGAGGGCTTGTCGGGCCTGGGTAATCTGAGGCTTAGCGTCTGACGCTGGATAGGGCGACGTCCGAAAGTGATCAATAGCCTCTGTCAGAACATAATCGAATGTCTTTAAATTGTGATCGAGCTTGGATTGCAGATCATTGGTCGCGTCTTCGATATTCAATTTTTCCTGCTCTCTATCAAACTCTGCTTTCAGCAGCCTCCGATGTTTGCCCTTGGCTTGCTTCATACGCTCCTTAATCTCGGTAATGGTCTGGTGGTCTAAAATCCAGACCTTCTGGAAGGCCTTGTGAAGTCGGTCGAGGTCCTGTTTGAAAAGACGTTCTCCAGCAGCCACATTACGAAGCAGCTTGGCGATCCGCTCCCGGTCGTCGCGATCCAAGTTATTGGCATGACGACTGAGGACAGTCTGGACCTCGGACAAGGCGTTCTCCATGTCCTCGATAGTTCGCAGGTCATGTTTGGTGAGCCGGATTCCCTCGTGCTTCAAAACCCTCTCTTCTCCGGCTGCTAGGCGGACCTCCTTATCAATCGCGGGACGATGGGGAGAGTTATTCCTTACCCAGTTATCAGGTGACTTGAATCCTTGCCGGCGAAAGCTGACGAGTTGCCAGACCGCCACGATAAAGAGGACTAGCAGCCCGAGGCTGATGAGGCCGAGGTTGTTGCTGGCCAGCCACTGGTGGAGCTGTGGGAACTTGGCCAGGGACAAAATGTAGAACGGGATGTATGTCAGAAAAAAGGCGCGCCCGGTTGGCAGACCAAACCCGCGGGCCAATCCGAAGGGAATGAAGGCCGCCATCAAGGCCAGCAAGGTAGTGCCTAACAATCCCCAGCCGCCGATGATGAGGGCGATCCGGTCCTTGGCCATGAACACGGCCACGGTCAGGATAAGGCCGACGGACACGATGAGCGGCTTGACATACGGCCGGTCGAAGTGCTTGCGGAGGGTAACGCCGGCTATGGAGATAAAGAAGACCAGGCAAAGCGTGAAGTAGAGCCACTCGGAGTATTTGGACAGGATTTGGCTCGGGGTGCTCAGGTCGAAAGGAAAAAGTGTCGGGGCCATGTACCTCAGAATAGGGGTGGTGGTTTAAATAGTTTTGCTTTTTGGTCGGGACCCGGCATGGATGGATGGAAGGAGGAAAATCCGTCCTGAGCCGTCCTCTGGCTACCTTCCAAGTGTGGGGCTATTGTGGGGCCAGAAGACTTGTGAAAAAATTGGGATTAGGTCAATCCAGCCTAACCCCTTGAAAATCTTGGTGCCGAGGGACGGAATTGAACCGCCGACACGAGGATTTTCAGTCCTCTGCTCTACCAACTGAGCTACCTCGGCCCTTCGAGGCTTTTCTATAGGCTGGATTCCGCGGGCAGTCAAGCAAAAAAGCCGGCCGTTTCGACCGCGCTCCGGCTGATCTACAATTTTTCCAGATGGCGCTCGCGCCGCCGGTCCCGTTTCTTGGCCCGCCGGGACGGCCCCTTTTTTTTGGTGGTCTGACGCGACCGGGGGGCGGCTTCCTCCTCGGTCGGCTGGCCGGTCTCGGTCAACGCCTGGTACAGATGGGCCTCGAACTCGGGCGAGGACATGACCTCGGCCCCGGCCCGTTGGCAGGACCGGGCCAGCTCCCGGTCCGAGGTGACCACCACCGCCCCCTCCCCCCACTCCCGGGCCCGCCGGGCGATCACCTCGTCGGCCGTCTGGCCCTGGGCCGAGAAAACGACCTTGACCCCGGCCTGCCGCGACGACTCGGCGGCCAGATGGATTGACCCGGCCCCGTCAAAGACCACGGTCACCACATGCCGCCGTTTCCTCTGGTACAGGGCCAGCAGTTCGATCAGCTCTTGCCGGGCCGTTTCCGGATCGGCCTCAAAGGAGGCCCCCAGCGTCGGCGACTGGCGGATCAGGTTGTAACCGTCGATCAGGATCCTTGACATGGATGGCGACCCATGGACATTCCCGGCCGTTCGGGCCGGCCGTAAGAGAGGGGAACATTTTCTATATATCAGAAGGCACCGGCCCCTGCGAAGGGTTTATTCCGGGAGCCGGCCCGGGATTCACCTGACCGGTCCTCGGGCCCGGCCCGGCTGGAACGAGATGGCCCGGGTCACCCCGTCCGGAGGAAAAAGGGCAATTAATGAAAAAATTACTTGACATATCCGCTCGTTTCCCCCACAGTGTTCAAAGATTGAATGTTCAATAATTGAACCCCGAGGCGCGTCTGACCGCCCCGGGGCGGGTTTTATCTGCCGCGGCCGGGAGGGGTCAGGCCAGACCGGGGCGGGCCCGGGTCTTTCCGGTGCCGTTTCAATCACTTGGGTGGGGGTTGCCAGGCGTGGAGCGGGACCGACTTCACGAGTACAACATCCTGGAAGAGATCGCCCGGGATGAGACCATCAGCCAGCGGGACCTGGCCCAGCGCCTCAACCTGTCGGTCGGTCTGGTCAACGCCTTTGTCAAGCGCCTGATCGCCAAGGGCTACTTCAAGGTGACGACCATTCCCCGCAACCGGGTCCGTTACCTGTTCACGCCCAAGGGGATCGCCGAGAAATCCAGGCTCAGCCTGGAATATCTCCACTATTCCGTCTCCTTTTACAAGCACATCAAGCAATCGCTGACCGAGGTCTTCGGGCGGATCACCCGGGCCGGCGGCCGGCGGCTGGTGATCTGGGGCGTGGGCGAGTTCTCGGAGCTGGCCTGCCTGTACGCCTCCCAGGCCGGCCTGGAGGTGGTCGGCGTTATTCTACCCGAGAAACCCCGGCGCCGGACCTTCATGAGCCACCCGGTTCGTCCGCCCGAACGCCTGGACGAGTACGACTATGACAGCATTCTCGTCGCCAGCGTGGAGGACGCCTTCGAGGCCGTGGAATACCTGACCCGGTTGGGGGTGGCGCGGGAACGGATCTTCACCCTGGACGGAGGACGCGGCCGATGACGGTCGAACCCGACCGGTTTGGTCATACGGGGACCGAAATCGACCGGCCCAAATGGTTCGCGGTCTATACCAAGAGTCGGTTCGAGCACAAGGTCGAGCAGCGGCTGGCGGACCGGGCCTTCGAGTGTTTTCTGCCCAAGATCAAGGTCTGGAGCCGGCGTCGGGACCGACGTCTCAAGATCGACGTCCCGGCCTTTCCCGGTTACCTGTTCGTCCGGACCAGGCTGATGGCCGACCGGTTCTACGACCTGATCACCGTGCCCGGCCTGGTCCGGCTGGTGTCCGTGAGCGGCCGGCCGGCCCCGGTGCCCGACGAGGACATCGACAGCATCCGGCTGGTGATGGCCCATCAGGCCGAGGTGCGGCCCCATCCCTTTGTGGCCGGGGACAAGGTGATGGTCGTCTCCGGACCGCTGACCGGGGCCCGGGGGATCGTCCGCAAGATCAAGGCCCAGCGCCAGCGGCTGATCGTCGGCCTGGAACTGTTGCACCGGGCGGTGAGCGTCGAACTCGAGGACCTGGCCGTGGAGCTGGCGCCGGTTTAGACGGGGGGATCTTCGGGCGAAGATTTCCCCATTTAACATTATAACACCCTGTTTTTGCAGCCGATTTTAATGAAAATCGGGTGTAATTGACGGGGCGGAGCCTTGTGCTGCGGCCGGCAAAGGCACCGCTGTTTAACTGAACCTCCAGGTCTGACCAGCCATGAAAGTACCGTTGTTAGATCTATCCGCCCAGAATGGTCCCCTGCGCCGGGAACTGGACCGGGCCCTGGCCGAGGTCATTGACAGCAACCAGTTCATCCTCGGCCCGGCGGTGCGTGATTTCGAGGCGGCGCTGGGTGCGTATCTGGGCGGCCTGGGGGTGGTCGGGGTCAGCTCCGGGACCGACGCCCTGCTGCTGTCCCTGATGGCCCTGGGGGTGAGGGCCGGGGACGGGGTGATCGTGCCCTCGTTTACCTTCTTTGCCACGGCCGGGGTGGTGGCCCGGCTGGGGGCGGTGCCCCTGTTCGCGGACGTGGACCCGGCCAGCTTCAACCTGGATCCCGCCTCGGTGGAGAGGCTGCTCGACCGGGGCGACCTGCCGGCCCAGCCCCGGGCGATCATCCCGGTCCATCTGTTCGGCCAGGGCGCGGACATGGACGCGGTCCTGTCCCTGGCCGGGCAATACAGGTTGTGGGTGGTCGAGGACGCGGCCCAGGCCCTGTCGGCGGTGTATCCGTCCCGGGACGGTTTCCGGCCCCTGGGGGGCCTGGGCCACGCCGGGTGTTATTCCTTCTTTCCGACGAAAAACCTGGGCTGTTTCGGCGACGCCGGGGCGGTGGTTTATTCGGATGAGAACTTCGGGGCCCGGCTCCGGTCGATGCGGGTCCACGGCGCCGATCCGAACGAAAAATACCTGAACCGGGTCGTGGGCGCCAACTTCCGGATGGACACGGTGCAGGCGGCCGTGCTCAAGGTCAAGTTGCCCCTTCTGAACCAGTGGTCGGCCGGCCGGCGGGCCAACGCGGCCCGATATCGGGACCTGTTCGCGGCCAGCGGCCTGGTGGATCGGGAACTGGTCAGGCCCCCGGCCGAGGTCTATGACGGCTGCGGCGTGGAAAACCACCACATCTACAACCAGTTCGTGGTTCGGGTCAAAGACCGCGACCGGCTGCTCGAGCACCTGGCCGCCGCCGGGATCGGCACGGCCGTGTATTATCCCCGGCCGCTGCACCTGCAACCCTGCTTCGCCTTTCTGGGCGGTGCCGAGGGCGACCTGCCCGTCAGCGAACAGATCAGCCGGGACTGTCTGGCCCTGCCCATCTACGCCGAGCTTTCAGAAGAGCAGCAGGCCTACGTGGTCGAGACGATCCAGCAATTTTACGCTTAAGTCGGCTTTTGTTTGACCGACTTAAAGGAAGTCGTTTGCTTCGGGAGCATGAGAACGCCCCCCTTTTTAGAGAAGAAGGGGCGATCTTCGGCCGGTGTCAGGGTGGCTATTCGAAACCCAATTCCGTTCACCCCTATCGGATGAGCCGGGATATGTCTGAAAAGAAAGTGCCCAAGGTGGCCTGCGTGGGCGCGGGTTACTGGGGCAAGAACCTGGTGCGCAACTTCGACGCCCTTTCGGCCCTGGCCGTGATCTGCGACGCGGACGCCGATCGTCTGGCCGAGTTTACGGCCCAATATCCGGACGCCCGGCCGACCGTCAGTTACGCCGACGTCCTGGCCGACTCGAAGGTGGCGGCCGTGGCCCTGGCCACCCCGGCCGAGAAGCACCATGCCCAGGCCAAGGAGGCCCTCCTGGCCGGCAAGGACGTGTTCGTGGAAAAGCCGCTGGCCTTGACCGTCAATCAGGGGCGGGAGCTGGTGGCCCTGGCCGAGGAAAAGGGGTGCGTCCTGATGGTCGGGCACATCCTCCGCTATCACCCGGCAGTTACAAAACTCAAGCAGATCGTCGATTCGGGCGAACTGGGCAAGGTCCTCTACCTCTACTCGAACCGGCTGAACCTGGGCAAGGTCCGGACCGAGGAGAACATCCTGTGGTCCTTTGCCCCGCACGACCTGTCGGTGATATCGTACCTGCTGGGCGAGACGCCCGTGAGGGTCAGCGCCTTTGGGGGCAATTACCTGCACCATGACATCGCCGACGTGACCCTGACCACCCTGACCTTTGGCGGGGACGTGCGGGCCCACGTCTTTGTCAGCTGGCTTCACCCGGACAAGCAGCAGACCCTGGTGGTGGTCGGCAGCCGGAAAATGGCCGTGTTCAACGACGTGCTCCAGGACGGAAAACTGACCGTTCACGACAAGACCATCGAGTGGATCAACCGCCGGCCGGTGCCCAAGCAGAGCGACGGCGTCCCGATCGACATCGAGGCCACCGAACCCCTCCGGGCCGAGTGCGCCCATTTCCTGGATTGCGTCGCCCGGCGGCAACGGCCCGAGACCGACGGCCGCGAGGGCCTGACCGTCCTGCGGATCCTGACCGCGGCCCAGAAGAGCCTCAACCAGGGCGGGACGCCGGTGGACCTCATCGAGCACGAGCCGGACTACTTCGCCCATGCCACGGCCGTGATCGACGACGGGGCGTCCATCGGCGCCGGCACCAAGATCTGGCACTTCTCGCACGTCCTGGCCGGTTCGGTCCTGGGCGAGCGGGTCAACGTCGGCCAGAACGTGGTCATCGGCCCCAACGTGACCGTGGGTGACGGGTGCAAGATCCAGAACAACGTCAGCGTCTATGAGGGGGTGACCCTGGAGGAGGAGGTCTTCTGCGGCCCGTCCATGGTCTTCACCAACGTGGTCAACCCCCGGGCCCACGTCCCGCGGCGGCACCAGTTCCGGCCGACCCGGGTCGGCCGGCGGGCGCCCATCGGGGCCAACGCCACCGTGCTGTGCGGCCACGACATCGGCCCCTACGCCTTTGTCGGGGCCGGGGCGGTGGTCACCCGGGACGTGCCGGCCCATGCCTTGATGATGGGCAACCCGGCCCGTCAGGCGGGCTGGATGTGCGCCTGCGGCGAACGGCTGGGGGACGATTTGACCTGCCCGGCCTGCGACC
>CAZMVB010000064.1:0-8845 GCA_964569795.1 uncultured Desulfarculales bacterium | reverse complement strand
CCGGGCCCCCGTAGCTCAGCAGGATAGAGCACCGGATTCCTAATCCGTAGGCCGCCCGTTCGAATCGGGCCGGGGGTACCAAATCATCCCTGACCGCAGCACGACCCCGGACCGGCGCAACCAGACGTCGCCGGGGTCGAGCCGCAACAGGCCCTCTCGTTCGGGCCGGGATGAGACTGGGCGGCCCGGCCGGACAGGGAACTGGACGCGGACATCAGCTTGACCACGTCCGTCCCGCCGCACTCCGGACAGACCAGGCCCGCCCCGCTGTCAGTCACCAGGACCTCGCTGGTCCGGCCGCACCCCTGACACTGGATCTCATAGATCGGCATCGCTTCCTCTCACCGGAAAATCGCTTCCGGGCCCAAGACCGACCTTGGTCAGCCGCAGCCTTCCCCATGGGAATGATCGCCGCTCCCGCCGCAGGTGTGGTCCTGACTGAACCGGGGCAGACGGCCCTCGGCCAGGGCGGTCAGGGCCTCGGCCACGGACCGCGACTCGCCGCCGTGATAGACCTCGATCCCGACCTGGTTGAAGCCCATCAGGGGTCGCAGGCCCATGCCGCCGGCGATCAGGATCTTGACCCCGTGTTGGGCCAGGTGCATGACCGGGGCCAGGCAGCCGCCCTGCTGGTGCGGGACGTTGGGAATGACCTGGACTTCCTCGATCTGCCCTTGGTTGAAGCTGACCAGGGTGTAGATCTCGCAGTGCCCGAAGTGGGCCCCCAGCTCGGCCTCCAGGCCGCCGGGCGGGATCGAAGGTAATGCCACCACCGTGTTCATCGCTTCTCCTTTCATTATTTCTTACAACGTCTCGTTTCGACTTTTGGCCCTTTCCAGCTTCAGGCCATCTTCCCAGGTTCTGGAGTCGGTTTTGGCTTCAGTCAAGCTTCCCGGGTTCCCTATCCCGAGCTGGCTAATTCTACGACTTCAGACCAGGCACCTCTGACCCGCTCGGCCAGGCCGTCGGGTCGGTACTCGGTCAGGACCCGGCCCCGGAGCATGGCCTCGATCACCACCCGGTCAAAGGGCAGTTTCGCCAGAAGCCGATACCCCCGCTTAAGGCAATAATTCTCGATGTCCCGAGTCTGATCCGGGTTGAGGTCATGCTTGTTGATGATCACCCCCACCGGGATCCGGAAGTGATCGCACAGCTCGGCCACCCGCTCCAGGTCATGGCGGCCCGAGGGGGTCGGTTCGGTGACCACCACGGCCAGGTGGGTCCCGGCCAGCGAGCTGATCACCGGGCAGCCAATGCCCGGCGCGCCGTCGCACAGGATCAGGTCTTGGCCGTTGGCCTCGGCCTGCTCCCGGGCCTTTTGCCGCAGCAGGGTCACCAGCCGCCCCGAGTTCTCCTCGCCCGGGAAGAGCTGGGCGTGGACCAGGGGCCCCATCCTGGTTCGGGACAAGTACCATCGGCCGCAGTGCTTCTCGTCAAAGTCGATGGCCTCGGCCGGGCAGAAGTGGACGCAGACCCCGCAGCCCTCGCAGCGCAACGGGTCGATGGTCCATCCCGAATCCGTCCGGACCACGGCCTGGAACCGGCACCGCTCGGCGCACTCGCCGCAATCCGTGCACCGGTCCGGATCGACCCTCGCCTCGTGGCCCGAGAAAAACTCCTCGACCTGCTCGTGGACCGGGTCGAGCAGCAGGTGCAGATCCGGCGCGTCCACGTCCAGGTCGCAGATGACCGCCCGGTCGGCCAGGTGGGCGAAGGCCCCGGTCAGGCAGGTCTTGCCGGTCCCTCCCTTGCCGCTGATGACCACGATCTCAGGCACGGGCGGCCTCCCGCGGCCAGGGCACGTCCGAGGTCAGCGACCGGACGCGTTCTCTCAGGTCCACAAACAGGGCCTCGAACTCAGGCGAGATGTTGGCCACGAGTTGACCCTGACAGTAGGCCTCGGCCGCCCGCCGGTCATAGGGGATCTCGGCCAGCACGGGCAGATTCGCCTCGCGGCAGTAATCGAACACCGCCCGGTCGCCCAGGCCGGCCCGGTTGACCACCACCCCCAGGGGCTTGCCCAGGGGGGCGAAGGCCTCCCGGGCCAGGGCCAGATCGTGTTGGCCAAAGGGGGTCGGCTCGGTCACCAGCAGGATCACGTCGCTGTCCATGACGGCGTTGACCGCCGGACAGCTCACCCCGGGCGGGGCGTCAACAATGACGTCGCCCGGCCGCGCCACGCTGAGTTCGGCCAGCTTGGCCTTGACCGCCCGCATCAGGGGCGGACTCATGGCCTCGCCCACCCGCAATCTGCCCATCAGAAACGGGATCTCGCCGGATAGGCCCCAGGCGACCTCGCCCAGTTCCCGGGACCCGGGTGTGAGAGCGCCGGCGGGGCAGACCGCCAGGCAGCCGCCGCAGCCGTGGCACATCTCGGTAAAGGTGATCAGGACATCGCCCAGAAGGGTGATCGCCTTGAACTGGCACAGCTCGACGCAGGCCCGGCACCCGGTGCATCGGGACTCGTCCGCGATCGGGACCTCCAGCTCGGCCGTTTGCCGCCCGAAAATCCGCGGCGTGAGGAACAGATGGAGGTTGGGTTCCTCCACGTCCAGGTCCACGGCCGTCACCGGGCCGTCCCAGATAGCGGCCAGGGAGGCGGCGACCGTGGTCTTGCCCGTTCCCCCCTTGCCGCTGGCCACGGCCAGGTTCATCATCGACGTCCTTACCGGTTGGGCCGGTCGATGGGATTGACCTGGCCCCTGACAAAGCGCTCCACGGCCTGGCGGACGCTCAGGCCATCCAGGTCGGCCCCGATCCTGATCCCGGCCGCCCGGAGGGCGGTGAAGGCCTTGGGGCCGACGTACCCGGTCAGGACCACGCCCACCCCCCGGCCGGCCACCAGCTCGGCCGCCTGGATGCCCGCGCCTTGGCCGCGGGCCTGGGAGGCCCCGTTGTCCAGATACTCGATCTCCATGGTCGTTGGATCGACAATCACGAAACCGGCCGCCCGGCCGAACCGGGGATCGACCTGGTCGTCCAGGGTCGGACCCTCGCTGCTGACGGCTATTTTGCTCATGGCTCCCTCCTCGGGCCGGGCCGCGGGAATGGCCGGTGCGGTCCGCCCGGACCGGCCTGGGCCCTGGACCTCGTAGTGGCCTCCCTGGATCCGCAGCGCCAGCCCGGAGACCACCGCCTCGGCCACTGCCTTGCGGGCCGCGGCCAGGACCCGGGAAAACGTCTGGCGCGAGACGTTCATCTGTTGGGCGGCCTCCTCGTGTTTCAGCCCTGCGACGTCGGCCAGGCGCAGGGCCTCGAAGCCCTCGACGCTCAGATAGACCTCGGTCAGGTCCCGCAACGGCACGCCCCGCGGTTTGAAATAGGTCACCTCGGGCATGTCCTTGACCTGGCGACATTTGGGCGGCCGGGGCATAAGACCTCGGGGTTGAAGATCACGAGGCTGCTTTTTTACCCCGGCCCCCTGGTCATGTCAAGGTCTAATTCAGGGCCTATGCTCATAATTACGTCTGGGGCCGGTCCTCGGCCCGGGGGGTCAATTCGGACAGACGCCGCTGCAGGACCTCCAGTTCCGACCTGAGACCGGCCACCTGGGCCTCGAGGATCGACCTCTCGTCCATGGGTCCGGACGGGCCCCAGTCCATCGGTCCGTAACCCCAGCCGCGCGCCCGGTGACGGACGCCTCCTCCGAAACCGCCCCGGAAGCCCCGGGCCAGGCCCGGGCCGGCCCCCCGGCCGACCGCAGCCCGGCCGCCGCACAGGCCGAAACCGCCGCCGGTCATGGGCCCGGCGCCCAGGGGTCCTGTTCGATCAAATCCGGGCATGATCGCACCTCCTCGCCTCGTTTCACCCCGCGTCGCCGCGAGGGGTTATTGGTCCTGCTTCCGGCCCCTGCCCGAGCCTCGACCCTGGCCCTGGCCCGAGCCGCGTCCGGCTTTCTGGCCTTGTCCCTTTTTCCGGCCCGAGCCGCCGCCCCGGCCGCAAGGGCCCATTCCTCGACCGGTCGGTCCCTGGCCGTCAGGCCCCGTTCCATCTCGTCTGGGCATGATCTCGCCTCCTTTGCCTTGAAAATTCGCCCCCGGGCAGAACCGGTCACCACCTCCCGCCGGGTCCGCCCCGACCCAGGCCGCCGCCCCGACCCGGAGGGGACACCACCTCGAAATCACCCCCGTCGATCCGGATCGCCCAGCCGTTCACCAGGGCCCGGGCCACGATCGCCCGGGCCTCGGACAACACCCGGGAAAAGGTGGGCCGCGACACACCCATCAGCGCCGCAGCCCTTTCCTGGTCCAGGCCCTCCACGTCGGCCAGGCGCAGGGCCTCCAGGCCCTCGACCGGCAGGACGACCCCCCTCAGGCCCGACAGGGGAACCCCCTGGGGCTTGAACAGGCCGACGGCCGGGAATCCACGCACCTGGCGGCATTTTCTGGGTCGGGGCACCTTGTCCTCCTCGGTTATTTTGAACATACGTTCATTATAATTATAAGGCACCGGGCCGATTCGTCAAGGGGATAAGGGCCAAAAAGGGACCGTCGTCCCGCGAGGGCGGACTCCGGGCCGATTCGCGGCCCCGAGAACGGCCCGACCAAAGGGCCGGTCTCGGGTTTGCCCCCAGGTTGACAACCGGGCCGGTTGTATTTGAAAATAAATCAGAAGTGCCGAGGTCGCCGTGATGCACCGGACAACAGAAAGGATCGCTCTGTGGTTACCATCGACACCTGCAAGCGCTGCTCGGTCCTGCGCGTCAACGCCCTGTGCGACCTGCACGCGCGGGCCTGCCAGGACCAGGACGCCGGGGCCTACAGGAAACTCAAGGCAATGGTCGCCCTGGCGGCCCGACGCGGCTACGACGGGGGCAGTCAACTGCTGGGCAACGGCCTGCCCGACGAGGCGGTCCGGAGCCTGAGCTGGAACGTGGCCTCCGTTTTGACTGACGATGACCTTCACAAGGCCGGCATCAAGGTGCCCCGTCGTTGAATCCCAAGGACGCCCGACCCGCCCCCCCGGAACCCGGCGTACCACCGGACGAACTGCCGTCCGGTGACGGGGTGGTGGTGATCTCCGAGGCGGGCCGGATCCTGTCGGCCAATCTCCAGGCCGAACGCATCCTCAAACGGGAGCTGAGACCGGGGGGGAGCCTTGACCTGGCCGACCTGATCCCGCCGCCCCACCTGGACCGGACCCTGGCCGCCCTGGAGGAGACCCGGCGGGACGGGGCCCTGGTGACCGACCTGGAGGTCCCCCTGACCTTTCCCTCGGGGCCGCCGGGCAACGCCGCGTTGTCCATCACCCCCCTGTTCGACGAACAGGGCCATATCACCGGGGCCATCCTGGTCTTCAGCCCGCCCCACTCCCCGGCCGGGGACACCGTCCTGACCCGGTCCATGGGCGTCCAGTTCAACCACTTGTTCGAGAACCTGGCCGAGGGCGTGTTCACGATCAACTATCGCTGGCGGATCACCTCGTTCAACCGCCGGGCCGAGGCGATCACCGGGTTCAAGCGCGAGGAGGTCCTGGGCCGTTACTGCTGGGACATCTTCAAGAGCGACCTGTGCCAGAGCGAGTGCCCCCTGCGCTACACCCTGGAGACCGGGTCCCCGCGCATGGATCAGGACGTGCGCATCGTGGTCAAGCACGGCTCCCAGCTGTCGATCCTGGTCAATACCTCGGTCTTAAGGGACAAACGGAACCGGGTGGTCGGCGCGGTGGAGACCTTCCGGCCCCTGACCCAGGTCCAGGCCGCCAGCCAGACCCCGGTGGGGCGGCCCGAGGGCGAGATCATCGGCCAGAGCGCCGCCCTGACCCGGCTGCTGCGGATGCTGCCGGACGTGGCCGCCTCGGACGCCTCGGTGGTCATCGAGGGCGAGAGCGGCACGGGCAAGGAACTGGTGGCCAAGGCGATTCACGCCCTGAGCCCCCGGGCGGCGGGACCATTCGTCGCCGTGAACTGCTCGGCCCTGGCCGAGACCCTGCTCGAGTCCGAGCTGTTCGGACACGTCAAGGCCGCCTTCACCGGGGCCTCGACCAGCAAGGTCGGCCGGTTCGAGCTGGCCAAGGGCGGCACCCTGTTCCTGGACGAGGTGGCCGATATCAAGCCCGAGATCCAGGTCAAGCTGCTGCGGGTCCTGGAGGAAAAGGTCTTCGAGCGGGTCGGCGGGGTCAGGCCCATCCCCATGGACGCCCGGATCATCGCCGCCACCAACCGCGGCCTCCAGCGGGAGGTCAAGGCCGGCGCCTTCCGCGAGGACCTGTTCTACCGCCTGTGGACGGTTCCCCTGTATCTGCCCCCCTTGCGGGAGCGGATGGAGGACCTGCCCCTCTTGATCGATCACTTTGTGGAGCGACTCAACCGCCATTACAAAAAACGGGTCCGGGGGATCGATCCCCAGGTGATGAGGCTCTTCAAGCGCTACTCCTGGCCGGGCAACATCCGGGAACTGCGGCGGGTGCTGGAGTACGCCTTTGTCTTTGTCAAGGGGCCGATCATCACCGCCGGTCACCTGCCCGAGCTGGACACCAAGGGGGCCCGGGTGCCGGCCCCGACCGGGGAGGCGGCCTGGCCCCTGTGGGAGGACGAGAAGGTGACCATCATCCGGGCCCTGCACCGAACCGGCGGCCGGCGCCAGGAGGCGGCCCGGCTGCTGGGCATCTCGCGGAGTTCGTTGTGGCGGAAGATGAAGGCCCACGGGATCGGTTAGGGGGACATTGAAAGATTTTGTTTATTTTTTTTGAATTTTGGCCGAGCGAGGTTGCGTCGGCGTTGCGGCGATGTTTCAGGTGATACGCTTGAAACATCAGCATGATTTTATTGATTAATCAAATATATCAATCAGATAACTTGCCATATGTCTTATTTTGTTTCAGCAACGCAACAAATAGCCGTGAAAAAATGGCCGGCTCGAACGGGCCTCTTAACCATTACATTCCATAAATTCAGCATATTACCTCGATTGGCACCCTTATTGCCCCACAACAGACCGTCGGACAACCCTCAATCATCACCCCGCTTGACGACACCGGATCGGCCCAGGGAGGTAAAAATCGTGGCATATCAATCCGTTGACATCGATTCCATCCTGGATCGGTATCCCCCCCAGGAGAAATACCTGATCGCCCTGCTCCAGGACGTCCAGGCCGCCTTCCACTATATCTCGCCCGAGGCCCTGACCCTGGTCTGCGATCACGTGGGCGTGCCCCCCACCCGGGCCTGGGCCGTGGCCACCTTTTACAAGTCCTTCAGCCTGGAGCCCCGGGGCGAGCACGAGATCAAGGTCTGCCTGGGCACGGCCTGCCACCTCAAGGGCGGCGGCCGCCTGGCCGAAAACCTGGAGCGCGAGCTGGGCGTGGAGCGGGGACACACCACCGAGGACCTCAAGTTCACCCTGGACACGGTCAACTGCGTCGGGGCCTGCGCCCTGGCGCCGGTGGTGGTCGCCGACGAGGCCTATCAGGCCAACGCCTCCATGACCAAGCTCAAGAAACTGATCGGCAAGATGGCCCGGGACTAGGGACGAGGACAAAACCATGGCCCAACCAAGCATCGCCTTACAGGAAGACTTCCGGATCACCTCGGCCGAGGACCTTAACCGGCTCCGGGGGGACATCCTGGCCGGCCGGGACCCGGATCGGCCCCAGGTCATCATCTGCCACGGCACCGGCTGCCTGGCCAACGGCAGTCCGGCCGTGGCCGAGGCCCTGCGGGCGGGGATCAAGGCCGCCGGCCTGGACGCCCAGGTGATTCCCGAGATCAAGACCACCGGGTGTCACGGCTTCTGCTCCCGGGGTCCGCTGGTGATCGTCTATCCGGCCGGTCTGTTCTACCAGCGGGTCAAGGTCAAGGACGTCGAGGACCTGATCCAGACGACCCTGATCGAGGGCAAACCGGTGGACCGGCTGCTGTACCAGGACCTCCGGACCGGCGAATCCATCCCCCGCTACCAGGACATCCCCTTCTACAGGCACCAGGAGCGGCTGGTCCTCAAGAACATCGGCCACATCGACCCGGCCGACATCAACGACACCATCGCCGCCGGCGGCTACCAGGCCTTGGTCCGCGCCCTGACGACCATGGCCCCGGGCGAGGTCATCGATCAGATCGAGGCCTCGGGCCTGCGGGGCCGGGGCGGCGGCGGGTTCCCCACCGGCCGCAAGTGGCGCTCGGCGGTCAAGGCGGCCGGGGCCCGCCCCGGACCGGTGTACGTCGTGGTCAACGGCGACGAGGGCGACCCCGGGGCCTTCATGGACCGGACCATCATGGAGGGCGACCCCCACGCCGTCCTGGAGGGCCTGATCATCGGCGCCTACGCCCTGGGCGCGACCGAGGGCTACTTCTACGTCCGGACCGAGTACCCGGTCGCCATCCGGCACCTGACCCGGGCCATCGAGCAGGCCCGGGAACGGGGCCTGCTGGGCCAAGACATCCTGGGCACCGATTTTTCCTTCGACGTCCAGATCAACCGCGGCGCCGGGGCCTTTGTCTGCGGCGAGTCCACGGCCCTGTTCACCTCCATCGAGGGCCGGGCCGGCGAGCCCCGGCCCAAGTACGTCCACTCGGTCGAGGAGGGCCTCTGGGGCCGGCCCACGGTCCTGAACAACGTCGAGACCTGGGCGACCGTGCCCCTGATCATCGAGAAGGGCGGCGACTGGTTCGCCGGCGTGGGCGCCGAGAAGAGCTCCGGGACCAAGGTCTTCTCCCTGGTGGGCAAGGTGGGCAACGTCGGCCTGGTCGAGGTGCCCATGGGCGTTCCCCTGGGCTGGATCATCGAGGAGATCGGCGGCGGCGTCCCCGGCGGGAAGCCCTTCAAGGCCGTCCAGACCGGCGGGCCCTCGGGCGGCTGCATCCCCTACGCCCAGAAGGACCTGTCCGTGGACTTCGACACCCTGACCC
>CAZMVB010000063.1:0-8969 GCA_964569795.1 uncultured Desulfarculales bacterium | reverse complement strand
ATATCATACACCACCCGGTTGACGCCCTTGACCTCGTTGATGATCCGGTTGCTCATCCGGGCCAGCAGATCCTCCGGCAGCTTGCTCCAGTCGGCGGTCATGGCGTCCACGCTCTCCACGCACCTGATGGCGATGACGTGCTCATAGGTCCGCTCGTCGCCCATGACCCCCACTGTCCGGACCGGCAGGAGCACGCAGAAGCCCTGCCAGACCTGATCGTACCAGCCCGAGGCCGTAAGTTCTTGCCTGACGATCAGGTCCGCGGCTCGGAGGATGCGCAGCCGCTCGGGGGTGACCTCGCCCAGGATGCGGATGGCCAGGCCCGGCCCGGGAAACGGGTGCCGGCCGACAATGCTTTCCGGCAGTCCCAGGCGGCGGCCGACCTCGCGGACCTCGTCCTTGAACAGCTCGCGCAGGGGCTCGATCAACTCCAGGTCCATGACCTCGGGCAGGCCGCCCACGTTGTGGTGGCTCTTGATGGTGGCGCTGGGTCCCTTGAACGAAGTCGATTCGATCACGTCCGGATAGAGCGTCCCCTGGGCCAGCCACCGGACGTCGCCCAGTTTCCTGGCCTCGGCCTCGAAGACCCGGATGAAATTTTCCCCGATGATTTTTCGCTTCTGCTCCGGGTCCTCGACTCCCTTTAATTTGTCGAGAAAATTATCGGCCGCATCGACATGGCTCAGCGGGACCTGGAATTTCCCCCGAAATACCTCGACCACCTCCTCGACCTCGCCGGCCCGCAAGACGCCGTTGTCCACAAAGATGCAGTACAGCTTGTCGCCCAGGGCCTGATGCAGCAGAACGGCCACCACGGACGAGTCCACCCCGCCGGACAGGGCGCAGATCACCCGGTCGTCCCCCACCTGGTCGCGGACCGCGGCAATGGTCGAGTCGATGAACCCGGCCATGGTCCAGGTCCCGGTGCAGCCGCAGATGTCATAGGTGAAAGTCTTGAGGATGTCCCGGCCATGAACGGTGTGGTGCACCTCGGGATGAAACTGGACGCCGAACATTTGTCTCGATAAATCGGCCATGGCGGCCACCGGCGAGTTGGCCGAGTCGGCGACAAGGGTGAATCCGGGCGGAGCGGCCTCGATCCGGTCGCCGTGGCTCATCCAGACCCGCTGCTCCAGGGGCAGATTGGACAGGACGCCGATCGGTTCCTTGACCTTGATCATGGCCGGGCCGTACTCCCGGTGATCGGCCCGCTTGACAACGCCGCCCAGGAGCAGGGCCATGAGCTGCATGCCGTAGCAGATACCCAGGACGGGCAGGCCCAGGTCGAACACGCCCGGATCGATCCGCGGCGCGCCGTCCTCATAGACGCTGGCCGGCCCGCCGGACAGGATGATGCCCTGGGCGCCCCACTCCTTGACCTGGTCCAGGGACCAGGTGCAGGGGTGGATCTCGCAGTACACGGAGAGCTCGCGCACCCGGCGGGCGATGAGCTGGGTGGTCTGCGACCCGAAGTCCAGGATCAGGATTTTTTCGTCGTGAATTTCCATGGTTCCAGCTTTCTGATCGTCGCGGGACCAGGATGAACCAAGGCCCCGGCCCCCCGTGCCGCCGTCAAGTCATGGTGGACTGAAACCCGGGTGGTGTCAAGTAGGTCGAGGCGTTCCCCTGGAGTGGCTTGTCGGAAAGCTATTGAGGTTCGAGGCTGATTGTGCCAGACTGTTAAATAATAAGAATAAATCGCCGTGCCGCAGCAAAAAGATAATATAAATGCGGCAAAATTGTCTTGGCCTGAAGGAAACCGGACTGTGCCGCGGCAATCGCGGCCAGTTTCCGGAAAAATACAACCCCCGCCGCTGGTGACCTCCGGCTCAACCCGGCATTGCGCGGCCGAGCTGTCCGCGACATTTTCCCGGCCCGGGGATGACAACCAAAGGAGAGATGAGCCATGACCGCCCGGCTGCTAATCCCAGTCCTGGCCGCGACCCTGCTGGTCTCCGGCCCTGCCGCGGCCTTCAAAAACGAGCCCACCGGCTTCCGGGGCCTGAAGTGGGGGACGCCCTTGGCCGCCATCAAAGGATTAATTCCGTGGCCCCGGCCGTGCAACGGGTTCAAGTGCTTTCTGGCCCCCGAGATGAAAAAGACCATTGGCCCGATCAAGCTCATGCCGGTCATCCTCTGCTTTTGGAAGGGAAAGCTGGCGCGGGTGATGCTGATCGCCCTGGATCAGAAGTCAGACATGCTGCCCATCCTGGAGAAACGTTTCGGTCCGCCAAAGAACAAGGTTCTGGCCAACAAAACCATCTATTTTTGGAAGGGAGACATATCATCCATCTTTTATCAGAAACGACCGATACCGGCCCTGAGTATTACTGAAACCAAATACTTAAAACAGGCCCCGAAGGTGTTTTAGAAGGAATTTAGGGGGCGTTTTACAAGCATCGCTTCATGAATCGTTTGAAGGCCGCCGGAGTCGCCATGCGGCCCGGCGGCCAGCGCGCGGCCGTTTTTTGATTACGGCCGCGTATCTAGCTCCGATCAGTCTATTTTCGGCGCCCGGTTCCTCCCGAAAGATTCCAACCCACACCCAGCAATGACCAGCCGGCGTCGGCAATCGCCCACTTATTTCCCTTTTTCATCATCAAGAACCAAAACGGACATTTTTTGTTCTGCCAGACGCTGATTTCCCATCCAATCGCCTGGCGAATCGACGGGTCTATCGCCTTGGCCCGGGCCTTTTCCAGTATCCTGATAAGCTGTGGAATCTTGCCCCGCAAGGCGGCAGTCCATTCAAAGTGGGCCTTCTCGCCGGGTTTGTAAATCGTATATATGCGAAAGTCGATCATCTTTTTGGGATCTAGGATCGTCCTGACAAATGTCAGCTTCTTTATTTCATTCTGTTTGAAAAAATTCAGGCCGCTCTTGGCCACGGACCGCCAGCCTTCCCAGGAGCCTTGATGAGTGGCGAACCCTGGTTTGTTTGCCCAGAAACCGGCCGCCGCGACCCGATTTCCCTTGGCGACCGCGCTCAGAAAGGCCTCGACCGTGGCCAAGGGCGTTGTGTCCGAGGCACCCAGGGCCGGACGGCCGAGCATGATTGCAAGTCCCATCAGCAAGGAACAAACCACAATCCCTTTCAAGCTCGTCATCATGATTTCCTTCCCTGGAAAGATTTTTTCCCCAAGTCGGGGATGCGGCTATGACTCCACCCCGGAGTTCATGTAAAGCGTAACCGCAATGAAATGGAGGCGGCAAACGCGGACGTGATCTTAGTTAACCACAAAAGTTGTGTCGCGAATTACGCCGGTGCGGCTGCGCACTGAAATGAACTACATGTCGCGCTCTACCCTGTAGTTGGGCGCCTCCTTGGTGATGATCACGTCGTGGACGTGGGACTCGCGCAGGCCGGCGGCGGTTATCCGGACGAACTTGGCCTGCTTTTGCAGGGTCGGGATGTCGCGGCAGCCCAGATAGCCCAGCCCTGACCGGACGCCGCCCACCAATTGAAACACGTTGTCCGCCAGAGACCCGCGATAGGGCACCCGGCCGACGATCCCCTCGGGCACCAGTTTTTTGCTAGAGTCATCGCCGACGATGATGTCGTATTCATCCTGATAATAGCGGTCGGCGCTGCCCTTTTTCATGGCCTCGATGGAGCCCATGCCGCGATAGACCTTGTAGGTCCGGCCCTGAAACAACACCGTCTCGCCGGGTGACTCCTCGGTCCCGGCGAACAGCGAGCCGATCATGACCGATTCCGCGCCGCCGGCCAGGGCCTTGGTGATGTCGCCCGAGTACTTGATGCCGCCGTCGGCGATGATCGGCACCCCGGCGTCCCGGCAGCTCGGGGCGCAGTTCATGATGGCCGTCATCTGGGGCACGCCCACGCCGGCCACGATCCGGGTGGTGCAGATGGACCCCGGGCCGACGCCGACCTTGACCCCGTCCGCCCCGGCGTCGATCAGGGCCCGGGCGCCCTCGGCCGTGGCCACGTTGCCGGCGATGACCGCCAGGTCGGGCCACTTCTTCTTGACCACGCGGGTCATGTCCAGGACCCCCTGGGAATGGCCGTGGGCCGAGTCGATGACCAGGACGTCCACCTGGGCCTCGACCAGGGCCGCGGCCCGGTCCATCTGGGCCTCGCCCACCCCGACCGCGGCACCGACCCGCATCCGGCCCCGCTCGTCCTTGCAGGCCTGGGGGAACATCCTCACCTTCTCGATGTCCTTGATGGTGATCAGGCCCAGGAGCCGGAATTTATCGTCAACCACCAGGAGCTTCTCGATCCGCCGCTCGTGCATGATCCCCTTGGCCTCCTCGAGGGTGATCCCCTCGGTGGCCGTGGCCAGGTCCTCCTTGGTCATGACGTTTTCGACCGGCTGATCCAGCTTGGTCTCGAAGCGGAGGTCCCGGTTGGTGACGATCCCCCGCAACAGCTCGCCCTCGACCACGGGCACGCCCGAGATGTTTCGCTCCTTCATCACCGCCAGGACCTGATGAATGGGCGTGTCCGGGGTGACGGTCACCGGGTCGTCGATCATACCCGTGGTCGATTTCTTGACCAGGGTCACTTCCTTGGCCTGGGACTTGACGCTCATGTTCTTGTGGATGAAACCGAGACCGCCCAGCCGGGACAGGGAGATGGCCGCCTCGGACTCGGTGACGGTGTCCATGGCCGCGCTGACCACCGGGATGTTGAGCTCGATCTGACGGGTCAGCCTGGTCTTGAGATCGACCTCGCGGGGCAGCACGTTGGACGCCGCCGGCAAGAGCAGCAGATCGTCAAAGGTCAAGGCCTCCACCATTGCCGGAACAGACATAAAGCCTCCTTGCCTCAAGGGCCGCCCGGTCACCCCCGGGCGTTGAGGTAATCCTCGAGCACCCCCTCGAGCAGCCCGGATTCGACGACCGTCACCCCGGCCGCCTCGAAGCTCCGGACCACCCCCAAAACCACGGTCGCCCCGGCCACGATCACCGGGGCCCGGTCGGCCGCCGGCCCCAGGATGCGGCGGCGCTCGGCCTCGGCCACGCCCGCCAGGACGTCCCGCCAGTGCGTGAGCCGCTCTTGGGAGACGAAAACGCCCTCGACCGCCCCGGGCCGATATCTTCGTAACCCGGCCTCGAGCACGCCCAGGGTCGAGACCGTGCCCCCGGTCCCGGCCACCCGGCCAAAAATCCCCGGCCCCAGGCGCGGGCCGGCCTCGGTCAGCCCGGACCGGACCCGGGACTCGACGGCCGCAATCTCGTCCGGCCGGGGCGGATCGCCCTTCACGAAAAGCTCGGTCAGGGACAGGGCGCCCAGTTCGAGACTGACCGCCTCGCCCGCCGGGGAATTCCCGCCGGCCGCGGGAGGCAACATCGCCAGTTCCAGGCTGCGGCCGCCCAGGTCAAAGACCAGCCACCCCACCTCGGAATGCCCCAGGGCCCGGCGCACCCCCAAAAATGACAGCCGGGCCTCGTCCCGGCCGGACAAGACCCTGAGCTTTGCCCCCGCGGCCCGGGAGATTCGTTCGATCACGGCCCGGTCGCCCCCGGATTCGGCCCGGCGCAGGGCGGCCGTGCCCACCGGCAAGACGACCTCGGCCCCATCGGCCCGGGCCCTGGCGGCCAGCTCGTCAACGGCCCTGGTCGTGGCCCCTGCCGCCCCGGGGTCCAGGCCCTCGCCCTCATCCAGCCCCCGGCCCAGGTTGGTCACCTGCCGGCCATAGGCCAGCGGCCGCCAGGTTCCAAGCTTGAGGTCCGCCTGGGCGAGGAGCGTCCGGACGGTGTAACTGCCGACGTCAATGACCGCTATTTTACTCATATCGACGAGCAGTTATCACGAATCGCCCCCGGGATTGATGGTAAAAAATATCAGAGCCGGTAGCGGTTAGCAAGGTCTTTTTAAAGGAAACGGGCGGCGGGAGGGTTGGCCCGGCGGTCGGCCGGCCGCCCAAAACATAAAGTAAAGTGTTAAGTCTGTCCCTATTGGGGCGATGGAGGACCGGCCGGACGGGAGGTCCCGGTCCGGCCGGTCAGGGGCTGAGGTCACTCGTGCTCGGGCAGGGAGGACATCCACGGCACCTTGGCCGGGGTGAGGAAGATGTCCAGGGACTGGTAGGTCAGGGTGACCACGGGCTGGCCGCCCATCCGGTCCAGGGTCAGCAGGATGCGGACGCCCTTGGGATTGTGCCAGTAGGAGAAGTAAACGACCATGCCCGAGAACAGGGCCAGGGAGAAGTCCGGGGTCCGGTCGTCCACGTAGCCCTCTTCCTGGGTGGGGTTGCCGAAGACCCGGATGACCCGCTGGCGCAGATAGCGGTACTTGGCGGCCAGGAAGCTGGCCACCTGGGGCCCGGATCCGTCAGTGGTGTAAACCAGCATCACCTTGGCCAGACGCTTCTTCTGGAAGAGGAGCCAGACGTTTTTCAGGCCGTAGCCGTGAAAGATGGAATCGGAATAGACCGTGCCGGTCCGGCTGCGGCGGAGCATGTGGACGCGGCGCAGCCGGAAGCGGCGCTCGACGTAGCGCCGGGACCAGCCCAGGCGCAGGCCGAAGACCCGTTCCGTGTAGCGGCGCCGCCGGTGACGGCGCCGGCGAACGACCTTTTTCTTCTTTTTAACGGCGGCCGGTTTCTTTTTCTTGACCTGGGTCTTTTTTTTGGCCGCCGGTGTTGGCTTTCCGATGCGGAAGAAGGAGGAGCCCTGGGCCGGGGCATTGGCCACGGAGAGGGTCAGGGCCAGGGCCGCGGTGGCGATGAGGGTGATGATGGTTTTCATTTTTTTCCCCTGCTGGTGTGGGGTTGGGTCCTGGTTACGGGTAACTGTAGGCTACCCGATTTATAATGACATGTCAAGTATTGTATGCTCATTAATTTTATGGTCATGTAAAATTTTATCTTGACATGATGTGGGACCGGTGATAAAAATATTTCCAACATGTTTGAAAAGCTCCACCATCTGGCGTTATAATTATAGGGGCTCCGTCACTGAAACTCAACTCAAATCAACGTAACCCGGACCGGCGGGTCTCCAGGGAGGCTGAACTGCCGTACCGACACCATACCAATGACGCCCCGTTCAACCGGGAGCCAGTCAGCCCATCCGCTCTTCTTAAGGCCGGACAGCCCGTCCGGCAACACCGGGGAGAACAGGCAGTGGTCCGCATTCGTTTCGCCAACTCGGACGAGTTCCCAGACGAGCGGGGACAGCACAAGGTCACCTTTTCCTCATCCCTGCCCGTCCAACTCAAAAACCGCCTCGAGAACCAGAGCCGACAGCTCAACCGCCACAAGGCCGACCTCATCCGGACCGCCCTGGACCAGTTCCTGGGACTGCCGGTCAAGAAGAGGGACGCCCAGATCCTGGTCTATTACACCAAGGCCGACCGGTCCCAGCCCCGGCCGTTCACCACCAGTCTGCCCGAGTCCATGAAGGACGAGATCGCCGCCACCGCCGCCACCCTGATGCGGCCCAAGGCCGACGTCCTCCGGGCGGCCCTGTGGCACCTGTTCGGGCTGAGCACGGACGAGCAGGAAAAACAAATCAGGAAGTACCTTTCCGGGGACGAAACTCGAGGATAAAAATGAAGCACCGTAAAGCCGTCAGCCTGTTGGTCCTGGCCCTGTTCCTGGGCGTCGCGCCCGTCGTCATGGCCAAGTCCCTCTTCCTTGAATCCCTGCCCCAGTCCTGTCGGTACGTCATCGAACTGACTCGGACCAACACCCAGATCATCGACTCGCTCAACCAGGCCTCCCGACGGCCGATGCTGATGCGCATCGATTCCGCCTGCCTGCCCTCGGACCTGACCACCCGGCAGGTCTATATCCTGAGGCAGTGGGTCAAGCGGGGCAACTTCCTGTGGATCACCTTCAATCCCCTGCGCCGGGCCACCCGGGGCAACACCGACTGGGCCGTCCTGTTCGACGTCAAGGCCGTCTCCCACGACGATTCCGAGCTCCTGTCCCGGGCGGGGGGCACCATCCACGAGCACCCCATCACCGCCGGCGTCCGCTACATCCACATCGGCAGCCCCCAGGTCACCCCGTCGGTTTATTACTTCCAGGGCGAAAAGCTGATCCCGATCCTGTCCTTGCCCTCGGGTCCCCCGGTCCTGGCGGTGATGCCCTACGGCCGGGGCCGGATCATCTTCGACGGTTTCGCCTGGCTGTGGTGGGAGGTCCAGCCGGGCACCCTGGAGCGGCCCAAGTACGATTTCATCCGGCTCTTCGAGAATTTCCTGCGCTGGGCCTGCGCCTGCCAGGGTCCCTGCTGGATCTACGGCCCGACGGGCTATCGCACCGCCCGGCGCGGTCCCCAGCGTTACGGTCGCTTCAGCCGCCTTTTGAGCGGCGACAAGGACCGCGACACCCGGCGCTTCTTCAACGAGGCGGTCTATTTCGACCTGGACAAGTCTGCTATCCGGCCCGAGGCCGAGACGGTCCTCAACTTCAAGGTGGCCTACATGATGGCCTATCCCGATGTCAAGGTCAGGCTGGAGGGCAACTGTGACGACCGGGCCGGTTACGCCTACAACATGGCCCTGGGGCGGCGCCGGGCCCAGGCCGTCAAGGCCTACCTGGTCCGCTACGGGATCAGCCCGACCCGACTCCAGACCGTCAGCTACGGCAAGACGCGTCCCGTCTGCCGCACCCGGGATGAAAACTGCCGCCAGCAGAACCGGCGGGTGCAGTTCAGGTCCCGATAGACCAGGAGCGGAGCGACGGGCACCAGCGCCCGGTTAGCCAGCGGAGGACGTAGCCTTGAACCAAAACAAAACCCCGAATACAACGTCGGCGCCCGACTCCGGCCATCCCCAGCCGGGAGGTCCGCGGAACTCCGATTCCAGCGAAGTCCAGTGGCTCAAGGCCGAACTGGACAAGTTGAAGGCCGACCTGGAGCGGAGCGAGGGGCAACTTCCCCGATCCCCGGAGCCGCCGGCCGAGGCCGCGCCCCCTCCGCCTCCACCGCCTCCTCCTCCGCCGCCACCGACCCCGCCGGCGCCGCCCGCGACGCCCCAGGCCGCTCCGGCC
>CAZMVB010000062.1:0-9125 GCA_964569795.1 uncultured Desulfarculales bacterium | reverse complement strand
AAGGTAACCGCACCAGGGAGGGGCGTCATGTTCAAGATATTGCGCGTCAACATGTCTGATCAGACGGTCAAGGTCGAGGATATTCCCAAGGAATATGAAGGGCTTGGCGGAAGGGGCCTGACCTCGGCCATCATCGCCGCCGAGGTCGATCCGACCGGCAACCCCATCGGCCCGCTCAACAAGATCGTCTTCGCCCCCGGGCTCCTGGGCGGGACCAACTGCGCCAACTCGGGCCGGATCTCGGTCGGCGGCAAGAGCCCCCTGACCGGCGGGATCAAGGAGGCCAACTCGGGCGGCCAGGCCGGACAGTACCTGGCCAAGCTGGGCGTCCAGGCCATCATCGTCGAGGGCGAACCCCCGGCCGGCCAGTGGTTCAAGCTGCTGGTGGGCAAGGACAAGGCCGAACTGCAGGCCGCCGACGATCTGGCGGGCCTGGGCAACTATGACACCATCGCCAAACTGGTCCAGGTCCACGGCGACAAGATGGGTTTCGTGTCCATCGGCCAGGCCGGCGAGTGGAAGCTGCCCGGGGCGAGCGTGGCCTTCACCGACCGCGAACTGAGGCCCACCCGGCACGCCGGCCGGGGCGGCCTGGGGGCGGTCATGGGCTCGAAGGGTCTCAAGGCAATCGTCATCGACCCCGAGGGCGGCGAGATGGCCCCCATCGCCGACCGGGAGGCCTTCAAGGAAGCCGCCAAGCGCTTTGCCAAGGCCCTGGGCGAGCATCCGGTCACCAGCCAGGGCCTGCCCAACTACGGCACCGACATCCTGATCAACATCCTCAACGAGGCCGGCGGCCTGCCCACCCGCAACTTCAGCTCGGGCCGGTTCGAGGGGGCGGAAAAGGTCGGCGGCGAGAGCCTGAACGAGATCACGGTCAAGCGGAAGGGCAATCCGACCCACGGCTGCATGTCCGGCTGCGTCATCCGCTGCTCGGGGATCTATGTCGATCCCGAGGGGAAATACGTCAGCAAGTGGCCCGAGTACGAGACCGTCTGGGCCTGGGGCCCCAACTGCGGCATCGACGACCTGGACGCCATCGCCCGCCTGGACCGGATGTGCGACGACTTCGGCCTGGACACCATCGAGACCGGCTGCGCCATGGCCGTGGCCATGGAGGGCGGACTGGTGCCCTTTGGCGACGCCCAGGGGGCGCTCAAGACGCTGGCCGAGGTCGGCCAGAACACGCCCCTGGGAAAGATCCTGGGCTCGGGGACCCAGGTCACCGGCCGGGTCTTCGGGGTCAACCGCATCCCGGTGGTCAAGGGTCAGAGCATGCCGGCCTATGATCCCCGGGCGGTCAAGGGCATCGGCGTGACCTACGCCACGACACCCATGGGCGCCGATCACACCGCCGGGTATGCCGTGGCCAGCAACATCCTCAAGGTCGGCGGCGACGTCCACCCCCTCAAGCCCGAGGGCCAGGCCGAGCTGTCCCAGGCCTTCCAGGTGGCCACGGCGGTCATCGACACGGTGGGCCTGTGTTTGTTCGTGGCCTTTGCCGTCCTGGACATCCCCGACTCCAACCAGGCCATGCTGGACATGGTCAACGCCAAGTACGGCTGGTCCCTGACCGCCGACGACGTGGCCGCCCTGGGCAAAAAGATCCTAACCACGGAGCACGACTTCAACGTCCGGGCCGGCTTCAACCAGGCCGACGACCGGCTGCCCGACTTTTTCAAACGGGAGAAGCTGCCGCCGCACAACGTGGTCTTTGACGTTTCTGACGCCGACCTGGACCGGACGCTCAAGTTTTAGCGCCAATGTGGTAGTTGATATAACGGCCGGGGGCCGGATCGGCCTCCGGCCGTTGCGTGGAGGGGCGGTTGCGGATCACGATCAAGCTGGGCGGCTCGCTGCGGCAAAAGGTCGAGGGCCATGACCGGGGCGAGATGAGCCTGGACCTGGCCTCGGGGGCCCGGGTCTCGGACGCCCTGGCCGCCCTGGGCCTGGGCGGCGACCTGGTCCGGGTGTTGATGCTCAACGGCCTGCCCATCGAAGAGGATCGGGAACTGGGCATTGGCGACCGCCTGGCCCTGTTCCCCCGGGAGCTGGCCTACAACATGTACGTGGCCACCAACTTCTTCAATCCCCTGGCCCGCCCCGAGATCGAGAAGAAGCTGAAAAAATAGTTCCTGTTACAAATCACCCGGTGGACTGAGGAGACCTGACTCTCGACCCCCAGGATGTGCATTGCTTCGCGCCGCGCATCCTCCTGGCCATGGACCAGGCAGGACCGCGGCTCCACAGCCGGAACCAGCGACCATCTTGACCGCGAAATGAAAGGGTGCCACTGGCACCCAGGGGGTGCCGGGGGGCGGGCAGCCCCCCGGCTAAAAACTATTGCAAAGCAATCGCCTTTTCGGGGCACATTTCCTGGCAGCAGAAGCAGGTGATGCAGGTCTCGGCGTCCACCCGGGGCAAATCGTCCTCCAGGGTCAGGGCGCCCACCGGGCACTGGTCCACGCAGGTGGCGCAGCCGGTGCAGGTCTCGGGGTCGGCCACGGGGCGGAGCTTGATGCGCGAGCGCATCAGTTCCACGACCCTTTTGGACCCGGTGATGGCCTCGCCGCCCAGGGGCGGCAGCTTGTAGTCGGGGATGGGTTCGAGGGTCCCAATGACCTCGACGTCGTCGTAATCGCCCAGCCCCAGGTCCCTGGCCCGCCTGAGGAATCCGAGCTGGCTGGGCTCCAGGCCCATCATCCGGGCCACGGTCGCGTCCAGGGCCACGGCGTTGTCCGAGGCCAGAACCCGGCCCACGGTGCGCAGGTCGGTCGAGGCCGGCCCGTTGCCCTCCATGGCCCTGACCCCGTCGAGGATGAACAGGTCCGGGACCCGCAGCCGGAACACGTCCACCACCAGGTCGTGGAACCGGGCCGGGCTGCCGGCCAGCCGGTGGAGCATGGCCTTCTGGGCCCCGGGGAGGATGCCGTAGCTGTTCTTGATCCCCCCGGTGACAACCGTCAGGCCGTGGGTCTTGAACTTGGGGACCGAGACGACCACGTCCGCCTCGACCACCGCCCGGGACAGGCTGACCTTGGGTTTATACTCTGGATTGAAATCAACCTCGACGGCCTCGGTGCCGATGTTGCGATAGTGTCCCCGGGCGGCGTCGATCAGGCCGGCCTGGCGGAAGGCGGCCTCGTTGGCGCCGTAGCCCATCAGGCCCGGGTTGTCGCCGACGATGATCTCGGCCGGGTCCATCTGCTCCAGGCAATCGACCACGGCCTCGAGCACGGCCGGGTGGGTGGTGATGGACTCCTCGGGAGTGGCGGACCGGAGGACGTTGGGCTTGACCAGGACCTTTTTGCCCGCGATTTTCAGGGAAAAGAGGTCAAAGGCCCGTTTGACCGCCGTGAGGCAGTTCTGATAATCGGCCGTCTCGATCATCACTCGTTGCATGAAGTCACTCCCGCTTGAACCAGAAAAAGATAGCGGGGCCTTCGGGCCCCCCTATTCATGACTTATCGCTGATGGGGTGAGGTGTCAACCTTGGCGTCTGTCTGAGTATTTCTCAGTCAGGCTCCCAGGCGAAGTATTTCCAGGGACGGGACGGACAAATCCAGGTGGAGCAAGGCCCCCCGCCCCAGGCCGCGTCGGCCCAGCAGGAGCTTGATCACCTCGCCCGCCTGGAGGATGGCCACCGCGGCCGGGGTCAGGGCCGGGATGCCGACCACGGTCTCGGCCGAGTCCTGCTTGGCGGGCGGCTCGGGACCGTGAAGGCTCCGCAGCCCGGGCTCGCCGGGGAGCACGGTCATCACGAACCCCTCGAGCCCGGCCACGGCCCCGTGGACGTAGGGGATCTTCATCTCCCGGGCCGCGTCCTCGAGGGCGTACCGCGAGGGCAGGTTGTCCAGGCAATCCATCGCCACCCGGGCCCCGGCCAGTATTTCCGGCAAAGTGTCCGGCCCGGCCTTGTACGAAAAGACCTCGACCTCGATCACGGGACTGATGGCGGCCACCTCCCCGGCGGCCACCTCGGCCTTGGGCCGGCCCAGGTTGTCGCCGCGGCACAGGAACTGGCGGTTGAGGTTGGTCGGCTCGAAGACGTCGCCGTCGCAGACCTTGATCCGGCCCAGGCCCAGCCGGGCGAGTTGGAGCACGGCCATTCCACCCAGTCCGCCGGCCCCGATTATTGCCACGGTCGAGGCCGCCAGCCGGGCCTGGTCCTCGGCCGAAAAGGTGCCCCGATTGACCGCCAGCCGCTGGGGCCAGATGTCCAGTTTCAGACAGGCGGCCATGGCCTCGCGCGGGGTGATCCCCAGCCGCCTGGCCGCCCCGATCAGCCCCTGATCGCTGACCACGGACAGCGACGCCCGGCCGGGGACCTGATGCTCGCCCAGAAACGGCCGCAAAAGTTCGAGCAACTCGTCGGTCATCTGGTCTCGTGTCCTCTCGACAGATGGACGCTCGACGGGAGCAGTTCTTGCCGGTTCGGCCCACCCAACGGCCAGTTCCGAGAAAAAGTTGATTGCGCCGAACCGCCAAGAACGTCCAATAACCACCGCCACCTGAACCAGGGGACGAAAAATCAGCCGCCCCCCACCGGCGGGAACAGACCGACCCGGTCCCCGTCGGCCAGGATCGTGTCCGGGCCGGCGGCCAGGCCGTTGATCATGATCACCTTGACCTTGTCGGGCGGGATGCCCAGGCGGGCCATGAGTTCGGCCGCGGACTCACCCGGCCGCGGCTCGACCTCGAGCCCGGCCAGGGGATCATACTCCGGGACCAGCCGGCGCAGGGACGTGCTCAGCTTGACCAGAACGGGCATGGGCGGCCACCTCTCACCTGGTTAAACATATCACTTTCGGGCCGGCCTGTCCCGGGGGTGACTTGCTTCTGCCTCGACTTAGCAGTAAAAGGGAGGCGTCACCGTCGGGTTGAGGATCGAGGCGATGTACCAGACGTTCAAGTCCCGGGCGGAAGAGGTCAGCGCCGAGGTGTTTCGTCACGCCTCCCGGGATGAGGCCATCGAATTCATCATTGACTTTCTGCGCGCCGAAAACACGGCCGACGCGCCGGGGGCCCGCGCCCTGTGGGCCGGCGGTTCGTATTTGGACGGGATCGACCGGGAAGAACTCGGCCGCCGGGCGCCGGGGCTCGGGTTCGAGGTCTCCCGGGAGACGGCCGCTGAGGCCAGGATCGGCCTGAGCCAGATGGGCTGGGGCCTGGCCGACACCGGGACCCTGGTCCAGGATTCGACCGCGGTCCAGCAGCGCCTGGTATCGACCCTGCCCGAGATCCACGTCGCCCTGCTCCCCACCAAGGCCATCCTGCCCGACCTGCCGGCGCTTTTGACCCGGATCGATCCGGCGACCATGCCCTATCTGGCCCTGATCACCGGTCCCAGCCGCACGGCCGATATCGAGCGGGTCCTGACCATCGGGGTCCACGGCCCCTATCGGCTGATCATCTTCTGCGTGGACGAGCCGCCGAGGGTGACACCGTGACCCGGGATTTCAAGCGGGACGTCAAGCGGGCCCTGGACCACCCCCACCTGGCCGATGCCCTGGGGCGTTTTTCCGAGTCCTACGTCATCAGCCGGGCCCAGGTTTTTCAAGGAATCGACTTCGAGGCCCTCCGGGACAGGATCGCGACGATCAAGGCCGACGCCGCCTCGCGCCTGGACGAACTGGCCGACCTGTTCGCCCGGCAGGCCACGGCCCGGGGGGCCAAGGTCTTTCGGGCCAATAATCCCGATGAGGTCAAGTCCTACATTCTGGATTTGTGTAAGGCCCGATCGGTAAAGAGGATCGTCAAGTCCAAGTCCATGGCCACGGAAGAGATCGACCTCAACGCCCACCTGGAGGCGGCCGGGATCCACGTCCGGGAGACCGACCTGGGCGAGTGGATCATCCAGCTCTGCGGGGACCGGCCGTCGCACATGGTCCTGCCGGCGATTCATCTGACCAAGGAGGACGTGGCCGAGATCTTCAGCCACGAGGTGGGCGAGCGGATCCAGAGCGATATCCCCCGCCTGGTCAAGGTCGCCCGGCGCGAGCTGCGCCAGGAGTTCCTCGGGGCCG
Organism: uncultured Desulfarculales bacterium; assembly: GCA_964569795.1. Lineage (GTDB taxonomy): Bacteria > Desulfobacterota > Desulfarculia > Desulfarculales > JAHJDS01 > JAHJDS01. The sequence continues at coordinate 3,099 of CAZMVB010000062.1, read as the reverse complement.
ACCTGGGGATCTCGGGGGCCAACATCGCCGTAGCCGAGACGGGTTCGGTGGTCATCGTCACCAACGAGGGAGACGGCCGCCTGGTGTCCACCCTGCCCCCCACCCACGTCATTGTGGTCGGCCTGGAAAAGCTGGTCGCCCAACTGGCCGACGTGGCCCCGATCCTGACCGCCCTGCCCCGCAGCGCCACGGCCCAGCTCCTGACCAGTTACGTCTCGATCATCACCGGCCCGGCACCCGGGACCGACGGTTTTCCGAAAGACCTGCACATCATCCTCATGAACAACCAGCGGACCGAGATGGCCGGGGACCCGGTCTTCCGCGAGGCCCTGCAGTGCATCCGCTGCGCCTCGTGCCTCAACGTCTGCCCGGTCTATCGGCTGGTGGGCGGGCACGTGTTCGGTTACGTCTATACCGGCGGCATCGGGACCATCCTGACCGCCTGGTTCAATGAGTTTCAGAAGACCGATTCGATCCAGGGCCTGTGCCTCCAGTGCGGCCGATGCCGCCAGGTCTGCCCGGCCCGGATCGACGTGCCCCGGCTGATCCTCGAGCTGCGCCGCCGCCTGGTGGAGACCCAGGGCCTGGGCGCGCGCCAGCGGGCCGCTTACCTACTCGTCAACAACCGCCGCCTGTTCCACGCCCTGCTCCGGACGGCCTCCAAGGCCCAGGGACCAGTGGCCAAGGAGGGGTTCATCCGGCACTTGCCCATGTTTTTGTCCGAGACGACCGCCACCCGGAGCCTGCCGGCTATCGCCCGCAAGCCCTTGCGGGATATTTTCGGGAAAATCGAGCAGCCCCGGTCGGAGAAAAAGGCGGCCTTTTTCGCCGGATGTCTGATCGACTTTGTCTATCCCGAGATGGGCCTGGCCGTGATCAAGGTCTTGAACCGGGCGGGGATCGAAGTGAAATTTCCCGAGGGGCAGACCTGTTGCGGGGCCCCGGCCCGGTTCGCCGGCGCGCCGGACGCGGCCGAGAGGAGCGTCAAGGAAAACCTGGAGGCCTTGACGTCCGAGCCGGTGGACTGGATCGTCTCGGCCTGCCCGACCTGCACGGCCAGCCTGAAAAACGAATTCGCCCGATACGCCGGCGAGGCCAAGTGGCCGGACCTGGCCCGTCAGGTCTCCGAGAGGACCATTGATTTCTCTTCCCTGATCAAGCGCCTCGTGAATGAGGGCCGCCTGGAACTCGAAGGTGACGGGGCGGCGGGGCTGGTGACCTATCACGACTCGTGTCACCTCAAGCGGACCCTGGGGGCCGAGGGTCCGCCGCGCGAGGTTCTGGTAACGGCCGGCTTCGAGCTTCAAGAGATGTTCGAGTCAGACACCTGCTGCGGCATGGGCGGCATGTACATGCTGAAGCAGCCCGAGATTTCGCAGAAAATTTTGCGCCGCAAGCTGGACAATATTAATCGGACCGAGGCGGGCGTGGTAGCCGTGGACTGCCCGGGATGTATCCTCCAACTCCGGGGCGGCCTGGACAAGCGAGCAACCGGCAACCGGATAAAGGTTTGTCACACCGCCGAACTGCTGGCCGAGCACCTAGGCTGATTTTCCGAAGCGCACCGAGAAGATTACGGTTTTAGAAAAAATCTTTCAGGACAGTGCCCCGTCAAATCATCCGGTCACAGGAGACGGAAAGGCCCTTGTCGAGCAGGCCGGAGGCCCACCGTGCCCTTCCCCGCGGACCGGATAGTCAAAAATCGAGACTGGCCCCGTGTTATTGAAAACCGCAGGCTCAACCGGCGCCCGACCACATGGCCCGGAACAGCCCCCTCAGGTCATCCTCGTCGCAGGGGCAGGGCGTGGTCAGCATGTTCAGGTCAGACCGGGCCAGGCTCACCAGCCGGTCCATGCCCTGGGTCATCTGGTCCTCGGTGATGCCGGCCTCTTTCAGGCTGGACGGCTCGCCCACCACCTTTTGCAGGTCCCTGATCTTGGCGACCAGCGCCCCGATGGCCTCCTGGGGCGAGCCGGCGTCAATGCCGGCCGCCCGGGCCAGGGTGGCCAGCCTCGTCTGCGGATCGGGCGCGCCCTGGTGCGGTTTTTTTGAGGCGATGTATTCCAAAGAAAGAGGCAGGGCCAGGGACACGGCCCGGGCGTGGGACAGGTGAAACAAGGCCCCGGCCGAGTGGCCCAGGGCGTGGGACAGTCCGGTGTTGCTGTTGCCGAATCCCAGTCCGCCGATGGTCGCCGCGTTCTGCATTTTTTCCCGGGCGACCAAGTCGTCCCCCTGCTGAAAGGCCCGGGGCAGCCACTCGAAGACCATCATCATCGCCTGGAGGCACAGCCCGTCGGAAAAGTCCGTGACCTGGCGGGAGGTGTAGCCGTCAATGGCGTGGGCCAGGACGTCCATGCCGGTGCTGCCGGTCAGTTCGGGCGGCAGGCCCACGGTCAGTTCCGGGTCCAGGACCGACACGTCGGGCACAATCTCGTTGTTGGCCAGCACCCGCTTGTTACCCTTGACCGTGTCGGTGACCACCGCCACCCAGGTGACGTCCGCGCCGGTGCCGCTGGTGGTCGGCACGCAGACCAGCCTGGCCTTGGCCCGGAGGTTCAGCTTGGCCTTGGGCCCCAGGTTCTTGTAGGGATCATCCGAGACCAGATCGGGCCGCTCGTAGAACACCCAGGCCGCTTTGGCCGTGTCAATGGCCGAACCGCCGCCAAAGCCGATCACCCACTGGGGGCCGAACTCGGCCAGGGCCTGGCCGCCGGTCACGACCGTGTCCAGGGTGGGGTCGCGCTGGACGCCGTCCCAGACCTTGACCTCGTATCCGGCCTGGGTCAGCGAGTCAACCACCGGGCCCACGGCCGCGGCCATGTTGGGGTCGGTGATTATCATCGCCCGGGACCCTTTCCCGGCCAGTTCCGCGCCCAGGCGTTTGAGGGCGCCCGCTCCGAACAGCACCTTGGGGCTCAAAAAATACCGCATTTGCCACCTCGGGTCAGGGTCCAAATTTTTCAATGCCGGATATTACCACAGACAGGGCGGCGAAGGTGGTCGAACGCGGACCGAGGACGTATATATGTTTATCACACCGCCGGACTGCTGGCTGACCCCTTTGAATAAAGGAAAAGGAGCTTCTATCGATGCGGGGGG
>CAZMVB010000061.1:0-9463 GCA_964569795.1 uncultured Desulfarculales bacterium | reverse complement strand
CTCATGTAAACAACCTACCACGCCTGTTTTGTGGTGTCAAGTAAATAATCGCGTTACAATATAATCATTTAAATTGAATAAATATATCAATTGATAGTTCTGTTTGGGTAACGTTATAACACTTGGAGGCTTTCTGCAGAAAAAGGAATTACAGTGGACAGAAAAATTTTCGTTCCACCATTTTATCCCAATTCTTTGCCGCCATGGATATGTTCCCTTTGTATGGAGGGGCAACTAACCAGAGTTAAAAACTCTTTTACCTTCATTGAGACGGCAAAGTCGAAAAAATATTATGAACAATATCGTCGTGATGGGTCAACGGATCCGACTTGGATCACTGAAATTTTCTCTGTTCAGTTAATATGTTCCGCATGTAAAGAACCAGTATTATTAGTAGGTGAGACTAGTTATGATGTTGAAGATAACTATGGTGAAGGCTATAATTATGTTCAAAAGATTACTCCAAAATATTTTTCCCCCCCTGTTGTGCCGTTCCGAATTAATGAAAACTGCCCCGAGGAATTGAAGCGAGAATTGATCGCGGCTTCAGAACTATATTGGTGCTCTCTTTCAGCCTCTGGTAATCGTCTAAGAAGTTCTGTTGAGATATTGCTTAATAAGAAACGAGTTCGAAAAACAAGAATATCAAAACAAGGGAAACGTGTGACACTTAGTCTACACGAACGAATAGAGGAATTTACAAAAAAGGAACCGGAGCTTGGCGAGATGCTTATGGCCGTCAAATGGCTTGGGAATCCTGCAAGCCATTTAGGTTTGCTTAAATTTGGTGACGTTCTAGATGCCTTCGAGATACTGGAGCATGTTATTGATGAGATGTTCGGAGGTAGAAGAAAACGTGTAAAACAAATGGCAAAAAAAATAGTCAAGGCAAAAGGTGTTAGTAGATAATATCCCCTTCTATATTTGTTGAGCGATGGCTATTCTGCGTAAATCTAATCTCGAGGCACGGCCAGCATCCGCTCCACGGCCAGGCGGGCCTTCTCGGCGATGTCCTCGGGCACACTAATCACCGGCGTCATCAGTTCCAGGGCGATCTTGATCGACTCCAGGGTGGTCAGCTTCATGTTGGGGCAGACCATTCGCTCCGAGGCTGGATAGAATTTTTTGTCCGGATTTTTTGTCCTGAGCGGGTGCAGCAGCCCGGTCTCGGTGCCGACGATGAATTCCTCGGCGTCCGACTCGGCGGCGAATTTCAGCATGCCGCTCGTCGATTTGATGGCGTCGGCCAGGTCCAGGACCTCGGGCCGGCACTCGGGATGGGCCATGACCAGCGCCCCGGGATGGGCCTCCTTGGCGGCCAGGACGTCGGCCGGGGTCAGCTTCTGATGGGTCGGACAATAGCCCGCCCACCAGTCCAGTTTCTTGGTGGTGTGCCGCTGGGCGTACTGGGCCAGGTTTTGATCCGGGGTGAGCAGCAGATGGTCCTCGGGCCGGGAGCCCACCACCGAGACCACGTTGGCCGAGGTGCAGCAGATGTCGCTCTCGGCCTTGACCGCGGCCGAGGAATTGACATAGGTCACCACGGGCACGCCGGGCAGTTCGGCCTTTTTCGCCCGGAGCTGGTCAGGCGTGATCATGTCGGCCATGGGACAGCCGGCCTCTTCCTCGGGCAGGATGACCGTCTTGTCCGGACTGAGAATGGCCGCCGTCTCGGCCATGAAGTGGACCCCGGCAAAGACGATGACCTGGGCGTCGGTCTTGGCCGCCTCCATGGACAGGCCCAGGGAATCGCCGGTCAGGTCGGCCGCGTCCTGGACCTCGGGCCGCTGGTAGTTATGGGCCAGCAGCAGGGCGTTTTTTTCCTTACACAACTCCCGAACGGTTTCTAACAATTCCCGGCTCATCTTGATGCGTCGTCCTGACTCCCTCGGCGCTCAGCGGGGGGCTTGCCTCTGGCGGATGATCCTGACCCCCCGGGGCCGCTTGAAACGGAAAAAAGAGGGTTTGAGTTTCCGGTTGGTTTTTATCTTGGTGAAGGTGTACTCGGTCCGGGTCCCCATGAAGTTGACCATCAGGAATCCCCTGAGGATCAGGTCCTTCTTGTTCAGGTAGAAGATCATGTACTTCAGGTCGGGCCGGGGATTCTTGGGCTCGATGATGATGGCGTACAGGTCCGGAGAGAGCTTCTTCTGCTTATGCCACCGGATGCGGAAGCTGTTCTCCAGGCCGGACAGTCCCTGCAGAAAATCCATCACCGGCCGGAGCGACCCGCTGTGCCGGGCGACCGAGTACTGATAGGCCCGCTGCTGCCAGGGACGGTACCACCACAGGTTGACGCCGTCGGACATCAGCTTTTCCTCGCGCGGCCCCTCCTGATCCAGCCGGACCATCATCCGCCCCCAGCGGCCGGGCCGGCCGAACCGGGCGAAGTATATCTTGCCCGTGGCCCGGACGATCCGGGTGGTGGGGCCGGTGGGACCCATGGTCTGGCTCCGGGTCGTCCGCACGTAATCGGCCGAGTAGCTGACCAGCTTCCGGTAAGTGACCTTGATTCGGTCCAGGACCTGGTGGAGCTCGGCCTGGTCCGGAACAGCCTGGGCCGGGGCGACCAAGGTCGCGGCCAGGCCCCAACCGATAACGATTAACCACCAACGCCGCACGTGAGCCTCGTCGTTTGCAGGTGACCATAAAAAACCGCCCCGAGCCGGGGCGAGTGCTACTCAATTATTATATACGAGAAAAAATAAAATAGACAAGCCCCCTGGTGCTTGCCGGAAAAAGCCGTCCCGGCCTTTTCCGACCGTCAATCGGCCAAAGCGTTGTCTTGCCAACCACCTAAAATCGCTGGCCATTTGCAAAGCCGGTCAAAGGAATCGAGACAGGCTCCCAGCTAACGGCGGCCGATGAGCACCTCGCGGGGTTTGACACCGTCCGAGGGCCCGATCAGGCCTTCGTCCTCCATCTTCTCGATCATCCGGGCCGCCCGGTTGTAGCCGACCTTGAGACGGCGCTGGATCATGGAGATGGAGGCCTTGCCGCTCTCGGCCACGATCCGGACCGCGTCCTGGTAGAACTCGTCCACCTCGTCAGAGGCGTTCGGGCCGGTCCCGGGCCCCTCGGGGACCTGGGTGATGGACGGATCATAGGTCGGGGCCCGCTGCTGCCGGATGAAGCCGGCCACCCGGGCCACCTCGGCCTCGGACACGTACGCCCCCTGGAGGCGGATCAGCGAGCCCTGTCCCGGGGCCAGAAAGAGCATGTCGCCCGCCCCGAGCAGGCTCTCGGCGCCCATGCCGTCCAGGATGGTCCGCGAGTCCACCCGGGAGGAGACCTTGAACGAGACCCGGGCCGGGAAATTGGCCTTGATCAGCCCGGTGATCACGTCCACGCTGGGCCGCTGGGTGGCCAGGACCAGGTGCATGCCGGCCGCCCGGGCCATCTGGGCCAGCCGGGTCAGGGACTCCTCGACCTCCTTGGAGGCGACCATCATCATGTCCGACAGCTCGTCGATGACGATCACCACGTAGGGCAGGGGCTCGGGCGGGGCCGCGTCCGGGGAGGTCTCCTCGGACCGGGCCGCGCCCTTGGGCGGCTTCTTCTTGAGGTGCTGGTTGTAGGAGTCGATGTTGCGGACCCCGGCCTCGGCCAGCAGCTCGTAGCGCCGCTCCATCTCCCTGACCGCCCACTTGAGGGCGGCGTTGGCCTCCTTGGGGGACATGACCACCGGGTGCAGCAGGTGGGGCAGGCCCTGATAGACCGACAGTTCGATCCGCTTGGGATCGACCAGGACCAGCTTGACCTCGTCCGGGCCGGCCCTGAAGAGCAGGGACATCAGGATGCTGTTCAGGCCGACGCTCTTGCCGGTGCCGGTCGCCCCGGCGATGAGCAGGTGGGGCATCTTGGCCAGGGCGGCGAAAAAGGGCCGGCCGACGATGTCCTGGCCCAGACCCAGGATCAGGGGGCCGCGGCGTTTCTTGAACTCGGGGTGGGCCAGGATCTCCTTCAGGAACACCGGTTGGCGCTCAGCGTTGGGCAGCTCGATACCGATGACCGCCTTGCCCGGGATGGGGGCCACGATCCGGATGGACACGGCCCGCATAGCCAGGGCCAGATCGTCGGCCAGCCCGGCCACCTTCGAGATCTTGATTCCCGGGGCGGGCATGAACTCGTAGGTGGTGATGACCGGTCCCGGGGCGACCTCGACCACCTCGCCCTTGACCCCGAAGTCGGCCAGCTTGGCCTCGAGCTGGCGGGAATTGGATTCGAGGATGCGCTCGTCCACCGGGCCGCCGCCGGCCGGGGGCTCGTCCAGCAGGTCCAGGGGCGGCAGTTCGTAATCCCAGGACCCGGGGAAGGGGAAGGCCTCCTGACGGGGCTCGGGCGGAGGCTTCTTGGCCCGGATTTCCTCGGGCTGACGCCGGATGACCGGCCCCTTTTTCGTCTCCTTGTCGGCCAGATAGGTCTCGAGCTTTCTGGCCTTGTCCCGCCGCAACCTCTTTTTCTCACGCCGGTCGGCGAAGAACTGGCGGATACGGACCGCCAGCCGCCACAGGCCCCCGGCGGCGGCCCCCGGCGACAGATCGGCGATCAGCAGGACGCAGACCAGGAGACCGGCCCCCAGGACCAGCCCGGCCCCGACCGGGCTGAGATACTGGTCCAGCAACCCGGCCAGGGACCGGCCGACCCAACCGCCGGTGTCCAGACCGGCCACCCCCGACGGGTAACCGAACAGCGGGGCCGTGGCCCGAACCAGGTGGATCATGGCCGCCGACAAGGCGATCAGGCCGGCGCCCCCCAGCAGCCGCCAGACCGCCCTCTCCCGGCGGCCCAGCAGCAGGTTCACCCCCTCGACCGCCAGGATCAGGATCAGCCACAACGAGGCCAGCCCCAGACCCTTGAACAGGAGGTCACTGACCAGGGCCCCCACCGGACCGATCAGGTTGTGGACCCCGCTGAACCGGAGCAGTTGCCTGAATTGGGCCACCCCGGGATCGGTATAGTGGTGACTGAACAGGGCCAGGGCCAGAAGGACGGTCACCACCCACGACACCAGGCCCAGGATCTCGCCGGCCCGTTTGGACAACCAGGGTTTTTTGTCAGAAGCCGGGTGGGCCGGAGGCTTGCCACCCGAGGTCGGCCTGGTCCGGGCCGAAGGCCGCCGCGCCGGCCGGGGGGAGGTCTTTTTAGTTGGAGGCCGCTTGGCCGTCATGGCCCACACCTGTCAGCAATATACCCAAGGGTCACATCCGGCCCTGCCCGGGATCAAACGGGACGACCGGTCTCCATCATCCGGAGCATTTTTCCCCGCACCTCTGACATCAGCTTCTTCGAATCGTGGCGGCCCAGTCCGGCCGTCGGGATCGGCCGGCCGAAAATGAGCCGGACCCGGCCCGGGCGGATCAGCAGGGTGTGACGGGGCAGGATCCGATAGGTCCCCGTCACCACCACCGGGACCACCGGCCGCCCGCTCTTGATGGCCAGGTGAAAGCCGCCCTCCAGGAACTGATGCAGCCGGCCGTCCGGGCTGCGCGTCCCCTCGGGGAAGATCAGCATGGACACCCCGTCCCGGGCCAGCCTGACCCCCAGCATCAGCGACCGCAGCGAGGCCCGGGGCGAATCCCGGTAAACGGGCAGATGCCCGACGACCCACATGGCCTGACCCATGACCGGCACGTTGAACAGGTCCCGCCGGGCGAACCACCGAAAATTGTTTTTCAGGTGGCCCATCAGGACCAGGACGTCGTAATACGAGGCGTGGTTCGAGCAGAAGACGTACGCCTCGTCCGGGCGATAGTTTTCCGCGCCCATGACCCGGACCGGCACCGCCGAGAAGAACAGGACCGTCAGGCCCCAGAGACGGGTCATGAACCGACCGATCCTGCCCCGGGGGTCGATGGGTTGGGCCGCCATCACCATCAGGCCGAGGACCCCGGCCGAGAAGACGATCACGACGTAACAATAGTAGCTGAACAAGCGATGGAAGAACTTGCCGATCCAGGCCATGGCCCCGCTTCCTGATCCGCCCGGCGTCTCATCACCAACGGATTATACCCTACATCTTGCGTAACTGGCAAGACACTTGCCAATATTTTGAGCCTGGGGCCGAAGCACTATCGGAAGGCGTATTGTTCGACCGCACCGAGCAGCATCCGCAGATTGGGGCTGTCGTCCAGTTTGATCAGCTCCCGGGTGATGACCACCTTTTGCTGCAGGGATCGCTGATAGCCGAGGACCTGGGCGGAGAGGGCAAAGGAGAAATCATTGAAATAGACCGCCGGCCAGCGGCCCTCCGGATCGAGCACCCGGCGGCCGAGGGCCTCGATGTCCGCCTGGACGGCGCCCAGCCCGGCGTCGTCAATGGTCCCCTTGACCGGCCGGACGTCGCGGCAGTAGGGCAGGGTGAAGCTCAGGACCTCGTGGGGAAGCTTGACGCCCAGCTTTTGCCAGGTCTGGGCCAGGTTTTCCTTGGCCTCACGGCCGGCCTCGACCTGTTCCCGGTAGCGGCCCTCGGACCACAACCCGTAGGCCCGGCAGGAAAAGGGGCGCTGGTCGTAGATCAGGCAGTCCTGGCCCTCCAGAAAGGGGCAGGGCTGGATATAGCTGGCGTTGGAAAAGAAATAGATCACCGTCCGCACCAGTCGCCGTTCCCTTTCCTCGTCGGGCAGGTCCCTCAAGGCCAGGTACAGGTTCAGGAACTCGACGGCCTCGATTTCGGGCATGTTGGCGCAGCAGTCGGTCTTGCGGTCGCAGTTGGTGGCCGGGACCCGGTCGTAGAGACCGGTCAGCTCGGGCCGCCACTCCCCCGCGGCGGCCAGCAGCGGGGCCAGGTCAAGATCGTACATATTGTCTCCACTTTTAAACGAAACAAGAGGCCGCCTCGGCCCCGTTTTTGAAACCTAACCGCGAGTCGATCTGGTTGTCAAGTCGAGGGCCCGGGTTGCGCCCGAGGCGGAGATTGGTGTATGTTCCCATCACCGTCGGCTGCGGGCTTCCGGCGGCAACGAGCCCATGAGCGTCACCAAAGATACGAAATTATGGGGCCGGGTCTGGCGGGCCGTGGGACGGGGTTACAAGGTCACGGCCCTGGTGGTCTTCAACCTGATCGTCCTGGCCGTGGCCGTGGAGTTGTTCGTCCAGCTCGGCTGGGACGTTTCCCGAAGGCTGGAACGGGGCGACCGGGTCTCGACCTCGGCCAGGGCTCCGGTGCTGTCCGAGGCCATGTTGATCAAGAAATACCACCTCGAGGCCTATTTCCGGGAAAAGCGGGGCGTCGGCGGGATCACCGTCCACAACTTCTGGCCTTACATCATGTGGAAACGCCGCCCCCATGTCGGCCTGGCGATCAACATCGACCGGACCGGCATGCGCCGGACCTGGTTCAACTCGGACGACTCCCGGGCCAAGAAGATCTTCTGCATCGGCGGCTCGACCACCTGGGGTGACTGGGTGACCGATCGGGACACCTATCCGTCCCAACTGGCCAAGCTGATCCGGGATCAGGGCTTCGGGCCCTACCGGGTCTATAACCTGGGGCAGGCCGGGTACAGCTCGACCCAGTCCCTGATCCGGCTGATGCTGGAACTCCGGCGGGGCAACATCCCGGACATGGTCATCTTTCTGTCGGGCATCAACGATGCGGTCATCGGCACGGCCTGGCCCAAGATCCCGGGCTCGATCTTCCAGGTCAACCAGATCCGGGCCAAGCTGACCCGGGGCGACACCTGGCGGACCATCGGCCAGATCCTGTTCAAGAAACTCGAGACCATCCGGCTGCTGCGGCACTGGGGGCTGATTCAGGGCGATCCCTTTGCCAAGAAAAGGCCGATCGATCCGGAGATGACCGTGCTGCTCGGACCGGGGCAGAAGCGGATGGACCTGGCCGGCCTGGTCCGCTGGACGGCCGAGATGTACCGCCACAACGTCCGGATGGCCGCGGCCCTGGCCCGGGAATACCATTTCAAGGTCTTCTTTTTCTGGCAACCCTGCCTCTACCTCCGGAACAAGCCCCTGGCCCCCTGGGAGAAAAAGGTGACGGCCTATCACCTGGCCCGGCCCAGCCTGGCCCTGGCCTTCGAGCGCGTGCCCCTGGTGTATGCCGCCATCCGCCGCCACCCGCCGTCAGACCCCCACTTTCATGACCTGTCCGGGATGTTCCGCGACCACCGGGGCCTGCTCTTCGCCGACCCGATGCACCTCGTGGCCGAGGGGAACCATTTGCTGGCCCTCCGGATCTTTCAGACCATCAAACCCTTTCTGAAACGGGCGGTGAAAATGGCCGGCGACCGGCAAGGTCCGTCGCGGTGACGGCCCGGTCCCGTCGGCGGTCATGGACCAAGGCGCTTCTCTTCCGGGCGGCGGCCTCGGGCCTGACCCTGCTGGTCCTGCTGGTCATCGGCGAGATCGTGGTCCGGACGTTCGAGCTGGTCCCGCCCCGGATCGAGCAGCGGGACGCGGTATTCGGCACCCGGCTCATCCCGGGCCAGAGCGGTTACTGGCGCAAGGGCAACGAGCGGATCCATTTTCAGATCAACTCGCTGGGATTCCGGGGCCCCGAGGTCGAGGTCAAGAAGCGCCCCGGCGTCTTTCGGGTCCTGATCGTGGGCGACAGCCAGGTCTTTTGCGGTGAGCACCCGTATCGAAAGACCTTCATGGCCCTGCTCCAGAAGAGATTCGACGAGCGCGGCCTGCCCATCGAGATCGTGCCCATGGGGGTCAACAACTACTCGACCGCCCAGGAGTACCTGGTCTATCACCTGATCGGCAAAAAACTCGACCCGGACCTGGTGGTCGTCATGTTCTTCGTGGGCAACGATTTTTTCAACAACATGGGGCAGTGCGACCAGCGGCCGTGCTATCGGGTGAGGGACGGCCGGCTGGTCAAGCTGCCCTTTCACCGCCGGGACCTGAACACCGGCCCGGTCCGGAACTGGCTGCGGCGCAACGTCCGGCTCTACACGCTCATCCCCAATCTGTTCCGCCAACTGGGCCACGCCCTGGAATTCAGGCGGCGGCGGGCCCGGCAGGAGCGACCGGCGAAAAAGATCAGTCGAGAACGTTTGCCGGTGTGGGACCTGCCCCTGAACCTCGGGCGGCAGATGTTGCGGGCGGTCGATCTGTTGAGTTCGGGCGACTCGCGCCTGATGTACGCCACGACGAACCTGTCGGGCTGGTGGGATCAGGCCTATCAGGTGACCTTCAAGCTGTTCGAGAAGTGGGCGGCCGAGGTCAAGGCGGCCGGCGGCCGGCTGGTGGTGGTGGACGTGCCCTGGTATGACCAGATGTATGACCACCGCTACGCCCTGGCCCTCAAGGGTATTCCGGTCCGGCTCTATCCGCCCGGGACCTGGGACCGGTTCAACGTGCAAAAGCGTTTCATGGCCTGGAGCCGCCGGTCAGGCGTGCCGTTTTACAACCTGGCCGCGCCCATGCGCCAGGTGATCGAGAAGCGGGGCACCCAGTTTTTCGACGGCCTGCATTTTATTGATTCGGGGCACGAATTTGC
>CAZMVB010000060.1:0-9812 GCA_964569795.1 uncultured Desulfarculales bacterium | reverse complement strand
AAAGGTGATCACGTCCCGGGTCCCGATGACCTCGCCGTGAAACAGGTCGGCCTCGGGGTCGTACGAAAAACGGCCGACCTAATTCTTGTAGCGCAGAACGTTTTCCTTGGTCATGGCGTCACTCTCGCCCGTGTCAGAAACCGGCGGACGCTTTCCACATTAGGACTCAGCACACCGGTATCTCGTCCGGGTCCTGGCGGGCCTCCTCCTTGAGCTTGAGGAGCACCAGGAGCGGTCGCATGGTCACGCCCTGGACGATCAGGGAGAACAGGACGAACACAAAGGTCAGCGAGAACAGCAGCTCCCGGTGGGGAAAATCACTCGCCAGACCCAGGATCAGGGCAATGGGGATCGAGCCCCGCAGGCCGCCCCAGAACAAAACAACGCTCCATTTCCAGGGAATTTTTTCGTAACGGCGCCGGACCATCAGGTTGCGCAGGGTGGTCGCCCACCAGACGTTGAATCCCCGGGCCCCCAGGATCAGGACCACGGCCGCCGCGATCGGCCACCAGTGGGCCAGGACGTTCTGGGGCCGGTAAACCTGCATCTCCAGGCCGATCATCAGGAACAGGATCGAGTTGATCAGAAAGTCATTGACCGCCCAGAAGTCGGCCACGGTCTCCCGGGTGCGCTCACTCATGCACTCGGCCCGGCCGAAGTTGCCGACCATCAGCCCGGCCACGACCACGGCGATCACCCCTGAAACATGGACCGTCTCGGCCAGGACGTAGGTCCCGTACACCAGCAGGACCGTGGCCATGACCTCCCAGAGGTGATCGTTGACCGGCTTGAGCACGAAATTGGCCGCCCAGCCGGTCAGGAGGCCGACCGCGATCCCGCCGGCGCTGACCAGGATGAACTTGACGCCCACGTTCAGGATCGACACCGCGCCGGTCGAGGCCGGCAGGCCGCCGGCGAGCAGGCCCCAGAAGGACGCGTCCCCGCCGCCGGTCAGGGCGGCCAGCAGGACCGCGAACAGGACCACGCCCGTGCCGTCGTTGAACAGGGATTCCCCCTCCATGATCACCCGCAGCCGCTTGGGCGCGCCCACCTCGCGGAAGATGGCCAGGACGCTCACCGGGTCAGTGGGAGAGATCAGGGCCCCGAACAGCAGGGCGTACATCAAGGGCAGGCCGGTCAGCCAAAACAGGCCCAACCCCACGATCAGGGTCGAGACCACCACCCCGGGCACCGAGAACAGCAGGATCGAGCGCCAGTTGGTCGCCAGGTCGTTCAGTTGGAGATGATAGGCCCCGGCAAAGAGCAGGGGCGGCAGGAAGATCAGAAAGATGATGTCCTTGGTCAGGACGATGGGCCGGATGATCTCGAAGTCCAGGAGGCTGATGACCAGGCCGACCACCACCAGGGCCACGGTGTAGGGCATCCGGCCGAACTTCTTGACCACCAGGCCCACACCGGCGGCCACGAACAGCAGGATCAGTCCGTTGACAATCAAGTGATGTTCAGGGCTGGTGTTCACGGGTCGCCTCCGAAGAAGGTGCCGTCGTGAACACCATACCTGATAACGGACCCGATCAAAAGGGTGGTCGTGTTGTCGTGGTCGCCGGAAATCGGGAACGCGGCGCGGCCGGCCCCCTCGCTATAAAAGGGGGCCGGCCGCCTTCGAGATCGCTCGTTGGGTCGAGGTCAGTCCTTGGCAAAGGGATCGGACAGTTCCACGGTCGCCTCGCGGCCGGGGCCGACCGAGACGAGGCCCAGGGGCGCGCCGGCCAGCTCGGCGATGCGGTCCAGGTAATTCCGGGCCGTTTCGGGCAGATCGTCCCAGGTCCGGGCGGTCTGGATGTCCTCGGTCCAGCCGGGCCAGTCCTCGAACACCGGGCGGCAGCGGGCCAGGGTCTTGAGCGAGGCCGGCACGTGATGGATTTCTCGCCCGTCCAACTCATAAGCCACGCAGATGCACAAGGGGTTCAGGCCGGTCAGGACGTCCAGCTTGGTCACGGCCACCCGGGTCAGGCCGTTGAGGCGGGCGGCCTCGGCCAGGACCACGCCGTCCAGCCAGCCGCAGCGGCGCTTGCGGCCGGTGGTCGAGCCGAACTCGGCCCCGATCCGCTGGAGGTGATCGCCAATCTCGTCCGTCAGTTCGGTGGGGAAGGGTCCGCCGCCGACCCGGGTGGTGTAGGCCTTGACGATGCCCACCACCTCGTCGAGGTGCGTCGGGCCCAGGCCCGCCCCGGCGCAGACCGCACCGGCCACCGGGTTGGACGAGGTGACATAGGGGTAGGTGCCGTGGTCGATGTCCAGGAGGCAACCCTGGGCCCCCTCGAAGAGGATGCTCTGGCCGGCGGCCCGGGCCTCATGGACCTGAACCGAGCCGGGCACCACGTGGGGGGCCAGCCGGGCGGCCAGTTCCTTGAGGCGCGGCAGGTAGCCTTCAGCATCAAAGGCGGGCCGGCCGAAGTATTTTTCGAGCAGGAAATTCTTGGCCTCGGCCTGATCGAGGAATTTCCCGAAAAACTCGGCCTGGTCCAGGAGGTCCACCGCCCTAAGACCCGTCCGGGCGGCCTTGTCCTCGTAGCAGGGGCCGATGCCCCGGCCGGTGGTCCCGATCTTGGTGCCGGATTTGTGCTCCTCACGGGCCCCGTCCAGGAGCTTGTGATAGGGCAGGATGAGGTGGGCCCGCTCGGCCAGCATCACCCGGCCGGGGCCGACTTCCACCCCCTTGGCCGCCAGGCGGTCCATCTCGTCAATCAGGACCTCGGGATCGACCACCACGCCGTTGCCGATCAGGCAGCGGGCCTGGGGGTGGAGGACGCCCGAGGGGATGAGATGCAGGATTGTCTTCTCGCCGCCCACGACCAGGGTGTGACCGGCGTTGTTGCCGCCCTGGAACCGGACGATCAAATCCGCCCGCGGGGCCAGCAGATCGACGATCTTGCCCTTGCCCTCGTCCCCCCACTGGGTGCCGACGACGACCACGCTCTTCATGGCTACCTCCCCGCGCCAGCCTCGGCCTCAACTGCCACGGGCCACCCTAGCCCAATCGGACGGCCGGTGTCAATTGACCGCTTCTGAGCGACGTGCTAAAAAACGGGCCATTGATTCGCCTCAGGGGGAAAGAAAAGCGTGGACAGATCGCTCGTCACCGGCGGCGCGGGATTCATCGGCAGTCATCTCGCCGCCAGGCTGGTTGCGGCCGGGCACGAGGTCGTGGTCCTGGACGATCTGTCCACGGGCAAGCTGGCCAACCTGGCCGGGGTCCAGGTCGAGTTCATCCAGGGTTCGGTGACCGACCAGAGCGATCTCGCCCGGGCGACCGCCAGGGTGAATAACGTCTTTCACCTGGCGGCCCTGGTGGGCGTGCCCGAGTCCCTGGCCGATCCGGAGCAGACCCTCGAGGTCAACGTCGTCGGGACGATCCGGCTGCTCATGGCCGCGGCCGAGGCCGGGGCCAAGCGGTTCGTCCTGTCCAGTTCGTCGGCGATTTACGGCGACGACGCGCCGGTGCCCAACCCCGAGGACTGCTATCCCGGTCCGATCAGTCCCTACGGCCTGTCCAAGCTGGACGGTGAGTTTTACCTGGCCATGTACGCCGAACAGCTCGGCCTGCACGCCGTGGCCCTCCGTTACTTCAACGCCTTCGGACCGCGCCAGGACCCCCGGTCGCCCTACGCCGCGGTGATCCCCATCTTCATCGACCGGGCCCTGACCGGCCGGGACCTGATCATCTTCGGCGACGGCGGGCAGACCCGGGACTTCGTCGCCGTGAATGATGTGGCCGCGGCCAATCTGTTCGCCCTGACCGCCCCGCCCGGGGTGTACAACGTGGGCTGCGGCGGACGGATCACCGTCAGTGACCTGGCCTCGAAGATCATCAGCCTGTGCGGGTCATCCTCCCGGGTCGTACATGAACCGGCCCGGCCCGGAGATATCTATCATTCCCAGGCCGACGTCACCCGGATCTTGGCCGCCGGCTTTCGTCCGGACGTCGGTCTGGACGAGGGCCTGGTCGAAACCATCCGATTCTTCCGGGAGCACCCCCCGGAGTAAAGCGCGGTTGGCGGGCCGGAAAAAAGTGTTATAATCGGGGCGTGGCGCCCCGGCCGCCGCGGCCCTCCCCAATCCGCCGGCCCTCCCTCTTTGTCGCAACGCGGATCGTTCCGCGGGCCGCCGGGAGCCTGGGATATCATCGGTCCGGGCCGGCGGGCCCGGCGCCGTCACCTTTCGAGGACTGAGGAGGGCTGAGCATGTCCATGAAACTGAGCGGGCCATGGCGGGCGGCGGTCGTGCTGGCGGCCGTGATGTGCCTGGGGGCGATCATTCCCCAACCGGCATCGGCCCAGGACTACGCCGCCGGGGTGACCGCCTTTGACCGGGGCGATTTTAACACCGCCTTTACCATCCTGCGGGGCCTGGCCGAAAAAGGCAACCCCAAGGCGCTCCACTGGTTCCAGATGGGCGCGGCCCGGGGTGCGCCGCGCATCCAGTTCGAACTGGCCCGGATGTACCTGGCCGGGCGGGGTGTTCCCAAGGACGAGGCCCTGGCCGCCCGGTGGTTCGGCCTGGCCGCCCAGCAGGGTTATCGGCCGGCCCAGTACGCCCTGGCCCGGATGTACCTCAAGGGTCGCGGCGTGCCCCGGGACGTGCCCCGGGCCGTGGCCTGGCTTCGGCCGGCCGCCGAAAAGGGTTACACGCCGGCCCAGCTTCTCCTGTCCCGAATCTACTTCGCCGGCCGGGGCGTAACCCAGAACACGGCCCTGTCCCTGGCCTGGCTCAAACGGGCGGCCCGGGGCGGTAATGCCTCCGCCATGCACCAGTTGGGCTACTGGTACTCCCGGGGCATCGTCGTCAAGCAGAACTACCTGCTGGCCCACGTCTGGTTCAACCTGGCGGCCGCGGCCGGTTATCCCCGGGCGGCCAAGGACCGGGCCTGGGTGGCCCAGTTTCTGACCCGGAAGCAGATCAAACGGGCCCAGGCCATGGCCCAGGGAATGAAATCCGGCGGGGGACGCTGAGACGACGGCCTGATTGACCCTCCAGAGGGGGTGTGATAGCATCCAGACGGCGTTTTTGTCGCCGGTCATCCACGCCTTATTTCGGGGGAGAAGGTCATGAAAAGGATAGGCTTGTCTTTGGCGGCGATCATCGCCGCCGCGGCACTGCTGTCGGTCCCGGCCCTGGCCGCCGCGCCCAAAATGGCCAGTTACGAGTCGGTGGCCGCCGCTACAGCCAACCTGTACCAGCAGGGCAAACCACTGCCCCTGCCCACGGCCAAGGCGCGCATCAAGACGACCGGCCAGGCCTACAAGTTTCAAGCGGTCCTGGTCAAACATCTCCAGAAGTATTTTGGACCAATCATCGGCTACAAGGGCGGACTGACCAGCCCCGGGGCCCGGAAGCGGTTCAAGGTCCGCTCGGCGGTGACCGGGGTGCTGTTACAAAAAATGCTCCTCAAGCCGGGGGCGACGGTCCCGGTCAAGGCCTACGTCCGGCCGTTCATCGAGGTCGAGGTGGCCTTTATCATGGCCCAGCCCATCAAACGGCCCATCAAGTGGATCAAGAATCTGAAAAAGATGGTCAGGGCCGTGGGTCCGGCCATTGAACTGCCCGACATCTGCTTTGCCGACATGAAGCACCTGACCGGCCTGGACATCATCGCCGGCGACGTGGCGCCCCGCTACTTCATCGTCGGCCGGACCATGGCCCACGGCGCCCTGAAACTGGACAAGCTGGCCGTCACCCTCAGCCACAACGGCAAGGTCGTCCGCAAGGGCGTGGCCAAGGCGGTCATGGGCGGTCAGTGGAAGGGCCTCCGCTGGGCGATCAACAACATCATCCGCCACGGCGGTCAGATCAAGGCCGGGGACGTGATCATCACCGGGTCCATGACCCCGCTGTATCCGGGCAAGCCGGGCAAGTACGTGGCCGAGTACGGTCCCCTGGGCAGGATCACCTTCACCTTGAAGTAGATCGGACCCGATCCACCCCGGGGGCCCAACCACGGGCCCTCGGGGTTTGTCGTCTTGATTCGTAGTTGGGAGGTCTATTGACGGCCAGGACCAGGACCGACCAATTTGCCGAGCGGGGCCGGGTGACACCGTCCCAGGGCCAGTGGCGGGCCGTGGTCTGCTTTCCCAACCGATACCGCCTGGCCATGAGCAACCTGGGCTTTTTGGCCGTGCTGCAGCTGATCAACGACCAGCCCGGCTGGTCGGCCGAGCGGGCCTTCTGGCCCCATCCGGGGGGCCCCACACGGTCCTTTGAAACGGGCCGTCCCCTGCCCGACTTCCACCTCCTGGCCGTCTCGATCTCCTTTGAAAACGACTACCCCAATCTGCTGGCCCTGCTGGCGGCGGCCGGCCTGCCACTGAGGCGCGCCGAGCGGACCCGACCGTGGCCCCTGGTCCTGGCCGGCGGGCCGGCGGTGTCCCTCAACCCCGAGCCCCTGGCGCCGGTGGTGGACGCCTTTTTGCTGGGGGAGGCCGAGGAAAATTTACCGCCGTTTCTGGACTGGCTGGCCGGGGCGGATTCCCCCCGTGAGTGGCTGGTCGAGGCCGCCGGGAAGATAGACGGCCTCTACGTCCCGGCCGGCTACGAGGAGATCTACGAGTCCGGGGGGCTCGTCGGCCGGCGCCGGATAGCCGACGTGCCCGAGCGGGTGGCCGTGCCCCGTCGTCGCCAACTGACGCCCCCCCTGGCCGCCAGCCACATCGTCTCGCCCCGGGCCGAGTTCGCGGACACGGCCCTGATCGAGCTGGGACGGGGCTGCGCCCGGAGCTGCCGGTTCTGCGCGGTCGGCTTTGCCATGCGCCCTCCCCGGCCGGTGGACGGGAGGACGATCATCCCCCAGGCCCGGGAGCTGATGTCCCTGTCCCCCCGGCTGGGCCTGGTGGCGGCCGCCGTGACCGACACCCCGCACCTGATCGACCTGATCTCGGCCGTGCACCAGGCCGGCGGCGAATGCACCCTGTCCTCGGTCCGGGCCGACGGGGTCACCGCCGAGCTGGTCGGGGCCATAAAACGGGCCGGACAAAAGACCCTGACCCTGGCCCCCGAGGCCGGCTCGGAGAGGCTGCGCCGGGTCATCAACAAGGGGCTGACCGACCAGGACCTGTTTCGGGCGGTCGAGCTGGCTGCCGAGGCCGACATCCTGCATTTGCGGCTCTACTTCATGCTGGGCCTGCCCTTCGAGACCGATGACGACGCCCGGGCCATCGTCGATCTGGTCAAGCGGCTCCGGCACCGGGTCATAAAATCCTCGCGGGCCCGGCGGCGCCTGGGCCGGATCACCCTCTCGGTGTCCTCGTTCGTGCCCAAGCCCCAGACCCCGTTTCAGTGGGCGCCCCAGGCCGGGCCCGAGGTCCTGCGGCGGCGGGGCCGCCTGGTCAAGGCCGGCCTGGCCGGGGTGGGCGGGGTCGAGGTCCACCTGGACGTGGTCAAGTGGGCCCGGGTTCAGGCCCTGCTCAGCCGGGGGGACCGCCGGGTGTTCGATATCCTGGCCCTGGCGCACGCCGCCGGCGGCAACTGGCCCCAGGTTTTTCGTGCCAGCCCGATCAATCCCGACTACTTCATCACCCGCCCCCGGGACCCTTACGAAAAATTCCCCTGGGATTTTCTTCAGACCGGGGTGGACCGGGAACACCTGTGGTCCGAATACGAGCGGGCGGCCGCGGCCCGGATCACGCCGCCCTGCCGACCCGCCGGCTGCGAGCGGTGCGGGGCCTGCGGGCCTTGACCCGGGAGGACCCGGCCGCCCGCCCGGGTGGAGCGGTCCTCGATTTGTGTTCGACCGTGGTATGATATCCCCGAAGTGTTTTGACAGGGAGAGGCGGGTTGTCTAAAGTACCCCTTGGGGGGCGGCATCTAACCCCGGAATCGGCAGTGCCTCCGGCGGACCGGGGCCGGGACAGCCGGGACCGGACCACACAACGGACGACAGCGCGGTGGTGAACGACAAGGTCAAAGACCAGATCATGGCCGACCTGAAGGCCGAGGACCCCAATCTGCTCCGGGCCGCCTGCCGGCTGGCGGTCGAGCTGGAGATCAAGGAGGCCGTCGGCGACCTGGTCCGGTTGCTGGGTGACAAATACTGGCAGGTCCGGGTCGAGGCCGCCGAGGCCCTGGGTCGGCTGGGACAGGGGGTGTCGGCGGTCGAACAGGCGCTGATGAAGGCCTTGGAGGCCAATGAATCCAACCTGCGCCGGAGGATCCTGAGCGCCGCCTCGCTCGATCAAGGCCAAACCCCGGCACCCGCCGAGACCGCTGGCGCCCCCAAGAAAAGCCAGCCGCCCGCCGTGCAGAGGGCGGCGGCCGTGGCCCTCAATCGGCTCCGGCCCGACATCGCCGAAAAGGTCCTCCTCGAGACCCTGAACGGGGCCAACCCGGCCTTGATGCAGGCGGCCATGAGCGGCCTGGTATCCCTGGAGTCGAAGGCCGGAGTGGACAGGATGATCGAGCTGCTCGGCCACACCGACCCCAAGACGCGCAAGACGGCGGCCATCAGTCTCGGGAAGCTGCAGGTCCGCCGGGCGCTGCCCCGCCTGATCGAGCTGCTGGAAGATCCCCAGGCCGAGGTCAGACGACAGGCGGTCATCGCCCTCAATCACCTCAAGGCCCGTGAGGCCATCGACCCCCTGCTGCGCCGGATGGAGGACGAGTCGGCCGATGTCCGGCGGGTGGCGGCCATCGCCCTGGGCAACACCCGCTCGTTGACCGCGCCGGTCGGCGACGTCCTGCTCGCGGCCCTGACCGACCGCCACTGGTCCGTGCGCCAGGCCGCCGCGGCCAGCCTGGCCAACCTCAAGGCCATCGACAGCCTGGACCGGTTGCTCGAACTCCTGGCCGATCCCCGCCCCGAGGTCCGGGCCGGGGCCGCCCAGGCCTGCCACCGCCTGCTGGTCTGGCGCGAGCAACCCGACTATGAACGCGGACCGGAGCCAGCATGACCTGCCAGCGCTTCGCCCTGCTCAACGAAAAAGGCGGCACCGGGAAGACGACCCTGACCGTGAACCTGGGGGCCTTTCTGGCCGGCCGGGGAAAAAAGGTGCTCCTGGTGGACATGGACCCCCAGGGACACCTGGGCAAGTCCCTGGGCATCAACGTCCGCCAACTGCAGGCCACCACCTTCGAGCTGCTGCTGGACCCCCAGATCAGTCTGGACCGGGCCCTGATCCACTCGAACATTCCCAACCTGGATCTGGTCCTGTCCAACAAACGCCTGTCCGACCTGATCCTCAACGCCGCCTCGGACCGGAATCGGCACCTCAAGCTCGCCGAGGCCCTGGGCCCCCTGCCGGACTACGATTTTCTCCTGGTCGATTCCCCGCCCTCGCTGGGGTTGTTGACGATCAACATCCTGATGGCCGTGTCCCGGGTGATCATCCCGGTGGCCTGCTCCTATCTGGCCATGGACGGCTGCGCCGAGGTGTTGAAGACGCTGAGCATGGTCCGCCACCGACTGAGTCACCCCGATCTGGAGGTGGCCCTGGTGGTGCCGACCCTGTACCACGACACGGCCCTGGCCCTGGCGGTGGTGAACCGGATCCGGGCCTATTTCACCACCAAGACCGGTCCGGTCATTCCCTACGACATGCTGATCGATCAGGCCCAGTCTTACGGCCAGACGATTTTCGACTTTGCCCCGGATTCGGTCGGGGCCCGGGCCCTGACCCAATTGGGAGAGGAGGTCATGAACTATGGCCAGTGAGGAAGAAAAGGACCAGCGGACCCTGGGGCGCGATCCCCTGACCGGGGTCGAGGAGGGGGAGTGGGACAGCATCTGGAACGTCCCCGGCCCCCGCGCCGCCCCCCCCCCCCCCCCCCCCCCCCCCCCCCCCCCCCCCCCCCCCCCCCCC
>CAZMVB010000059.1:0-10084 GCA_964569795.1 uncultured Desulfarculales bacterium | reverse complement strand
CGGATCATCCGGGGCCGGATGCCGACCCTGGAGATCATCAACGACCGCTTCGCCCGGCTGTTCCGGACCACCCTGTCGGCCGCGGTGCGCAAGGTGGTGGACGTCTCGACCACCTCGGTGGACATGATCAAGTTCGGCGAGTTCATGCGGTCCCTGCCGGTGCCCACCTCGCTGCACATCTTCAAGATGGACCCCCTGCGGGGGCACGCCATCCTGGTCATCGAGAGCAAGCTGGTGTTCAACCTGGTCGAGACCTTCTTCGGCGGGGCCGGCCAGAGCGAGATGAAGATCGAGGGCCGGGACTTCACGCCCATCGAGCACCGCCTGACCAAGAAGGTGGTCATGCTGATCCTCGAGGACATGGAGAAGGCCTGGCGGCCGGTCCACTCGATTACCACCGAGTACGCCCGGACCGAGATCAATCCCCAGTTCGCCTCGATCGTGCCGCCGACGGACGTGGTGGTGGTCATCAAGTTCGAACTGGAAATGGACCAGGCGGCCGGAACCATCACCCTGTGCGTCCCCTACTCGACCATCGAGCCCATCCGCCAGAAGCTGTACGCCGGATTCCAATCCGACCAGCTCGAGGTGGACCACGTCTGGATGCGGCGGTTCCAGGACCAGCTCCGCGAGGCCGAGGTCGGTTTGCGGGTCGTCCTGGGGACGACCCGGCTGCGCCCCCGGGAGCTGCTCAACCTCCGGGTGGGCGACGTCATCCAACTGGATCAGGACGTGTCCGATCCGCTCTACGCCGAGGTCCAGGGGGTCAGGAAGTTCAAGGGCATACCCGGACTGCGGCGGGGCGCCAAGGCCTTTCAGGTCAAGGCCTCGCTCCAGCGGTCCGCGGGTTGACCGCCCTCGCCGCCCGACCGGGGCGAGGGCCCATCGTTTGAGTTCCACCGCCGCGCCCGGCCCCGGAGCCGGGCCGAGGAGATGACCGATGTCTGCCGATGAATGGGAAGAGGAAGCCGCCGCGCCGGCCGAACCGGCCGACACCCCGCCGGCGCCCCAGAAGGCCGAGGCCGATCCCACGACCAAGGAGCTGGGGCCCAGCCGGACGCCCGCCGGGGCCGGGGGCCAGGGCCTGGACTTCATCCTGGACATCCCGCTCGAGGTCACCGTCGAGCTGGGACGGACCTCGATGCTGATCAACGATCTGCTCCAGTTGGGCCAAGGATCGGTGGTCGAGCTGAACAAGCTGGCCGGCGAGCCCCTGGAGGTCATGGTCAATCAGAAGCTGGTGGCCCGGGGCGAGGTGGTGGTCGTCAACGAGAAGTTCGGTATCCGACTGACCGACATCGTCAGTCCCATCGAACGGGTCAAGTCCCTCAGTTGAGGGGGAAGCGGATGAAATCCCCCCGCCCGCGGCCGGCCCGGTCATCGTTTCTCCGCCCGGGCCGGGCGGCGCTGGTCCTGGGGCTGGGCCTGATGCTGCTGGCGGCGGCCGGGCCCGCCGGGGCGACCGCGCCGGGGTCCGCGGCCGTGACCGCCCCCGGAGGCTTTCCCTGGGAAGGACCCGCCGGCCGGATCGGACCCGAAACCGCCCCGCCGGCCAAAAAACCGGCCGCCGAGTATGACCTGATCGGCTCCACGATCCGGATGGTCGGCTCCCTGGCCGTGGTCCTGGGCCTGATCTTCCTGGTGCTGTGGGTGGTCCGCCGGTTTTTCACCCAGCGACCCCTGGTCGCCGGGGGCCAGGTGATCAGCGTCCTGGCGGCCAGGCACATCGCCCCCAAAAAGCAGATCGTCATCGTCGAGGTCGAGGGACAGAAGCTGGTCCTGGGCCTGTCCGGCGACTCGATCACCTATCTCACCCGGCTCGGCCCGCCGGCCGGGGACGGCGGGTCGGCGGAGGACGATTGAGGCGGCGACTGACATACGTCGCCTGGGTTCCGGCGGTCCTGATCGTCGTCCTGTTGATCGCCGCCGGCCCGGCCGGCGCCCAGACCCAGGTCCCCTTCCCGACCATCACCATCCAGCCCGGCGGCACGGCCAGCCCGGGGACCATGTCCCTGCTCCTCCAGATCTTCCTGCTCCTGACCGTTCTGACCCTGGCCCCGGCCATCGTGGTCATGACCACCTCCTTCACCCGGATCGTGGTCGTCTTTTCCTTTTTGCGGAGCGCCCTGGGCATCCAGCAGATGCCTCCCTCCCAGGTCCTGATCGGTCTTTCCCTCTTTCTGACCTTTTTCATCATGGGGCCGACCTTCCACCGGGTTTACCACGAGGCGGTCAAGCCGGTCATTGCCGGTAAAATCACCACCAGCCAGGCCCTGGAGAAGGCCGAGAAGCCCATGCGGGAGTTCATGTTCAGGAACACCCGCCAGAAGGACCTGGCCCTGTTCTACTACATCCGTCACGGCCGGCAGCCCAAGCCCAAGAACAAGGCCGATATCTCGATCTGGACCCTGATCCCGGCCTTCATCATCAGCGAACTCAAGACGGCCTTCATGATCGGGTTCATCATCTACGTTCCCTTCCTGATCATCGACATGGTCGTCGCCTCGGTCCTGCTCTCCATGGGCATGATGATGCTGCCGCCGATCATGATCTCGCTGCCGTTCAAGCTGATGCTGTTCGTCCTGGCCGACGGCTGGCATCTGCTGGTGGGGTCGCTGGTCAAGAGCTTCGGCTGACTCGGGCCGGCGGGAGGCCGGCGCCGGCAGGTCGGGCCTGACCCGGGGGCCGCCCGGGGTCAGGCCGCGGGCGCGCCCGGGTGGCGCCCCGCTCATACAAAATCGGCGGCGAACGCCGCCCCATTTCTTGACGAGGAACCGCCCATGTCTCCGGAAGTCATCGTTTCCTACGCCCGGCAGGCGGTCGAGGTCACCCTCTTGCTGTCCCTGCCCATGCTGGGGGTGAGTCTCCTGGTGGGCCTGATCATCAGCGTCTTTCAGGCCACCACCCAGATCCAGGAGATGACCCTGACCTTTGTCCCCAAGATCGTGGCCGTGCTGGTGGCCATGGTGGTGTTCGGGCCCTGGTTGCTGGCCAAGATCGTCGATTTCACCGTCAACCTGCTCCAGAGCATAGGCCAGATCAAGGCCATCGGACTCTGATCGTTGAACCCGATCCCCGTCACCCCGGATCAGGTGGCCGCCTTTG
Source organism: uncultured Desulfarculales bacterium (assembly GCA_964569795.1). GTDB lineage: Bacteria > Desulfobacterota > Desulfarculia > Desulfarculales > JAHJDS01 > JAHJDS01. Next base: position 6,979 of record CAZMVB010000059.1, on the reverse strand, counting down.
CCCTGATCTTCGTCCGGGTGAGCACCTTCCTGTTCCTGCTGCCCTTTTTCGGATCGAGCAGCGTCCCGGTGATGGTCAAGGCCTTTCTGTCCCTGCTGCTGACGGTGGCCCTGTTCGGGACGGTCAAGGTCAACCCCGGGCTGTTCCCGTCCTCCACCTGGGGCCTGGTCCGCCTGATAGCCGCCGAGGCCATGATCGGGGCCCTGATCGCCCTGTTCGTCCGTCTCTTCTTCGCCGGGGTCCAGATCGCCGGCCAGATGATCGGCTTTCAAATGGGCCTGGCCATCGTCAACGTCATCGATCCCCAGAGCGGCACCCAGTCCTCGATCATGGCCCAGTTCAGCTATCTGGTGGCCCTGCTCATCTTCCTGGTCGTGGACGGCCATCACGCCTTCGTTCTGGCCCTGTCCCGCAGTTTCGAGATCGTGCCCGTGGGCGGGTTCGTCCTGAAAAAGATCATGCTCGGTCACATGATCGAGATGAGCTCACGGATGTTCGTCCTGTCGATCAAGATCAGCGCCCCGGCCATGGCGGCGTTACTGCTCACCCAGGCGGCCATGGGGGTGGTGGCCAAGACCGTGCCTCAGATGAACATCCTGGTGGTGGGTTTCCCGGTGACCATCGGCATCGGGCTGTTCATGATGGGCGTGGTCCTGCTGCTCATCGGGCACTACACGACCGGCTTCTTCGCCGACATGAACACCTACGCCCTCAGACTGCTGAAGGCGATGTAGGACCGCCCGCGGTTATTCTTCTGCCTGATCCTCTTCTTCCATCTGTTTGGCTATTTCGGGATATAGCTTCCGGGTGCATTCCGGACAGATGCTGTGGCTGAACTCGGCCTCGGAATGGTCCCGGACGTAAACCTCGACCTGCTGCCAGTATCCCTGGTCGTCCCTGATCTTCTTGCAAGAGGCGCAGATGGGGACCAGGCCGCGCAGGGTCCTGACGTTGTTCAGGGCCTTCTGCAGCTCGCCGATGAGCCTTTCCCGGGCCTCGGCCGCCTCCCGGCGCTCCTTGACCCGGAGCCCCAGGTGACGCACCCCGATCCCCAGGCCGAACATCCCCAGCAGCCACAGCACGGCGTGGCTGACGATCAGGCCGAGCCGGTCGTGGCGGGCCCGGGCCACCAGGGGCGCCAGCGGCACCGAGATGCTGATCCCGCCCCGAACCTGCCCCACCCGGTAGCCCTGGGCCTGGTGGCAGGGGAGGCAGATCCGCTCGGTGATCAGGGGGCGCATCAGGCGCAGGTAATCCCGGCCGCCCATGACCTGGACCCCGCTCACCTCCCGGGCCCCCCGGTTGAAAGACCGCAGCGCCTTGGCCTCCCAGGGGTCGGGGGCGTTTCCGGGCCGGATGGGTTTCAGGCTGGTGATGTGGCCGAGCACACCCGATTCCAGGGCCCCCAGTTCATGGACCTGACGGGTCATGTAGGCCGGATTGACCAGGGTCAGCCGTCGTCCGCTCGGGGTCTTGATGTCCCGCTCGAACGCCTTGAGATACGGGTTGGGTCTGCTGCGCGGGGTGACCGTAACATAAACGCCGCCGTGAGAGGCGTTCCAGTGGCGGTAGAGGATGTCCTGTTCAAAGGCGGTCCGGGCCTGGATCCGGGCGGCCTGCAGGATCGAGATATTGACCTGGGCCAGGTTCCAGCCCAGGGACCCGGCCACCACCAGGGTCAAGACCGCGCCCAGGACCAGCCCATAGGGGCCGATCCGGAAGTGGCGCCCATGGGGAGGGGTTTGGTCGTGCTGGCTCGTGACCGACAAACGGCAACCTTATTGACCAGGGGGGATATTCAAGCTGGAGGAATTTACTACATTCTCCCTGACAACGCAACCGCCCCGAACTGTTCACCTGATACCTGTAGTCCTAATCGGCGGAGGGATGGATGGACAACGTGATTGTCATCGGCTGCGGGACAGACATGAATTCAGGATATGGCTGCCCCGGCGAATGGCGCTGTCTCAAGGCCGCCGCCCGGGGCGAGGGGCACTTTGGCCGGCCCGTGGCCGTCACCGGCCTGCTCAAGTGCCGGCGCCCGGGCCGCAACACCATGCAAGATGACCCTCAAGCCCAGCCAGGTCACCCCGGCCGCGGTCTATCTGAGTTCGTGCCTGGCCAAGGCCAAGCCCGAATGTCCCTTTTATGACGGCGGCGTGGCCCGGATGGCGGACATGATCACGGCCAACTTCGGCCTGCCCGTGGTCCTGGGGACGCACGAATACTGAATCACCTTTTCGGCCCGGCGCCCCCGGCCGGGCCCCCGCCTATTTACCCGGGCCATAGGTCACGGTCACGCCCAGGAACAGGGACCGGGGCAGGGTGTTGTAGCCCCTGATGACCTGATAGGACCGGCCGGTGATGTTGTGGAAGTTCAGGAAGAACCGGACGTTTTTTAAACGTTTGCCCGGCGGCCGATAGGTGGCCGTGAAATCGAACCGCTCCCAGGAGCCGACCCGGGCGATGGGATTGTTGGGGTCGTGCTGGCGCATCCAGTTGGTGAAGGCCCCGTCCTGCCAGGTGCCGTAGAGGTTCAGGCTCAGGCCGTTGATCGGCCGGTACTGGACGTGGAGGAGGGCCTTGTAGCGGGGGGTGTAGAGCACCTCGGCCCCCCGGTACTCGGGGTTGTGCTCCCACTCGATGACCTGGGTGTCGAGCAATGTCAACGCCCCGCGGATGGTCCATTGACGAAGGGGCTTGACCACCACGGTGAACTCGCCCCCCTGGGACAGGACCTGGCCCACGTTGCGGTACTGGTTGAGCATGTTGACCGGATCGTACTCCACGCTGTGGATCTGGTCGTAGAACATGTTATGAAACAGGGTCGCGCTCAGCTTTATCCGCCCCTTCCACAAGACCTGGTCCAGACCGATCTCGAAGGTCTCCGAGGTCTCGGGCTTGAGCAGGGAGTTGCCCCGCCAGGTGCCCCAGGCCCCGAAGGTGATGGTCGGCATGTAGAGCTGCCATAACGACGGGATCTTGAATCCGGTGGCGTAGTTGGCCCGGAGCTTGAGGCCTATGCGGCGGAAGAGATAGGCCGCCCCGACCTGATAGGTCAATTGCTGGCCGTCCTCCACGTCCGGGCAGTCGGTGTAGCGCAGGCCGCCCCGCAGGAACAGGGTCTTTTTCAACAGCCGGCCCTGGTAATGGACGTAGTACTCGCGGGTGTACTGGTTGCGGCCGGTCATCTCGTTGCCGTTGGGCCAGTTGTAGGCCTGGAAGGTCCCCCAGTCGAACCAGTGGTAGGACTCGGGGGTCAGGTTGGTCATCCGGCCCCAGTGATCGAGAAAGGAGTAGCCCAGCGAGATGACGTGCTGTTTTTCCCGCCCAAAGGTCAGGTAGTTGTCCCACTTCCAGCCGCTCATCCGGCCCCAGAAGTAGTTGTCCGAGGCCTTGCGCGGGTCAGTGTAATTGATCAGGCCGAAGGACCCGCTCCAGTCCTGGGTCAGGCGGCGGACGACCTTGCCGGTGTGGACCACCAGCTTGTAGCGCCAGAAGGACAATGGCCGGTGCTCGACCTCCAAGTACATCTGCTCCCTAAAGGAGGTCTGGAACATGTCCCGGCGGTCCACCCCGACACCGCCGTCCACCTGGGTGTGGGTCTTTTCCTGATAATAACTGACGCCGATGGTCAGCTCGGGCAGGAGATCGAACTGGGCGTTGCCGAAAAAGGCCCACTGCCGGGTGGCGTCGGGCTCGTCCTGCCGGTGGTAGTTCCAGGAGTAGCTGCCCACCCAGGAGGCGGCCCGCTGATACATGGCGCTGCCGGTCTTGGGGATCGAGGTCGAGGTCTGGGAAATGCCGTCGGTCCGGAAGGCGGACATGCCCAGGGCGTAGCGCAGCCGACCGTGGCGCAGGGAGCCCGAGCTGCCCAGGCCCAGGCGCATGGTGTTGAAACAGCCGTACAGGAGATCCAGGTGCAGCTTGGGTTTGCCCCGGCCGCGCCGGGTGATCAGGTTGACCACCCCGGACATGGCCTGGGAGCCCCACAGGACCGATTGCGAGCCCCGGATGACCTCGATCCGGGACAGCCCGGCCAGGCTCAGGGGACCCATGTCCGGGTTGCCGGTCACGGACAGCGAGTCGGGCAGCGGGAGCCCGTCCCGCATCAACAGGACCGAATTGGCCGCGCCGCCGCGCATCCGGACGTCGGTCGCCGCCCCGAAGGAACCCCACTGGTTCAGGGTCACCGCCGGGTCGTTTTCCAGGGCCTGGACCACGAAGTGGTCGCCCGCCGTCTGCCACTGACGCCGGGTGATGACGCTGTGGGTCACGTCCAGGACCCCGGGCGGGGTGGGGTAGCCGGTGGCGGTGACGATGATGTCTTCCAGGGTGATCTGGGGCTTTTGGGCCGAGGCCCGGGGCAAGGCGGCCGGGGCCATGACGAGCGCCAAAAACAAGATAATGACGATCAGACGTTGCATTGATTCCCTCCTCTAGAAAACGCGAACGTCAACTGGAGGAGGCGCACCAGGGTGTGGCCGACGAAAAAAGGTCCTCAAGCTTTGAGCTTGAGGACCTTACCCGTCTGTCGGTCTCAAGATGGGCCGCCAGGGGCCCCAGAGCCATCCACGACGCTGCCTCGGCGCCTCCGGCCGTCATCGTCGGCAGGTCTTCTGACTCCCGGATCGATCTACTGGCCGCGCCTTCCCGCCGGGGTTGGTTCCCCGGCAGTGGCTGGACCTCGAGGCAAGAAGTCACATCCGAATTGGATCGGACCACTTGCCCCGGGTGCGGCGTTCGTCCCCGGATACAGCGGCGGGACCGTGCCGGTCTTGAACCGGCTTCCCTCTTAGCCCGGACCCCGTGGGGTCCCTGGGGCCGACGATCACTCGAAATTCTTGTACCAACCTCGTTCGGATTTGTCAACGCCTCCGGCGCGGGGCGGTGGGTCAGTTTGAAAATGCCGATAAGCACGGGCAGAAAAGACCGGGCCTATTTCAGAAAAAAATAACATTTTCTATAAAAACATATTTTGAAAAAGTTTTTGCAAGTTTGCTATTGACCTGGTCCCCCTAGACCAAGATACTATATATATGCGGGAGCGGGAAGTCTGTAGGGAGGGCCGTGATGGTCACCTACGCTTTTAATCTAGACAAAGCCATTGCCGCCGTTGCCTACCTTGCCCAGCGTTTAATTGACCGCCGGGGCGAAGCGGATTATTATCGTATTTTTAAGCTATTATATTTTGCCGAGCGAGATCATTTGGCTGAATACGGCCGTCCCATAACGGGTGATTATTATTGTGCTTTGCCAAGAGGCCCCGTTCCGCAAAATATTTATGACCTATTGAAAAGCATAAGAGATTTGGACGATAACCAAAAAAATTTGGACGGCCCACATAAGTTCTTTAATGTTTATAATGGATTTCTGGTGGAACCTATTTTACCAGCCGACATGGATGAATTGTCGGAATCAGACTTGGAGCGATTAAATTTTTCATTTGATGAGAACGCTGATTTGTCCTTCGATGATCTAGAAAAAAAATCACACGGTCCGGCATTTTCTAAGACCCATATTGCCCGCCCGATTGATTTTTTGGATATCGCAGCAGAGGGTGGCGCTAGCGATGAAATGATAGAAATTATTATGGAAGAAGCTGAAAACGAAGGCATTTTCAGCCGTGCCCTTCAAGCTAGGCGATAGTTTTCCAAAAAAAAAGCAGGGAGTTTGGTGTAGAGAAAAGGTGACGCACGGGTCTGTGTGGTCACTACATATCACTTTTTTTAATGACTCCACAGAAGAGCCTTTCGACAAGGAAAAGCGAGTCGTATTGTGGGGGCCCGACGAAGAGGCCAATAGGGTCGGATATTCTGTTATTAATTCCAAACAGCGCCGCCCCACAGATCTCAGCCTACCCAAGAATGCTGACCGTCCTTTTTTAAGTCGAGATTCCTATCTAGCTTATTACCCAATCCGGAAAGACTCATTTCAAGCGGTGTTAGAAGCTTGTATCAAGGATGTATCAAGGTATTTGGGGCAGATGACCGAGAATGACATTAGCGCTATATCGACCGTTATCTTAAGAGCCCCATCCATAACCAACAAAGAGCGACGTCTCTACGGATTCATTAGATAAGCCATCTAGTCCAACCTCACGATTTACTCAAGCTCCCAGATGTGTTCTGATACACCAGCTTCCATCGCGGGTGACACCCTAAGCGACCGATGAATCTGGACGAAGTGGTAGTACCTAAAATGCAGAGCCACGGCGTATGCAAGGTTCTCGACCTTTTGAGAAAAGGCATTGGTTAGCCTGGTGAACCGCCGTATGCTCATTCCCATGCTGAGGCTTTATCGCAAAGAGTGGCTGGTCGAGACGTGCGCGCGGTCGGGCCTAGCATTGATCTTGATCTGCTCTGCGTCGAAGCATTTCTGCGGGCAGTATTGCCCTTCTTTCTCAGGGGCCATGCCCGGCATGGGCCGGCCTACTCGTCCTCGACCAGGTGATAGACCACCGGCAGCCTGACCCAGGAGGAGACCCTTCGGCCGCCGCGTTTGGCCGGCTTGAACCTCAGCCGCCGGGCGACCCGGAGGGCGGCCCGATCCAGGACCTGATGGGCCGAGCCGTGCACCTTCTCGACCCGGTCCACCCGGCCGTCCGCCGTGACCAGGATCTTGAGGACGACCCGGCCCTGCCAGCCGCGGCGGCGGGCCCACTCGGGATACGAGTTCTGGAAGATATGGCGATTGAGACACACCGCCCGGGTGTCCGGAATCAGCAGGCCGGGCCGCCGGGGCGCCCCCAGGTGGGCCGTCCGGATCGGCTCCCGGATGACGGCCGGTCCGGCCGGGGGGCGACCCCCGGCCGCCAGGGGCGCGGGGCGGGGACGGGGCCTGACCGGACGCGGTTCGACCCTCCGGGCGGAACGGCGCCTGACCCGGTGCCTGGACCGGCGGACCGTGTGCCGGGACCGGCGGACCGTGTGCCGACGCTTCCTGGGCCGGGGCCGGACCAGGCGGGCCGGGGCGGGCC
>CAZMVB010000058.1:0-11385 GCA_964569795.1 uncultured Desulfarculales bacterium | reverse complement strand
GGGGCCACTTGGGCTTGGCGATGATCGCCGTGGTGAAGTCGGCGATGGCCAGCAGATAGTGCCGCAGCCAGCGGTGGCATCTGCCCCGGAAGTAATACAGAACGACCTGGCCGGGTTTGAGGCCCAGGGATCGGGTCAGGTCGTCCAGGGCCAGTTGATAATTCTTTTGATGATAATAGACCAGGCCCCGGTTGGCCCAGGGCAAATACCAGGTCGGATCGGCGCCGATGGCCCGGGTGTACCAGACGACCTTGTCGGCCGGGTCCTTGGCCTTGATGCCCTGGTGGTTGAAACGGCGGGCGGATGCCCGGTCGTAGATCCGGCTCGGCGCCGTCGGCTTGAGGGCGGGTTTGACCGCCGGCCCGCCCGCGGCGGGCTTGATCGTCTTGGGGGGCCGGGGCCCGGTCGCCGCCGGTTTGGCCGCCGGTGGCGGGGAGGGGGAGGACGGCGTCTTTTTCAAGATCTTCCCGGGCGAGGCGGGTTTGGCCGGACCGGGCTTGATCAACTCCTCGGTGATGCCCGGCAGGCAGGGGCCGATTGCCGGGCCCGGGCCCATGGCCGCCGCGCCGGCCGCCCCCGGCGCCAGGATGAGTATCAGGCTGATCAAGGTCAAACGCTGCAAGCTTGGTCCCCTCGGTCTCGGCCGCGACGCGCCACGGGCGGCTCGACCGTATCCGTCTTAAAGAAAGTTTAACGTCCGCCGTCGGACCAAAGCAACCCGTTTGCCCCGGCCGGGCCGATTCCGGGTAAAATGGAAACACCAGTTGGCCCCGGCCGAACGATTGTTGTATAGTTATTACTCGAATAACGGGGTTCTTCGGTCATGGTCCTGGAGGCCGGGTTGTGGGTTCAGACCGTGTTTTTATCATATTATTTAAGTGGTTGTGTGGGACGGCCGGAAAGAGAGGCCGGGCCCTGGCACGGCGGTTGCCCTCCTTTGGGGGTGGCGTCCCGACTGCGGGACGTGACCTGTATCGGTCCAATAACAGGAGGCAATCGATGAAAAAGTTAGCCCTCACCACCCTGACCGTCGGTCTGGTGGCCGGCCTGGCCGTTCCCGGCCTGGCCGAAACGACCGCCACCCCCGCGGCCGGCCTGACCTACGCCCGCGCCCGCGGCGCCAGCGACGCCCGGACGTACGCGGTGCCGCCGGAGATCAAGGCCCGGCGGGCCCAGTGGCTTGCGGCCCGGGCCGATTGGCAGAAGCACCGGGAGGCCCTGCGGCCGTTGTGGCGCCGGGCCAAGATCCTGAAGCTGGAACTCAGGATCCTGCTGCTGCGGAACAAGATCGACAAGAAGGCGATCCTGGCCAAGGTCAAGCAGATCGCCGACGTCAAGGGCAAGCTCATGTCCGAGCGGATCCTTTTCCGTCTGGCCATGAAGCAGAAGTATCCCGAACTGAGCCGGTTCCGGCGCGGTTTCCGCCATGGCTGGCGCGGTCGCGGCCGGGGCGCCCCCGGCTTCCGGCGCGGCGGCCCCGGGTTCCGGCGCGGCTGGCGGCATGGTCCGCGGTTTCATCGCGGACCGAGACCCCGGTCCAGCGTCCCCGGTCCGATGCTCAGCGGTCGGGGGCCCATGGCCCCGGGTCCGGGACCGATGATGTGATCGGTCTGATCTGAACCGACCGGTTCCGCGCCGGTAGGGTCGGCCACGACCCCCCGGCGCGGGGCCGTGTTTGTTTAACCAACGAGGAGGTCGGGGGGTGAAGGTCGAACGCCGGCGCAGGAGATACTTGCCGGCGCTGTCGCTGATCGCCGTGGTGCTGGTCCTGCTGGTCATCACCGCGGTGACCACCCAACGCCATCTGGACCGGTCGCGGACGGCCATGGAGCGGGGCCTGACCCAGGTCGGCCGGGCCCTGATCACCGGCCTCGAGGCCGGCACCCGGGCCGGCCTGAGGCGGCACTCCTGGCAGCGCCTGGCCCTGCAGCACCTGGTCGAGGAATTGGGCCGGGACAAGGCCATCGTGTCCCTGGTCATCTTCAATCGCCGGGGACGGGTCCTGGCCCACTCCAACCCCCGCTACAACGACCACATCCTGGTGGTCAACGACTCCCTGTTCAAGAAACCGTCCGATTTTTTCGACAAGGCCCCCCAGGGACTGGCCCGGGCCTTTGCCGACGGGGTGTTTTACGTCGGCCGGCTGTTTCGGCCCCTGCGAGTGTTCCGGCGCAGGATGATGATGATGCATCGCGGGATGATGATGGGTCCCCCCCGAGACTTCCGCTTCGACCGCAACCTCGGGCCGCTGGGCTCGCCGCTCTATTGCCTGGTGGGCCTGAGCACGGTGCACTATCGTGAGGCCCGGTCGGCCGACATCCGCCACGCCCTGCTCATGGGCGGCATCCTGTTCGTGGTCGGCCTGGCGGCCCTGTATTTCGTGTTCATCCTCCAGAACTCCCGGCTGGTGGAGAAGACCCTGCGCGAACTGGAGACCTACACCCAACTGGTGGTGGACAACGTGCCCGAGGGTCTGATCACCACCGACCGGGCCGGCCAGATCGTCTCGGCCAACGCCCGGGCCGAGGCCATGCTCGACCGGGAAGGCCGGGGCATCCTGGGCCGCCCCCTGAGCGACGTGTTCGGGGCCGCGGCCCCCTTCATGGATCAGGTCCTGGGCGCGGGCCGGGTCGTGGCCGAGGACGAGACCCAGTGCCGCTGCCCCGACGGCCGGGAAGTGCCCATGTCGGTCAGCGCCGCCCCGCTGTTGGGGGCCGACGGCCAGCGTCTGGGGGCGGTCTTCGCCCTGCGGGACCTGAGCGAGATGGCCAAGCTCCGCGAGGACCTGTCCCGGAGCCGGCGTCTGGCCGCCCTGGGGGAGCTGGCCGCCGGGGTGGCCCACGAGATCCGCAACCCCCTGAGCGCCATTCGGGGGCTGGTGTTGTATCTGGCCAAGAAGTTTTCGCCCGGCTCGTCCGAGGCCGAATACGCCGGGGTGGTCGTCAGCGAGGTGGACCGGATGGGCCGGGTCATCGGCGGCCTGCTGGACTTTGCCCGGCCCAAGGCGCCCGAGTTCGCCCCGGTGAACCTGGCCGATGTCGTCCGCCACGCCCTGACCCTGATCGAGGACGAGGCCCGGGCGGCCGGAATCGTTGTCGAGCGGCGGATCGACCCGGACCTGCCGCCGGCCCTGGTCGATCGGGACCAGGTGACCCAGGTCCTGCTCAACCTGCTGGTCAACGCCCTGGAGGCCATGCCCGACGGCGGCCGGCTCGAGGTCGGCCTCCAGCGGGAGGAGGATCGGGCGGTGATCCGGGTCAGCGACACCGGACCCGGCATTTCCCCGGAAGCCCGGGCCCGGCTGTTCGATCCCTTTCACACCACCAAGAAAAAGGGCTCCGGGCTGGGCCTGGCCATCGCCCAGCGGATAGTCGAGAACCACGGCGGGATCATCCGGGTGGACAGCGAGGCCGGCCGGGGGACCTCCTTCCTGGTGAGTCTGCCCCTGGAGGGTCCCGAAAGCGCCGCCGGAGAGGGGAGTTGACATGCCGCACGTCCTGGTCGTTGACGATGAATCAGCCCACCGCCTGATGCTTCGGGCCCACCTGGAGGGGGCCGGGTACCAGGTGTCCGAGGCGCCCGACGGGGTCGAGGCCGTCGAGGCGGTCACCGCCGCCCTGTTCGACCTGGTCCTGTTGGACCAGCGCATGCCCAACATGGACGGCCTGGAGGCCTTGACCCAGATCAAGCAGCTCCGGCCCGGGATCCCGGTGATCATGATGACCGCCTACGGGTCCATCGAGAACGCCGTCAAGGCCCTGAAGCTGGGCGCGGCCGACTACGTGACCAAGCCCCTGGACATCGAGGAGCTGATGATCAAGGTCGGCCGGACCCTGGATCACGTCCGGCTGGCCGAGGAGCATCTGGCCCAGCGCGAGCGGCTGGACGCCCGGTTCGATTTTTCGGCCCTGATCGGCGAGTCGGCCCCCATGCGCCGGATCAAGGACGGCCTCAAGCTGATCGCCCCCTCCACGGCCACGGTCCTGATCACCGGCGAGAGCGGCACCGGCAAGGAGGTCCTGGCCAACGTCATCCACCACAACTCGGAACGCGCCGAGGGGCCGTTCGTGGCCGTCAACTGCGCCGCCCTGCCCGAGCAGCTCCTCGAGTCTGAACTGTTCGGCCACGAGAAGGGGGCCTTTACCGGCGCCGTGGCCCGCAAGAAGGGCCGCTTCGAGCTGGCCCACGGCGGGACCATCTTTCTCGATGAGATCGGAGAGATGAGCCCGGCCACCCAGGCCAAGCTGCTGCGCGTCCTCCAGGAGTGGTCCTTCGAGCGGGTGGGGGGCGTCGCGCCGATCAAGGTCGAGGTCCGGGTCATCGCCGCCACCAACAAGGACCTGGCCGCCGAGGTCGCCGCCGGGCGCTTCCGCGAGGATCTGCTGTACCGGCTCAACGTCATCACCATCGACCTGCCGCCGCTTCGGGAGCGCCTCGAGGACCTGCCCATGCTGGTCGATCATTTCCTGGAGCGCTTCAACCAGGACAACAACCGCCGGGTCCGGGGGCTGGCCCCCGAGGTGACCCAGATCTTCCGGCAATACAACTGGCCGGGCAACGTCCGCGAGCTGGCCAACGTGATCGAGCGGGGGGTGATCCTGGCCCGGGGGGACCTGATCACCGCCCAGGAATTGCCCTACACCATCCGCCCCATTGAGGACGCCCCGACCGAGGGGCGGCTCAGGCCGGGGATGTCCATCAAGGACGCGGAAAAGGTCCTGATCGAGCAGACCCTGGTCGAGACAGGCGGCAACCGGACCAAGGCCGCCGAGTTGCTGGGCATCACCAGAAAAACGCTCTTGAACAAGATCAAGGAATACGAGCTGGATCTGTAATTCGGTGGCCGTGACATTGGCCTTGATTTGAAGGCAGATCGTCCAAATTGTCCCACGAGGAATCTTGTGGGAAATAATCAGGGCTGGTCCTGATTTTTTCTTTCCGCCTGGATGCAACGCAACGGCTCGAGGCGGCGGATGGCCTCGTAACACTGGTTGCAGGAGATGCAGGCCGGGCGGCGGCGCGAGCCGGCCTGCCACTCGGCCACCAGGTTCGGCTCCCGGATCAGGGGCCGGGAGAGCGACACCAGATCGGCCTCACTCCGCTCGATGACCTCCTCCATGAGCGAAAAATCCCGCAGGCCGCCGACCATCATCACCGGGACCTGGACCCGGGCCTTGACCGCCCGGCACCAGTCACGGAAATAGGCCTCGCCGCCGGGCCGATCGACCTTGGTCCGAAACTCGGTCTGAGAATAACCCGTGCCCCGCAGGCCCTGGCTGATCTCCAGGGCGTCATAGCCCAGCCCGGCCAGTTCCCCGGCCGCGATCAACCCCTCGTCAAAGGTCAGTCCCCCGGGAAAGCCGTCGGCCACGCCCAGCTTGATCAGCACCGGAAAGTCAGGGCCGACCGTAGCCCGGACGGCCTCATAAATATCCCGGTGCAGCCGCAGCCGATTGTCAAGGTCGCCGCCCCACTGGTCGTTGCGGCGGTTGGCCTGGGGGCTCAGGAACTGGGCCGGCAGATAGGCGTGGGCGGCGTGGACCTGGACCGCGTCGAATCCGGCCCGTTTGACCCGGCCGGCCGCCCGCCCGAAGGCCTCGACAGTCGCCTCGATCTCGGCCGGGCTCATCTCCCGATAGGGGACATCGCAGTAGGGATCGTCCGGGACCAGGCTGGGACCGACCGCCTCCTGGCCGATGTAGTTCAGATACCGGGCCCCCTCGCGCCCGGCGTGGAAGACCTGGACGGCGATTTTGCTCCCGCGCTGGTGGACCTCATCGGTCAGCCGGCGCCAGCCGTCAATGTATCGGTCCTCGGCCATGGAGGCCTGCCGGGGAGAGATCCGGCCCCGGGGCTCGACGTCGGCGATGCCGGCCACGATCAGCCCCACCCCGCCCTCGGCCAGATCGGTCTGGATGCGGATCAGCTCCGGGGTGACCACGCCCTCGGGCCCGGCGCAGCTCTCAAAGGTGGCCGACCGGACAAAGCGGTTTTTGAGCTCCAGACCCTTGATCCGGACCGGCTCGAACAAGGCACTCATTCCTTGGGCTCCCGCCACCACGGGTAGAAATCGGGCAGGTCCCGGGTCGGGCTCATGGTGAACCGGGGCGGGCGTTTTTCCAGGAAACTCTCGATCCCCTCGGCCGCGTCGGGCTGCCGGCCGATCCAGTGGAAGCACTTGGAGTCGATCAGGTGCTGGGACTGGGGATCGGGCTCGGCCAGACCGCGGTACAGCAGGGCCTTGTTCAGCGTCACCGACACCGGCGCGGTCTTCTCGGAGATCTCCCGGGCGATGGCCAGGGCCTTTGGTAAGACCTCGGCGGCGGGCAGGACGTAATTGAACAGGCCCGAGCCGACCTCGTCTCCGGCCCGGAAGACCCGGCCGGTCAGGGCCCACTCGGTGGCCTTGGTCAGGCCCACGATCCGGGGCAGGAACCACGACGAGCAGGCCTCCAGGCAGACCCCCCGCCGAGCGAAGACGAAACCGATCTTGGCCTCCTCGGCGGCGATTCGCATGTCCATGGCCAGGGTCATGGTGATGCCCACGCCCACGGCAGGGCCGTTGATGGCGGCGATGATCGGTTTGCGGCAGTTGAAGGCGGCCAGGGAGATCTGACCGCCGCCGTCCCGGTGTCGGCTGAGGGCGGTCGGGTCCGCATCGGTCCCCCGGCCGCCGGTATAGTTGAAGGTCGCCGCCCCGCGCGACAGGTCGGCCCCGGCGCAGAAGGCCCGGCCCGCCCCGGTGACGACCACGGCCCGGACCGCGTCGTCCCTGTCGGCCGAGTGCAGGGTCTGAATCAGCTCCCGGCGCATGGCCTCGGTCATGGAGTTCATCCGCTCCGGCTGGTTGAGGGTGATCAAGGCCACGCCGTCTTTTATTTCAAGTGTGATCTCGGTCAGGTCCATTGTCACTCCTGCGAGTCGGTCTATGGCTGGGGGTTGTGGGCCGTCATGAAAAGCCGTATTATAGACGCCTGCCGATTGGTTGACAAGGGGCCCCGGCCTCGCGGCCCAGGAGATACGGACATGAAACCGAAACGTGGACTGGTCATGGTCAACACCGGCCCGGGCAAGGGCAAGACCACCGCCGCCCTGGGCGCGGCCCTGCGGGCGGCCGGACAGGACCTCCGGGTGCTGATCATCCAGTTCATCAAGGGCGGCGGCTATTACGGCGAACTGGGGGCGCTACAAAACATCCCCCAGATCGAGATCCGGCCCATGGGCCTGGGCCTGATCCGGCCGGACGCCGACCGGGGCCCGCACCAAGAGGCGGCCCGGCGGGCCCTGACGGCCGCCCGCGAGGCGGTGACCTCGGGCCAGTGGGACCTGGTCATCCTGGATGAAATCTGTATCGCCCTGGACCTGGGATTCCTCGAGCCCGACGAGGTGGTCGCCCTGATCGAGGCCCGGGCCGACGAGGTCCACCTCATCCTGACCGGCCGGAACTGCCCCGAGCCGGTCCTGGCCGCGGCCGACACCATCAGCCGGATCGAGGAGGTCCGCCACCACTTCGCCTCGGGCGTCGGCGCCCAAAAGGGCATCGAATTCTGAGCCGGCCGCCCGTGACGAGTCCCGAACGGACCACCGCCACGGCCTTGCCCGGCGGCCCCGGGTGGCGGCCAGGCCGATAACAAAGGATATCGCCATCTACGGCCATCATCCCATCGCCGCCCTGGCCCACCTGGTCGAACGCAACCTCCTGCTCTTCGGCCTGGCCCTGGGACTGGCCGGGGCGATGTATTTTCCCGGGCCGGGTCTGTGGCTCGACGGCCTGGGACTGACCGGTCTGTTCATCGGCCTGATCTTCTTCCACGAGGGCATCCGCCTCGACCTCTCCCTGGCCAGGCACCCCGGCCGGTTCCTGAGACCGGTGTCCTGGGGGGCCGTCGTCGCCCTGGGGGTTTTCCCGGCCGCGGCCTTTGGCGTCGGCCGGCTCTTCGGCCTGGCCGGGGACGACCTGATCGGGCTGATCATCATCGCGTCCATGCCCTGCTCGCTGACCAGTGCCATGGTCATCACCGAAAAGGCCGGTGCCGACGGTCTGACCGCCGTGATTCTGCTGGTGTCGCTCAACCTCCTGGGCCTGGCGACCATTCCCCTCAACCTGTCGCTCTGGCTCGGCCGGGCCGTCGAGGTCAGACCCGCGGCCATCGTGGTCAAGCTGGTGCTCTACCTGTTTCTGCCCCTGGTCCTGGGACAGGCCCTGCGGCGCGTCGGCCCGGTCCTGGTCAGGCGCATCGAACCCGCCACCCGCTTCCTGCCGCCCATTTGCCTGGGGCTGATCATCTACGCCGCCGTTTCCGACGAGACCGAGCGGTTGCTGTCTCTCAAGTGGCACACCGTGTTCCACCTGCTCTGGCCCTGCCTGGTCCTTCACCTGGCCCTGCTCGGTCTGGCCTTTGCCGGGGGCCGATGGCTGTTCGGGCTCAGGGGACGGGTCAACCGGGCCGTGGCCGTGGTCGCCTCGGAAAAGCCGATCACCGTGGCCGTGGCCGTGTGGTCCATGAGCTTCCAGGCCGCCCACCCCCTGGCCGTGTTCCCCATGGTCATGTTGTACGTCGCCCAGATCGTGATCGACTCCGTGTGGGCCGGGGCCAGCCGCCGCCCGCCGTCGAGTTGACCTGGCCCGAATCACCCGGCCGGAGGAAAGGGTGTCACCTCTCTTCCCACCCGACCCCGGCCGCCGAGGCGGATTGAATCCAAATTACGCGGTTCTGCTGCCCGACCCGACCCGCTGGGAACGCCTCGCCATTATAATTAAATAATTAAATCAGCTTGTTACTCCACTACCATCATCTCCGGACGGGGGTTGGCACGGCTGATGTATTCCTCCCTGGGCATCTCCGCTGTTGGGGCGGCGATGTGTCCCCGCAGGGAGGGGGTGGAAAATCATGGATCGTTTCAGAGAGAAAACCACTGAAAGACGGGGGTCGGCCGGGCCGGTGACCGGACCCCGGCGGCACTGGTGGGATTTGTTCCGGCCACGGGACCGGCACCGGGAAATCGGCTCCGACTGGGCCGCCTGGCTTTATCTGGGGATGCTGGTCCTGGCCCTGGTCCTCAACCATTGGCAGACCTGAACCGTCGCCGGGCGGGGCAGACCCGGGGGCGTCCTGGCGCCTCCGTCCCGGCGACCCGGGTCATTTTGCCCCGCCCGGCGTCATACCCTGAAACGAACCCCTCCCCTTGAGCGTCCGGCCCCGATCTCTGATAGGATTGGTGCTCAGTCAACACCAGGGCACTTCTCGGACGGACGGATCATGGGGCGTTCTGACAAGGACAATGACACCGGGCTCCGCGGGCTGCGGCGCGTCTTCCGGACCCTGTCCTCGAAAAACTACCGGCTCTTTTTCTCCGGCCAGAGCATCTCCCTGATCGGCACCTGGATTCAGCGCGTCGCCCTGAGCTGGCTGGTGTACCGGTTGACGGGCTCCGAGTTCCTGCTGGGGGTGGTCGGCTTTCTGGAGTTGTTCCCGATCTTTGTCCTGTCGTCCTTCGGCGGGGTGCTGGCCGACCGCGTCAATCGCCTGCGTCTGTTGATCACCACGCAGGCCCTGGCCATGGTCCAGGCCCTGATCCTGGGGCTGCTGGTGATGACCGGGTTGATCCAGGTCTGGCACATCATCGTCCTGGCGGGCCTGCTGGGGGTGATCAACGCCGTGGACATGCCGGTCCGGCAGGCCATCATCGTGGAACTGATCGACCGCAGGGAAGACCTGGGCAACGCCATCGCCCTCAATTCGGCCATGTTCAACGCAGCCCGCCTGGTGGGGCCCTCGGTGGCCGGATTGCTGATCGCCGCCCTGGGCGAGGGTCCCTGCTTCCTGATAAACGCCGTGAGTTTCCTGGCGGTCATCGTCTCCCTGGTGCGGATGACCCTCACCCGCGCCGCCCCGGAGCGAAGGTCGCAAAATGCCTGGCAGGGCGTCCGTGAGGGTTTCCAGTACGCCTTCGGCTTTCCGCCGATCCGCGCGGTCCTGCTCCTGCTCATGGTCGTCAGCCTGACCGGCATGCCCTACGTGGTCCTGATGCCGGTCTTCGCCAAGGACATCCTCCACGGCGGGGCCCACACCCTGGGCTTTCTGATGGGCGCCTCCGGGGGCGGGGCCCTGGCCGGCGCCATGTTCCTGGCCGCGCGCCGGTCGATCTTCGGGCTGGAAAATATTCTGCCGGTGATGATCGGCTTGCTCGGCCTGGGGCTGATCGGCTTCGCCCTGTCCCAGGCGGAATGGCTGTCCCTCGGGCTGATGGTCGTGACCGGCTTCGGGATGATGGTCGGCCTGGCGTCGAGCAACACCATCGTCCAGACCATCGTGGACGAGGACAAGCGCGGCCGGGTGATGGGCCTCTACGCCATGTGTTTTCTGGGCACCATGCCCTTCGGCAGCCTGGCGGCCGGGGCCCTGGCCGCCGCCTGGGGCGCGCCGACCACCGTCTTGCTCGGGGGCGCGTGTTGCCTGGCCGGGGCCCTGATCTTTTCGGGCCGGTGGCGCGGCTTGCGGCGCCTGATCCGGGCGGCCTACCGGGACAAGGGGGTCATCCCCCGTCACTGAGCCGGCCCCAGACACGCCGATTCCGGGAATTTCGGGGGCCCCGGTCTTTGGAAATCGAAAATCGGCGTGGGTCGTCAATTGTTTTGACACGCCGGACGCTGTTAAAAAATATACGTAATATCACTATATTAAGATCATTGATGAACCGGCCGACCTTGGATTGGCACGCCTCCTGCCTTTTCACCTGGGGCAGAAAACAAACCGCGCTCCCCCGCGCCAGTCCGACCTTCCCCCGGGTCGGAAACAAAAGGAGTTGGAAATGTCGAACCTCAAGAAGTCAGCCCTGTTGGTGGTCGTGGTCGCCGGTCTGGTGGTGGGCGGTCTGACCCTGATGCCCGCGCCGGCCAAGGCCCTGAGCGTGCCCTCGGTCGCGCAGATCGTCACCCAGAGCGCCGTCGCCGCCCCCTGGTGGGGCCCGCATCCTTATCACCGTGGCTGGTGGTGGCGTCATCATCGCCCCTATGGCTGGTGGCGTCCCGGTCCGCGTCCGTACCGCTGGGCCCGTCCCTGGCGTCGTCACCGCTGCTTTTGGCGGACCGGTTTCTGGCGGTGGGGCCGCTGGCACCCTGGTCGGCGGGTCTGCTGGTAGTCTTCACGCCGAACTGATTGTCATCAATCATCTGACCTGGACCCCGGCCTCCCGGCCGGGGTCTTCCTACTTCGCGATAAAGGTTTTTACAGGTGGCTCTGTTTGAGTCCGCGCTTGCCGCGGCCACTACGTTGGCCGCTGCGACCTCCTGGGCCGGGTTTTTCGTACTTCGCGACGAAGGTCATAGATGAGGGCTGGTTTGTATCCGCGCTTGCCGCGGGCGGCAGTGGCCGCTCTTACTTC
>CAZMVB010000057.1:0-11642 GCA_964569795.1 uncultured Desulfarculales bacterium | reverse complement strand
AGGAGGAGGGGAGAAAGCAAATGCCTTGGATGTTAGATCTGAACGTGGCGGCGCCGCTTGTGGCCGCGGCCGCCAAGCCTGCGGCGGCGGCCAAGGCTGCTGCGCCGTGGATGGCCAAGGTGGTCTGGGCAGCGCCGTTCGTGGGCCTGTTTGGCCTCGTTCTGGCCTTCATCATCTTCCTGTACGTCAAAAAACAACCCAATCAGGCCGAAGGCAAAACGGTGATGCAGAAGCTCGAGGACCAGATCCACTCCGGGGCCATGGCCTTCCTCAAGCGCGAATACTCGATGCTGCTGCTGTTTATCGTCGCCGTGTTCGTGCTGCTCTGGCTGTTCGTGGGCCAGTCCGCCCTGGTCCGGTTCATGACGGCCATCGCCTTTGTCACCGGCGCCTTCTGCTCCATGCTGGCCGGGTTCTCGGGCATGACCGCCGCCACCCGGGGCAACTCCCGGACCGCGGCCGCGGCCAGCGGCTTCGGCGACCTCAGCCGGCCCGAGGCCGAGCGCCAGGCCCTGGCCCTGAACGTGTCCTATTTCTCGGGCTCGGTCATGGGGCTGGCCGTGGGCAGCCTGGGCCTGCTGGGCACCAGCGTCTGGTTCCTGGTGTGGTCCCTGATCTCGAACCACAACGTCGGCGTGTACAACATGATCAACGGTTTCGCCATGGGCGCGTCCTCGATCGCCCTGTTCGCCCGCGTCGGCGGCGGCATCTACACCAAGGCGGCCGACGTGGGCGCCGACCTGGTGGGCAAGGTCGAGGCCGGCATCCCCGAGGACGACCCGCGCAACCCGGGCGTCATCGCCGACAACGTGGGCGACAACGTGGGCGACATCGCCGGCATGGGCGCCGACATCTTCGAGTCCTACGTCGGTTCGATCATCGCCACCATCGCCATCGGCGCCACCGCCTCTGCGGCCCTGCTGGGCAAGCTGGGACTGGCCGCCGACGCCATGGCCCGGATCAAACTCATGGCCCTGCCGATCCTGGTGGTCCTGGGCGGCTTGCTGTCGTCCTTCCTGGGCGTGTTCTCCATCAAGGTCATGCGGCGGATGAACCCGGCCTCGGCCCTGAGGTACACCACCTTTGTCGCCGCGGGCGTCTTCGTCGTCCTGACGATCATCGTCGTCCTGCTGATGAAGGTCAGCTTCGGCGTGTTCTGGGCGGTTTTGGCCGGCCTGGTCTGCGGCATCATCATCGGGCTGCTGGCCGAGTACTACACCGCGGCCGGCCCGGTCCGCAAGATCGCCCAGCAGTCCGAGACCGGTCCGGCCACGGTCATCATCCGCGGCCTGGCCGTGGGCATGGAGTCCACCTACCTGCCCATCCTGGGCATCTGCGTCGCCGTCTTTATCGGTTACATCTTCGCCGGGATCTACGGCATCGGCATCTCGGCCGTGGGCATGCTGGCCACGGTCGGGGCGACCATGACCGTGGACGCCTACGGACCCATTGCCGACAACGCCGGCGGCATCTCCGAGATGTCCGGCCTGGGTCCGGAGACCCGCAAGATCACCGACGGTCTCGACGCCCTGGGCAACACCACCGCCGCCATCGGCAAGGGCTTCGCCATCGGTTCGGCGGCCCTGACCGCCCTGGCCTTGTTCTTCGCTTACTCCCAGGCGGCCAAGGTGTCCATCGCCACCCTGACCATCCTCAATCCGCTGGTGGTCATCGGCGTGTTCATCGGGGCGATCATCCCCATGCTCTGCGCCGCCCTGACCATGACCGCCGTCGGCCGGGCCGCCTTCAAGATGGTCGAGGAGATCCGGCGCCAGTTCCGCGAGATCCCCGGCCTGCTCGAGGGCAAGGAGGGGGCCGAGCCCGATCCGGCCACCTGCGTCCACATCGCCACCGGCGGCGCCCTCAAGGAGATGATCGTGCCCGGCCTGGTGGCCGTCTGCACCCCGGTCATCGTCGGCCTGGTCCTGGGCCGGCTGGCCCTGGGCGGCATGCTGCTCGGCGCGACCGTCATGGGCGCCTTCCTGGCCCTGTTCATGGCCAACGCCGGCGGCGCCTGGGACAACGCCAAGAAGTACATCGAGGCCGGAAAATTCGGCGGCAAGGGCTCCGACAACCACAAGGCGGCCGTGGTCGGCGACACCGTGGGCGATCCCTTCAAGGACACCTCTGGTCCGGCCATGAACATCCTCATCAAGCTGATGAGCGTCGTCAGCCTGGTGACCGCCCCCTTGTACGTCGCCCTGCAGCAGGGCTGGCTCGAGCACTTGTTCAAGTAATCCGCTCTCCCTGAACCTGACAAGGGCCGCCCCCATCCGGGGCGGCCCTTTCCCGTCACCTGGAGCGGTCCTGGGGACGTTCGCCCGCTTTCCGGAGCGGGTCAAATGATGTTATTATCATCATTAGGCATAAAAATCAGGAGCTTCCGGTCGCCAGGGAAACCCCCGGCCGGGCCCAAAGGCCGGAATGAATTTGGAGTTGGTTTTGGGACAATTTTGTGATAAAATTTATTAATGAAAAAATGTGTGAGGAGGAAATAGATCATGTTCCAGATCGGTGACTTGGCGGTCTATCCCGCCCATGGAGTGGGCCGCATCGAATCCATCGAGCAGCGGGAAATATCCGGTGATACGCATGATTTCTTCATCATGAGGATCCTCGAAAACGACATGATCATCATGATCCCGGTGGACAACGTCCAAAACGTCGGCCTGCGGAGCGTCATCACCAAGAAGGAGGTCAAGGCCATCTACCAGATCCTCAAGGAGCGCAAGGCCAGCGTCAACTCCCAGACCTGGAACCGGCGTTACCGGGATTACATGGAAAAGATCAAGACCGGATCGCTGACCGAGGTGGCCGAGGTCCTGCGCGACCTGTGCCTGCTCAAGGGCGACAAGGAACTGTCCTTTGGCGAGCGCAAGATGCTGGACACGGCCCGGAATCTGCTGGTCAAGGAGATCAGCATCGCCACCAAGTCCAAAGAGAGGGACATCGAGAAGAACATCGCCTCGATGCTGTCGTTGGAAGTACAGTAGGCCCTATCCCCACCGGCGGCGGTCAACATCCTTTGGAAGTGCACCACCTGGAAGTGGACGCCGCGGCGGCCTCGACGCGGCTGGATGTCTTTGTCGCCTCTCGTCTGCTCGAAATCAGCCGGAACCGTCTCCAGCAGTTGATCGAGGCCGGGCTGGTCAACGTGGACGGCCGGCTGGTTCGCCCGGCCTACCGGCTCAAGGCCGGCCAGACGATCGAACTGGTCATCCCGCCGGCCGAGCCGGTCGAGTTGCGGCCGGAGCCGATCCCACTGGAGGTGCTGTTCGAGGACGAGCACCTGATCGTGGTCAACAAGCCGCCGGGTCTGGTGGTCCACCCGGCCCCGGGGCACTACACCGGGACCCTGGTCCACGCCCTGCTGTACCATTGCCAGGACCTGGCCGGCGTGGGCGGGGAGCTGAGGCCCGGGATCGTCCATCGCCTGGACCGGGACACCTCGGGGGTCCTGGTGGCGACCAAGACCGACCAGGCCCACCAGGGCCTGGTGGAGCAGTTCAAGTCACGCCGGGTCAAAAAGGCATATGTGGCCCTGGTCTGGGGCCGGCCGCCGGCGACCGGGGAAATGGACCGGCCCATCGGCCGTCACCCGGTCCTTCGCCACCGGATGGCCGTGGACGGCGCCGGCGCCCGGGAGGCCCTGACCCGGTGGCGGCGGGAAAGGGTCTGGCCCGGGGTCAGCCGGCTCGAGGTGGACCTCCTGACCGGCCGGACCCATCAGATCCGGGTCCATCTGAGTTTCGCCGGCTTCCCGGTGGTCGGCGACGAGACCTACGGCGGCCGGGCGGCCGGCCGGGCCAAGGACCTGCCCGGCCCGGTCCGCCGGGTGCTGGAGCGGGTTTCCCGCCAGATGCTCCACGCCTGGCGGCTCGAGTTCGACCATCCCGTGGAGGGCCGGACGATCCTTCTTACGGCCCCCCTGGCCCCGGACATGGCCGAGGTCATGACCGGATTGGACCGGGAGGCCCCGCCCTCGGGCGGAGACGAAAAGGCTTGACAGGCCGGGCGGACTAGTGTAGTCAAAAAGTGCACCTGCCGCTTTTTTTCAGCCGACAGACTTAATCGGGTTTTTCACCCACTTACCTGTAACCCTCACGTCTTCAGTAATTACATGACAGAGCCCCAATCCAATGTCGAGGCCCAGCCGTCGCCTAAGGCGGCCGCGCGCGGGCCGGTCAAGGACCCCGAACGGGCGCGCAAGAACGGCGACAAGTCCCGCTCGGAAATGAAGATCTCTCAACTCAAAGCCATGAAGATCAACGACCTGGCCAAGATGGCCCGGGAGTTCAACATCGAGTCGGCCAGCGGCCTGCGCAAGCAGGAGCTCATCTTCGCCCTGCTCCAGGCCCAGACCGAGCAGAACGGCCTGATCTACGGCGAGGGCGTGCTCGAGTGTCTCCAGGACGGCTACGGCTTCCTGCGCAGCCCGGACTCGAACTACCTGCCCGGCCCGGACGACATCTACGTCTCACCGTCGCAGATCCGGCGGTTCAACCTGCGCACCGGGGACACCATCTCCGGCCAGGTCCGCCCGCCCAAGGACGGCGAGCGCTACTTCGCCCTGCTCAAGGTCGAGGCCATCAACTACGACGATCCCGAGGTGGCCCGGGAAAAGATCCTGTTCGACAACCTGACCCCGCTCTACCCGGACGAGAAGCTCAATCTCGAGTCCGACCCCGACAACTTCTCGACCCGGATCATGGACCTGATGACCCCCATCGGCAAGGGCCAGCGGGGACTGATCGTCAGCCCGCCGCGGACCGGCAAGACCATGCTCCTCCAGGCCATCGCCAACTCGATCACCACCAACCACCCCGAGGTGACCCTGATCGTCCTGCTCATCGACGAGCGGCCCGAGGAAGTGACCGACATGCAGCGCACCGTCAAGGGCGAGGTGGTCAGCTCGACCTTTGACGAGCCGGCCGAACGCCACGTCCAGGTGGCCGAGATGGTCATCGAGAAGGCCAAGCGCCTGGTCGAGCACCAGAAGGACGTGATCATCCTCCTGGACTCGATCACCCGCCTGGCCCGGGCCTACAACACCGTGGTCCCGCCCTCGGGCAAGATCCTGTCCGGCGGCGTGGACAGCAACGCCCTGCACCGGCCCAAGCGCTTCTTCGGCGCGGCCCGCAACCTCGAGGAGGGCGGCTCCCTGACCATCATGGCCACCGCCCTGATCGACACCGGCTCCCGCATGGACGAGGTCATCTTCGAGGAGTTCAAGGGCACCGGCAACATGGAGATCCACCTGGACCGCAAGCTGGCCGACAAGCGCGTCTTCCCGGCCATGGACATGAACCGGTCCGGCACGCGCAAGGAGGAGCTGCTGATCACCGAGGAGGTCCTCAACCGGGTCTGGATCCTGCGCAAGCTCCTGTCGCCCCTGTCCCCGGTGGACTCCATGGAGTTCCTCCTGGAGAAGATGCACGGCACCAAGACCAACCAGGAGTTCCTGGACTCCATGTCCCGCTAATCGGCCTGCCCGGGGGCGGGTGCGACCGGCCCCGAGGCAAGGTTATTTTAAAAACGATACCGTCATAATCCGGCTTTACCTTCCAGGTTCAGATGAACAGGTGCGGTCTGGGGACGACTTTTGACTTGCAATGGCCTGGCTCAGGCCCTAAAATTACTGACTTACGCCAACCGTATTGCTTGACGCGAGGTGCATCGTGGCCAAGGTGGCCTTTGTTTTTCCCGGTCAGGGCTCCCAGTACGTGGGCATGGGGGCCGAACTGGCCGCTCTCGACGCGGGGGCGGCCCGGCTGTTCGACGCGGCCGACGAGCTCTCCGGCCGGCCCCTTAAGAGGCTCTGCCTGGAGGGTCCCCTGGACGAGCTGACCCAGACCGTGAACCTCCAGCCGGCCCTGTGCTGCGTCGATCTGATGGCCTGGATGTGTCTGACCCAAAAGGGCGTGGCGCCGGCGGCCGTGGCCGGTCATTCCCTGGGCGAGTACCCGGCCCTGGCCGCGGCCGGGGTGATCACCCCCGAGGCGGCCGTCAAGCTGGCCGCGAGGCGCGGGGCCCTCATGGACCGCGAGGCCACGAAAAACCCCGGGGCCATGGCCGCCGTGGTCGGCCTGGACGCGGCCCGGGTCGAAGAAATAACGAAAAAGGCCGGCGGCCTGGTCCGGCCGGCCAACTTCAACGCCCCGACCCAGACGGTCATCACCGGCGCCCAGGAGGCGGTCAGCGCCGCCGCCGCCCTGGCCAAGGAGGCCGGCGGCAAGGCCATCCCCCTCAAGGTCTCCGGCGCCTGGCACAGCCCGCTCATGGACGGCGCTATTACGGAGTTCGCCGCCGAGCTGGACGCGGCCGGCTTCGCCGACCCGACGGTCCCCATGCCGACCAACGTCACCGCCCGGCCGGCCGCGGACGCGGCCGACCTGCTGGACATCATGAAGCGCCAGATGGTCAGCCCGGTCCGCTGGTTCGAGATCGTGGACTGGATGGTCGCCCAGGGCGTGGACACCTTCATCGAGGTCGGCCCCAAGACCGTCCTGGGCGGCCTGATCAACAAGTGCGACACCCAGGGGCCGGTGACCACCCTGGGCGTCCAGGACAAGGCCTCGCTGGACAAGACGCTCGAAAACTTGGGCTGATAAGGAAAGGCGGGATTTTTGGCGGAACTGAGCTTTAACGAGGAGCGGTGCAAGGGCTGCGGACTGTGCGTCACTTTCTGCCCCAAGAAGTGCCTCCACATCTCCGAGCGGTTGAACAAACAGGGTTATCCCGTGGCCGAGGCCCAGGACCTGACGGGCTGCACCGGCTGCTGTTTCTGCGCCTGGATGTGTCCGGACGTGGTGATTACCGTGCGTAAGTAGGTGACCATGAAGGCGACGGCGAACAAGAAGGAGCGGAAGGCGGAACGGGTGATGGTCAAGGGCAACGAGGCCATCGCCCTGGGGGCCATCGCCGCCGGGTGCCGGTTCTACTTCGGTTACCCCATCACCCCCCAGAACGACATTCCGGAGATGATGTCCCGGGAACTGCCCAAGGTCGGCGGGACCTTTATCCAGGCCGAGAGCGAGATCGCCTCGATCAACATGCTCCTGGGCGCCGGGGCCACCGGGGTCCGGGCCATGACCTCGTCCTCCAGCCCGGGCATCAGCCTCAAGCAGGAGGGGATCTCCTACATGGCCGGCTCGGAGATTCCCGGGGTGATCGTCAACATGTCCCGCTCGGGCCCGGGCCTGGGCGGCATTCACCCCTCCCAGGGCGACTACTTCCAGGCCACCCGCGGCGGCGGACACGGCGACTACCGGACCATCGTCCTCGCCCCGTCCACCGCCCAGGAGAACTACGACCTGACCATGCTCGCCTTTGACCTGGCCGACCGCTACCGCAACCCGGTGGTCGTCCTGGGCGACGCCCTGATTGGCAACATCAAGGAGCCGGTCGAACTCAAGCCCTACCATCGGCCCCGCCTCCCGGACAAGGACTGGATCCTCGAGGGCTGCGTCGGCCGTGCCCCCCGGCTGCTCAAGTCCCTCTACCTGGCCGACGGCGAACTGACCGAGCACAACTGGCATCTTCTGAAGAAATACCGGCGGATGCGTCGCGAGCTCAGGTTCGAGACCTACGGCAACGCTTCGGACGAAAAACTGGACCTGCTGGTGGTGGCCTTCGGCTCGGTGGCCCGGATCCTCAAGACCTCGGTGGACCTGGCCCGGAACAAGAAACTGGCCGTGGGGCTCTTCCGGCCGATCACGGTCTATCCCTTCCCGGATGAGGCCCTGGCCGCCGCGGCCTCTTCGGCCAAGCGCCTCCTGGTGGTCGAACTCAACACCGGCCAGATGGTCGAGGACGTCAAGCTGGCGGTCAACGGCGGCCGGGTCCCGGTCGATTTCTACGGCCGGCCGCCGGGCTCGATCCCGACGCCCGACGAACTCTTGAGCGAAATAAGAAAATCTCTCAAAAAGGGGAGATCTTGAAGGACATGTTTGTGAGAGGTTCACGCCGGACCATTACCACTCGATCAAGAGTTCTTGAGAGGGGGCGGTCGTGAAGGACGTGTTCGTGAGACCCGCCGCCCTGGCCGACGTCCCGTTCCACTTCTGTCCGGGCTGCCACCACGGGATCATTCACCGCCTGGTGGCCGAGTGCCTGGACGAGTTCGACCTGCGGGAGAAGACCATCGGCGTGGCCTCGGTGGGCTGCTCGGTGTTTCTGTACGATTATTTCGAGGTGGACGTGCTCGAGGCGCCCCACGGCCGGGCCGCGGCCGTGGCCACCGGGGTGAAGCGGGCCCGGCCGGACCGGTTCGTGTTCACCTACCAGGGCGACGGTGACCTGGCGGCCATCGGCACGGCCGAGATCGTCCACGCCGCCAACCGGGGCGAGTTGATGACGGTCGTCTTCGTCAACAACACCACCTACGGCATGACCGGCGGCCAGATGGCCCCGACGACCATGCTCGGCCAGACGACGACCACCACCCCCTACGGCCGGGACCTTCACGAGGCGGGCTACCCCATCCGCATGGCCGAGATGCTGGCCACCCTGGAGGGCGTGGCCTATTCGACCCGGGTCGCGGTGGACAATCCCAAGAACCTGGTCCGGGCCAAAAAGGCCCTCCGCAAGGCCTTTTCGTACCAGGTCGAGGACAAGGGCTTCGCCTTTGTCGAGTTTCTGGCCGCCTGCCCGACCAACTGGAAGATGAAACCCCTCGAGGCCAACGCCCGGGTGGCCGAAGAGATGATCCCCTATTTCCCGCTGGGGGTGTTCAAGGAACGGACCGGGGTGGACGGACTGTAATGTACTTTGACGTGATCTTCGCCGGATTCGGCGGGCAGGGTGTGATGTTCATCGGCAATCTCCTGGCCGAGGCGGCCATGGCCGACGGCCGGCAGGTGACCTACATGCCGGTTTACGGCGTCGAGATGCGGGGCGGCACGGCCAACTGCACCGTCGTCGTCTCGGATCGCCCCATCGGCTCGCCCATCATCCACCAACCCGTGTCCGTGGTGGCCATGAATCTGCCGTCGCTGGTCAAGTTCGGGCCCCGGGTTGGGAAAAAGGGCCTGATCCTGGTCAACGCCTCGCTCATCAGCGACCGTGACGCGGCCGAGGTCCAGATTTCGGCCCGGGATGTTATAATGATCCCGGCCATCGAACTGGCCGCCCAGGCCGGCAACGACCGGCTGGCCAACATGGTCATGCTGGGGGGGCTGGTCGCCAGGGCCAAGGTCATGCCCCTGGACCGGCTGATCGCCACCCTGGAGGAGACCCTCGAGGAGCGCTATCGCCCCATGATCCCGGTCAACGAGGCCGCCCTGCGGGCCGGGGCCGATTTCGTAGGCGGCATTTGAGGTGCATCGTGGCCGACCCTAAAGACAAAAACGCCCACCACCGGCTGGATGAGATGGCCCGGGTCGGGGCCGGCTCCCAGGCCGAGGCCGATTACCTGGCCGACGTGGCCGCCTACGCCGGGGCCCAGGCCGAGCCGGCCAAGGCCGCCGCCCGCGAACTGCCGGCCGAGATCGGCCCCCGGGTCAAGGCCGTTCGCGAGCAGGAACGTCTGACCCTCGAGGACGTGGCCGGCCGGACCGGGCTGGACCTGGACACCCTGAAGTCCATCGAGTCGGGCGAGTACGACCCGCCCCTGGGGATGCTGATCCGTCTGGCCAAGGCCCTGGACATGTCCATGGGGACCTTCATCACCACCGGCGAGGACAGGCCCTACGCCGTGTTGCGGGCGGCCGACCGGCGGGTGGTCTCCCGGTTCTCGGGCGAAAAGCAGGAACGCTACGGCTACACCTACATGCCCCTGGCCCCGGACAAGCGCAACCGGTCCATGGAGCCCTTCCTGGTCACCCTGACCCCGACCGGCGGCGACCATCAGCTCAGCGACCACGACGGTCAGGAGTTCATCTTTGTCCTGACCGGGGCCCTGGAGGTCAGGTTCACCGGCGAGCAATTCGTCCTGGAGCCGGGCGACGCCATCTACTACGACTCGACCACCCCGCACCTGGTGACCACCCACGGCGATCTGGAGACGACCATCCTGGCCGTGCTCTACGCCGCCAACAAGTGACCGCTGGAAATGGGGGGATTGTGCCCGCCGACCGCGAGACGACCGACCGCGATCTGATTCGGGGCCGGGACGCCAGGGAAGACTCCTTCCTGGACCAGATGGCCGGCGGCGCCCCGGTGGACCCGGAAAAGGTCCGGGTCGGCGCCCGGATCAAGGACCGCCGGGCCCGGCAGGGGTGGTCGCTCACCGACCTGGCCGACAGGACCGGTTTCTCGACCGCCTTTCTGTCCCAGCTCGAAAACCAGCTCATCTCGCCGCCCCTGGGGGCGATGATCCACCTGGCCCAGGCCCTGGGCTGCCAAGTCAGCGAACTGATCCATGACCTGTCGGACGCCCCCTATCAGGTCGTCCGGGCCGAGGAGCGCCGGCCCGCCTCGCGCTACGCCACCAAGGGCGGCGTGTCCTATGGTTACGCCTACGAGTCCCTGGCCGACATCTCGGGCGGGGCCTTCACGCCGCTGCTGGTCACCCTCGAACCCGGGGCCCGGCCGCGCCCCCCGGCCACCCACGACGGCCAGGAGTTCCTGTATATCTTGTCCGGCCAGGTCGAGATCACCCTGGGCCCGGACAAGCACGTCCTCAAAAAGGGGGATACGATCGCCTACCTGTCCCAGACCCCCCACCGCCTGGTCTGCCGGGGAGAAAAGCCGGCGGTCATGCTGGCCGTTTTGTCCGGGAGACATGGGGAGTAGACAGCAGAGCCGTATTTTTTTATTCAAATAGATCAATATCAATTAGTTGCTCGCTGACTGAAATATTCTCTCCTCCTGCGGACCACATTGGGCTTGGGGCACGCCGTTTTTTATTTGACCTGTCTATGGCTTCACAGTCCAGTCTGATCTTCATATGTCCAGCCCGGTTGCAGCGGCCTCGCGGCCGGCCCGGCCCCCTCACTCAAAAAGGGGCCCGGGCCGAAGCTTCACCACCACGACCTTGAACCCTACGGCCAAGGCAAGGGAGCTTAAATCATGAATGAATCCGGACCCGAATCAAAGACGCGGACGCGGACCGTGACCTGGGAGGACCCGAAGCTCATCGCCGCCGGATTGGCGGGCCTTTCCGGGCTGGAGGCGCTGGGGGCCATGCTCCGGGGCGAGGTCCCCGAGCCGCCCGTTGTCAAGCTGCTGGGCCTGCGCCTGGTCGAGGTCGAGGAGGGACGATGCGTGTTCGAACTGACGCCCGGCGAGCACCTCTACAACTCGGCCCTGACCGTGACCGGCGGGATCGTCTGCAGCCTGCTGGATGCGGCCATGACCCATGCCGTGCACTCGACCCTCCTGGCCGAAAGGGGCTACACCACGGCCGAGCTGAAGGTCAATTTTATCCGGCCTCTATTCGCCGAGACCGGACCGCTTCGCGGCGAGGGCCGGGTGATCCACGTCGGCCGCCGCCTGGCCACGGCCGAGGGCCGGGTCACCGACCAGGAGGGTCTGCTGTACGCCCATGGGGTGGCGACTTGCATGTCACTATAAACCGCCCGAGTGTCCCGGAAGGCGAGTAGCATTGAAACCGGCCAATTGGACAGTTCAGCCCCTAGTTGACAATAACATGACGTTGATATCCGCCTGGCGGTGGTGGCGCGGTCGGCCCCGCCTTCAAG
>CAZMVB010000056.1:0-13619 GCA_964569795.1 uncultured Desulfarculales bacterium | reverse complement strand
CTGGTTGTCCTTGAGCACGGCGATGTCGTGCTTGGCCTTGTCCACCCGGGCCTTGTAGGCCTCGGCCCGCCAGTACTGGATCGTCCCGAAGGCCGCGGCCCCGACCAGGGCCAGGGTAAGGAAGATGCTGGACTTGCTCCCGAAGAAAATCGAGATGATCCAGCCGACAGCCTTACTTCCGAAGCCGATGATTTTCGAGAAGCCCATCTACCTACCCTTCCTCATCTCGAGGTACGCCCACCGGATCCGGCCGACGTACTTCAGGGTGGTCCTCGCCCAGCGGCCGGTGACCCGGTGGTACTGCCGGGCGACCAGGCACCACCACTTCGGCTTCCTGGCGAGTCGCCAGGCCCGGCCGGCGTTGCCCGGGCCGGAGTTGTAGCCGGCCAGGGCCAGGGCGAAACACTCGGGGTCAGGCCCCTTGAAGCCGGCCCGCTGGGTGCCCTTGAAGATCTGGCGTAAGTAATAAGCCTGCATGGCGATGCCCCACTTCGCCGTGAGGGGCTTGTTCGGGACATGGGCGGCCTTGGCCACCCACCGGGCCGTGGCCGGCATGAACTGGGCGATCCCCCGGCCACCGTCCCGGGCGACGACCTTCTCCCTGAGTCCGGACTCGGCCCAGGCCTGGGCCTTGAGCAGCCGCCAGTCAAAGGTGGGGCCCCAGTACCGCTTGCCGTAGTGGCGGAAGTGCCGATCGAACCCGGTCTTGAACCGGCGCCGGGCCGCCGGCGACTGAAAGGCCTTGGGCGGCAGGGTCAGGGACTTGAGGTAGGGGCCGCAGGGCGGGCCGGCGCCCGCCCCCATGAGCACTGCCAGCAGTAGGGCGGTCATGGCCTACCCCAGGACCCGGCCGAGCAGCAGGGCCCCGCCGATGAACCAGCCGGCGACCACGGCCGCGGTGACCATGCCGGCGGCCAGGTTGCCCTTCTTGATCTCGTCGGTGAAGTTGAGACCGGGCAGGATGAACCGGTCGGCCACCCGCCAGGCGCCGATGGTGACCAGGCCGAACAGGAACCATCCGGTCAAGCCGTAAAGCAGGTTGATCAGCCACATAGTTGTGCCTCCTTCGGGCCACAGGCCCGGTTGAATGGAACAGGCCCGAGGGCCTGTCAGGATTTACGCAGGGTGTCGATCAGGTCATCGCAGGGGATGCGCTGATCCTTGGGGAGCAGGACGTTGAGGGCGTCGCAGATCCGGAGCAGGATGAGGCTCTTGGTGACGTCGCGTTCGTCCATCCGGCCGAGGGTGAGGAGGATGCTCTCGAACTGACCGTCGCCCTTGGTCAGGCGCTCATCGAGGGCGCTGTGCTTCCGGTCACAGTCCCCGGGGTCGATCCGGCGGGACCGGTTGAGCCACCACCGGGTGAAGAGGAACTGGGCAGGTCCGGCGAGGACCAGGGCACCGAGGGTCCAGCCGAAGTATTCCTGGCCGGTCACGCCAGGGCCTCGAGGGGTGAGAGGTCCACGGCCATGATGGTGCTGACCTTAAGCTTGGCGTTGACCTCGCCCTCGAGCTGGGTCGAGGTGTCCCGGACCTGCTGCCGGGCGGCCAGGAGGTCCTGGTACTCGGTGTCGGTCAGGTCCGTGGCCGCGCCGGCGGCCAGCTGGTCCCGGTGGCGGATGACCTTCCAGTCGGTCTGACTCAAGAGGTTGGCCGCCAGGGCCTTGATGTAGGCGACCCGTTTCACCTTGAGGCCGGCCACCAGCTCGGACTCGGTCTTGTCCACCACGGCGCCGCCGGACACCTTCTTGTTTTCCGGGTCCGGCGGGTCGCCGTCGGGCAGGATCAGCACGGCCAGCGCCTTGTCCCGGGCCAGGCGAACCACTTCGCCCAGGGCGGTCTGGGTCTCGTTGTCCGTCCCGGACCCGGGCCACAGGACGTCCTTGACCTCGGCCGCCAGATCGGCGGCGCCTATCAGGTCCGGGACGTCGTCAAAAGGGACGTCCTCTCTCACCCGGCGAGTCAGGATGATCTGGCCCGAGGTAGGGTCATAAACGATCGCGAGATTCATCTTCGCCTCCTATGGCCACAGCCAGCCATTGGTGTAGATGTAGCCCCGGTAACCACTCCCGCCGGTACCGCCCACAATGTACTGGATCGTCTGGTTCTCGTCGGTTCCGATCTGGTGCATGGCCTGGCCGGTCTGCTGGAATTCCACCGCCGTGGAGCCCCACCTGAAGGTGGCCGTGGTATGGCTTAGATGGCCGTCGCCCGTGGCGCCCTTGGCCCGCACAAAGAGGAAGTAGTGGTAGCACGAGCCGTAGACCTCGGCCAGAAGATGCCCGTAGAAGATCCGGGTGAATCCGGGCACGAATGCCAAATCGACGTCCGTCCAGGTCGTGGCCGTGCCGTAATTCAGTTCGGGCTGAGCCTCATCATAGAGGTACATCCCCTGGCCATAGTAGCGGTAGGTCAGGAACTCGGATGAGGCGTTGGTCCGGGCGACACCGATGACCCGCAGGACCCCGTCGAACCAAAGGGACGGGATCCCGGACGGCGTGGGCGCGGTGGTGACGACGCTGATCTGGCCCGCGGTGATGATGTTCCCGGTGGCCGGCTTTTCGAGCATGACGTAGTAGAAGGTACTGGCCGACAGCCCGGAGGGCGTGAGGATCAGGTCGCCGGGCAGAAAACAGGTGATGAACTCGACCGGCTCGAGGCTCACGTTGTCGAACCAGCCCACTTCGCCGCTGGTCTCGACCTGGAGGTCGAGGCGGACCTGGGTGCATCCCGGGGGAATGAAGACCAGGGCCTGCCTTTGAGTGTAGGTGGCCAGGTACTCCCAGTCGAGCTGATGCAGGAAGATCCCGTGATCCTGGTCCCGGACGGTGACCCTCACCTGATGGCCCGAGGCCGAGGATTTCAGATGGGCGCTCAGGCGGTAGAACTTCTCGGGCTCGACGGTTATCACGGCCTGGGCGCTCCCACCGTCGGCCGAGGCAGTGACCTCCAGGCCGTAAGAGCCAGACTGGGCCGCCCCGCCGGTGGCGGCCAGGGTGGCGTCGTTCCCGGTCCACCCGGTGGTGTCCCCGGTCTCGAAGTCTCCGTTGGTGACCTGGTCCTCGCCGAGCTCGGGCAGGGAAACCTCGCCCTTCGAGATCTTCAGCTCAGTGGTACTGATCGCCTCGACCGTGACGCTCTTGACCCGGGCCGCGGCGTAGGCCGAGGAATTCCCGGCCAGGGCCTCGATGGCCGCCTGGACCCGGTCCGGGGAACCGGGCAGCTGGGCGGACGAATTGTCGAAGCTGATCTTGGCGGCCGCATGGGCGGGATCGGCGGCCTGGTGATCGGCCAGGTCGCCCGAGGCGCCGTCGATGGCGGCCTTGACCGCCTCGAGGGCGGCCTGCACCCGGTCGGGATCCCCGTCCAGGCCGGCCGTCGAGTTGTCGAATTCGATCCTGTCCGCAGGATGGGCCGGGTCCGCGGCCAGGTGGGTGGCCGTGGTCGGGGCGATCTCCCGGCCGGTGCCGGCGATCATCTCCGCGGTCAACTGGGTGGCGTTGGCCGGGATGACCACCGTGCCCAGGACGACGTGATGATCCTGGACGTTTTCGGCCAGGATGGCCTTGAGCTCGGCCGTGGTCTCCGTGTTGCCCTGGACGTACATGGCCTCGATCACGATCCGTAGGGTCCGCTCCTGGTCGGACACGCCCAGGTCCAGGATCTCGGTGGCCTTGGTCGAGACGGTCAGGCTGTACCCGTCAAAATCGACCAGGGCGACGCTGACCCCTTCCGGGCCCGGGGCGACGCTCAGCTCCATGCCGTTGCCGGGCGAAAGTACGTACCCCAGGTACACCCCCGGAGGCATGGGTCCGAAAAACTTTCGGTTCAGGGCGGCGCTGATGTAGTGCTCGCCCTCTCGGATGTCAGGCACGAGGGCCACGTTGACCTCCTAAAACTGGAAGGTGACGATGTGCTTGAAGGACTTCTGGGCGTTGAGGACCTCTACCGGGAAGGTGGCCACGGCCAGGGGATCGTCCTCGTTGTCCAGAATGATGACCCGGGAGCAGACCCCGGTCCCGTCGGCCGCGGTCAGGTAGCACTGGCAGGACACGGCGCCGTTGCCCACGAACTGGACGTCCCCGGTCGAAAGAGCCTTCTGGGCGATGATGTGCTCCGGATCCGGCAGGGCGGTGATGGTCCGGTCCGGCGGGAGCGGTTTCGAGTAGCAGGGCGACTCGGGGTCGGCCTCGTGGCCGTCGTCGCACACGGCGAACTTGGCCGGCCAGTAGGTCCCGCTCCGGTCGGAAAACATGTGGGCCAGCTTGTCCCGGAACATGTCCGTGATCTCGGCCCGGGTGATCTGATCGCTCATGTCACTCAACGCAGTAACCTCCCGTGAATCTCAGGCCCATGGTCTCGTCCAGGGGCAGGTGGGGCTGCCCCAGGTCCATGGGCGGAAAGCAGTCCAGGCCGGGCCGGCGGAAGCTGGCCGGGTAGGAGCTGGTCAGGGAGCAGGACATCTTCACCCGGCCGGAGTTGTCCACCTCAGGATGCCGGGCGCTGTCCATGTTCCAGGGGGCCAGGTTGACGATGATCCGGGCCACCGTCTCGGACTCGCCCTCGGCCTTGGTCCGGGCCGCCACCTGGTAGGCCCGGGTGGCCAGGATCTCGAGCAGGGTGGCGTGCAGGGGCTTAACCTGACCCACCAGGGCGATAATCCGGTCGATCTGATCCTCGGTGAAGCAGACGAAGTCCGAGGCCACCTCGAGGCTGAACTTCGAGGACCGGCCGTAATCGACCCCGGGGGTGCCCTCGGGTCGTTGCTCGACGAAGTGGGTCTCGAGGGGATCCGTGCCGTCGATGACCTCCCACATCTCGACCAGGCGGCGAAGCTCGATGCCCGAGACCTGAAGCATCAGGGCCAGGGCGAAGCCGGTCCCCTTGGCCCGGCAGATCTCGGCGAACCGGAGTACCTTGTGACGGAAGAACTGATCGTCACCGTCCATGTCGGAGCGCTCGAGCCCGATGTCCTGGGCCAGGATGTCCAGCTTCTCGGCCGGGCAGGTGAGCGGCCGCCAGAGGGCGTAGTAGTCGTCGAGCCGGGCCCGGACCGCCTGGCGGACGAGGCTGATCACCTCGTCCAGGATGGCGAACTCGGGCCCCGCCTGCCGGTTGACCCGGGGCAGGTTGCGATCGAACACGGTATCGGTCATGGGTTCACCGTGACGTCAAGCGTCCCGAGAACGGCCACTTCGTCGTCCTCGATGGTCTGGTCCCCCTCGGTCAGGGTGACGCTGTGGACCTCGGTGATGTCCTGGATGAGCTGCACGGTCCAGGAGGCCTTGAAGTCCTGGCCCGGCGCCGGCCAGGGCTGACCCTTGTACGGCGTGTCGTGGGAGAACAGGCCTTCGATCAGGGCCTCGGCCTTGGCCTTGACCGCGGCCGGGGTGGCCACCGGGTCGTAGCCCTTCTTGAGCTTGATGACCACGGTCTGATTGACCGGCACGGTCACCCCGTCGTGGGCCTCGACATGATCGGTGAGCTGTTTCCGGCCGAACCGTTTCAGGAGGTCGGTCTCGGACTCGTCTCCATTCCCGTTCCACCACTCCTCGAAGGCCTCCTTGAAGGCGGCCGAGGGTGCCGTCAGGCCCCCTTCCTCGTCATGGACCCACAGATAGACGTGGACCAGGTTGCCCTCGAGGGTGTTCTGGGCCAGGGTGACCGAGGCCACGGCCACCCGGCCGAGATCCGGATCGCTCCACAGATTGGACAGGACGTGGTAGCTGGAGGCCGTGTTGCCGAAGTCCTGGGTGGCGAAGAACCGCGGGGCCCAGGCCTTGATGTGCTCGATGGTCTCCCGTTCCTCGCCCCCGCCGGCGGCCGCGGTGTTGGTGAGGCGGATGGTGACGCTCTGATTCGAGGCTGTGGTCCCGTCCACCTGGACGTCGATCGCGCCAGCGGCCACGTTGCCCCGGCGGCCGCCACCGACCCGGTAGGTCCCGGTGATCCGGTCCCCGTCCCCGGGGATGTTCCCGAACACGCCGTCCCCGAACCCCAGGGTGCCCTTGTCGTTCTCGTCGATGGTCAGCAGGCAGGCGTCCTTGCCGGCCATGTCGAGCTGACCGTCAACCACCTCCCACTCGCGGTCATCGACATAGACCCGGGCGCTCCCGTCCAGGACCGGCGTCTCGAATATTTCATAACGCTGAAAGGGGAGCCCGGTGGCCAGAAAGTCAAAGGAGAAGGTCTCCCCCTCGGTCGCGCTCACCATGGCTGTGGTCTCACCGGCCGGGATGACCAGGTCCTCGGCCAGCTCGAAGACCAGGTCCTGGCCGTCGTCGTTTTCCTCGAGCCGGATCTGATACCCGGCCTCGAGGGTGACGTCCTCCGCCTGGGCCGTCTCGATCTCGGCGGTCAGATCGACCGAGGCACTCGAGGCGAACCGGGGCCGGTAGCCGAGCTTCCGGGAGTGCTCCATGGCGTTCGCCATTTCGATGCACAGCCCCAGGAAAGCCTCCCGCTCCCGGTGATCGGCGTAGAGGTGGTCCATGGCCGCCACGTGGGCCACGGTTTCGAGGATGGCCATGCCCTGGCTTGACGAGAAGAAGTTGTTCCAGGCCTCGGGGTACTCGGCCGAGATGTGGTCCACGATCCACTGCCGGATACCGTCATAGTCCCGGGGAATGACGTTCATCAGCGAACCTCCCGGGAAAGTCTAAACCGGACCTGGGCCTCGTCCCGCTGATCCAGGACGGGCACGGCAAAGGTCACCCGGACGGTGATGGCGCCCGACTGCAGGAAGGGGGTGGCCACGATCTGTCCGACCTCGAAGTAGGGCAGATACCCACGGCGCACCCCGAACCGCAGGTCATCGGCCACGTAGCGCCGGATCATGGGAACCAGGGCCCGGAGGTGCATCAGCTTGAGCAGCAGGTTGTGGACCTGGGAGCCGTACTCGGGCAGCTGCCGGCGGGATCTCTTGCGCGTGAGCAGGTAGGCCTCGATCTCCTGACGGTAGAGGGGCAGGCCCCGGGCCTGAACCAGAAAGCCCGCCCTGCCCCCCGAATCAAGGATCGAGGGCCCGGTCAGAATCTCTCGCTGCATGGCTTAATCCCGGGCCAGGCCCTGGTTGGTGTGGTTGGTCAGATCGCCCTTCTGATCGATGACCTTCGAGGCGGTCTGGATGTCACCCTGGATCTGCAAGGCGGCGTTGCCGGTGATGGTCCCGTCGATGGTGGCCGTGCCTCCACCGGTGGTCGTTATCGAGCCCTGGATCTGGACATTGCCGATGAACTGATGAAGGGGAGCAGTGTGGGTGATCTTCGCGGCCTCCATCTCGGTCTTGGCACCGCCAGCGTGCTTCAGGGTGATCTTGGCCCCGCCGTCATCCAGGGTGGCCTGGTGGCCGCCGCTGGTCTCTACCTCGACCTTCCGGCCGACGTCGCTCAGGTTGACCTTGTGGCCCTGGGCGGTCTTGAGGTAGATCGCCTCTTCGCCGCCCCGGTCCACCAGGGCCAGGACATGCCCACTCGGGGTCTTGAACCCGAAGGCCTGGTGGTCCTGAAACTCCGGTGGGATCTCGCCGGCCGCGGCCGGGCCGGGCTGATAGATGCACCGGCCGGTCTCGGGGTTGAAGTCCACCCAGACCTGGGCGCCATCCTGGACCGGGGCGAACATCCCGTACCCGGGCCCGACCCCGGGGATGGACGGCCAGGCGTCGGGCAGGGAGCCGACCGGGGTATTCTCGGCGTGGATCCCCGGGATGAAGACCTTGACCCGGCCGTTCTTGTCCTGGGTCCGCTTGACGTACCCGATGTACTTCCGCTCGCCGGGGGGCTGCTCGTCATCGATCACGACTTGACCGCCTTCTTGTAGGGCTGGCCGCCGTCGGCCGGGACGACCACCACCTGCCGGGTCTTCTGTCCGCTCTTCTTGTTCGGGTCGGCCTGATCGGCGTTGACCCTGGATCTGGTCTTGGCCCCCGAGGTCTTGGGCGACTGGGAGCCGCCCCGGACCAGGTCACATGAGGTTTTGTAGCCGCCCGAGTCGATGTGGTGCCGGCAGGTCTGGACGTACCAGTTGCCCGAGTGTTTCTTGCTCACCCCGGTGACGGTGATGATCGTCTTTTCCCGCAGGAACGGCAGGCCGATGAATTCGGCCGAGGCCTTCAGCTCGCGGTGGGCGGCCCGGGCGTTGGCGGCCCGGGCCTCATGACGGGCGACCTTGGGGTCCTGCTGGGTGGTGCAGTGGGTCTGGCCGGTCTCGCCCCGCTTCTGGTTGAACGTCCCCGGGACCTGTGTCGCGCGGCCGCTCTCGGCGTCAATCCGGAGCTGGGTCTTTCTCCCCAGGGCCACCCGTTGATCGTTGCGGCCGTCGTGGGCCCGCTTGTCTATCCGCCGCTTCTTGAGGATGTCCGCGCCGGCGTGCTGGGTCTGCTTGCCCGGCCCCTTCTGCTTCTTGTCCTCGCTCCGGTTCTTGACCTCGAAGCTCACCAGCGACCCGGCCCCGGCCCGGTACTCGAAGCCCGTGTCCGGGGTCTGACCCATCAGGCCCGCTTCCTGCCGGAAAAAGAGGGTCCCGTTCCGCTCCCACCAGACGCAGTTATTTCGATAAGCCAGGTCGGTCAGGACCTCGAAGTAGTCCCGGCCGGCCTGCTGGTAGCAGGGCCGGGTGATGGGCAGGCCGTCGACCTCGGCCTTGAAGCCCAGGGCCCGGGCCACGTCTTTCACGATGTCCGAGTCCTTTTTATTGGCCCAGACGTTTTTCGCCGCCCGGCCCTTGGCCTTGTGCTCCTTGGAGTAGGCCTTGAGGGTCAGGCTCACCGTGCGGCCGAACCGGGGCGTGACGTCCTTGATCTTGAGGATGACCTTGTCGCTGAGGTCGCCGTCCAGGTATCCCCACCGGGCCTCGATCTGGAGGCCCTCCTGCAACAGGGGATGATCCACCGCCTCGGCCGGCAGGCCCTCGAACGTGAGGGTCAAGCGGTCCTGCTTCTTGTCCGACCCCGAGAATTCGAGGCTCCGGACGTGAAGGGCATAGGGCAGGTCCTGGCCCTCGATCTGGACGTAGAAGACGGGCTCCCTGTGCATTACTCGACCACCTTGGACAGGACATCCATTTCCAGACGCCGGCGCGACGGTAGCCGAACCAGGGTCCCGGCCGGGATCT
Organism: uncultured Desulfarculales bacterium; assembly: GCA_964569795.1. GTDB lineage: Bacteria > Desulfobacterota > Desulfarculia > Desulfarculales > JAHJDS01 > JAHJDS01. The sequence continues at coordinate 4,508 of CAZMVB010000056.1, read as the reverse complement.
CCTCGGGATGGACGACCTGCCCCAGGTCGGCCGTCAGGAACTCGAACACCACCCAGGTGTGGCGGACGTCTCCCAGGAGGTCATGGGCCAGGTACTCGATCCGCTGGCCGTCCATGACTCGGTGATACTGGTCATCGTCTCGGGGCGTGGTGTCGATCGATCTGCCCCGGCCCCACAGGGCGTAATCGGTGAAGTCGACCAGGGGGGCGCCGGTGGCCAGGGACCGCTCGGACATGATCAGGCCTCCTTAGAGGCTGAGGCCGCCTCCTTCGAGCCGCCCTCCGTCTCCGGACCGTAGTCAGCCCCCGACTCGGTGGCCCGCCAGTCCCGAAGCTCCTCCCGGCCGATCACCCGCTCTTCGTCTTCCTCGAGGGTCAGGGTGACGTCCGCGGTCAGGGGCAGCAGGCTGTCCGGGTGCATGGCCTTGCCGTACTTGACCGAGACGTTGGCCACGTGGCACAGGACGTCCGGGCGATCGCCAAGGATCAGTAGGACCCGCTCCGGGGCCCGCTTGGTCCGGCCCAGTTCGACCTCGGGGTACTGCAGGCTCAGCAGCCGATTGCACCGCTCCTGGACCTTGCCCTGGTCGGCCTCGGAAAAGTAGTAGCGCAGGGTGAAGCTGACGGTTCTTTTTTCGCCGGCGATCCACTGGAACTGCGGCTGGGAACCGGCCGGGGTGACCACGGCGGCAAAATTCGAAGCCTTGCCGTCAGTGACGTTGGTCGGGTTCAGCTGGAACTCGAAGACCTCCAGGGACTCGTAGCCGATCAGAAACCCGCGCTGACTCACAGCCCCAGGCTCCGGCGGGCGGTCTCGTACACTCTATCGGCCACGACCCGGGCGACCTCCCGGCCGTCAATTTGGACCACAACCGGGCGCTTGGCCATCTCGGCCATGGCCGCGGCCAGCTGAATTAGACCAGCCTGCTGGTCCTGGGGCGAAGTTGCACTTTCAACGCGCAAGGGTCCGGTATCTTCCAGAGGGCGAGAGGCGCGCTTCGCCATGACTTCGGCGATCATCCTATCCGCAAAACTGTCTCTGGCACGCTTCGCTACATCAGGCATCGTCAGCTGGGACCCCAGGGCCGAATCCCATCCGGACTGAGTGCCTTCGCCTTGATCGGACGGTCGCACCTTTACCTTCCGGCCCTGCCCCGTCAGGCGGTCCTCCCAGGCCTTGATCCGGTCATAGGCCCGGCCAGCCCGGCTCGAGAACGCCGAGGCGATCCACAGCACCCCCTTGATCGGGGCCAGGACGATCTTGAGCATGCCGGCGAAGATCCGTTTGGCGATGTCCACGATGCCGGTCAGGACACCTGTGACGGTGTTCTTGATCCCTTGCCAGATATTCCCGGCCACCTCACTGACCTTGTTCCAGACTCCACTGAAAAAATCTCCGATCGCGGTTCCGACCGACTTGATCACTCCCCAGGCCCACTTGACTGCGCCGACGATGGCCTTCCAGACCTCGGCCGCGGCCTCGGCGGGCTTGTTCCAGACCATGACGAAAAAGTCCGCGACGGCCTTCGCCCCGATCTTGATCGCATCCCAGACCGTGGACGCGACCCAGCCGATCCAGTTGAGCGCTCCCCGGACGGCCCCGACGATGTCGTCCCAGTACTTGACCACCAGCATCGCCACGGCCACCAGGCCGGCGATGATCACCCCGATCCAGCCGAACGCCAGCCGGCGCGCCACTCCAACCGCGATCAAGGCCAGGCGCATTCCCTTGAGCACCATGGTCAGGCCGCCGATCACGATTTTCGTGCCGATCACCGCGGCCTTCGCCGCCCAGATGGCCACCTTGAAGCCCTTCAGGGCGAACTTAGCCAGGACGATGGCCTTGCGGAACAGCTTCCAGCCGATCACGCCGGCGATGACGTACCCGGTCACCTTGCCCACGGTGACACCGACGCTCTTGACCCCGCCCAAAGTCGTGTTTGAGCTGATCAGGCCCAACTGCCGCAGCATCCGGCCCAGCCACTGGACCACCGGCTTGATCGCCCGCCAGAACACCCCGAAGGATTCCCAGGCCCAGCGGCCGACGTCCTTAATGGCGCTCCAAATGCCCCGGAACAGGCCGACCACAAAGAACCTCAAGCGAGCGAATAATTTGAACGCACCGACCACGAACTTGAACAAACCGGCCTTTTTCAGCTTGTCGGCCAGGTCGGCGCTCATGGTCCCGACCCGGCCGGTGAACGACCCGATCAGTTGCGAAATGCCCTCCCAGACCAGCTTGACCTTGTTCCAGAACTTGGTGAGAGTGGTGGCGATACCGCCGAAGTTCGACTTCCAGGCCTTCCGGACCAGGTAGATAATGCCGATCAGGGCCCCCACGGCCAGGGAAACCGGCAGAAAGGTCTTGGCGATACTGGCCATGGCGAACCGAGCGTATCGGCCGAAGAAGTGCCAGGCCACGGCGCCGGCGCCCAGGGCGAAGACCAGGCCACCCACGGCGAACACGATCCGGGTGATGGCCCCCACCAGGCGGGGATTCTCCGAGGCGAACTTCTGCACCGCGGTGATCACCTTGCCCACGGCGTTGACGATCGGGATGACCACCGGCAGCAGGGTCTTGCCGATCGACTCGAACATGTTGTGCATCCGCTGGCCGAAAAGCTGCAGGACGTCTCCAATCCGCATGTTCATGGCCTTGGCCATCTCGACGGTCACCGCCATCCCGCCCTTCATCGCCCCCTTGAGTTCGCGCAGCTTGGCCGTCAGGTAGGTGGTCTTGCCGGTAAAGGCCATCAGAAACCGGACCGCCTCGGCCGACCCGAAGGCCTTCTGCAGGGCCAGCTGGGCCTTGGCCTGGGACAGGTCCCCGAACTTGGCCTCGATCTTCTTCATGATGTTGACAAAGGGCAGCAGCCGGCCCTGGGCGTCGGTGAAGCTCATTCCCAGGGCCTTCTGGGCCTTGAGGACTGTGGTCAGGAAGGCCCGGTAGCCGGTGCCCGCCTCGGCCGCGCTGTTGTAGGCCCCCTTGGCCACGCCCAGGATGGCCAGCTGCTCGTGGAACTTGACCCCCATCCCGGCCGCGGCCCGGCCGATGTTACTGATGCCCTGGACCAGGTCCCGGCCGTCGGTCCGGAAAACCCTGACCGCGGCCGAGATCCCCCCGGAAACCATCCGGCCGAAGTCCAGGTCCGACATCTTCTTGTACGAATCCTTGTAGACTCCGTAGATCAGGGCGAACAGCTTGGTCATCTCCGAGGCCGAGGCCTTGGTCGCCTTGGCCGTCAGTACGGCCATCCGGGTGTATGCGGCCACCCCCTCGTCGGACAGAGACTCGATGCCGCTTTTGATGTCGTAGGCCGCGGTGATGAACTGGGCCTTGTTGTATCCGGCCCACTTGTTGGTGAACTGGGTGGCCGCCTTGTCCAGTGCGTTGAAGTTGCGGTAGCCCAGGGACCCCATCTCGCCCAGGGCCCTCTGGCTGGCTACGGTCGAGCGGACCAGGAGCCCCATCGCGCCGAGCACGGCTCCGCCGCCGGCCATGAGTTTGAGGCCTGCCCGCATCCGGTCCATGCTCCGGGCGAAGCGCCTCGAGGCCCGGTCGCTGACCCCGGCCAGGGACTTCATCCGGCCTTCGAGGCCGTGGACCACTCCCCCGGCCATGTCCCGGGCCCGGAAGACCATGCCGATGCCGAACGAGGTGTCCATGTGTCACCAAAGAAAAACCCCGCCTCGGACGAGACGGGGTTCATGAAACGGCCGCCATGAAGAACGGCCGATATTTTGTCTGTAGTTACGCCGCTCCTACCAGGTAGTTGTCCCCCACCAGTTGCGGCAATTGGTCCCTACCCAGTACCTTCGTGGCGTCGAGTATCTCAACGCCCACCAGGACCTCACCCGGACCGAGGTTCAGGCTGACTTGGTCGTTAATGCGAACGGTCCGGCACTGATGCTCGCCTTCAACCAGGTGAATATACAGGGCATCCACCTCGCTGTCATAAGTCATTCGCATCGCCGACTCCCGATCAAAAGAAGAACGTATAAACGGTTACGACTACAATCTCATTATCGCCTTCAACGACCACGGGCGCAACCTGTTTTATGGCGTAGTGCTGGTCCTGCCACCGAGCCCCGTACTCGAAGTTGAGGCGGTACATTACTCTGCCGTGTTTGACCGGTTCCCTCAGGCCGTTTGTAATGGCCTCCCGAATTTCAGCCTCGTTGGTTCCGCGGAAAGCGGCTTGTTGGACCGCATGGCGGCTCAGGCGAATCGGTTTCATCCCGTCAATCCTTGTTACCCTGCTCCCAGGCCAAAACCACCGAGACTCCAGTGGATTGAAACGAGGCCGTAGCGGCCGCGATCAAGATTAACACCACTCCCTCGGATTTCCAAACAGTGATTCAGTTCACTTCACCGCCTGCATGACCGCCACCCGCTCCATCTTGATGACGTCGCCGAAGAGGACGTTGAGGACCAGGACCACCCGCTCGGGCTTCCAGGCCAGGATGATGGTCATGAACTCCCTGGCGTCATACTCCGGCGCCCGGTGG
>CAZMVB010000055.1:0-13798 GCA_964569795.1 uncultured Desulfarculales bacterium | reverse complement strand
ACGGTGGGCGCCGGGGTGATCAGCAAGATCATCGAGTAGAACCCGGGCAGTCGGCGCTGATCAGCGGGCCGGCCCGCTGGACCGAAGAGGACGCGACATGAGAGACATCATCACCCTGGCCTGCACCGAGTGCAAGCGCCGGAATTATACGACCACCAAGAACAAGCGGCGGACGCCAGACCGCCTGGAGTTCAAGAAGTACTGCCGCTTTTGCCGGACCCATACTCCCCACCGGGAGGTGAAGTAGAGACGCCTGCAGGCCAGTAGCTCCAACTGGTAGAGCACCGGACTCCAAATCCGGGGGTTGGGGGTTCGAGTCCCTCCTGGCCTGCCACCCATAGGGAAAGACCATGGCCAAGAAAAAGCGAACGACCAAGACCACCGCCAGGAACGGGTCCGCCAGCCAGGCCCCGCCGGGCGAGGGGGGGGCCAAGCGGGAGGCCAAGAAGGCGCCCGCGACCGGCGGTGCCTTCGCCCCGCGGCGGTGGTTCGACGTGACCGCCACCTTCCTGCGGGAGGTCCGGGTCGAACTGAAGAAGGTCACCTGGCCCACCCGCAAGGAGGCCTTGGCCTCGACCCTGGTCGTCCTGGCCCTGACCTTCATCAGCGCCCTGTACCTGTTCGGCATCGACGGCATCCTGAGGTTTGTCATCAAGTTAATGACCGGCAAGGCGGCTTGAGAGAGCCTCCTGGAACCGGCGGCCGGAACCCGGTCGCGGTCTCGTTTTCCTTTGCCCCCGGCGCCCTGTGACCCGTTGCTTTCCGGGCGCCGGCCTTCGGTTCGGGTCGCCTTCTAACAAGGATCGGTCGCGTGGACTACAAGTGGTACATCGTCCATACCTACTCGGGCTTCGAGAAAAAGGTGAAGGCCTCGATTCTCGAACGGGCCAGGTCCCATGGGCTGGCCGAATATTTCGAGGAGGTCATGGTCCCGACCGAGAAGGTCGTCGAGATGGTCAAGGGCCAGAAGCGGGAGTCGGAGCGGAAGTTTTTCCCGGGCTACATCCTGGTCCGGATGGTCCTCGACGACCAGACCTGGCACCTGGTCAAGGACACCCCCCAGGTGACCGACTTCTTGGGCACCGGCGAGGGGCCGACGGCCATCGGCGACGCCGACGCCGACCGGATCAAGTCCCAGATGGAGGAGGGCATCAAGCAGCCCAAGCCCAAGTTCCACTTCGAGGAGGGGGACGAGATCCGGGTCATCGACGGGCCGTTCACCAACTTCAACGGGGTCGTCGAGGAGGTCAAGCCCGAAAAGGGCAAGATCAAGGTCCTCATCTCCATCTTCGGACGCTCGACGCCGGTGGAGCTCGAATTCGTTCAAGTGACCAAGATCTAGAGGAGTTTTGTTAACCCGGACGCCGGCGACAGACGACGACCCCCTCCCCCGGAACGCATCGCGCCGGCCGCCAGTTGCAGGCAACCACACGAGGACGCCATGGCCAAGAAAGTCATCACCAACATCAAGCTCCAGATACCGGCCGGCCAGGCCAACCCTTCGCCGCCGGTGGGCCCGGCCCTGGGTCAGCATTCGGTCAATATCATGGACTTTTGCAAGGCCTTCAACGCCAAGACCCAGGGACAGGAAGGGACCATCATCCCGGTGGTGATCACCGTGTACGCCGATCGGTCCTTCACCTTCATCACCAAGACGCCCCCGGCCTCGATCCTGCTGAAGCAGGCGGCCCAGGTGGCCAAGGGCTCCAACTCGCCCAAGACCGAACTCGTCGGCACGGTCACCCGGGCCCAGGTCCTGGAGATCGCCAAGCTGAAGATGCCGGATTTGAACACCGAAGACCTCGACGCCGCCGTCAAGACCATCGCCGGTACGGCCCGGTCCATGGGCCTGACCGTCGAGGGTTGACCGCCAGCGGGGATGAACCATGCCCAGACACGGAAAGAAATACCGCACCGCCAAAGAGAAGCTGGACGCCGCCCAGCGGCACAGCGTCGAGGAGGGCATCGGCCGGGCCCTGGCCGCGGCCTATGCCAAGTTCGACGAGACCCTGGACCTGGCCATTCGCCTCGGGGTGGACCCCCGCCACGCCGACCAGATGGTCCGGGGCTCGGTGGTCCTGCCCCACGGCACCGGCCGGGAGGTCCGGGTCCTGGCCTTTGCCAAGGGCGAAAAGGCCGTCGAGGCCCAGGAGGCCGGCGCCGACCACGTCGGGGCCGAGGAAATGATCAAGAAGGTCCAGGAGGGCTGGCTCGATTTCGACAAGGCCGTGGCCACCCCGGACATGATGGGCCAGGTCGGCAAGCTGGGCAAGATTTTGGGACCGCGGGGGATGATGCCCAACGCCAAGGTGGGCACCGTCACCTTTGACATCGGCCGGGCCGTGAGCGAACTCAAGGCCGGCCGGGTCGAGTTCCGGGTGGACAAGGCCGGCGTGGTCCACGTGCCTTTGGGCAAGGTCTCTTTCGGGGCCGACAAGCTCCGGGAGAACATGATCAGTTTCCTGGAGACCATCCTCCGGCTGAAACCGACCACGGCCAAGGGGACCTATGTCCGGTCCCTGGCCGTGTCCACCACCATGGGGCCGGGCGTCAAGATCGACCCCAACCAGATCAGGGAGTTGGGCCTGCGCTGAATTTGAAACGACAACCCGCCCGAATCAAAGACAGCGGGCGACCGGCGGCCGGACGAGACCTTCGGGGTCTTCGCGGCCGGCGGTCTTAAACCGGCCCGGAAGGGCCCTCCGGGCGAGCCCGCCGAGATGAGGGGAGCCGTCCCCGCCTTTGATCGGGAGTCCAACAAAGGAGGGGAGCCAAACGAGATGAATCGAGATCAGAAACAAAACGTGGTCGCGGAGACCAACGACCTGCTGTCCAAGGCCCAGGTGGTCATGCTGGCCGACTTCACCGGCCTGGACGTGGCCGCGGTGACCGAACTGAGGCGCCGCTGCCGGGCCGAGGGGGTCGTCTTCAAGGTGGCCAAGAACACGCTGATCAAGCGGGCCGCCCAGGGGACCGACGCCGCCCGGCTCGAGGACCTGCTGGCCGGACCCAACGCCCTGGTGCTGGGTTTCGACGATCCGGTCGCCCCGGCCAAGGTCGTCAGCGCCTTTGCCAAGGACAACCCCAAGCTCGAGATCCGGGCCGGGGTCCTGGGCGACCGGAGGCTGACAACCGAGGACATCCTCGCCCTGGCCAAGCTGCCGGGCCGGCCGGAACTCCTGGCCAAGATGCTGGGCACCATGAACGCCGTGCCCCAGCAGATGGTCCAGGTCCTGGCGGCCGTCATCCGCCAGTTCCTGGGCACCCTCAAGGCCGTCGAGGACCAGAAGGCGGCCGCTTGAGCGGAACTTAATCGGGCGGGCCGGACCCCGGCCGCGCCGACGACATACGGAGTTTGATCATGGCTGACATCACCAAGGAACAGGTTATCGACTTCATTGCCAACATGAGCGTGCTCGAGCTGTCCGAGATGATCAAGGAGCTCGAGGACAAGTTCGGCGTCAGCGCCGCCGCCCCGGTGGCCGTGGCCGCCGGCGCCGTCCCCGGCGCCGCGGCCGAGGCGGCCGCCGAGGAGGAAAAGACCGAGTTCGACGTCGTGCTCACCGCCGCCGGCGACAAGAAGATCCAGGTCATCAAGGTCGTCCGGGCCATCACCGGTCTGGGGCTCAAGGAGGCCAAGGCCCTGGTGGACGAGGCGCCCAAGACCGTCAAGGACGGCGTCAGCAAGGAAGAGGCCGACGGCCTGGTGGCCCAGCTGGAAGAGGCCGGCGCGACCGTCGAGGTCAAGTAGGCCCCTGACGGGGTTCGCCGCGGGGGAGGGCCGGCCCGCCCGGCCCGCCCCCCGCCTTCCAGGCCAGTAACCTCAGGGAGTAAGTAACTTGGGCAATTCCGCCACCATCGCTTTTCGTCCCCGGAAGAATTTCGGCAAGATCGAAAAGATCCTGGACATCCCCAACCTGATCGACATGCAGAAGGACTCCTACAACCGCTTTCTGCAAAAGGATGTCCCCCCCGAGGAGCGCCAGGATATCGGACTGCAGAACGTCTTTCGGTCCGTCTTCCCCATCACCGACTTCTCCGGCACCTCGAGCCTGGAATTCGTCGGCTACTCCTTCGGCGAGGTCAAGTACGACCAGGAGGAGTGCCTGGCCCGGGGCATGACCTACGAGGCCCCGATCAAGATCACCGTCCGGCTGGTGGTCTATGACGTCAACAAGGAGACCGGGGCCCAGTCCATCCGGGACATCAAGGAGCAGGAGATCTACTTCGGCACCCTGCCCCTGATGACCGAGAAGGGGACCTTCATCGTCAACGGCACCGAGCGGGTCGTCGTCTCCCAGCTCCACCGCTCCCCCGGCATCTTCTTCGACATGGACAAGAGCCGCACCAGCTCCTCGGGCCGGGTGGCCTACACCGCCCGGATCATCCCCTTGCGCGGCTCGTGGATCGATTTCGAGTTCGACCCCAAGGAGCACCTCCACGTCCGCATCGACCGCCGCCGCAAATTTCCGGTGACCATCCTCCTCAAGGCCATCGGCTACACCGAGGAGCAGATCCTCGAGTCCTTCTACCGGGTCGAGCGGTTCTACCTGATCGGCAAGACCAAGGTCAGCCGCGAGGTCAACGCCGATTTCCTGCGGGGCAAGGAGACCTCGGTCCGCATCGCCGGCGAGGGGGGCGAGACCATCGTCAAGGCCGGACGCCGCATCACCAAGAAGGCCCTCAAGGCCATGCAGGAGCAGGGCATCACCCAGATCGGCGCCAAGGACGCGGACCTCATCGGACGCATCAGCGCCCGGGACCACGCCGACGCCGACGGCGAGGTCATCCTGCGGCTCAACGAGGACATCACCGAGGAGCTCCTGGAAAAACTGCGCGAGAGCAAGATCCGCGAGGTGGATACCCTCCACGTGGAGGGGCCCCACATCACCCCCTCGATCGCCTTGACCCTCCGGCTGGACAAGGTCCAGAACCAGGAGGAGGCCATCCTGGACATCTACCGCAAGCTCCGGCCGTCCAATCCGCCTACCATGGACGTGGCCCGGTCCTTCTTCAACAACCTCTTTTTCAATCCGGAGCACTACGACCTGTCCAAGGTCGGCCGGCTGAAGCTGAACCTCCGCCTGGGCATGGACCACGACCTGGACCACCGGACCCTGACCCCCGAGGACATCATGTCCTCCGTGAGGCACCTGGTCGATCTCAAGGACACCGAGGGTCCGGTGGACGACATCGACCACCTGGGCAACCGCCGGGTCCGGGCCGTGGGCGAGCTTTTGGAAAACCAGTACCGGATCGGCCTGGTCCGGGTGGAGCGGGCCATCAAGGAGCGGATGAGCCTCCAGGAGACCGAGGCCCTGATGCCCCACGACCTGGTCAACTCCAAGCCGGTCAGCGCCGTGGTCAAGGAGTTCTTCGGGACGTCCCAGCTCAGCCAGTTCATGGACCAGACCAACCCCCTGTCCGAGGTGACCCACAAGCGGCGCCTGTCCGCCCTGGGCCCCGGCGGGCTGACCCGGGAGCGGGCCGGGTTCGAGGTCCGGGACGTCCACCCGACCCACTACGGCCGGATCTGCCCCATCGAGACCCCCGAGGGGCCCAACATCGGCCTGATCGTCAGTCTTTCGACCTACGCCCGGGTCAACGAGTTCGGCTTCATCGAGACCCCCTACCGGACCGCCCGGGAGGGCCGGGTCTTCGGCGACATCCACTACCTGACCGCCCTGGACGAGAAGGACTACGCCATCGCCCAGGCCAACGCCCCCCTGGACGACAAGGGCTACTTCGTCCGGGACGTGGTCAACGCCCGCCGCGAGGGCGAGTTCGTCCAGGTGACCGCCGACGAGGTGGCCTTCATGGACGTCTCGCCCAACCAGCTGGTCTCGGTCGCCGCCTCGCTGATCCCCTTCCTGGAGAACGACGACGCCAACCGGGCCCTGATGGGCTCCAACATGCAGCGCCAGGCGGTGCCCCTGCTCAGGACCGACGCCCCCCTGGTCGGGACCGGCATGGAGTCGGTCGTGGCCGAGGACTCGGGGGTGACGATCATGGCCAAGGGCCACGGCCAGGTGGTCAGCGCCGACGCCGACCGGATCGTCATCCGCTACGACCCGACCGAGGACTCGTCCATGGGCGGCGTCGAGATCCACAAGCTGATCAAGTACCAGCGGTCCAACCAGAACACCTGTTTCAACCAGAAGCCCATCGTCCGCCGCGGCCAGCGGGTCAAGAAGGACCAGGTCGTGGCCGACGGTCCGGCCACGGACAAGGGCGAGCTGGCCCTGGGCCGCAACGTCATGGTCGCCTTCATGAGCTGGGGCGGCTACAACTTCGAGGACTCGATCCTGGTCAGCGAGCGGGTGGTCAAGGAGGACATCTACACCTCGGTCCACATCGAGGAGTTCGAGACCGTGGCCCGGGACACCAAGCTGGGCAAGGAGGAGATCACCCGGGACATCCCCAACCTGGGCGAGGAGTCCCTGGTGGACCTGGACGAGGCGGGCATCGTCCGCATCGGGGCCTACGTCAAGCCGGGCGACATCCTGGTGGGCAAGATCACCCCCAAGGGCGAGACCCAGCTTTCGCCGGAAGAAAAACTGCTGCGGGCCATCTTCGGCGAGAAGGCCGGCGACGTCAAGGACACCTCGCTCCGGGTCCCGCCCGGCGTCGAGGGCATCGTCATCGACGCCCGGGTCTTCTCCCGCCGGGGCATCGACAAGGACGAGCGGGCCAAGGCCATCGAGGACGACGAGATCGGCCGGCTGCTCAAGGACCAGAACGACGAGATCTCGATCATCGGCCAGAACGCCTTTGACCGGCTGATGGAGCTGCTCGAGGGCCGGACCCTGGCCGCCCCCTTCCGGGACGACTCGGGCAAGGCCGTGTTCAACAAGAACACCAAGCTGACCGCCGAGATCCTCAAGAAGATCCCCATCCGGCGGATGAACGAGGTGGTCGTCGCCCGGGCCGACGACGCCCTGATGAGCGCCGTGGAGCAGGTGGTTGACGTTTACGTCTCCCAGGTGGACTTGATCAAGGAGAACTTCGAGGCCAAGATCGGCCGCCTGAAACGGGGCGACGAGCTGCCCCCCGGGGTGATCAAGCTGGTCAAGGTTTACGTGGCCATGAAGCGCAAGCTCTCCGTCGGCGACAAGATGGCCGGCCGCCACGGCAACAAGGGCGTGGTCAGCCGGGTGGTGCCCGTCGAGGACATGCCCTACTTCGAGGACGGCACGCCGGTGGACGTGGTCCTCAACCCCCTGGGCGTGCCCTCCCGGATGAACGTCGGCCAGGTCCTGGAGACCCACCTGGGCTGGGCGGCCTACGGGCTGGGGCAGAAGATCGGCCAGGTCCTGGAGAAGACCCGGGACGCGGTCCGGGTCAGGCAGGCCCTGTCCCGGATCTACGGCAAGGCCGATTACGCCGCCCACCTCAAGGAGCTCGAGGACGGGGACCTGATCGACCTGGCCGAAAAGCTGTCGGCCGAGGGGGTGCCCATGGCCACCCCGGTCTTCGACGGCGCCTCCGAGGAGGAGATCCGCGACCTGCTCAAGGAGGCCGGGCTCCCCGAGGTCGGCCAGGCCCGCCTGTTCGACGGCCGGACCGGGCTGCCCTTCGACCAGCCGGTGACCGTGGGCATGATGTACATCCTCAAGCTCCACCACCTGGTGGACGACAAGATCCACGCCCGGTCCATCGGCCCCTATTCCCTGGTCACCCAGCAGCCCCTGGGCGGCAAGGCCCAGTTCGGCGGGCAGCGCCTGGGCGAGATGGAGGTCTGGGCCATGGAGGCCTACGGCGCCGCCTACTCGCTCCAGGAGTTCTTGACCGTCAAGAGCGACGACGTGGTCGGCCGGACCAGGATGTACGAGAAGATCGTCAAGGGCGACAACACCCTCGAGGCCGATCTGCCCGAGTCGTTCAACGTCCTGATCAAGGAACTGCAGAGCCTGGGCCTCGACGTGGAACTGCTCGAGGAGGCGGCCGAGGAGGCCCCGGCCCCGGAATAATTCAGGGGAACCCCGGGGCCGCCCCGGGGGGACCAACAACCCTCAACGTTAAAAGGAGAAGGCCTTGGAAGACTTTTACGGCTACTTCAGCAAGCCCAAGGATCCTCTGTCCTTTAACGCCGTCAAGATCTCCCTGGCCAGTCCGGAGAAGATCCAGGCCTGGTCCTACGGCGAGGTCAAGAAGCCGGAGACCATCAACTACCGGACCTTCAAGCCGGAACGGGACGGCTTGTTCTGCGCCAAGATATTCGGCCCGACCAAGGACTACGAGTGTAACTGCGGCAAGTACAAGCGGATGAAACACCGGGGCGTGGTCTGCGAGAAATGCGGCGTCGAGGTCATCCAGAGCAAGGTCCGCCGGGAGCGGATGGGCCACATCGAGCTGGCCTCGCCGGTGGCCCACATCTGGTTCCTCAAATCGCTTCCATCCAAGGTCGGCAACCTGCTGGACCTGACCCTCAAGGAACTGGAGAAGATCCTCTACTTCGAGTCCTACGTCGTCCTGGACGCCGGGGACTCCCCGCTGGCGGTCAAGTCCCTGCTGACCGAGGACAAGTACATCCAGGCCCGGGAGCAGTACGGCGAGTCCTTCCGGGTGGGCATCGGGGCCGAGGCCATTCAGGAGCTGCTGGGCCGGCTGGAGCTGGAGCCCCTGTCGGCCACGCTCCGCGAGGAGATGGCCAAGACCAGCTCCGAGGCCAAGCGCAAGAAGCTGGGCAAGCGCCTCAAGGTCATCGACGCCTTCAAGGACTCGGGTAACGATCCGGAGTGGATGATCCTGGAGATCATCCCGGTCCTGCCGCCCGACCTGCGGCCCCTGGTGCCCCTGGACGGCGGCCGGTTCGCCACCAGCGACCTCAACGATCTCTACCGCCGGGTCATCAACCGCAACAACCGGCTCAAGCGGCTGATGAACCTGATGGCCCCGGACATCATCATCAGAAACGAAAAAAGGATGCTCCAGGAGGCGGTGGACGTCCTGTTCGACAACGGCCGGCGGGGCAAGACCATCACCGGACCCAACAAGCGGCCCCTCAAGAGCCTGAGCGACATGCTCAAGGGCAAGCAGGGGCGGTTCAGGCAGAACCTGCTGGGCAAGCGGGTCGATTACTCGGGCCGGACGGTGATCGTCATCGGCCCGGACCTCAGGCTCCACCAGTGCGGCCTGCCCAAGAAGATGGCCCTGGAGCTGTTCAAGCCCTTCATCTACAACCGGCTCGAGGACAAGGGCCTGGTGACGACCATCAAGAGCGCCAAGAAGATGGTCGAGAAGGAGACCCGCGAGGTCTGGGACACCCTGGACGAGGTCGTCCGGGAGTACCCGGTCATGCTCAACCGGGCCCCGACCCTGCACCGGCTGGGCATCCAGGCCTTCGAGCCGATCCTGATCGAGGGCAAGGCCATCCAGCTCCACCCCCTGGTCTGCGCCGCCTTCAACGCCGACTTCGACGGCGACCAGATGGCGGTCCACGTGCCGCTGTCCATCGAGGCCCAGATCGAGGCCCGGGTCCTGATGATGTCCACCAACAACATCCTGTCCCCGGCCAACGGCGACCCGATCATCGTCCCCTCCCAGGACATCGTCCTGGGGATCTACTACCTGACCCGGGACCGGCCCCTGGCCCGGGGCGAGGGCCGGTCCTTCTACGGACCGGAAGAGGTCCGGATGGCCTTCGACGCCGGCCAGGTGGAGCTGCACACCAAGATCACCTGCCGGATCGACGGCCGCCGGGTCGAGACCACCGTCGGCCGGGTCCTGTTGCGGGAGATCATTCCGGCCGAGCTCGGGTTCGACCTCTACAACCAGGTCATGGGCAAGAAGGAGCTCAAGGACCTGATCGCCCGGTGCTACCGCGAGGCCGGGATCAAGGCCACGGTCCTGCTGGCCGATCGCCTCAAGGACATGGGCTACCGCTACGCCACCGCCTCGGGCGTGTCCATCTCCCTGAGCGACATGGTCATCCCCCAGGCCAAGGAGTCGATCATCACCCAGGCCGAGAACGAGGTCCAGACCATCGAGTCCCAGTACCGGGGCGGCCTGATCACCGACGGCGAGAAGCACAACAAGGCGGTGGACATCTGGACCAAGGCCACCGAGGACGTGGCCGCCGAGATGATGACCGAGATCTCCAGCGAGGACCTGGCCGCCCCCGACGGGACCGCGGTCCGGTCCCTGAGCTTCAACCCGATCTTCATGATGGCCGACTCGGGGGCCCGGGGCAGTAAGGACCAGCTCAAGCAGCTGGCCGGGATGCGGGGCCTGATGGCCAAGCCCTCGGGCGAGATCATCCCCACGCCGATCACGGCCAACTTCCGGGAAGGCCTGACCGTGCTCCAGTACTTCATCTCGACCCACGGCGCCCGCAAGGGACTGGCCGACACGGCCCTCAAGACGGCCAACTCGGGCTACCTCACCCGGCGCCTGGTGGACGTGGCCCAGGACTGCATCATCACCGAGCACGACTGCGGCACCCTGGACGGCATCTCGGTCGAATCCCTGCGCGAGGGCGGCGAGGTCATCCAGCGGGTCGGGGAGCGGGTCCTGGGCCGGACGGCCCTGGGGGACATCGTCGATCCCTTCACCCGCGAGGTGCTGGTGGCGGCCAACGAGGAGATCGACGAGGACGGCGTCGCCCGGATCGAGGAGGCCGGCCTGGAACGGGCCAACATCCGGTCGGTGCTGACCTGCCAGTCCCGGCGGGGCGTCTGCCAGCAGTGCTACGGCCGCGACCTGGCCCACGGCAAGCTGGTGGACGTGGGCGAGGCCATCGGCATCATCGCCGCCCAGAGCATCGGCGAGCCGGGCACCCAGCTGACCATGCGGACCTTCCACATCGGCGGCACCGCCTCGGGACGCATCGCCCAGACGGCCATCCGGGCCCGGTTCGACGGCCAGGTCAAGTACGAGAACCTGAAGACGGTCACCCGGCACGACGGCGAGATCATCGCCATGAACCGCAACGGCGAACTGGTGGTGGTCACGGGCAAGGGCCGCGAGCGCGAGCGGCACAAGGTGATCTACGGCGCCTCGATCAAGGTCAAGGAGGGCGATCCGGTCACCGACGGCGACCTGCTGGTCGAGTGGGACCCCTACACCACGCCCATCCTGGCCGAGGTGGACGGCCGGGTCAAGTTCGGCGACATCATCGAGGGCGTGACCATGCAGGAGCGGGTCGATGCCGTGACCGGCAAGTCCTCCAAGGTCATCGTCGAGCACAAGACCGTCGATCTGCGGCCCCGGATCTCGATCAAGGACGAGACCGGCAAGACCGCCCGGGTCCCGGAGACCAACAGCGAGGCCCGCAGCCTCCTGCCCGAGCACGCCATCATCATGGTCGCCGAGAAGGAAGACGTCCGGGCGGGCGACGTCCTGGCCAAGATCCCCCGCGAGACGACCAAGACCAAGGACATCACCGGCGGCCTGCCCCGGGTGGCCGAGCTGTTCGAGGTCAGAAAGCCCAAGGAGCACGCCATCATTTCCGAGATCGACGGCCTGGTCGAGTTCGGAAAACCGACCAAGGGCAAGCGCAAGGTCGTGGTCAAGCCGGCCGACGGCGTGGGCGACCCCAAGGAGTACCTCATTCCCAAGGGCAAGCACGTCTCGGTCCACGAGGGCGATCTGGTCAAGTCCGGCGAGGCCCTGATGGACGGCTCGGCCAACCCCCACGACATCCTGGCCATCCGGGGCGTCAAGGAGCTGGCTCGCTACCTGGTGGACGAGGTCCAGGAGGTGTACCGCCTCCAGGGCGTCAAGATCAACGACAAGCACATCGAGGTCATCGTCCGCCAGATGCTCCGCCGGGTCAGGATCACCGACTCCGGGGACTCGGACCTGCTGCTGGGCGAACAGATCGAGAAGCACCGCTTCGAGGAGATCAACCGGCAAATCCTGGCCGAGGGCAAGAAACCGGCCGCGGCCGTGCCCCTGCTGCTGGGCATCACCAAGGCCTCCCTGTCCACCGAGAGCTTCATCTCGGCCGCCTCCTTCCAGGAGACGACCAAGGTCCTGACCGAGGCGGCCATCGGCGGCAAGGTGGATTTCCTGCGCGGCCTCAAGGAAAACGTGATCATGGGCCGCCTCATCCCGGCCGGCACCGGTCTCCGGGATTACCGGGACCTGAATCTGCCCGAGGACGACACCATCATCCCCTTCGACGAGCTGGAGGCGGTCGGGGGCCTGGAGGTCCTGCCCGAGGGCGAGGCCGGCCTGGCCGCGGACGGGGACGCCCCGGGGGAGGGCGCCCCGACGACCAAGGAGGTTGCAGAAAGTTCTTGACAACCCGAGGTTGTCGGACTATCTTTAAAAATTCGAAAATAGCAAGGCCCCCCGCCGCCGGGGGGCCGTCGCTTGAACCGATCCGCTCCCCGGGGCGGCCTTTGGCCCGGGAGCAACATTTGAGCTGAACCGGCGTCCCGGACGGTCCCTGGCCGCCGGGAGCGGCCACGAAAGTGAGGACACCCAGAGGTCATGCCGACCATCAGTCAGTTGGTGCGCAAGGGGCGCAAGAAGATAAAGGCCAAGAACAAGGTCCCGGCCCTGCAGGCCTGCCCCCAAAAGCGAGGCGTCTGCGTCCGGGTCTATACCACCACGCCCAAGAAGCCCAACTCGGCCCTGCGCAAGGTCGCCCGGGTCCGCTTGACCAACGGCATCGAGGTCACCAGCTATATCCCCGGCGAGGGGCATAACCTCCAGGAACACTCGGTGGTCATGATCCGCGGCGGCCGGGTCAAGGACCTCCCCGGCGTCCGCTATCACATCATCCGGGGCACCCTGGACGCCGTGGGCGTGGCCGACCGTCGCCAGCGCCGGTCCAAGTACGGCAGCAAGCGCCCCAAATAGGGGGCCGATCCCGGGGGCCGGCCTCTGGACCAGGGGGCCGGTTCCGGCGAGCGACACGGGGGCCGGTTCGGCGAATACATGGGGGCCGGTTCGGCGAACAACACGGGGGCCGGTTCCGGCGAGCGACATGGGGGCCGGTTCCGGGGGCCGTTGGGGGCTGTCAAGGGTGGTTTTCGGCGGCTGACCCCGTTGAATCTTCGGGGCGGCCCGGTTTTTGACAGGGAAGGCCTGATTGACATAAGGCGGACCGAGCGTCCGCCGCCGGACGGTTGACCGGGCGGCCGACCCCGGGCGCGGACAGGGCGCCGGCGGGGCGGCGGACAACGACCGCCATGGTCCCTGACCCCGGTATCGCCGTTCGGTTGTCAAACGTCTGTTCCCGGCGGGGACGCCCGCAGGAGATAAAACAGAGTTTTTTATTTTTGGCGAGGAGGCCATGCCTAGAAGGAGAGAGGTTCCCAAGCGGGAAGTGCTGCCCGATCCCAAGTATCAGAGCCGTCTGCTGACCCGGTTCGTCAACGGGATGATGCGCGACGGCAAACGGAGCGTGGCCGAGGGAATCATGTACGGCGCCTTGGACAAGATCGCCGAGCGCACCGGCGAGAACCCGCTGTCGATCTTCGAGAAGGCGGTCGATAACGTCAAACCCGCCGTCGAGGTCAAGAGCCGGCGGGTCGGCGGCTCGACCTATCAGGTGCCCGTCGAGGTTCGGGCCAACCGGCGGCTGTCGCTGGCCATCCGCTGGCTGACCCAGTACGCCCGGAGCCGGCCGGAGAAGACCATGGTCGATCGGCTGGCCGCCGAGCTCATGGACGCCGCCGCCGGGCGCGGCGCCACCGTCAAGAAACGAGAGGACACGCACCGCATGGCCGAGGCCAACAAGGCCTTCGCCCATTACCGGTGGTAACCGGTCTGACCGGCTCCTGGTCCCTGTTTTTGGAGGGAGAGACATGGCCAAGAAGAAATTCGAACGGACGAAGCCTCACGT
>CAZMVB010000054.1:0-13910 GCA_964569795.1 uncultured Desulfarculales bacterium | reverse complement strand
GAAATTTCAAAGTTATGTCCCAACCGGCCCGACTGTCAAGCAAAAAGGTGGCAGTTGCCACCCTTACCTCGCGACAACCGCCCTACAGAATGTCAGGCCGTCGTCCGCGCTTGCCGCCTCCATTTCGTTTCGGCTGACCCGTAGGTCCGCTACTGTCTCCCTCTCCACCCTTTTGGGGGGAGAGGGGCGGGGTGAGGGGGGCGACGCTGCGGTAAAGTGGTGGGCGGCACTCCCACTATGCTATGTAACAGGGGACCGACGAACCCGCAACCAGGTTTTCTCTTGCCCTGGGTTTCGGTTTGGGTTATAGACGGGGAGTACAGGCGGTTAACTCAGCGGCAGAGTGCCATCCTCACACGGTGGAAGTCGCGGGTTCAAGTCCCGCACCGCCTACCAAGATGATTTGAGTAGGGCTTGGCCAATGGCCGAGCCCTTTTTGTTTACAGGCCAGGCTCGGCGTCCCGCGCCCAACCGCCTACCACCTGGCGGGGCCGGGCTGGCAGCATATCCTGACCTTCAAGGCCAGGGTAGGGGCCTAACCCGGCGGCTTGTAGTAAACGTAGGGCGTGCTACGTGACCTTCGGGCGGTGGGCCAGCCCCTAGCCGCAATGCTCTTTTATAATTGACAAAGAATAAATCTCTGTTTAGTCTGAATATCAGATAATCACTTGGAGGCTATCGTAGTGGGACAAAGTACACCACTAGAAAAAGCCGCCGAACGTCTTGTTGATACTGCTTTTAACAATGCAGTCATGCTTTACATGAAAGTGGCAGAACACGAACCCAAGGTGCTTGAAATAGACCAAGAACACTGGGATTTTATAAATACTATCGCAGGGGTTTTCGTGGCGAACACTCGGCTGGGAAATCTGATACGACGGGGCGTGATTCCCCAACAGGTAGAAGATACTCTGTTGCAGATTGTCGTAGAGAAATTGGTTGACAAGTACCCTGACGGAATAGAAGCGTTTGAGGATTGTCGGGGACTTTTCGATCAAATGTACGACACTATGGAAGCGGCCCCTGAATACCAAGGAGAGGGGAGTCACCGTATCTCGGCAGACGCTTTAGGGGTCTGGATAGCCTGGAATCTATTGGACCGGAATGACCCATCAAACGATGAAGCAATAAGGAAATTAATCAGTCTCTGCGGAACAGCCGTAACACACTTCTTTTTCGATTATTGGAATGAGGACAATTGGAGGGATCAACAAGACTGAAGCAAAAGCTATTCCGGCCAAGCTGGGGGGGAGGCTGCCCCTACAGCCAGGAACCAAGGAAAAGGGGAAAACCATGCAAAAAGGACCCTGGACAAACAGCATTGAAGGGTGCTTCGGTGATTTGGACAGAATCTTTTGCTCTCACTACCTCGATGAAGAGCGGGCCTTCGAGCTTCTGACCAGGCTCAGACAAGAGCGGGTGCGGTGGCGAGAAGCTGAAAAAGAATTTCGGAAGTGGCTTGCGCCCACAGGCCAGACGAACGACCACGTTGAGGAGCAAATGGCCGAAGTGAAGAAGAAGTTCGAGCCCTGGATTCGTGATTAGCAAGGCGGGGAGACGATGGAGCTACAAGAGTTTGTTCAATCGGCCCTTGCAGACATCGTGGTAGGGGTGAAAGGGGCTAATGACACTCTTGTCGGACAGCATGGATTGAAGGCAAAAGCGTTCACTCTAGTCCCCGGGTGGAAGACCAAATCAATTGAGAACTGCACTGTTGAGTTTGACGTAGCTGTCACGACCAAGGAATCAACCACGACGGAAGGGGGAGCAAAAGCCAGAATATGGATTTTCGAGGGAGGAGTGGGCGGGGAAGCCGTCACTCACCGGGAGGCGGTTTCCAGGATTCGCTTCCGAATCACTGTCAGAGAAGAGATTTTTTAGAAGACCCGAGCCCCTCCTACCATTAACCAGCCTACCAGACCCGCCCCCGGCCCACGACCGGCGGGGCGGAAGCCGAGGCCAAAACTGTAGATAACCCGTCCACCTCGCCAGTCCTGCCCACCCGGACCACCAAGGCCTAACTATCCAGTATCATTCACCAATACCAGCCCCGGCCCTGTTGGTGAGCCGGTCAGGCCGAGGGGGCCAGGGGTTCGCGGCCGTCCCGGTGGTGACGAGACAGCCAGACGAGTGCCACCAGCGAAACCAGGGCCATGCCCAGGGCGAACAGGCCGGTGGGGGTGATCAGGCCCAGGATGGGCTCGCCCCGCCAGTCACCCCGGAAATGCTCGACCACCAGCCGGGCCACCCCGTGAAGCAGACCATAGACAAAGAATAATTGTCCTGAAAACCGGCGGCGGGGCCACAGCCAGAGGGTGATGAAAAAGATGAGGAACAGCGCCCCCGAGGCATAGAGCTGGGTTGGATGCAGCGGAATGCCCCTGGGGGCGGCCGAGTGCGGGTCGGTGAAGGTCACCGCCCATAATCCGCTGAAGGGTTTGCCGAAACTGTCCCCTGAGAAGAAACAGCCCAGGCGGCCAAAGGCCTGGCCCACGGCCAGGGCCGGCGCGGCCGCGTCCATCAGGCGTAAAAGGGGCAGACCCCGGCGTCTGGCCAGCCACCACCCCAGGGCCAGGGCCGCGATCACCCCGCCGGAAAAGGCCAGTCCGCCCTGCCAGATGTACAGGATCCGCAACGGCCGGGCCAGATATTGCCCAGGCTCAAGGGCGACGTGGGCCAGACGGGCCCCGATCACCCCGGCCAGGATCAGCCACAGGGCCAATGACAGAACCTTTTCGCCGTCCAGATCGTCCTTTTGGGCCAGGCGATACAGCACGACCAGGCCGGCCCCCATGCCCAGGGCGACCATCACCCCATAGGTGTGAATGGTCAGCGGACCGATTTTCAGGAGAATGGGATACAAGCCGTCACCTGCCTTTGTGGTTCCGAGTGTCGAGGCGGATGGACAAGGCGACTGCCGGGAGGCGAAGGCCCTCCCGGCAGGAAGTTATGTGGGTCACTTGAACCAGGTGACGATACATCAGCGCCCGGTGCCGGGATTAAACCAGTTGCCCTGGTTTCGGTTCCAGTTGCCCGGCTGCCGATAGTTGAAGCCGTACCCGGGAGTCATCCAGCCGCGCTGGTAAGGTCCCCGACGCCAGCCCCGGCCATAGCCCTGACCCCAGCCGCCATAGCCGGGGCCCATCATGTGTCCGCCGCCCCAGCCCATGCCGTAGCCGTGGCCGTAACCCGGACCCATGTTGTTGTAACCGTAGCCGGGACCCATCATGTGGCCGCCGCCCCAGCCGCCGCCCCAGCCGCCACCCATGCCGCCGCGGGCCGACACGGCCACGGCCAGGACGAGGCTGAGTCCCAGGGCGAGCAGGATGGTTATTGTCTTTTTCATGGGTTACCCCCTTTTTGATTGTCGTTGTCCGGCATTGATTGCACGGTGGGTGCCAGGAACGGAGTAAAACCGGAACAAAACGAAATGCCCAGTAATAACATTGCCTTAGTAGGATAAATAATTTTCGGGCAATCCCCGGCAGGGGACGTTGTGCGAAAAAATTATACAGGCATTATCCGGCTCCGGGGCGTGGTGTTCATATTTTACCCGTCTGGCCCGAGGTTAAGACGAAGGCAAACGCATTCACTCCGCTTATTGTTGATTGAATCATAATAAGTAGAGAATTCGGCTTCTTACGTTGACCCCCTTTTTTTGACTGATGCTAGCTATGAACTCGGCAATATCAGGGGAGGTACCGTGAAAAAGCTGGCTATGGTGGGGCTGGCGCTGGCGATGGTCCTGGCCGTTGCCTTCCCGGCCCCGGCCTATCAGGTCAAGCTCGGGGCCCGGGTCGATACGGACATCGGTTACATCTGGCGGTCGGGTAACTCCTACGCCGGCCCCATTTTTGGTTTCAATGATTCGCGCATGCCGGATCTGACCACCTTTTACGTCGGCATGCCGGTGACCAATTACCTGCGCGTCACCTGGATGAGTGACGACAAGTCCACCGGCGCCGTGATCGAACTCGGCATCGGGGCCGGCGGTCCGGCGGCCGGCCACGGCGCGGTCAATATCGGCCTGCGGTACATGTATGGCTGGTATCGGTTCGGCCGCTGCCGGCTGGTCATCGGTCACACCGACAACCTGCTGGCCTCGCTGGCCTATGCCCCGTACCAGTGGTTCGGCCTGGGGGCCGTCGGCACTTTCACCTTTCAAAATAGTTCGGCCGTCGTGCCCAATGCCCCTGTCGTCCTGTTCATTGGTCAAGGCAAGCAGTACTCGGGTCGTTTCGTCCAGATCGACCTGTACTACGACGTCGGTCCCTGGACCTTCATGGCGGCCGTGGGGCAGGCGCCCACAACCAATGTGATCAATTGGGGTTTCGGAGGGAATCTTCCCTTTGGCGTGACCGCGGTGCCCAACACGATGTGGCCCCGTTTCGATCTGGTGGTGAAGTACAAGGGCAAGTACATCGGCCTGGCGCCCGGGTTTTCGATCTACATGAGCGAGTTCGACCCGATCACCGGGGCCAGGTTGGTGAACGACCGGGTCCTGTCCTACCTGCTGGTCCTTCCCTTCCGGGTCTCCCTCGGAAACTTCCGGATCAAGGGCGAGGTGTCCTATGGCCGGAACTGGGTGGCGGCCAATTACTTCGGCGCCCAGACGGCCTTCATGTCAGCCGTCTGGTGGGCCGGCAACAATGACTTTACCCAGACCAAGATCGAGGACACCTACACCCTGTCCGCCTGTCTGGGCCTGGAATACTACCTGGGCCGAGTGAGCTTCCATCTGGGCGGTGGCTATCAACGTTCGGATAATGCCTCCAATGACCAGTTCGGTGCCTTTAACCACGGCCAGCAGGTGAAATACGCCTTCAACTTCGCGGTCCGGTACCGGGTGAACAGGCACTTTGTCATCGCCCCCGAGATTTCGTATTGGTACTATGGTTGGGACCCGACATGGGACGTGGGTGGCGGCAACGCCCTGTTCGCCGACCTGGGCAGCGCCTGGCTGGCCGGGATCAGCTTCCAGTTCCGTTTCTGAGCCCAGGATCATTCCCTTGACAGGGCCGCCCGCGGGCGCCCCTTTTTTAAGCTAACTACTGACACGGCGATCCTGCCCGAGCGGCCGGACCCGGCTTTTTGGCGAGCCGGGCCGGCCGCTGGTAGTTTGGCACTCCAATCGAACCGTTTTGGCCCGGTTCTGAAGAGACAAGGCGTCTTCCGGGAGGCGGCGGGGCCCCCCGGCAAGCGGTCAATCAGATAGCGATTCCTGGACGGTGGGACACCGGGCGGGGGCAGTAAAATAAACACCGTCACCCGAATCAGGGGACAGCGCGTAAGCGGTCCTACTCCTGACGGGGCTCCCAATTGCCGAACCCGATCTGGGGCCGCCGGAGGTTGAATCCGTAATCGGGTGTCATCCCGCCCCGGTAGTAAGGTCCCTGACCCCAGCCGCCGTAGCCGGGGCCCATGCCGTAACCGGGACCCATCATGTGCCCGCCGCCCCAGCCCATGCCATATCCATAGCCTGGACCCATGTTGTAGCCGTAGCCCGGACCCATCATGTGCCCGCCGCCCCAGCCCATGCCATATCCATAGCCTGGACCCATGTTGTAGCCGTAGCCCGGGCCCATCATGTGGCCGCCGCCCCAGCCGCCCCCATAGCCGCAGGCTGACAGGCCCACGGCCAAGGCCAGGGTGATTCCCAGGGCGAGCAGGATGGTTCTTTTCTTTTTCATGAGTTACCCCCTGATCTTGTCGTTTGCCGCTGATGGATAGCACGGTTGGTGCCATTCACTGCCCGATGGAGGACGAAACGCGAAACGCCACTAATAACATTGAGTTAATATGATTTATCAGGGGGCATAAACCGGGTGAATTCAATCGGCCGGGAAAAATATATACAATTGCCACCTGGCCTGGCGACCTGATGTCCGATTTTTACGCAGCGTCGGACAGGGTGGGGCAGGGACCGAGCGGGTCTTTGTTTTTCAGGGAGTCAGAAAGTGGTCGTCGTCCCGCCGGGGGGGTAGATCTGGCGCTCGATCCTGGTGCCGGGCAACAAAACCCCGACCCCGGCCGTGTTCCGGGCGGATAGCAGGCGCTTGAGCCAGGTAAAAGACCCTGGCACCCGGCCGCAGGCCAGGCCGGCCAGGCCGGCCATCTCCTGGGCATAGGCCCAATAAGCGGGTTCGCGCACCAGCGGACCGTCGATCAGGGCCACCTCCCGGTAGTGCTTCAGGATTTCCCGGGTGGTCCAGCGGGCGTTGTCCTCGCCCAGGCGCTCGGCCGTTACAAAAAACTCGGTCAGGGGGGTCTGGCCGAAGTCGATCCACCCGGCGCTCAGATAAAACACGCCCGGCTCGGCAATCGGCCGGCCGGGGTCGCCCAGCAGGATCGGAATGCAGTCATGGGCCAGGGGGACGATCAATTTCAAACGCCCGGACGACAGGCCCTCCAGGCCGCCGCCGCACAGCCCATAGGCCAGAATGACCGTGTCCACCGTGTCATCGTCCTCAAAGGCGGCCAGTTCCAGGCCAACGCGGCGATGAAGTTCATCAGGGGTGCGGTGCAGGCCCTGCTCCAGAAAGATGATTTTGTCTTCAGGCACGCCCAGGGCCAGTATCTCAGGTTTGAAAACCTGGCAGGCCACCACCCGGGAGTGACTCGGCAACACGTTTTTTTTATCCGGAAACATTCAGATCACGTCCCTGCTTTTGGCCTGGCGGCGATCGATCGGCCGAGGTCCGACCCGGCCGGCCATTGACGGTCTGACAAAATGACTCGCCCCTGGCAGACCTTTATGCTATTGTACAGGACCGGCGACGGTTCCTCACCACGCGAAAAGCAATACCATACCACACGGCGAGGTGCTCCATGGCCAACAAGGAACACATTCCCCTGGGGGTCGGTTTTTATCCGGACTGGTGGCATCAGAATTACGAGGTTAGCTTCGGGCGCGAATACTACTATGACCCTGACTTTCGGGTCGAGGCCCAGGCCAAAATCCAGCGGGCCCTGTACGACCGGTTCGGCGACGTGGGCATGGGTCAGAAGGACCCGGCGCCCCGGCCCCTGATCACCTTTGGCATGGTCATGCTCCCGGCCGTGTTCGGCTGCGACATCATCTACAAGGATGAAGCCCTGCCCTGGGCCATGCCCCTCAACCTGTCCAAGGAGGCCTGCGACCATCTGGCCAAGCCGGACCTGAGAAAAACCTCGCCCATGAAGGAGATGCTCGACCAGATCGACCATCTCCAGTCCAGGTTCGGCCGGGTGGTGGGCGACATCAACGTCACCGGGGTCCAGAACCTGGCCCTCAAGCTCCGGGGCGATGAGTTGTACATCGACTACTTCGAGGACCCCGAGTTCTGCCACCGGCTCCTTGGGTTCTGCACCGAGTGCATCATCGACCTCTGGAACCTGGTCTATCCGATCACTGGCACCGGGGCGGTGGACGTGACGCCCATGTGCGATCCCGCGATTTACTGCGTACCCAACTGCACGGTCGAGCAGGTTTCGGGCGAGACCTACGAGACCTATGGTCTGCCCTATGACCGGAAGCTGGCCGCGGCCTGTCACCCCTTCGGGATACATCACTGCGGCAACATCGACCCGGTCATCGACCGCTACGCCCGGATCGAGCATCTGGTGTTCGTCGAGGCCGGGTTCGGGTCGGACTTTGCCCGGGCGCGGGAGATCCTGGGTCCAAAGGTGTCCTTCAACGCCCGGATCAGCCCGGTGCTGATGAAGAACGGGACAGTGGATGAGGTGTCGGCCGCGGTCAGGAACGCCATTGATCAGGGCGGTCCCCTGCAAAATTACTCGGTGGACACGGTCGGTCTGACCTTTGGCACGCCCGACGACAACGTCCGGGCGGCGCGGCGGACCGCGATCGAGTACGGGCGACTGGACTGATGCGGACCAAGATCTGGAGCGCCAAGCGGGAAGTGGAGATTGGGGATGATCTGCCGATCGTGATCATCGGCGAGCGGATCAATCCGACCGGCAAGAAGCGCCTGGCCGAATCCCTGGAGCAAGGCCGGATGGACGTGGTCGTCGAGGAGGCCCGGCGGCAGGTCGAGGCCGGGGCCCGGGTTTTGGACGTGAACGTCGGCCTGTCCGGGGCGGACGAGGTCGGTCTGATGGTCGAGGCGGTGGGGGCCGTGGGCCAGGCGGTGGACGTGCCGCTCTGCCTGGACTCGGCCCGGCCCGAGGTCTTGGCCGCGGGGCTGGCGGCCTATTCGGGCAAGGCACTGATAAACTCGGTCAACGGCGAGGCGGCCAAGCTCGAGGCGGTCCTGCCCCTGGTGGCCGAGCACCAGGCGGCGGTGATCGCCCTGACCATGGACGACAAGGGTATCCCGACCGACGTGGACACCCGGCTGGCCATTGCCGGCAAGATCATCGACCGGGCGGGCAGGCTGGGCATTCCCCCGGAGGACGTGATCATCGATCCCCTGGCCATGAGCGTGGCCGCGGACGATCAGGCGGGCTTGACCGCGCTTCAGGCCCTGGCCGCGATTCGGGAGAGATTGGGGGTGAACCAGACCATCGGGGCCAGCAACGTCTCGTTCGGCCTGCCCGACCGGGCGGCGGTGAACACCGTGTTTCTGGCCATGGCCGCGGTCAACGGTCTGACCTGCCCGATCACCGACCCCACGGTCTGGGAGATCAAGCGGACCCTGGTCCTGGCCGACCTGATGCGGGGACTGGACGAATTCGGTATGAACTACATTACAGCCTACCGCGAGCAGTTTCCCGATGAGGATTAAGCGCGGACGAGGAGTATCACCGGCACAGGTGTTGGTCGCGAATCAAAGCGGCCACTGCCGCACCGAACTTTCCGAAGGAGTTATATCATGGCCGATCTTGAGGCGATCAAGGAGGCGGTGCTCAAGGGCAAGCGCCAGGAGGTGCCGGACCTGGTCCGGGCCGCCCTGGAGGGCGGGGTGGATCCCCACCTGATCATCAACGACTACATGATCGGGGCCATGAAAGAGGTGGGCGAAAAATTCGAGGCCAGGAAGATCTTCGTGCCCGAGATGATGATCGCCGCCCGGGCGATGCAGGCCGGGGTGGACGTGATCAAGGGGGCCCTGGCCGAGAGGGGCGGGGCCGGTCAGACCCTGGGCACGGTGGTCGTGGGCACGGTCTTCGGGGACCTGCATGACATCGGCAAGAACCTGGTGGTGATGATGCTGGAGAGTTCGGGGTTCACGGCGATCAACATCGGGGAGAACGTGGGGCCCGAGGACTTCGTGGCCCGGGCCTCCGAGCATGGGGCGGACGTGGTCGGCCTGTCGAGCCTGCTGACGTCGGGGGACCCCCACGTCAAGGCGACCGTGGCCGCCCTCAAGGAAAGCGAGCTGGGCGGGAAGGTGAAGGTCATCTGCGGCGGGGCGGCGGTGACCGAGAAGTTTGCCAAGGGCGAATGCGGGGCGGACGGCTGGGCCCCGGACGCGGTCAGCGCCGTCAAGCAGATCAAGGGCCTCTTGGGGATCGACTGACCGGCCCCGGCCCGTGGGGCCACTCACGATAGCCTACCGGGAATGATTCATGCCCGACGATAAGGATTCGTTCGTCGTCTTCGAGCCGCAGGGCCGGCGGGTTCCGGCCGATCCCGAGGTTTCCGTGCTGGAACTGGCCCGGCGGGCCGGCCTCGAGATCGAGTCGGTCTGCGGCGGCGAGGGGCGGTGCGGCCGGTGCCGGATCCGGGTCCAGGACGACCTGCCGTTGCCCGGGGCCGACGAGCGGGCGGTCCTGGGGCCGGCCGCGGACGAGGGCTTTCGCCTGGCCTGCCGGGTGATCGCCCCGGCCGGGAGCCGGATCTGGATACCCCTGGAGAGCGCCCGGGGACGGCCGGTGATCTTGACCACAGGGGTCGAGTCGGATCTGGAAATGGACCCGGCGGTCAGGGCCTTCCAGATCGAGGTCCCTCCGGCCGAACTGGGCCGGGTGGTCGCCGACCGGGAGCGGGTCTTGAGTCAGATCGGGCCGGCGGGCGCCGGGGAGGTGCGCGTCGGTCTGTGGCTGATCAAGGCCCTCGAGTCGCGGCTGGCCGAGGGCCAGGGCCGCCTGACGGCGGTCATCCACCATGGCCGCGAAGTGCTCGATCTTCGTCCCGGCTGGATCGGCCACCCCCTGGGCGTGGCCGTGGACCTGGGCACGACCACGGTCGTGGCCTCATTGGTGGACCTGGCGACCGGCCAGACCCTGGCCGTTACGGCCGACACCAATCCCCAGATCGCCCACGGCGAAGACGTCATCAGCCGCATCTCGTTCGCCGAGGGCGAGGCCGACGGACGGGCCATCCT
Organism: uncultured Desulfarculales bacterium; assembly: GCA_964569795.1. Classification (GTDB taxonomy): domain Bacteria; phylum Desulfobacterota; class Desulfarculia; order Desulfarculales; family JAHJDS01; genus JAHJDS01. The sequence goes on along the minus strand of CAZMVB010000054.1, from coordinate 3,642 downwards.
GGCCCGGGAGGCGGTCGCCTGTTTGAACCGGCTGATCCAGGCCGCCTGCCGGGAGGCCAAAGTCGAGGGCGAGCTGATCTTCGAGGCGGTGGTGGTCGGCAACACGGCCATGCACCATTTGCTGCTGGGACTGAACGCCGGGCCCCTGGCCCTGGCCCCGTACGTCCCGGCGGTCTCGGACGCCCTGGACGTGACCGCCGGTGAGTTGGGGCTGGCCCTGGCCCCGGGGGCGATGGTTCATCTGCTGCCGGTCAAGGCCGGGTTTGTCGGCGCGGACAGCGTGGCCGTGGCCCTGGCCGTGGGGGCGGACGAGATTGAACAGGCGACCTTGATCGTGGACCTGGGGACAAACGGCGAACTGATCCTGGTGAACCAGGGCCGGATGTGGTGTTGCTCGACCGCGGCCGGTCCGGCCTTCGAGGGCGGGCATCTGTCCTGCGGCATGCGGGCCGCCCCGGGCGCGGTGGACCGGGTCAGACTCGATGACCGCGATCTGACCCCGGACCTGTCAGTCATCGGACGAAAGGTCCCGGTCGGGCTGTGCGGGTCGGGCCTGGTGTCGCTGGCGGCCGAACTGATCCGGGTCAAGGCCATTTTGCCCAGCGGCGGATTTTCCGAGAAACTGAAAAATCCCAGACTCCGCCGGGGAGAGCAGGGCCAGGAGTTCCTGTTGGCCTCGGCCGCCGAGTCGGGCCGCGGCCGTGACCTGGTCCTGACGGCCAAGGATTTATCTGAACTGCAACTGGCCAAGGCGGCCGTGGCGGCCGGGGCGAGGGTCCTGCTCGACCAGGCCGGACTGGACCGTCCGGCGCGGGTCATCCTGGCCGGGGCGTTCGGCAACTTCCTGGACCCGGCCGACGCCTGCGCCATCGGACTCTTTCCCGGCGTAGGTCCCGAGGCGGTCCAGGGCGTGGGCAACGCCGCCGCGGTGGGCGCGGTCATGGCCCTGTTGAGCGTCAGGCAGAGAAGGCGGGCCCAGGAACTGGCCCGGAGGATGCGCTACATCGAACTGGCGGCCCATCCTGAATTCGCCGACCGCTTCACCGACGCCCTTCGGTTTTAGAGGCATCATTCATGGATCGAAAAATCATCAGGAGCGCCTGCCGGGGCTGCCACGGCGGCTGCGGCGTGCTGGTCACCGTCGAGGACAACCGGGTCACCCGGATCCAGGGCGATCCCGACTGCCCGGTCAATCGAGGCTGGCTGTGCATCAAGGGCAAGAAATACCACACCATCACCCATCATCCGTCGCGGCTGACCGATCCCCTGAGGCGAAACAATGGGTCGTTTGACAAAATTTCCTGGGATGAGGCCCTGGACGAGATCAGCGATCGCTTCTTGAAAATCAAGAAAGAACTCGGCCCGGAGTCGGTGGTCCTGGGCTACGGCACGGGCCGGGACAACGAGGCCTTTATCTACCGCCTGGCCAACACCTTTGGCACGCCCAACGTCCTGACCGCCGGGCACATGTGCTACGGGCCGCGGATCGTCACCGGGATCACCCGATGCGGCAACCTGCCGGTGGTGGATTACGAGGGCGAGCCGGCCTGCGTCATCGTCTGGGGGGCCAACCCGCTGGTCTCGAACCCGGACGAGTACAAGGGGCTGTACCTGGCCCGGACCATCAAGCGGGGGGCCAAGATCGTCTGCGTCGATCCCCGCCGGTCCATGGTGGCCAAGCAGGCCGACCTGTGGCTCAGGCTCAGGCCCGGCACGGACGGGGCCCTGGCCTGGGGCATGATCAACGTCATCATCGCCGAGAAATTGTATGACCACGAGTTCACGGCGAAACACGTCCACGGCTGGGATGAATTCGTGGCCAGGGCAGGGGAGTATCCTGTTGCCTGGGCGGCCGACAAGACCGGCTTGCCCCCGGAAGAGATCGACGCTGCGGCCAAGATGTTCGCCGGCCTGAAACCGGCCGGGATCCACTGGGGCGTGGCCCTGGAGCAATCCCGCAACTGCGTCAACACCATCAGTCTGCTCATCTGCCTGATGGCCATGACCGGCAACCTGGATCGGCCCGGGGGCAACGTCTTTTATCCCAATCCGCCGGTCAAGAACGCCTCCCAGATCGGGGCCCACCGGGTCCTGGACCCGGAGATGCGCGGCAAGCGCCTGGGCGGCGACCGGTTCCGGCTGGCCGACCGGATCGGGGTGATCAATCCCAAGGCGGTCTGGGACGCCATCCTGACCGAAAAACCGTACCCGGTTAAGGCCCTGTATCTGATCAGCACCAACCCGGTCATCAGCCGGGCCAACGCCAAGGAAGTCATGGCCGCCCTGAGAAAGGTCGATTTCCTGGTGGTCCAGGACTTTTTCATGACCCCCACCGCCCGCCAGGCCGATATCGTCCTGCCGGCCTCGACCTGGCTGGAGCACGACTACGTCGGTGATCTCTGGAAGCGCCACGGCTGGGTGGTCGCCCGCCGCAAGGCGGTCCAGGTCGGCCGGGCCCGCTCGGACTACGACATCCTCAACGAGCTGGGCAAGCGCTGCACTGACCAGAAATTCTGGTGGCCGACCGTGACCGACGCCCTGAACGACATCCTGTCCCCCTCGGGCCTGACCTGGGAGGACTTCTGCGCCCGGGGTTTCCTGCAGGGCGAGCGCCGGTTCCACAAGTATTGGACCGAGGGCTTCCGGACCCCCACGGGCAAGGTCGAGTTTTTCTCGACGGTCATGGAGCGGCTGGGTTACGATCCCCTGCCCGGGTTCAACGATCCGTCCGAGTCGCCCTGGAGTAGCCCCGAGACAACCCGGCGGTTCCCGTATCAGTTGATCACCGGGGCCCGGATCCCGTCGTTTTTTCATTCCGAGAATCGCCAGCCAGGATTTCTTCGCTCCAAGCGCCCGGACCCGCTGGTCGAGATTCATCCCGACCTGGCCGCAGCCAAGGGCATTGCTGCGGGCGACTGGGTCGAGATCAGCTCGCCTAGGGGCGCGGTCCGCCAGCGGGCCGTGGTCACCGACCGCGTTATGAATAACATCGTGGCCGCGGATCACGGCTGGTGGTTCCCCGAGAACGACCAGGACCTGGGCTGGGATCAATCCAACATCGACGTCCTGACCGACAACGCGTTTGCGGCCTGCGACCCGGCCATGGGGGCGACCAGTCTCCGGGTCCTGCTGTGCGACGTGCGCAAGGTCGAGGAGTGATCGTGAGTCGCCGCGAACCGTTGACCCGCGGCCGCCAAACAGATTAGGTTGGGCTATCAGTCAAGGAGGGTGGCATGAAACGGATTGTCAGCCTGGTCCTGGCCACGGTCCTGCTGGCCGGGTGTGTTGGTCTGGTGGCCGATCAGATTACCCGATGGTACCTGACCGAAAGCCGGTTCGAGACCGAGATGAAGGGCAAGCTGACCTACGCCCAGATCGAGGAGCGCTACGGCAAGCCGTTACGAAAAATCCAGGGCGGGGACATCTTCATCGGCGTGTGGCGCAGCCCCTACAAGTTCCTGACCATGGAGCTGCTCAGCGGCCGGGACCTGAAGTGCTGGTGCGGCCATTGGGAATACCGGTTCACCTTCCGGACCGCGGACCAGAAGGTGGTCGGTTTCCAGCGAAAAATGCATCAAAAGCGCTATTGCCTGCGGTCGCGCTATCAAAAAGACCCCTGCGCCGGCTGCTGTGAGAGACGGT
>CAZMVB010000053.1:0-13913 GCA_964569795.1 uncultured Desulfarculales bacterium | reverse complement strand
CGGCCCTGTTCGAGGCGATCGGCGACGTGCCCGGTCTCGAGGTCAAGCTGATCGGCGACGCGGCCCAGGTGAGCAAGATCCCCGAGGCCATCACGGCCGGCTTCGAGGCGGGTAACGCCATCTAGCGGCAGTGGCCGCTTTACTTCGCAACCAAAGCTTTAGCCTGATCATAGTATTCGTCCGCGCTTGCCGCCTCCACTACGTTTCGGCTACCTCGTAGGTCCACTGTGGACTCCCTCTTCCCCCAATGGGGGGAGAGGGGCGGGGTGAGGGGGGCCGCCATCCAACCCGCCACGGACTTAGCCCTATATTTCCAAGAATGGGTACGCTGTTGGGTATTTGAACTCGAAGACCTTCAGACCATATCAGTGTTTCTCTTGGCCCGCCGGCCCCCAAAGGCATGAATCGTCCGCGTGCCGGCCTTGAACCGGCCGGCGTGGGGCGTGCCCCGCTTTACGAAAAACTCCTGGCCCGGGCCCATTGGGACTTCCTCACCGCCCACGATCAGGGTGTACTCTCCCTGCAAGACGACAAAATACTCGTCATACTCGTGGACGTGCTCGGCTGACACCCCGTCTCGACCACAGGTCCAGAAGGCCATCTGGCCGCCGCCCTGCCCGTCATAAACAAAACCCTTTACACCTACGCTCTGGGCGGCCGAGGCAATAGAGTCGGCCGGATTTTTCATGAACGCGGGAAAGTCGTTCAATCTGGCCTCCGATTCAGGCGCAACTCACAACTGCCCCGAGGCGGCTGTTGCGGCTTAGTGGCCTCGGCCGGATTTTTCACAAACGGGGGGAAGTCGTCCAACCTGCCCTCCGATTCAGGCGCAGGCCTCAGTCTCCTTGGGTCAGTCAGTGCGCAGTGTCCTCAGCCTGGCCAGGTCCCAGGCGTAATCATACAAATGTAATCCCTTGGAGGCGGCGATGATCTCGCCGTCCTCGACCCCGATCTCGCCGGCCATGTATTCCTTGAGCAGTTGCAGGCCGCCCAGGTTGGCCGGGAATCCGTTCCAGAGATCCCAGGACCGGAAATAGACGATGAAGTGGAGTTTTTCGTCCTGGATCCGGGTGTCCACGCCGCGCAGGCAGGGTGGATCGTCCAGGTCCAGGCTGGCCGGGTCCCCGACGGTCATGTAGGCCTGGTTGGTGCCGAAACCGTCCTGCCGGTACATCTGGATGACCTTGTCGATCTGGGGCTCGAGGTACTGGCCGTAGGTGTAGTCCTCGTTGGCCTCCTTGGCCGCGGCGGTCATCAGCTTGGGCAGGTATTGCTCCAGATACCCCTCGGCCACCGGGTTGGGCAGGCCGATGTGGGCCGGGATATCGGGCAGCAGGGGACGGATGCCGGGATGGGTGATGTGGACGGTGACGTAGTCGAACTCGAGGCGGCGCTGGCCCTGGTAGCTGCCCCGGTCGATGACGTACTCCCGCCCGCAGTCGATGATGTCGTAAACGCACTGGAACCAGGCGTCGGGCAGGTCGCGGGCCTTGATCTGGTGGAGCCTCATCGGGCGGCCTCGGCCTGCCATCGGATCAGTCCCAGGGCCAGCCGGGCCCGGTCGGCCAGGGGCGTGTCCAGCTGGGCGACCAGTTGTCTGAGTCGCCCCGCCGCGGCGGGCCCGCCGATGCGCCCCAGGGCGGTGATGGCCGCCAGCCTGGTCTCGGCGGCGGCGCCGGGATGCCGGGCCACGCGGAACAAGAGATCCACGGCCCGGGTCACCCGCTGGCGTCCCAGGTAGTCGAGGTAGGTCGCCAGGTCGCTCCCGACCTGATCGTCGGCCACCTGGGCCTGGACGAATCTCCAGACCTGATCGTCGGCCCGGCGGACCGGGAACCGCTCCAGGCCCCACAAGGCCGCGCCGGAGAGTCTTTTGGGCGGCGTCTGAAACAGGACCAGGGGGCGCAGGACCTTGGTTTTGGGGGCCCCCTTTTTGGCCTTCTTCTTGGCCAGGGCGGCCTTCTTTTTGGCCTCGGCCGCCTTTTGGGCCGCGGTCTTCTTCCTGGCCACCTCCCAGGTGGTCACCCCGGCCAGGCGGCGCTTGACCACCGGCTCGGGCCAGGTCCGGTCCCGGGGGCGGGGCGGGGGCGGCGGCCAGCGGCGGGCCGCCCGGACCGCGGCGTCGGACTGGGCCCGGATGAATTGCTGCGGGGTCTCGCCGGGGCTGGGTTGCACCCCGAATCCCTCGCCCTCCCCGGGCCGGGGCTTGGGGCGGGGATACAACCGGGGCAGGGCGACCCAGAGCAGCAACGGCCCCGCGCCCCGGGAACGCTGGCGACCCAGGAGCAGCACCGCCTGGCGAAGGGTCTCCTGGTTCCAGCCGGGCGGCAGTTTGTTCCGGGCCCACCACTTTTTGACCGTGGCCGCCAATTCCCGTTCCACCCGCTTATCCGGGGGCAAAAACCCGATCACCCGGACCGCCAGGGTCCGATCGACCACCGTGCGCCTCTCACCGGCGTACAGCGGTGTTTCCAGATCATCGGTCCGCTGGATTCTCTGCCAGATCAACCTGGCGGCCCCCGGCGGCCTGACCCGGGCCGCCGCCTCCAGGACCCCGGGGCTGAAGTCCCCGGCGGCCAGCCGGCGCATGACCAGCGGCTCGGCCCACTTGTCCTCCGGACCGACCACCGCCAGGATCAGATTGTCGTCCTGGCGGTTGAGGATGGGGGCCGCCCCGCGGCCCAGGAGCACCACCAGGATCCGGGCGACGTTCTTTTCCTCGATTTCGCCGCGGGGCACCTCGGGCAGCAGGGTCAACTGGTCCTTCTGATACTTCTTGAGCCAGGCCCGGGACGAGGGGTCGCCGGCCCGCCGCAGCAGGACGATCACGGCCTCGATCAGGCCCCGGTCGGCGGCCTTTTCCGCGCCCGCGGCCGTGGTGACCATGGCCCTCAGCCGCCGGTCCGCGGCCACACGCGGGGCCAGGAGGGCCAGCAGGTCGGCCCGCAGTTTCATCTCGATGGGCGTCAGGCCCACGGTCCGGGCCTTGAGCACCAGTTCGGCCAGCCAGTCCAGCGCCCGGTCAATGACCGCCTGATTGATCCGGTAATTGACCGCCCACTCGGCCACCTGGGGGAGGCGACCCTCGAGGCGCTTGACCCGGGCCGCGTTGTAGGACTTGAGGGCCTTGTTGATCCCCATGCTGTTGAGGGCCTGGACCTTGGCCTTGATGGTCGTCTGGTTGTCCCGCAGGATGTTCTCCTCCGCGGGGCCGATCGACGGGGAGCGAAGAAGGGCCACCGTCGGGGCGACCAGACCCAGGCGGACGGCGGGCGGCCAGGCCACCTGCCATTCGGCGGCCAGCCGTCCCAGGCGCAGGAAAACGGGCAGCCGGGCCAGAACCCGGTCCCGGGCTATTTTCTTGCACGCCTCGGCGACGACCTTGGGTCCCAGGGCCCGACCGACCCGGATGCCGTCCTGGGACGGGTCGTAGATCCGCTGCATCCACTGGATGTCCGCCACGAAATAATTGTAGGCCTCGGCGTCATAACCCCGACTCAGGACCACCTGATTGGTCCGGGGGTCGAGGACCTCGAGCAGCAGGGACAACCGGGACTTGAAGCGCCGGGAGGGAAAGATGTACTCCCCCAGATCCACCCGGCCGGCGGAGACCAGCATGGCCGCCGTCATGACCGGCGTCACCAGGGCGTCCGTCATGGCGTGGGGGATCGAGAAAATATTGTATTCGGCCGGCGAGATGTCGAAACCGGACACGGTGAAGCGGAGGACGACCTGGTGGGGTCCGCCGAAAAATCCGGCGTTGGCCTTGAAGACCCGGCTGAAGACCTTGCGGCCGGTCAGGTCCTTGATCAGCAGCGCCCGGACCCGGCCGGGAAAGAGGTGAACGTTGGGGTTGCCGGCGGGCCAGGAGCGGGTGTCAATCACCGGCAAGACCGCGGCCTGGTATCGGGTGTGAACCGGCCGGGGCTTGGGCACCTTGAACCTGGTACCGGCGCAGCCCGCCAGCGCCACCAGACACAGCGCGCCCCACAGCAGGACGCGGCGACCCTTGACCTCAGGCTTGGCTGGGTTGACCATCCCGGTCCTCCCCGGGGCCGGCCGGGCGTTCCGCGGCACCGGACGACAATTCAGCGGCGGTGGCCGGCCGGACTTCCCGAATGCGGACCTGGAAGCGCAATCTCCGGCCGGCCAGGGGGTGGTTGAAGTCGGCCATGATGCCCTCGGGGCGCACCTCCCGGACGGTGTAGGCCACGACCCCGTCGGCCAGGCGATGCTTCAGTCTCTGGCCGGGCTGGTACTCGTAGTCCTCGGCCAGGTAGTCGCGGCTGACGAACTGAACCAGGGCCGGCCGGTGAAGGCCGTAGCCCTCTTCCGGTTCCAGGGTGAAGGACAGCTCCTGGCCGGCCCGGTGGCCGAGCAGGGCCGTCTCCACCGCGGGCAGGACCTGGCCCTGCCCGGTGATGAAGGCCAGCTCCCGGTACTCGCCCGGGGCGTGGCCGAGTTCGGCCCGGTCCGTCTCCAGGTGGTAGTCCAGCCGAACAAAGGTGTCGCGGCCGATGCCTCCCGCCGGGGGCGGATCAGCCGGGGCGATGCGGGCCGCCATCCCTGGCCTGACTACGGCCGGCCGAACAGGGCCGCCGCGCCCAGTTGCTCCTCGATGCGCAGGAGCTGATTGTACTTGCACAGCCTCTCCGAACGGGAAAGACTACCCGACTTGAGCTGGCCGCAGCCGGCGGCCACGGTCAGATCGGCGATGGTCGTGTCCTCGGTCTCGCCCGAGCGGTGGGAGACCATCTGCCCCCAGCCGGCGGTCTTGGCCGTCTCGATGCAGGTCAGGGTCTCGGTGACCGTCCCGATCTGATTGAGCTTGATCAAAACGGCGTTGGCCGCCCCCTCCTTGATGCCCCGAGCGACCCGGGCCGGGTTGGTGACCAGCAGATCGTCGCCCACGATCTGGACCTGCTCGCCCAGCCGGTCGGTCATGGCCGAGAAGCCGGCCCAGTCGTTCTCGTCCAGGGGGTCCTCGAAGAAGATGATCGGGTATTTTTCAAGCCAGCCGGCGTAGAAATCGATCATGTCCTCGGTCGAGCGCTCCGAGCCGTCCGACCACTTGAAGACGTAGAGGCCCTTGTCCTTGTCGTAAAAGGAACTGGCCGCCGAGTCCAGGCCCAGGGCCACGTCGTCGTCGGGACGATAGCCGGCCCGCTCGATGGCGGTCAGGATGACCTCGACGGCCTCGTCGTTGGAGCCCAGGTTGGGGGCGTAGCCGCCCTCGTCGCCCACGGCCGTGGACAGGCCGCGATCCTTGAGCACCGTCTTCAGGGTGTGGAAGACCTCGGCCCCCATCCGAAGCGCCGTCTTGAAGTCGGGCGCCCCGACCGGGGCGATCATGAATTCCTGGATATCGACGTTGTTGTCCGAGTGGGCCCCGCCGTTGATGACGTTGAAACAGGGGAGGGGCAGGCGCCGGGCGTTGGTGCCGCCCAAATACCGATACAGGGGCAGCTCGACCGCCACGGCCGCGGCGTGGGCCACGGCCATGGACACCCCCAAGACGGCGTTGGCGCCCAGTTTGGCCTTGTTGGGCGTGCCGTCCAAATCGATCAGCAGGCCGTCGAGACCGGCCTGATCCAGGGCGTCCAGACCCAGGATCTCGGGGGCGATCACCTCCCGGACGTTCTGAACCGCCGTCCGGACGCCCTTGCCGCCGTAGCGGCTCTTGTCGCCGTCCCGGAGCTCCAGGGCCTCGGCCTCGCCTGTCGAGGCGCCCGAGGCCACCGCCGCCCGGCCGAACGAGCCGTCCTCGAGGACGACCTCGACCTCGACCGTGGGATTGCCCCTGGAATCCAGAATTTCGCGGGCGTTGATCGATTCGATGGCAAACATGGCCTCCCCCTCCTGAATGATCACCTAACCTAACCCCCCTCCCCCGGGGGTGTCAACCGCGCCGGCGACCGGGGTCGAGCCTCCGGGTCAGGGTCGTCCCTATTCTATTTGGCCCGGGGGCGGTTGTAAAGCGGACCGGCCGCGCCGGCGATCCCCCGTTTTTGCCTGGACAACCCCGAGGTCTAATGATAGTTACTGATACCTTGGACGGAAATAGACAAGATGGAGAACCGGCACATGAGCCAGAAGACGAAGAAACGAACCAAGAAAGCCACCAGGAAATTCGTCTATTCTTTCGCCGAGGGCCGGGCCGAAGGCGGGGCCCGGATGAAGAACCTGCTGGGAGGCAAGGGCGCCAATCTGGCCGAGATGGCCGGCATCGGCATCCCGGTCCCGGCCGGGTTCACCATCACCACCGAGGTCTGCACCTATTTTCAGCAAAAACGGGCCTATCCCAGCGGCCTCAAAAAACAGGTGACCGGGGCGATCACCAAGATCGAGCGGGCCATGAAGGCCAAGTTCGGCGATCCCGACAACCCGCTGCTCATCTCGGTCCGCTCCGGGGCCCGGGTGTCCATGCCGGGCATGATGGACACCGTGCTCAATGTCGGCCTCAACGACAAGACCATCCAGGGAATCATCGCCAAGACCGGCAACGAACGCTTCGCCTATGACGCCTACCGCCGCTTCGTCAACATGTACGGCGACGTGGTCCTGGGCGTCCGGCGCCGGTCCGACCAGGAGCACGATCCCTTCGACGAGATCATGGACAAGCTCAAGGCCGACCGGGGCGCCCGGCTGGACCTGGACCTGACGGCCGACGATCTGAAGCTGCTGGTCAAGCGGTTCAAGGCCCTCATCAAGAGGCGCCTGCGGCGGCCCTTCCCCGAGGACCCCTACGAGCAGTTGTGGGGCGGCATCGGGGCCGTGTTCGAGTCGTGGAACGTGGCCCGGGCGGTGTCCTATCGCCAGATCCACGGCATCCCCGACGACTGGGGCACCGCGGTCAACGTCCAGGCCATGGTCTTCGGCAACATGGGTGACGACTCGGCCACGGGCGTGGCCTTCACCCGGGACCCGGCCACCGGCGAGAACTACTTTTACGGCGAATACCTCAAGAACGCCCAGGGCGAGGACGTGGTGGCCGGCATCCGGACCCCGCAGCCCCTCAACCGGGCCAAGAAGGTCGCCCGGGGGGTCAAGACCCTGGACCGGGAGTTCCCGCAGATTTACAAGCAACTCGACGGCATCCGCGCCAAGCTCGAACGCCACTACAAGGACATGCAGGACATCGAGTTCACCATCCAGCAGGGCAAGCTGTGGATGCTCCAGACCCGGACCGGCAAGCGGACCGCCCCGGCCGCGGTCAAGACCGCCGTGGACATGGTCAACCAGAAACTGATCGACAAGGCCACGGCCGTGCTCCGGATCGAGCCCGAGACCCTGGACCAGCTCCTCCACCCCATGCTCGACCCCAAGGCGGTGCCCAAGGCCATGGCCAAGGGCCTGCCGGCCTCGCCCGGGGCGGCCGTGGGTCAGGTCGTCTTCTCGGCCGAGGACGCCGAAAAGTGGAAGCAGGACGGCCGGCAGGTGATCCTGGTCCGGCACGAGACCTCGCCCGACGACATCCGGGGCATGAACGCCGCCCAGGGCATCCTGACCTCGCGGGGTGGGATGACCTCGCACGCCGCGGTGGTGGCCCGGGGCATGGGCACGCCCTGCGTGGCCGGCTGCGGCGACATCCACGTCGATTACGCCCGGGAGCGGTTCGTCACCACCGGCGGCCAAACCGTCAAGAAGGGCGACTGGATCACCCTGGAGGGGGCCAAGGGCGAGGTCTATCCGGGCCAGTTGCCGACCATCGACCCCAAGCTGACCGGCGACTTCGGGACCTTCATGAAGTGGGTCGATGAGTTCCGCCGGCTCGGCGTCCGGACCAACGCCGACACCCCCCACGACGCGGCCGTGGCCCGGTCCTTCGGGGCCGAGGGCATCGGCCTGTGCCGGACCGAGCACATGTTCTTCGAGGGCCACCGCATCGACGCCGTCCGGGAGATGATCCTGGCCGACGACGAAAAGGGCCGCCGCCAGGCCCTCAAAAAGTTGCTGCCCATGCAGCGCCAGGACTTCATCGGCATCTTTACGGCCATGGCCGGCCTGCCGGTGACCATCCGGACCCTGGACCCGCCCCTGCACGAGTTCCTGCCCCACACCCAGGCCGAGATCAGGGACCTGGCCAAAAAGATGAAGGTCAAGCCCCGGAAAATCGCCGACAAGGTGGACGACCTGAGCGAGGCCAACCCCATGCTCGGCCACCGGGGCTGCCGGCTGGGCATCGCCTATCCCGAGATCACCGAGATGCAGGCCCGGGCCATCTTCGAGGCCGCCTGTGAGGTGGCTTCGAGGCGAAAGAAGGTCCTGCCCGAGATCATGATCCCCCTGGTGGGCCACGTGGCCGAACTGCGGCTCCAGCGCCAGGTCGTGGTGGACACGGCCGAAAAGGTCTTCGCCGAGAAGAAGCGCCGGGTGGACTACCTGGTGGGGACGATGATCGAGCTGCCCCGGGCGGCCATCACCGCCGACCAGATCGCCGAGGAGGCCGAGTTCTTCTCCTTCGGCACCAACGATCTGACCCAGACCACCTTCGGACTTTCCCGGGACGACGCCGGCAAGTTCCTGCCGTCCTACGTCGCCCAGGGAATCCTGCCCCACGATCCCTTTGTGACCATCGACGCCGACGGCGTCGGGGCCCTGGTGGTCATGGGCGTCCAAAAGGGGCGGGCGACGCGGCCCAAGCTCAAGGTCGGCATCTGCGGCGAGCACGGCGGCGATCCCCAGTCCGTGGCCTTCTGCCACCGGGCCGGGCTGAACTACGTGTCCTGCTCGCCGTACCGGGTGCCCATCGCCCGGCTGGCCGCGGCCCAGGCCAAGCTGTTGGAAAAGCAGACCGTGGAACGAGACGTCTGAGCCGAATACTGGCGCCACCAGACCGTCCGCCCCCGGGCCGGCCTGGTGGCGTTTTTCGTGAGGAGCGTGAAGTGACCAAGATTCGCATCGCCGGGACCGGATCGTATCTGCCTGAAGGCGTCATCCACAACCGCGACCTGGAAAAAATCCTGGACACGACCGACGAGTGGATCCGCAAGCGGACCGGGGTGATCGAGCGCCGCAAGGCGGCCCCGGATCAGGCCGCCTCGGACCTGGCCAAGGAGGCCAGCCTGGCGGCCCTGGCGGACGCGGGGATGACGCCCGCCGACGTGGACCTGATCATCGTCGCCACCATCACTCCCGACACCCACTGCCCGGCCGCGGCCAACTGGCTCCAGGCCAAGCTGGACGCCCCCCAGGCGGTGACCTTTGACGTGACCGCCGCCTGCTCGGGGTTCATCTTCGGGCTGCACGTCGCCCAGCAGTACCTGCTCACCGGCGCGGCCAAGAACGTCCTGGTGGCCGCCTCCGAGGTCATGACCCGGGTCCAGGACTGGACCGACCGGTCCAACTGCATCCTGTGGGGCGACGGCGCCGGGGCGGCGGTCCTGACCACGGGCGAGGGGCCGCATCAGCTCCTGTCCTGCCACATCCACACCGACGGGGCCGGCGGCGAGGACCTGCTCATGCCCGGCGGCGGCTCGGCCACCACGCCCATCACCCACGAGTCCGTGGACGCCAAGAAGCACACCCTCAAGATGATCAACGCCTCGGCCTCGGTCCGGGTGGCCGTGACCCGGTTCGCCGAGAGCTGCCTCGAGGCGACCGGCGCCAACGGCATCGACATCCAGGACGTGGACGTTATCGTCCCCCACCAGGCCAACCTGCGGATGCTCCAGATGGTCGCCCAGCGCCTGGGCGTGACCGAGGACAAGCTCCACCTGACCGTGCACAAGTACGGCAACATCTCGTCGGCCAGTTGCGCCATCGCCCTGGACGAGGCCGTGCGCGAGGGCCGGGTACAGGACGGCGGGTATATTGTTTTGACTGCCTTCGGCGGCGGCCTGACCTGGGGGAGTGCCTTAATCAGGTGGTAATTCTGGCCACGGCCTCCGGGGTGCGGGGCATGAATCCCCTCTCCAGTCAGGATTGATCCGCAACCTGACCACGTCGGGATAATTGGGTACTAATTAAGCCGCAAGAGAAACGTGACAGACAAACAGCAGATACCCAAACCTGTTGAACAGGGATTCCGATGGATGCGGGAAACCATTAGCCTTATCTACACTCATCACCGTCACCCCCTTCCGATGGTCGCTTTGATTTTTTTGTATTCCGAAACACTGGGAAAACCTTTGGCCAAGTTGGATAAGGGTAAGAATGGAAGCATTTCTGATAAGGTCAGCGCCTTTGTCAAACGTTTTCTACCCAAGCTTTGGGATGCCTTCGAGCGGAGCGAAAAGCTAGAATCGATAAAAACAGAATGGATACTGAGAGACTACAGGAATGGGCTTGTTCATCAGATTTTTATGAAGGATAATTCTGGGATTCATGAGGACGTCTCAGGTGACACGCAGTACGTGTCTACTGATTTTCCAGGTGTCCCATACTCAATTAACATAGACCGTCTCGTTCCAGAATTTCTAGAAGGTATCGGAGAATACTACCAGCTACTAGAAACCGATTCCAAGTTGCTAAATGCTTTCCTTGATGAGTTAGAGTTAATCGAAAAACAGCAAAAAAAGGAATAAGACCTCTATCGTTGCGGGGGACTTCGTCCAGTCCCCCGCGCCCCCTAGGACCAGAGGGGCCTCCTCGTCGAGGCCCCTCTGGACTCCCCCGCCGCTTAGGGGAAAAAGGTTTCCCCTAAGAACCCTACCTAACACCAGCGACTGTGCCATATACACTTTTGGTGGGAGTCTTCGCGCTGCGTCTCGTATAGGCGCTGCACGCGCTGCGTGATAAAGCGGAATTACGCAGCGCGAAGAAGACAGTCTTTTCGAATTGAGAAATCCCAAAGCCGATTCCGCGCTTCCCATCCTTTTACTGTGGTGGTTGTGGGAATCATGACGGATTTCACCTCACCCCTCCCCTCTCCCCGCCGGGCGGGGAGAGGGTGACCATCGGCTGGCCGCCGGAGTCGCTACGCGGCCCGGCGGCCTGGCGCGCGGCCGTTTTTTGGGCATGGCCGCGCATCATTAGTTCTTCCATCATCGGAACTACCACCGGCCTGACTGGAGCGGCGAGCCAGACGTCTTGACCGGAGGCGAAGGTTTTGCGGCGCGGCCAGAGGGCCGAAGGCCCGGCGTCGCGACGAAAAACTGCGCCGAAGGGAATCACGTCTGGCGGTGTTCGAATCACCACCATGGGGTCCTCAGGGGCGAAGCCCCTAAGTGGCGGGGGATTCCAAAGGGGCCTCGCTATTGAGGCCCCATACCAAATTCCATCAATCGCATGGCAGCGGCCGACGTAGTGGCCGCGGCAAGCGCGGACGACAACTGACCAAGCTGTATGGCATTCAACGCGAAGTGAAGGTGGCCACTGCCACTTTTTGGGGGAACCGATCCGCCTTGACCCGAGTCGAATCGGGTAAACCATGTGTGGAGTTCGGCCATGGCCAAGCGTTTCGTCATCCTGATCGCCATCCTGGGCCTGATCCTGACCGCGGCCTCGGCCGTCGCCCGCCGGCCGATGCGGGTCCAGGTCACCTGCCCCGTGTGCGGGCATCACTTCACGGCCATCGTGGATGTCTCGGGGACCATGTTCGGCCGGAGGCTGGACCTGAGACCCATCGGCCCCTACCCTGCCCCGTGGCTGATCCCGGTCTGTCCCCAATGCCACTTTGTCATCTACAGCCGGAAGATCCCGGCCGCCGACCTGGCCCGGGCCAGGAAGCTGGTCAACACGCCTCGATACCGGGCCCTGGCCAAGGACAACCCGTCCTATTATCTCCTGGCCCGGATCCTGCGGTTCCTGGGCCGGAGCGACCTGATCGTGGCCCACACCCTGCTCAAGGCCACCTGGCAGGTCGAGTACCGGCCGGCCAAGTGGCGCCGGATCGCCGCCGAGGCGGTCGCCTGCTTTGACCGGAGCCTGGCCAAAGGCTCGCCGCAAAATGGCCGGTGGCAGACGGCCGCCCTGGTGGCCGGCGACCTGGAGCGCCGCCTGGGCCGCCTGGCCGCGGCCAAGGCCAGATTCGAAAAACTGAAGGGCCTGAAAAACGTGCCCAAGTTCCAGTCCGGCATGCTGTCCAGGATCATCGATTATCAACTGGCACTCATCGCCAAGGGCGATTCTCGACCCCACCCCATCCCCAAGTCCTTTTACCGCCGCCCCAGGTGAGATCGTCACTTGACCGGGCCGGGCCTGAAATCGGTCCCGGCCCGGTCCAAAACCCGGGCGCGTTTTGCCATGAACAAAAGATTTTAAATGGTGGCAATCCGATCTGCTTTGATTTACAATAAAATCACTTAAACAAATATCAGCGCCAACGAAGGGGGACATTTGAAACGCGTCTTCTTGTCCCTGACCAGGACGCCGGCCGGTGCGTGGATTCGCCGGGGGCTCGTCCTGGCCCTGATTCTGGCCGGCGCGTTGGTCTGGGCGGCGGATTTGCCGGCCCAGCCGACCAGTTGGCAAGAGGCCTATCGGCTCGCCCAGCAGTACGGGTACACCGGGACGCTGGAAGAGTTCAAGGTCTGCGCCATCGGTGGTTGGGTGGGCTCCTGCCAGTACGGCCCCTGGTCTCGCGTCCCTCTGCCCCAGTACGGCGGATCGACCATTGGCAGCGGAGGCACCGGATTCACGCCCGGGACCGGACCGACGCCTCCACCTCCGCCGCCTGCCCCCATACCTCAGTAATCACCACCGGCCATGAGCGGGAGTTTTCACCGGATTCGGCCGCGACCAAAGCGGATCGCACCCCAAAAGCCGGGCGGACATGGGCCTCGACACAAGGGCGCAAAGATGAAGAGAATCGTGGTCATCCTGGCGGCCGTGGCTGGCGCGCTGGTCGTGGCCACGGCCGGACAGGCCTTTCAGACGCGGATCGGGGCCACCCTGGCCACGGACTTGTTCTACACCCTGCAGACCGGTCCGGCCTATGTCGGGCCCCTGGGGACCCGGGACTCCCGCCAGCCAGACCTGACCTCGTTCACCGCCCAGGTGACCAGCGGTTCCGTGACGTTCTGGTCCTTCAGCCAGGACCGGAGGGTGGGCGCCCACATCAGCCTGGCCCTGACCGCCGGGGCGGCCCACGGGGCCCAGAACGTTCAATTGCTGTACTTTTACGGCTGGTACCGGTTCGGACGATTCCGGCTGTCCATCGGCCACATGGACAACCTGTTCGCCCCGTCCACATATGCCCCTTACGCCGGCCTGGGATTTCAGTCCCTGCCCGACGGCAGCGGGGGCCTGTACGACTTCGGCAAGCTCTATTCGGGCCGGTTCGTGCAGGTGGGGCTCTACTACAGCCTGGGCCGGTGGCAGTTCATGATCGCCGTGGGCGCGCCGCCGCGGAACACGGACAACTGGCCGGCCTGGCGCAACAATCAGAACGTCATCGTCGGCTTCGGCCGCTACCCGAGGATCGATCTGGCCGCCGAGTACCGGGGCAAAAATTTCGCGATAGCCCCGGGCCTGTCCGTGTACCGCACCGACTGGGAGGGCGCCGAGGGGGTGACCCTCCTGGACGACATTGTCCTGTCCTATGCCCTGGTCCTGCCCTTCCGGGCGTCGTTCGGGAACTTCGGACTGACCGGCGAGGTGAGCTTCGGCCGCAACTGGCGTGCGGCCAACATGCGCAACCCCTGGCAGGGGGCAACCTGGTGGGGCGGCGGCTGGAGTGACAACCTGGATCGGATCAAGGCGGCCGACACCTATCTGTACTCGGCCTGCCTGGGCCTGTATTACCGCCTGGGCAAGGTCACCATCTGGCTGTCCGGCGGCTGGCAGATGGCTCAAAACGGCGGTTCGGACGCGTTCGGCACCTGGCGTCACGGCCAGAACACGCACTGGGCCGTGGTCCTGGCCGCGCCCTACCAGGTCAATCGCCACTTCACCATCGCCCCTGAGGTGGGCTATTATTTTTACGGCTGGGACCCGACCCAGGACGTGGGCGGGGCCAGCAACTGGGGCAC
>CAZMVB010000052.1:0-15715 GCA_964569795.1 uncultured Desulfarculales bacterium | reverse complement strand
TGACCTGCCCCACGAAAAGTGGTCCGAATTCAGAGTTAGTTCAGTGGCGAAATCCTGGTCCGGGAAAGGAGGAGCAGCACTGGACGGATGCGTTTCACCGCCGAGCAGACCAACAACTCTCTCCGGGAAGCGGCAGGCAAGGCGAGGTCGTCTCTGGCTAAACGACGGGTCCTGCGTGCGGCTACGGCCAGCTTACCGTCATCACGTCTGGTCCTGGGCTTTGTCTCGGCTCGGACCCGTGACGGCCGGCCATTCACCGCCGGCTGATCAGGAAGAAGCGGAAAGATCCGCTATCTCGATCCCTCTTTGGGCCCATTCCTCTCGGGCCAGGTCGGCTGCGGTCGACGTGAAAAACCATGTGTCGATGCGGGCCCCCACGAAATCGTGATACTCTTCAGGCCCGACCCCGCCCTGCTTTTCCAGTTCCTGCCACATGCCGATCTTGGAAAACCGCCATAGCCGGTCCGCGTCCTTGACCAGCATCTCTTCCCGGCTGGAGGGGTTGGCGCCGGAATCGTGTTTTTCGATGATCGTCACAATCACCTTTGTCAAGGATTGGTCGTAGTTCACTGATTCCAGAATCTTGCCGGCAATGGCCGCCCCCTCGACCTCATGAATCCGATTCAGGCGGTCGGCTTCCGCGCCTGAGGGCCGGACACCGTAGGCCGCTCGAATCTGCTCGGGCTTCAGGGCCGACCACCCCACGTCGTGCAGGATGACGGCCGGCTCGACCACCTTCGGGTTTCCGCCCTCGCGCTGGAGGAGCAATCGGGCGTACTGGTGGGAAACTCGGGTGTGGTCCATGTCCCCCCGGACCGCCAGGTAGGGGGCGGCCAGGTCGAACAGCCGGTCAATGAAGTGGTTCCACGGGGCAGGATTTTCAGACGCGGGCAATGATTCCCTCCTTGATTTGGATTATTCGTCAGGTCCGGGATGCGGGCCCTTGTCGATCAGGCCCAGGAAGGCCCGTGCCGGGCGCGGCAGTTCGGTGTCGGCGGGAAAGACGATGTCGGTCTGGACGTACATCGGTCCCTCGCTGATGGTCAGGACGGACAACAGTCCCATTTTAGCCTCCAGGGACACCTCCGGCCGATACAGAAAGGAGATCCCGCGGCCCTTGATCACGTACTCCTTGATGAACTCGTTACTGCCCGCCTCGACCACGATCGACGGTTGGAAGCGGTGGGATTCAAGCATGGACAGGATGGCGTGCCGCGAGCCAGAACCGACCTCGCGGATGATGACCGGCTCGTCGCGGAGTTCCGCCAGTGATACCTGGCCTCGTCCGGCAAGCCTGTGTTCCGGCGGGAGGACCAGGCAGAACTCCTCGAGACTGTAAGGGACCACCCGCAACTTGCCCATGAGCGGCAAGCGG
Organism: uncultured Desulfarculales bacterium; assembly: GCA_964569795.1. Lineage (GTDB taxonomy): Bacteria > Desulfobacterota > Desulfarculia > Desulfarculales > JAHJDS01 > JAHJDS01. Next base: position 14,340 of record CAZMVB010000052.1, on the reverse strand, counting down.
CCGATGATGCCGAAATCGTACTCGTAGTTGGCGACGCCGTCGGCGATCTCCTGGGAGTTGCCTTCGGCGAGGCGGACCTTTATCTGCGGATACCGCTCCTGAAAAAGCGACAGCAAGCCCGGCATCAGGTGCCGAGCGAAGCTGCGGGTGGTGCCGATGGTCAGCGAGCCGTGCGTCAGTTCGACGTACCCTTTGAGCACGTGTTCCATCTCGCCGACGATCTCGAACAGCCGCTTGGCGTAATCGAATATGGCCCGTCCGGCCTCGGTCAGTTCGATGTTATTCCCGCACCTGCGAAAAAGCTTGACCTCGATGTCTCGCTGCAGGGTCTTGATTTGCATGGTCACCGCCGGCTGGGAGACATGGAGGATTTCGGCGGCCTTGGTGACGCTTCCTTCCCGGGCGGCCAGATAGAAGGCCCTGAACTGGTTTAAGTTAATCGGCATCGAGTCCTCGGGGACAAGGCATAAGCATAACTTATAGTACCATCAAAATAATTGTTTTGACAAATTATTTCAAGTGGTGATGAAGTGAATTCAGTTTTTTTCGGTCAACACAAGCGGCCAACGGCCGTCCGACGCGGTAAGGGGGACTCCATGTATGATGGAATCATTATCGGGGCCGGGCCCAACGGTCTTTTGTGCGCCGCCTACCTGGCCAAGGCCGGCCAGAAGATCCTGCTGCTGGAGAGGCGCTTCGAGATGGGCGGCGGGCTTTGCTCCGAACACGTCACCATCCCCACTTTCATCCACAACACCCATGCCATCTACATGCCCATGGTCGACTACGCGCCCTTTTTCGTCGACTTCCAGACCGAGATGACCGAGGTCTACGACCTGGCCTTTGTCTATCCCGACCCGGTGATGACGCTGTCGCTGTTGGACGGCCGGACCCTGTCCGTCTTTCAGGACATCGAGCGGACCGCGGCCTCCATTGCCCGATTCTCCGAAAAGGACGCCGCCACCTATCGCAAGGCGGCACCGCGGTTCAAGGAGTATGTCGACTTGTTCATCGCCCCGGCCACCTACGCCCCGCCCCATCCCGCCATGGAGGCCATGACCAAGATGCAGGCCCACGAGATCGGCCGGGAGATCCAGTCCCTGCAGCCGCTGAGCCCCAGGGCGATCGTCGAGGAGCTGTTCGAGAACGAGCACGTGCGCACCTTGTTCCTGTACGCCGCCACCATGTGGGGGCTGGACTACGACCAGGAGGGGCTGGGATTCTTGGTGCCGCTCTACATCAACCGGGCCTCGGCCTACCGGCTGGTCAAGGGGGGCACCCACCACCTGGCCCACCTGATGAGCAAGACGATCTACCGGAACGGCGGCATGATCATCGGCCCCAAGCCGGTCTCGAAAATCATCCTGGAAAACGGCCGGGCCGTGGGGGCCGAGACCGAGGACGGCTACTCCTATCGGGCCAAGAAGTTCGTCATCAGCAGTCTGAACCACCACCAGACCTTCCTGGACCTGGTGGGCGAGGATCACCTGGACGGCGAGTTCGTGACCCGGATCAAGGACTGGCAGTGGGAGGAGCACAGCTTCTTTCACGTCCACCTGGCCCTGACCGAGACGCCTGAATTCAAGATCGGACCGGAAGACCCGGACGTCACCGGCTCGCTCATCCACGTCTTCGGCTTCGAGAGCTACCAGGATTTGTTGCACCACCTCGGCTCGATGAAAAACGGCGAACTGGTCGACGCCGGGTTCAACTGCTGCTTCCCGACGCTCCACGACCCGTCCCAGGCCCCGCCGGGCAAACACACCGGCCTGATCTCCTACCATGCCCCCTATCACCTGGCCCGCGAGGGCGGGGCCGAGGCCTGGTACGACATCCGGGACGAGATCGCCGACATGGTTCTGGCCAGGCTGTCCCCGTACGTAACCAACATCAACGATGACACGGTGATGTGGCGCTATATCACCACTCCCAAGGACATCCACAACAAGTTCGTGGACATGTACCAGGGCTCGTACAAGCAGGGGGCCTACACGCCCCTGCAGATGGGTTATTTACGGCCCAACGAGCAGTGCTCCGAGTACGCCACACCGATCAAGGACCTTTACCTGTGCGGTTCGTGCACCTATCCCGGGGGCACGATCCTCTTGGCCAACGGCTACAACGCCGCCGACCGCATCGCCCAGGACCACGGCATCGCCAAGTGGTGGACCAAGCCCGCCTCCGTGGTCCGGGCCGAAGAGCTGGGCCTTCTCTAGGGGGGTTGGGGGGTGAAAGTCCAATCCACCGGCTTGGGCAAGACGGTCATGAAGGCCGAATTCAAGGGCCTTTCCAAATCCACCTTCGAGGATCAGGCCAGCCTGCTGCTGACCATGGAGTCGTCCGAGCCCCTGCACTGGACCATCAAGGTCTTTCTCGATCCCCAGGACGTGCGCCGGGCCGTGGTGATGGGGCTCAGGCCGTCGGTCTTGTGGAGGGCCCTGGTGGGCCTGGTCAGCGGCCGGTTTTCTTTTTCAATGAAGACCAGGCCCGAGACCTCGATCGAAACCGGATCGGCCCCGGAGACCGCCGCGCTTCCGGCCCCGGGGCCCGCCGACTCTCAACCGAGCGGGCTGAGCGTCCTGGCCAAATTCAAGGAGTAAGACCTCTTCCGGCAGCAAGGAGAATCGAGTCATGGCCGACAAGAGCTACGACGCCGTGATCATCGGCGGAGGCCACCACGCCACCATCATCGCCAACTATCTCCAGAACGCCGGCCTCCAGACCGCCTGCTTCGAGCGTCTGCACGAGATGGGCGGCGGGGCCTGTGGCGACGAACTGCCCGCGCCCGGCTTTCTCCAAAACCCCTGCGCCCACTTCACCCGGATGTTCGGCCACCCGGCGTACAGCGACTTCAACCTGCGGGAATTCGGCCTCCACTATGTCTTCCCCGAGGGCAACGAGGCCATGGTCTTTCCAGACGAAACCTGCTTCGTCGGCTACACCGCCTTCCCGGTGGTCGACCCCGCCACGGGCAGGGAGGATTTCTCGAACGATAATTTCAAGAAGACCTACGACGAGATCGCCCGGTTCTCCAGGCGAGACGCCGACACCTATGAGTGGCTCACCGAGAAGTACCAGAAGGTCTGGCGCCACGCCTTTCGCCGGTACCGCTACAACCCGCCCACGCCCTGGGGGGTGCCCAACCCCCTCGAGGAGTTGTTCACCGACCCCGACTCCGGGTTCGACCCGGTGTGGCACTACATGTCCGGCGTCCAGGTCGCCCGGGACCTGTTCGAGAGCGTCGAGATGCGGGTCTTGTTCATGCGGGCCATCGAGACCAGCTCCGGGTCCTTCCCGATTGACCCCATGGGAGCCTATTTAGTCATCCACACCCTGGGGCTGATGCTGTCGCTGGAGTCGGCCTCGATCGTCTCGGGCGGCACCCATACCATCACCCACGCCCTGCAGCGCTCCTTCTCGTCCATGGGCGGCGAATTCTTCGTCGAGAGCGAGGTGGACAAGGTCGTCCTCGACGGCGATCGGGCCGCGGGCGTCAGGCTGGTCAACGGCGCCGAGATCGAGGCCAGAAAGATCGTCGTCTCTGACCTGGGCGTCCCCCAGACCATTGCGCGGATGCTCAGGGACACCAAGTTCTCCGACAAGATACTCCACCGGGTCCGGACTATCGACTATGACCGGTCCCAGATCTTCTGGGGCAACGTCGCCCTGCACGAGCTGCCCGACTACAAGGCCAAGAGCTTCAACCCCGACCTGGGTGACCAGCCCCGGCTCTACATGGGCCCCAAGGACGAGGACTACATGTCCTACAACTACATGTCGGACATCTTCCTCAACGGCATGCCCCGTCCGGGGCACATGTACCTGCTGGCCGCGCCGGACAGCATCTGGGACCATAACCGGGCGCCGGAAGGGAAACATACCATCCTGATCGAGGAGTTCACGGCGCCCTACCGGTTCTTCACCGAAAAGCAATGGCTCAAGATGAAGCGGGAGATCGTCGACCGGGCGCTCCAGGATTGGCAGATCTACGCCCCGAACATGACCTGGGACAACGTCATCTCCCACAACATCCAGACCCCCCTGGACGTCACCTACCGCCACCCGGACATGAAGGAGGGCGGCTGGGTCGAGGGGGCCATGATGCTGGCCCAGCAGGACCGGTTCCGGCCCATCCCCGAGGTCGCCAACTACCGGATCCCCGGCGTTTCGAACATGTATATCTGTTCGTCCAACCTGCATTCCTGCGGCGGAATAGGCCGCGGTTCCTCATACAACTGCTTCAAGATCATCGCCGATGATCTGGGTCTGCCAAAGATCTGGGAAGAGAAGGGTCGGGATTACTAGCGGGGAGCGCTGATGCGACTGACGGATAAAGTGGCCATCGTCACCGGGGCGGCCAAGGGCCTGGGCCGGGAGTTCGCCCGGCGTTTGGCGGCGGAAGGGGCGAAGGTGATGGCCGTCACCCGCCAGGACCTGGTCAACCTGGATCAAACCGTGGAACTGATCCGCGCCGCCGGCGGCGTGGCCGAGCGATTCCGGGCCGACGTGACCAGCGAGGCCGACACCCTGGCCATGGCCGAGGCGACGCTGGACGCCTTCGGCCGGATCGACGTCCTGGTCAACAACGCCGCGGTTTACGACGGCCTGACCCGCCGGTCCTTCACCGAGATTGCCGTCGACGAATGGGACCTGGTCATGGCGGTCAACGTCAAGGGGGCCTTTTTGGCGACCCGGGCCGTGTTCCCCCCGATGAGGGATCAGGGCTACGGCAAGATCGTCAACCTGTCCTCCGAGGTCTTCTTCACCGGCTCCCACGGCTTCGCCCACTACGTCGCCTCCAAGGGCGGGATCATCGGGTTGACCCGGGCCCTGGCCGTGGAACTCGGTCCCCACCATATCCGCATCAACTGCGTTGCCCCCGGCTTCACCGACACCGAGGCCAGCCGGCAACTGGCCGACGTCAACAAGTACGACACCTCGAGGACGCCCCTGAGGCGACTGGAGAGACCGGAAGACCTGAGTGGAGCGGTCTTGTTCCTGGCCGGGCCCGACAGCGACTTCATCACCGGCCAGACCCTGTTGGTCGATGGAGGACGGGCCATGCACTGACCGTAAAACAACCCCGTACGGCGGGCGGTGTGGCAGGTGAACTACCCGGTCCGCGCGGCGATTCCCGGCGGCTGTCCGGGCATATTTCGGTTCTCCGGCTGAGTCGCAGTTCGTCAGTGCCCATCCTCGATCGCACCACCGCTGCCCGAAGGCGTTCGTGGTTCACCATAGATCGGGGCCGACCGTTCGGTTGCCCCGGTGGTCCAAACAATGCGGAGTAAGGGGGGTCAGATGAAAGTTTACGACGTGGTCCCGGGACTGGAGTTCGAGGCGGAACGGGATTTGGCTCAGTCGCCAGCCTGGTTTCTGGACGCCACCCACTCAGTCCCGCCGTGGACGCCCATGTTCGGCTGGTTCTGGATCAACTTCTGCCGGCACGGCATGCAGTACGGGGCCGAGAAATTGAGCCTGCCCACGGTCAAGGGCTGGGACTGGCGCTTTTTAAACGGCGGCGGTTACCTAACCCTGCTCCTGGTCTCCGACGACGCCGAGAAAAAGGCCCGGGAAGAAAAATTTCGCCGGGCGATCCTGCCCTTCATCCAGGACTACGACGGCCTGTGGGGCGGGTTCGTCAAGGAGATTCTGGGGCGCTACGAACAAATCAAGGCGGTGGATATGGACGCCGCCAGCAACATCGAGCTGTTGGCGGCCTTCGAGGAGACCATCAACACCTGCCGGCGGATGTGGGAGATCCACATGTATATGATGTACGGCACCTACACCGCCTACATCCTGTTCGAAAACATGTGCCGCGACCTGGCCGGCATTGACGACACCTCGCCGTTGTTCCACAACCTGGTCTCCGGGTTCGACAACAAGGTCTTTCAGGTCGACCGCCGATTGTGGGAGTTCTCCCGGCGGGTCGAGGCCGACGGCCTGGTCGACCTCTTTGAAAAAAATGAGCCTCAGGGCCTCAGGGCCGCCCTGGAGGCCACCGACCAGGGCCGGACCTTCCTGGCCGACTTCATGGCCTTTATGAGCGAGGACGGCTGGCGGATGCAACGGATGAGCGAGATCAACCTGCCGACCTGGTACGAGGACCCGACGCCGGCCCTGGGCAATGTCAAGCAGTTCCTCCTGAAGGGCGGCCAGTTCAACCTCGACGAGGAACGCGACAAGATCACCCAGGCCAGGCTTGAGGCCGAGAAGGAGGTTTTGGGCAAGGTGCCGCAGGAACAGCGGGGCTGGTTCGAGCAGCTGATGCGCCTGGCCCAGAAGTCCGGAGTCTTCTCCGAGGAACACGACCACTACCTCGACCTTTACACCCACGCCGTGATGCGGTACAGCGCCCTGGGACTGGGTCGGCGCTTCGTCCAACTGGGGGCTATCGACGATGCCGAGGACATCTTCTTCCTCATCCCCGACGAGATTCGCCGCGCCGGGGTCAACCCCGACCAGTTCGACCTGCGGCACATCGTCGACCGCCGCAAGGCCCAGTGGGCCGCGTGGCAGAAAGAACCCAACCCGCCGGCCATCCTGGCCGAGGGGTTCGACATGGACCAGGCCATGGGCGTCCTGGTCCAGTCCATGGACCCCATCGCCCTGAAGGTCGTCGTCGGCTCCATGCCCCAGGTCAGGCCCGAACTCAAGGCCGACCTGTACGGCACCTGCGGCTCGCCCGGCGTGGCCGAAGGGCCGGCCCGGGTGATCATGACCGAGGACGAGCTGCACCTGGTCGAGGAGGGCGACATCCTGGTGGCGGTCAGCACCTCGCCCAGTTGGACGCCGGTGTTCTCGATGATCCGGGGCGTGGTCGTCGACCGGGGCGCCAGCCTGTCCCACGCGGCTATCGTCGGACGGGAGTACGGCATTCCGGTGGTGATGAACGTCTTCGAGGGGACCGCCAAGATCAAGTCCGGCCAGCGGATCAAGGTCGACGCCAACCTGGGGGTGGTGTTTATTCTGGACTAGTTTATCCCCCCTTCGGGGGGCGGGGGGCCTCGGCCCGCCGCCCCCTCCCATGGAGAAGGACCGCTACCATGGCCGAGAAGTGGCTCTATTGGTTCGAGGAACTGGGCAGCGAACACAATGACCTGGTCGGGAAGAAGTGCGCCAACCTGGGAGAGATGACCGGCCTGGGGATGCGCGTCCCCCCGGGGTTCGCCGTCAGCGTGGACGGCTGTAGGTTGTTCATGGCCCAGACAGGGGCCGGCGAGGAGATCAGGCGTTACATCAAGGAGAAGTTCAAGGACCCCAAGGACATCGGCCAGCAGGTGGCGGCCGGCCGGGTCATCCGGGGCATCATCGAGTCCAAGTCCATGCCTGCTCCGATGCGGGCCGAGCTGGAGGCCCACTACGAGGAGCTGTGCCGGCGGTCGGGCGTGGACGACGTCGCGGTCGCGGTGCGGTCCAGCGGCGCGGTGAGCATGCCCGGCCAGATGGAAACCTTCCTCAATGTGATCGGCGCCGGGGACGTGGTCGAGCACGTCATTCGAGTCTGGGGCAGCGCCTTCACCACCCGGGCGATTGCCTTCCGGGTCGAGACCGGCATGGACCCGGCCGAGGCCCCCATCGGCGTGGCCGTGCTGAAGATGGTCAGGCCCAAGAGCGCCGGGGTGGTGCTGACGGTCCTGCCGACCACCGGCGACATGTCCAAGACCATCGTCGAGGGCAACTGGGGTCTGGGCGAGAGCGTGGTCAGCGGCGAGATCACCCCGGACAGTTTCGTGGTTGACAAACGGACCGGCGAGGTTGACCAGACCATCAATCCCAAGACCAAGATGGTCGTCTACCAGCAACGGGGCATCGCCATGGTGGAGGTGCCCGCCGAAATCCAGAAACAGCCCTGTCTGACCGGCGACGAATTGCGGGAGATCGTCCGGATCGCCCACCTGGTCGAGGATCATTTCGGCGTGCCCCAGGACATGGAGTGGGTCGTCGATGATGACCTCGCTTGCCCGAAGAACATCTTCTGGGTCCAGGCCCGGCCGGCCAAGTTCACCGCCAAAAAGGAGAACGACTCGGAATACCTGGCCGAGTTGATGACCCGCCTGTTCCAGGCCTGATGGGGTCCCGGGACGGAGCGTTCAGTTGCGGCGCTGACCAGGGGGGTGCCGGCCCGATCCGCGGCCGCTCCCGGCCGGGGGATCGGTTGGGGGCGCCAAACTTTTTTACGCAGCAAAGAAGAGGGACCAGATGGCCATTTTGTTCACCCAATACTGGGACGTCATTCCGGGCAAGTTCGACCAGTATGCGCCTTTTGTCAGCCAGGAATACAATCCCGGCCTGGAAAGGCTCGGCATCCAACTGGTGGGAGGCTATTACGTGGCCGTGGGCGAGGGCCCGCGGATCGTGGCCGTGGCCGCGGTGGAAGACGTCGAGAATCTCAAAAAGGCCCTGGCCTCCGAGGAATACCGGCAGATGTTCAACAAACTCCTCCGATATGTCTGGAAGTACTCGTCCAGGGTGTGGGCCCCCAGCGGCCGGATCCAGGACGGCCCCTACCGGATCCAAACCGGAGTCTGGAAGTTCAATCAGTATTACAATGTCCTGCCGGGCCAGGAAGACGCCCACTACCGGTTCGTCAAGGACCAGTGCCTGCCCGTCATGAACCAGCTGGGGGTGCCGATCACCGGCGGCTGGCGGCTGGTCATCGGCTCCGGTCCCCAGATATTGGCCGAGGGGACCGCCCGCAACATCGTCGATATCGCCCGGGCCGTCGACACCTCGGAGTTCAGACGGCTGGTGCGCACCCTCAAGGAGGACATCGTCACCGACTACTCGAGCCGTATTCTGGCCCCCACGGGTCGCATCGAGGTGCCCTACCTGATGCGCGAGATGATGAAACGGTTCTGATCGCCGTCCAAGGAGACGATGGTGTTCGCCAAGTTCATCCAATACTTCAACGTCCTGTCCGGACACCAGCGGGAGTTTGACCGCTTTGTGGTGGACAACTACATCCCCCAGGTCAAGGGCAGCGGCCTGATGGGCATTGTCGGAAGCTGGTACGTGGCCGCCGGTGAGGGCCCCTACTTCATCCTGGAAGGCCTGGCCGAATCCATGGAGGGGGTCAACCTGCTTCTGGATCAGGACGATTTCCAGAAGCTCGATCACCTGCTCCGGTTCATGATCGCCGGGTACAAGAGCAAGATCCTGGTGCCGGCGGGCGGGGTGCGCAGGGTTGGGCCGTTGGATGGACAATGCCGTTTCAATCACCACTACGACGTCTTGAGCGAGCGTCAACCGGATTATGATCGTTTCCTGAGAGAGGTCCAGGCGCCGACCATGGACCGGCTGGGTATCGAGATCATCGGCGCCTGGTGCGTCGGGATCGGCCCTGGCCCCAACACGGTGGTCGAGGGGTCCTGTCCGTCGGTCAGGCGAATCCTCCAGGCCGTCGCCTCCCCCGAGTACAAAGCCATGATCGCCGGGCTCCAGTCCATGGTCACCTGTTTCGGCAGCAAGATTTTGGTGCCTTCGGGCCACGTCACCTAGCCGGAGAGTGCGCATGGCGGTCAAGCTCATTCAATACTGGAATCCGATCCCTGACCGACAGGCCCGGTTCGACCGCTTCTTCACTGATGAATATGTACCCCGGATAGGTGCGGTCGGCCTGATGCAAATCGTCGGCAGCTGGCACGTCGCGTCGGGCGAGGGCCCCTACTTTATCGCCGAGGGCGTGGCCGAGTCGGTCCAGGAGATCGAGGCCCTGATTACCAGGCCGGACTATCTGGATCTCAAGGCCCGCCTCCTGGCCCTGGTGCGGGATTATCACAGCAAGCTCCTGGCGCCGTCGGGCCGGGTCACGGCCCAGCCGGTCGAGATCGAACGGGGCTACAAGTTCAACCAGCATTTCAACATCGATTCGGCCCAGTACTACGAATTCGATCGTTTCCTGGACAGCGACTATTTACCGGCCGTGGCCCAAATGGGCCTGGAGATGGTGGGCGACTGGCGGGTCAGGGTCGGGTCCACGCCGCACGTGGTGTCCGAGTGCCGGGCCGAGGAGCTGGAGACCATCGGCCAGGTATTGGAGGACGCCGCCTTTCGCCAACTGACCCTGAATCTACTGGAACTCGTCTCGGACTACGGCTGCAAAATCCTGGTGCCGTCCGGGCACGTCAATCAGCGGTGATCCGGTGGCCGGGGAGGAGCGGCCTTGCTGATCGAGCCAGATTGCATTCCCTGCATCCTGAAAATGTCCCTGGCCGCGGTCAGGCAGGCGACCGGGGACGGGGAACTGATCCGGCGGCTGATCAGCGACGTGGTGAGGCTGCCGCCCTTGCAGGGCCGACAATGGGCCATAACCAGTTCTGAGGTCATCGAGATGGTGATGACCCGGATGATAGATCGCCTGGGGGACAGCGACCCCCTGGCGGCTGTAAGAAGGGAGCAGAACGCCCGAGGACTGCAGATCTATCCTTGGCTGGCCGAACAGGTGGCGGCCGCCCCGGACCCCTTGGCCCGGGCGGTGGAACTGGCCATCGCCGGCAACTCCATCGACCTGATGTGGTCGGCCGGCTATCTCGACGTCGAGGCCTCGATCAGGTCAGGACTGGCCCACCGCCTGGCGTTTGACAGGATCGAGGAGCTCAAAAAAAGGCTCCGGGGCACCCGCCGGCTGGTCTACGTCGGTGACAACTGCGGCGAGATCGTCTTTGACAAGCTGCTGATCGAGGTCATCAAGGAAGGTCATGACCTGGACGTGACCTTTTTAGTCAGAAGCCGCCCCACGCTCAATGATGCCACCATGTATGACGCCATTTTCGCCGGCCTGGAGCGAGCGGCCCGGATCGTTGACAGTGGCATCGAGGGACCGCTGCCCGGGGTCATCTTGAAGCGGTGTTCGCCGGTGGCTAGAGACCTGTTCCACCAGGCCGACCTGATCGTCTCCAAGGGCGGCGGGAACTTCGATACCCTGGGGGAAGAGGCGGCCCTCAGGGACAAGGCGCTTTTCCTGCTGGTCTCCAAGTGCCGGCCCTACGAAAAACGCTTTGGGGTGGACATCGGCCGGCCGGTCTTGTCCGGCGGGAATTGATCCGGCCAAGATCCGCCATTGGACGGAGAGAGGACGGGCATGAAAGACATCAGCTTCAAGCTCAACGGCGCGACGCGCCGGGTGATTGCCGATTCGGCCCGGAGCCTGCTCGATGTCCTTCGCCGGGACTTTGGACTAACCGGTGCCAAGGCCGGGTGCGGTCGAGGGCATTGCGGGACGTGCGCTGTTTTGGTAGACGGTGAAGTGCGGCTGGCCTGCAAGACGCCCGTGATCAAGGCCCGGGGCCGGGAAGTGGTGACCATCGAGGGCCTCGGCACCGTGTCCAATCCGCATCCCCTGCAGGTCGCCTTTGCCCGGACCGGGGCCATTCAGTGCGGATTCTGCACGCCGGGGATGATCATTCGGGCCAAGGCCCTAATTGACCGGGAACCCCGTCCTGATCGGGCCGCCATCGTCCAGGCCCTCCAGCCGCACCTGTGCCGCTGCACGGGCTATCAGAAGATATTCGAGGCGGTGGAGCTGGCCGCGGCCCGGCTGCGGGGCGAGGTCGGCCCGATCGAACTCCGGACCGAAGGCCAGGACACCCTCGGCCGGGCCGTGGTCCGGCGGGACGCTCTGGAGAAGGCCACCGGGGCGACAGTGTTCGCCGCCGACCTGAAGGTCGATGAGTGCGCCCATGTCGCCCTAGTGCGCAGCTCGCATCACCACGCCCGAATCGTGTCCATCGACTTCACCCAAGCCTTGGCCGGGCCCGGGGTCCTTGCCGTCCTGACGGCCGACGACGTGGAAGCAACCAACATTCTCAAGATGGCCGGCGACGACCAGCCCATCCTGTGCGGGGACAAGGTGCGGTTCATGGGCGATCCGGTGGCGGCGGTGGTGGCCATTTCCGAAAGAAACGCTCGAGATGCCTTGTCCGGCGTAACGGTAGAGTACGAACCATTGCCGCCGCTGCTCACCGTGCCGGAGGCCCTCGAGCCGGGGGCCCCCCGGGTGCACGACGATCGTCCCAACCTGCTTTTCGAGCAACCCATCGTTCACGGCGTGGTCGAGGACGGCCTGGCCGAGGCCGAGGTGATAGTCGAGCGGGAGTATTCGACTCAGTCCGTCGAGCACGCCTACCTGGAGCCCGACGCCGGGGCGGCCTACGTGGACGACCGCGGCCGTCTGGTGGTGATGTCGGGCAGCCAGAACATCCACCAGCATCAAAAGACCATCGCCGGGGCCCTGGGGCTCGACCCGGACCAGGTGCGAGTCATCCAGACGCCCATGGGCGGCGGTTTCGGAGGCAAGCTGGATGTGAGCGTCGGCGGAGTCCTTGGACTGGCGGCCTGGAAACTGGGCCGGCCGGTGCGGATGAGCTACTCGCGACCGGAAACCTTTCTCGCCACGACTAAACGCCATCCTTTCACGATACATGCCAAGGTCGGCGCCAGGAAGGATGGGACCTTGACCGGCCTGGACATGGACGTCCTGGCCGACGCCGGGGCCTACGCTTCGTTTTCCAAGAGCGTGGTCACCCGGGGCATTGTCCACGCCAGCGGACCTTACCGGTGGCCCCACGCCCGGGTCAGGGGCCGGGCGGTCTACACGACCACGGCCATCAAGGGCGCCATGCGAGGCTTCGGCGCACCCCAGACGGCCTTTGCCATTGAATCGATCCTGGACGAGTTGGCCGCCGAATTGGATCTCGATCCCTTTGAGATCCGGGTTCGCAATGGTTTCGCACCCGGGGACGTGACGATATTTGGTCAGCGACTGGAGGACGCCTCGGGCTTTTCCGAGTGCCTGGAGAAGATGCGTCCCCTGTACCGCCAGGCCGTGGAAAAGGCCAGGGCTGCAGACACCCCTGAAATCAAACGTGGCGTGGGCCTGGCCGCGGTCTGGTTCGGTCCGGGCCGAAGCGCTCCGGACCAATCCGAGGCCTGGGCCGAGCTTTTGCCCGATAATGACCTCCAGGTCTGGATCGGGGCCTCGGACATGGGCCAGGGCTCGGACACCATGTTCTGGCAGATCGCGGCCCGGACCTTCGGCTATCCCCTCGACCGGGTCCACCTGTGCACCACGGATACGGCCCACACCCCTGACGGCAATTTCTCGGCCGGCTCACGGCAAACTTATGTCTCGGGCCGGGCCGTGGAACTGGCTGTTTCGAAGCTGGCCGAGGCCATGGCCGACGCCGGCGTGTCGACCTACGACGAGATGAAGGCGCGGGGTCTGCCCACGCTCTACAAGGTGGTCCACAAGACCGCCACCACCAGGCTCGATCCAATGACGGGTCAGGGCGTACCCTGGGAAACATACTCTTTCGGGGTGCAGATGGCCGAAGTGGCCGTGGACATGGCCAAGGGTCGGGTCAAGGTCCTCAAGATCACAGCCGTCCACGACATGGGTACGGTCATCAACCGGCTCAACGTCGAGGGACAGATCCATGGCGGTATCGCCATGGGCCTGGGCTATGCCCTCTCGGAGAAGTTTGAATATACCGTGACCGATAGTTTCGGTAAATACCGTATCCCTCGGGCTAAGGACATGCCGTTGATCGAAGTCCACACCGTGGAGGTGCCCCGCGAAAACGGCCCCTTTGGCGCATCAGGCACAGGCGAATTCGCCGACGTCCCCACGGCGCCGGCCATAGCCAATGCTGTACAAGACGCCTGCGGGATTCGAATTAGACGGTTGCCGATAGGACGCAAAGACCTTATGTCCTGATCCGGGGAGGAGTATTAAATAGCGACCCTGACTCCCAACGACAGATGAATGGCTGCCCTTTTTCAGTTCCAGTCACTTCTGAAATAATCATGATATTTCGGACATAGTCACCCGAAGGTCGCTCTCTTCAGAATTTGAGGTATATCTCTCCGGCCAAGACTCACGGCTGAGTCCAGATATGATCACCTCAGAATCCTCCGCGGTAAGGAACGCGAAGGGCCTGTCGTGAGGCGATCGAAGGAGCCGAGGCCGAATGGATTCATATCGCCCCTGCATCCAGAAAGGCCGGGTCCGAAAGAGGGGCCGGGGTCATCAACCCCGCCCCCGTCAGATGTCGCGTTAGGTCTGGATGCTCTCGATCCAATGCACTGCCTCGGTGTCGCTCACCGGGCCCAACTACCGCTAGGTCTTCGATAGACTGCGGTTCCGCAGGATCACCCTTTGGGGTTCCCGGCAAAGCCGGCCTGAATGGCGGGCCCCCTTGCAGGATAGACGAACCGATCCGCTGCCCCCAGCGTCGAGCCTCCTTCGGGGAGATATATGGATTCGGCGGTAGTCTCGTATCTGGACCACTATATTGACTTGTTAGCAAAAGGCGAAAGTCAATAGAGGGCGCCCAT
>CAZMVB010000051.1:16190-16543 GCA_964569795.1 uncultured Desulfarculales bacterium | reverse complement strand
CCTGGTTCGCCGTGGAGACCGAAAACTTCGAGAGCATCCATAATCATTCGGCATATGCCTATATTGAACGGGACAAACGGCAGAGGTCGTAAGCACCTTCTGTATTTTCTTCTAGTTATGGTTGCCGGATGGAGCCAAGCCTCTGCCGGGCACGAATAAACCCTACTCGATTTGCGCTCGGGACCCGGCCAAATCTGACACCAGGGCGGCCAGCAGATTTGCAAAAGGACTTCCAGGGTACTTCTCGGCATAGGGACGAATCAATTCTACACCTTCTCCAAAGGCTCGGGCCGCGTCCGAGTGGCGGCCCTGTCTGCCGAGCACCGTCCCGAGTGTGCCAAGGCTCCGGGCCA
>CAZMVB010000051.1:0-16090 GCA_964569795.1 uncultured Desulfarculales bacterium | reverse complement strand
GGTCGGGCTCGTAACGGGCCGGGCTGGTACCGGCCAGACGGCGGTAAAGATCGGCCGCCTCTTGAATCGCCGCCAGCGCACCTTCATGGTCGCCCGTGGCGCTGAGGCGGTTCGACAGGTTGTTCAGGCTCATTGCCAGGTCGGGCTCGTAACGGGCCGGGCTGGTACCGGCCAGACGGCGGTAAAGATCGGCAGCCTCTTGAATCACCGCAAGCGCACCCTCGTTGTCCCCTAGTTGTCCATATTTGTTGGACAGATTGTTTAACAACCGAGCCTTTTCAACTTCATCCGGGTCACCTTGTAGCAATGTCCGGTATACGGCAATCGCCGCCGGTAGGATGCCCTGCCGAATTTCATCGAAGACATGTGGCTCTAAAACAACGGCCCTTCTGGGTGCTACTTCCACCGCCCGTTTGAGCCATTGACCCAGGGGATTGCCGACCTCGCCCAATACAAAATCGGCGTCATAGATCAATCGCGTTAGCCGATCCAGTCCGCCCGGGATATCTGGTTCCAGGGCCGCCCAGACCAGGTCCGGTGCGGTTTCCAGGCTTTCCCCAAAGACCCGGATCACCAGGGCCGCGGCCAGGATGTCCGGTTTGGGGGCAGGGATGTACCGGTTGATAAGCATTCCGGACTGTTCCACCATCTGTGGGACATTTACCTTTGCGCCGATTCCCAGCGGTATGGACCCATCCTGCCCCCAATCGACAACCTTTGGAAGGGGAATGGCATCACTGATGGCAGCCATGGCCCAGAGTCGCGGCAGGATATACTTTTCATTGTCATCTTTGGCGCCATGGGCCTCGGCGATGCCCCGCAGCCGATCAATCTCACGATCCACCAGGGCGCTCACAACCTGGGGACTCTCGTAGCCGGCCATGTTTTTCCCAGGTTCCAGAGCACCGGCAACCGCAGCGGCCACCACGAACAACGGCCTTGTGTTCACGTCCCTAATTCGACCAACCCAGGATACGAATTCTGCTTCTGACATGGCCTGGGGTGAGGTCTGTTGATTCCTCGCGGCATTTTGAAGGGCGGACAGATAAACCGAATACGCGGCCCTTTCAGCCGGCGGAGGGAGAACCAGTGGATGCGGATCCACGAAATTCCGGGCCTTGGCGTCCCCCACCAATTGCATCCACTGATCCATGGGCTGGCGGGTTAAAAAAAGGATGCGGATGCGGTGGGTAATTTTTTTGGCCCGAAAGTATCTGAGCAATTCCTCGACCCCCGCCCGGTGCTCTTCAGGATAGTCGATCACCAGGAGCGTGCCCTTTTTTTTAAGGTGAAAGTATCGTGGCTCCTTGGGGCTGACAAACCCGGCCGCCCAACCATCCTTTCCCAGTTTTTCGGCGAACTCCGCTCCCAGGCGGGTCTTGCCCATGCCGCCCGGACCGATGATAAATTTAATCGAGACCGCAGGCTTGTCTCTGGAGGCCCAAATATCCAAATCAGAAAGTTCCTGAGCCCGGCCCAAACAATCTGAAATCCTCGAACGCCAGTGGAGTAGTTGGAACGGCGAGGCAACACTTTGCAGGTCATCCCAGACAACCAAAAGAGGTTCGACGTTTCCAGGCTGGGCGTTTTCAGAAGGGCGCCCGACCCTGCCGATGGCCACAACCGTCGGCTCCGATTTGAATAGATTCAGGTCGAACTTCACGAGGCTAAACATCGCCGCCTCCTGCCGGTATTCTCACAGTGTGCAACGATACAAAATTAGCACAATTTGTCCCTGACACAAAGTCTGAATCCCTCTCCCCCCGGTGGGGGCGAGGGGGATCGCTGACCGGCTGCTGGAGTAGCAACAGGGCCAGTCGGCCAGTCCGTTCCGCCGCAGGCGGAACATAAACTAAAGACAAGCCTTCTTCGCGCTGCGTCATACCGCTTTATTACGCAGCGCGGACAACGTTCGTTCGAGACGCTGACCGAAGCCTACCCCCCCGATTAATCAGGCACAGTCGCTGGTGTTTGTAGGGGTCCTTAGGGGAAAACTGTTTCCCCTAAGCCGCCGGGGAGTCCAGAGGGGCCTTGCGGGTGCGTAGCCGCACGGGCGTAATTCGTTCAAGCTCGTGGTAAACCGCCAGCCCTGCCTCGCCCGAACATCGGTCATGCTTCTGGCGCCAGCCAGCCCCTTTGGTCCTGGGGGGTGCGGGGGGCTGGAAGAAAACCCCCCGCAACAATGAAGGCTCCTAATCCTTTTGATTCATGGAAGGCATGAAAAACCCCGGCGGCCTGTACAGCCTCCGGGGCTCGTATTGTCGCGAACTTTTACTCGGACGTCAGTCCGTCACCCCCCTCTCCTTCAACGCCTTGACGATCTTCTCCGGCGTTATGGGGAAATCACTGAACGTAATGCCCGTGGCGTTGCGGATGGCGCTGGCATAGGCCTGGGCGGCGCTCATGGCCACGCTCATCCCCGCCTCCTTGGCCCCAAAGGGACCGGTCGGGTCCTCGCTCTCGACAATGATCGGGGTGATGGGCGGCATGTCCACGGTCAAGGGCAGCTTGTAGTCGAGCATGGTCGGGTTCAGACAGTGGCCGCCGGCCCAGCGGTGGGCCTCGGTCAGCATGCCGCCCTGCCCGCCCATGGCAAATCCCCCCTCGAACTGGCCCTCGACCACGGCGGGATTCAGGGCGTGCCCGCAGTCCTGGGCGCAGACGGCGTTCAGGACCTTGACCCGTCCGGTCTCGGGATCGACCTCGACCTCGACAATGGTCGTGCCGAAGCTGAATGTTTCGCTAAGTTGCCCCTTGGGATTTTTCACCCACTCCCGGCGGTGATCCACCTTGGGGGCAAAGGCGCCCTTGCCCATGACCGGCCGGTCCTGGATCAGGCCCATCCGGATGACCTTGGCCAGCGGAAGACCCTTGTCCGGCGCGCCCTCGACATAGACCATCCGGTCCCTGAGCCGCAGATCGGCCTGGTTGGCCTCCAGGGCCTCGCTGGCGATCTCGAAGATCTGTTCCCGGGCGTCCTCGGCGGCCAGGCGAACGGCGTTGCCGCCGGTAAAGGTGGCCTGCATGGAGTAGGCCCCGGGGTCGTTGGCCGTGACCTCGGTGTCGGCGCTGATGAGCTGGACCTCGTCCATGGGCAGTCCCAGGATCTCGGCGGCGATCTGAACCAGCATGTTGTCGTTGCCCTGACCGTTATCGACCACGCCGCTGATGACGGTCGCCCCGCCGTCCTCGTTGAATTTCACAAATGCCTGGGAGCCGCCGCGGATGCCCAGCGGGAAACCGGTCTGCACGGAATTGTTGCCGATGCCGATCCCCCGCCACCGGGGCAGCTTGCCGTATTTCTCGGCCCAGCCGGCGGCCGCGGCGGCCTGGTCAATGGTCTCGATCAGGCCGCAGGACTGGACCTTGCTGCCGGTGGGGGTGACCTCGCCGGCCCGGCGGGCGTTGCGCCGTCTCATCTCCACCGGGTCGATCCCCAGTTCCTCGGCCATCATGTCGAGCTGCAGATCGACTCCGCCGGCGAAGGCCCGGCCGTGGACCCGGATCATGCCCCGGACCGGCTTGTTGGTGTAAACCCGGTAACCGTTGTAGCGCATGTTGGGCATGCGGTAGGTCTGCTCCAGGCACTGGCAGGGGACCGAGGTGGCGATCCCGGCGGTGGACGAATAGGCCCCGCCGTCCATGTAGCAGGTCATGTCCCGGGCGATGACTTTTCCGTCAGGGTCCACGCCGGTCTTGACGGTGAAGATCATCGAGTGTCCCTGCCGGGTGGCGATCGTGTTTTCCTCGCGGGTGTACACCAGCTTCACCGGCCGGCCGGTCTTGATGGACAGCAGCGAGGCGATGTACTCGCCCGGAAAGACGTCTGACCGGCCGCCAAAGGCCCCGCCGATGTAGCATTTTCTGACCGCGACCCTGTTGAGCGGAATTTCTAGTGCGTTGCTCAAGGCCTTGGCCTTCTGGTGGGGCGCGGCGTTGGGCATCCAGACCTCGAGGTTGCCGTGGGCGTCATACGAGGCGACCACGGCGTAGGGCTCGGTCATGAAGTATGACTCTTCCTCAGAGGTAAAGGTGTCCTCGCGGACCAGGTAGGATTCCTTGAAGCCGGCCTCGACGTCGCCCACGTCGATGTGGACGTGGACGTTGAGGTTGCCCGGGAAGTCGTCGTGGAGCTGGGGCGCGCCCTCGGCCAGGGCCGACGGCGGATCGAACACGGCCGGCAGGACCTCGTAGTCCACGTCGATCAGCCCGGCGGCGTGAAGGGCGGTGTCCAGGTCCGTGGCGGCCACGGCGGCCACCTCCTCGCCCACGTAGCGGACCTTGTCGATGGGCAGCATGAGCTGGTCCCGGGTGTAGCGGAACACGCCCCACTTGACGCCTTTTGTATCCCGGTGGGTGATGACCGCCTTGACCCCGGGGACCTTTTCGGCCCGGGTGGTGTCGATGCTCAGGATCCGGGCGTGGGCATGGGGGCTGCGCAGCACCCCGGCGCAGAGCATCCGGGGGAGCTTGATGTCCGCGGTGAAGACCGCGTCGCCGGTGGCCTTGAGCGGCGTGTCGATCCGGGGGACGCTCTTGCCGATGAGGCTGTACTCGGCCATCTACTCCTCCTCCCCGGCGCTCACCACGGCCCGGACGATCTTGGCGTAACCGGTGCACCGGCAGACGTGTCCGGCCAGGGTCTTTCGTACTTCCGCCTCAGTGGGCCGGGGGTTGCGGCTGAGCAAATGGGTCCCGGCGATGAGCATGCCCGAGGTGCAGAAGCCGCACTGGATGGCGTGGTTCTCGACGAATGATTTCTGCAGGGGGCTCATCTCGCCCTGGGAACCCAGGCCCTCGACGGTGACGATCTCCGAGTCCTGGGCCTCGAGGGCCAGGGTCAGGCAGGCCCGCCGGGGCAGGCCGTCCATGAGCACGGTGCAGGAGCCGCAGGCCCCCTCGCCGCAGCCTTCCTTGACGCCGGTCAGTTCCAGTTGCTCGCGGAGCACGTCGAGCAGGGTGTCGTTGGTCGCCACGGCCAGGGTGTGTTCCTCGCCGTTGACTGTCAGGGTCAGGACTTGTTTTGGCACGTCATACCTCGGCTTTGGCCCGCTCCATCTCGATCCGCTTGGCCAGCCACCTGAAGTTTTTATGGGAGATGAGGGCCTGCATCCGCTTGCCGGTCGGGACCCGGCCCTCGGGATCGAGCTGGGCGGCCCGGTCCAGCAACTCCTGGCCCTGGGGCGGCCCGGCCAGGATGCCCTTGATCCGCAGCACCAGGCCGGCGTAGGGCCCCACCTGCTCGTCCCGGTCCATGACCTTCCGGGCGATGACGGCGATCTCGGCCTGATGGGCCTGGTAAAAGGCCCGGGCCCCCTCGGTGGTCGGCGTGGTCAAAAGCAGGTTGTGGGTCAGGGCCACGGCCCAGTCGCGCCCGGCCGGGGGCAGTTCGTCGTGGTCGCTCAGGTCGTTGAGGATGCGCAGGAAGACGTAGGCCGTGCACAACTCGATCAGGGTGTCGGACCGGCTCCTGAGGCGGCGGTCGGCCCACTGGCGGAAGAGGCGGATGGCCACGGTCAGCCCCGCTCGGCCGCGGCAAAGGCCGCGGCCACCGCCCGGCGGACGGCCACGCCGACCATGTCCCGCCGGTACTCGGCCGTGGCCCCGGCGTTGTCCACGATCGTGCCGCCGCACTGGACCAGGGCCGACTCGGCCGCGGCCGCGCAGACCTCTGGCTCGGCCACGGTGCCGGCCAGCATCTTCTCCGCCTCGGCCGCCCAGACCGGCGCCGCCGCCGCGGCCCCGATGATGATCCGGGCCCGGTCGATTTTGCCCTTGGAGACCGAGACCACCGCCCCGGCCGAGATGAGCGGGAAATCCATGGCGCTGCGGTAGCTGATCTTCTCGTAATGGGCCCCGGTCCCCGAAGGCGGCGTGAACAGCTTGATCGCCGTAAGCAGTTCGTCCTCGGCCAGGGTGAACGGGGCCTCGCCCTTGCCCGAGAACAGTCCCAGGACCGGCACCTGGCGCCGGCCGCCGGGTCCGTCCACTACGGCCTGGGCCGAGTAGGCGGCCAGCATCACCGCCCCGTCCGACTGGCAGACGCTGGAGCACTCCTTGGACTCCTCGACCACCAGGCACTTCTGCCCGCCCATCTTGAAGCAGCGCTCGAAGCCCAGGCGCCAGAAACGGCTCTGGTTGTAGTGCTGGCACCGGGTGTTGAGCAGGAGATTGCCGCCGATGGTCCCGGCGAAGTGCTGCAGGGTCAGGGCCCCCACGCCCCTGAGCGCCGCGGCCAGGGCCGGGAAGTGCTCGATCACGGCCGGGTGCTCCATGACCTGGTTCAGGTCGGTCATGGCCCCGATGGTCAGCCCGCCCGGGTCCTCGGTGACGCCCCTCAAGGCCTCGATGTTTTTCAGGGAGATGACCAGGTCCGGGTTCTTGACGCCCTGCTTCAGGTTGACCAAAAGATCGGTCCCCCCGGCCAGCCAGGCCGCCGCCGGGCCTTTTTCTTTTTTCAATTTGAGGGCTTCCCCTAGATCACGGGGGGCGATATAATCGAACTCCGGCAGGCGCATGGCAACTCCGTGGGTCGAATCGGAAGCGGTTTCCAGGCGCTTGACACCGTTCCTGGTGAAAGCTATTATCCTGAAATTTAGCAGCCGCATTATGGCACCGCAAGAATGCCTGTCAAGAGCTTTCACCCCGGAGCCAGGACCGCGAACCGGCCCGACCGGACCTCAGGGGGCCGTCCATGGGGCCTGAGGTCATGCTGCTCACACTAGTTTGTCGATGGATTTCAAGGAGTCAACCATGGGTGATCTGAGCAATCTGACCGTACTGTCCCTGGAGCAGGCCACCGTACTGCCCTTCATGACCTATCGCCTGGCCCAGGACGGGGCCCGGGTCATCCGCCTGGAACATCCGGTTTACGGAGATCCCAACCGGCTCATCGGCGACAACGTCCTGGGCGAGGAGCGGATGAACATCTACTTCCTGTGCATCAACTCGGGCAAGGAGGCCCTCACCCTGAACCTGGGCGAGCCGGACGGCCAGAAACTGCTCCAAGAACTGCTGATCAAGCTGAAGGTGGACGTCTTCGCCACCAACCAACTGCCCCGCAACTACGACAAGCTGGGAATCTCCTACGAGAAACTGGCGGCCATCAAGCCGGACCTGATCTGGATCGGGGTGACCGGGTTCGGGCCGACCTCCAACGAGGGGGCCTACGACCCCATCCTCCAGGCCCGGGGCGGACTGATGGAGCTGACCGGCGAGCCGGACGGCGAGCCCCAGGTGGTCGGTATCCCCCTGCCGGACATGGGCACCTCGGATCACGCCTACGGCGAGCTGATGAAGGCCCTCCTGGTCCGGGCCCAGACCGGTCAGGGCCGGCGGATCGACCTGTCCATGTTCGAGTCCACGGTCTCCTGGCTGACCGTGCCGATCACCCTGACCGCCTCGTTCGGCAAGACCATTTCCCGCCGGGGAAACACCCACGAGTTCTTCTGCCCGGTGTCGGTCTATCCCACGTCGGACGGATTCGTCTATCTGGCCGTGGGCAACGACCGGCAGTGGAAGGCCTTTGTCGGGCTGCCCGCCTTCGCCTCCCTGGCCGATGCCAAGTACGAGAAAAACGCGGGCCGGATCGCCGACGTGAACAACATCAACGACCGGATCTCGGCCGTGACCAAGACCATGACCACGGCCCAGCTCCTGGGCCTGTGCCGGCAGATCACCGTGCCGGCCTCGCCCATCCAGTCCATCGCCCAGGTCATCGCCGACCCGCTGGTCCAGGACCGCCTGCTCCAGGCCGTTGACCCCAAGACGGGCACCAAGATCACCTTGGCGCCACCGCCCCTCTCGACCGAGTTCCTGGAGAGCCACCATCGACAAATGACCTTCCCGCCCCGATTCGGCGAGCACAACCAGGCCGTTTACGGCGATGAACTGGGGCATTCGGCCGGGGAACTGGCCACCTGGCGCGACAGCGGCGTGATCTGATACCGGAGGCGGACGCCCTCCATGTCCGGCGACGCACTCACCGCGGCCATCACCCAGGCCATTCTCTCCGGGTTTACCACCGGGGCGATCTACGCCCTGGTGGGCCTGGGGTTCTGCATCATCCACAACTCGATCGGGATCGTGAACTTCACCCAGGTGGACTTCGTCACCGTGGGCGGGTTCATGATGTACTCGTTTTTCATCGTCCTGGGCTGCGCCCTGATCGGGGTCGATCCCGTGGCCCAGTGGCTGTCCCTGCTGGGGCAACCCCCCCAGGCCGTCTGGGGGGGACTGACCTTGCCGTCGCACATCCCGGCCGCCTCGGGCTGGATCTGGCCGGGCCTGCCGTTCAAGATCGAGCCCATGCCCGCGGTGTCCTGGTGGATGAAGATCGCCGCCCTGGTCCTGGCCGTGGGGGCGGTGACGATCATCGGGGCCCTGGTCGAGAGGCTGTTCATCCGGCCGGCCCGGTCCAAGGAAGTGGTCATCCTGATCTTCATCACCATCGGGGTCTCGATCCTGCTCCGGGGCATCTTCGAGATCATCTGGGGCAAGACGCCGGTCAGGATGCCGGCCTTCACCCCGGGCAACCTCAAGCTCCTGGGCGCGGCCTACACCTTCCAGGACATCTGGGTCCTGGGGGTGACCCTGGTGTCCATCGCCGGCCTGCACTGGTTCTTCCAGAAGACGGTGACCGGCAAGGCCATGCGGGCCGCGGCCAGCACCCCCCGGGCGGCGACCCTGGCCGGGATCAGCGTCAACCGGATGGTCATGCTCAGCTTCGCCCTGGCCGGGACCCTGGGGGGCCTGGCCGGGATGCTGATCACGCCCATCAGCTCCCTGGACTACACCATCGGGATCATGATCGGCCTCAAGGGATTCGCCGGGGCGGTCCTGGGCGGCTACGGCAGCTTCGTCGGGGCCATCGTCGGCGGGGTTCTGCTCGGGGTGATCGAGCGGGTGCCGATGATCTTCGACGTGATCACCAAGTTTTTACTCGGATTCGACCCCAAGCTGGCTGACTACAAAGAAGTGACCGCCTTCGTGGTCCTGGTGCTGGTGTTGTTCGTCCGGCCGGCCGGGATCCTGGGCCGGGGCGAGGCCAAGCGGGTATGACCGACCGGAGCCGAAATTACCTGTACGTCCTGGGGCTCAGCCTGGTGCTGGTCGTGGTCCCGCTGTTGATCCCCAATCCGGAATACACGCTGTCCATCCTGAACCGGGCCGGGCTGGTGGCCATCGTCTGCATCGGCCTGAACCTGCTGCTCGGTTACGCCGGCCAGATCTCGCTGGGCCACGCCGCCTTTTACGCCATGGGGGCCTATTTCTCGGGGATGCTGACCGCGCCCTATCTCGGCGTCGGAATGAACCCCTGGCTGGCCATGGTCATCGGCATGATCGGCACGGCCCTGGTCGCCTGGGTGATCGGCATCCCGACCCTCAAGCTCCACGGCAACTACCTGGTCATGGCCACCCTGGGCTTCAACATCGTGGTCTATGAGATCATCAAGGCCTGGAAGGCCACCGGCCAGGAGGACGGCCTGGGCGGCATCCCGAACCTGAAGCTGTTCGGCCTGGTCTTTGACAACGAGATCGTCCGGTTTTACCTGATCTATTTCTTCGTGGTGGTGGCCATCATCATCTCGATCAACCTGGTGAGCAGCCGGGTCGGCCGGGCCCTGCGGGCCCTGCACGGCTCCGAGGTGGCCGCGGCCTCCCTGGGGATCAACGTCAGCCGGTACAAGGTCAAGGTCTTCGTGCTCAGCGCGGTCATGGCCTCGCTGGCCGGGAGTCTCCACGCCCACATGATCATGCCCACCCCGGGGGACTTCGACATCTTCCACTCGGTGGACCTGGTGATGATCGTCCTGATCGGGGGCATGGGCAGCGTCTGGGGGACGCTCATCGGGGCCCTCCTCTTGACGATGCTGCCCAACTGGCTGGATGTGATCGAGACCTACAAGCACTTCATCTTCGGCCTGGTCCTGGTGGTCATCCTGGTCTTCGTGCCCCAGGGGCTGTTCGTCGGCCTGGTTCAGGCCGTGAGCCGGCGGTTCAGGTCCAGGGCCGGCCGGGGGGTGCGGACGTGAGCGGCGCCGGGGAAGTGATCCTCAAGGCCGAGGACCTGAGCGTGGCCTTCGGGGGCCTGATGGCCCTGGCCCGGGCCAACCTCGAGGCCGGCCGGGGACGGATAACCGCCCTGATCGGCCCCAACGGCGCGGGCAAGACCACGGCGGTCAACACCGTGACCGGGGTCTATCGGCCCGCCACCGGCCGGGTCTTCTTCCAGGGGCGGGACATCACCGCCTGGAAACCGCACCGCATCCGCCGCCTGGGCCTGACCCGGACCTTTCAAAATCTCCAGGTTTTTCGTAACATGACCGTCCTGGAAAACGTCATGGTCGGCCTCCATTTCTCCAGGGGCCCGGCCGGGGCCGACCGGTCGTTCTGGTCGCGGCTGGCCGGGGGCTGGGGCGGCGCCGACTACGAATTCATCTGGGCCATGCTGCGGCTGCCGGGCGTGGGGGCCCAGGAGCGTCTGATCCGGGAGCGGTCTTTGGCGACGCTGGAATTTTTCGGCCTGGCCGACAAGGCCGACTGGGAGTCCTCGGCCCTGTCCTACGGGGACATGAAGCGGACCGAGATGGCCCGGGCCCTGGTGGGCGAGCCGACCATGGTCCTTTTAGACGAGCCGGTGGCCGGGCTCAACGCCGCCGAGACCGACGAGGTGGCCGAACTGATCCTCAAGACCCGGGACCTGGGGGTGTCGGTCCTGCTCATCGAGCACGACATGAACATCGTCATGGGCATCAGCGACCGGGTGATCGTCCTCAACCACGGCCAGCTCATCGCCGAGGGCACGCCGGACGAGATGCAGCGTCACCCCGAGGTGATCGCCGCCTACCTGGGCGAGGAGGACTAGGCCGATGCTGGTGGTAGATGGGGTCAGCGCCTTTTACGGCCGGGTCCGGGCCCTCCACCAGGTGGGCCTCGAGGTGGCCGAGGGCGAGATCGTGGCCCTGATCGGTTCCAACGGGGCCGGCAAGACCACGCTCCTGAACGTCATCAGCGGCGTTCATCCCGCGGCCGGGGGCCGGATCGAGTTTCAGGGCCGGGACCTGGCCCGGATCGACGCCCTGGGCCGGGTGGCGGCCGGGATCGTCCAGGTCCCCGAGGGCCGGATGTTGTTCGGTCCCCTGAGCGTGCTCGAGAACCTCGAGGTCGGGGCCTACCTCCAGTTGCGGGCCGGACGGAAACATGACGTCAAGAAGCGGATCGGCCGGGTGTTCGACCTGTTTCCGGTGCTGGGCCAGCGCCGGCAGCAGCCGGCCGGGACCCTGTCCGGCGGCGAGCAGCAGATGCTGGCCCTGGGCCGGGGGCTGATGGGCCGGCCCCGGCTGCTCCTGTTGGACGAGCCGAGCCTGGGCCTGGCGCCCATGGTCGTGTCCGAGATCTTTCGGATCATCGCCGATCTGCGCCAGCGGGGCACGACCGTGCTGCTGGTCGAGCAGAACGCCAAGGCCTCCCTCAAGGTGGCCGACCGGGCCTACGTCCTGGAGACCGGGGGGATCGTCCTCACCGGCACGGCCGCCGAGCTGTTGGACAACGAGGAAGTCAAGCGGGCGTTTTTGGGTCGTCAAAGACGTTCGGACAATGAAGGCGACCCCCGACCGGGCCGCCAATAACAAGCGAGTGACATCATGAATCAAAAAAACGAGCGAAAGATACGAGTCGTCGTGGCCAAGCCGGGCCTGGACGGGCACGACCGGGGGGCCAAGGTGGTCGCCCACGCCCTGCGCGACGCCGGCATGGAGGTCATCTACACCGGCCTGCACCAGAGCGTCGAGGCCATCGTCAACGTCGCCCTCCAGGAGGCGGCCGACGTCATCGGCCTGTCCATCATGAGCGGGGCCCATCTGCCCATCTCCAAAAAATTGATGGACCTTTTGCGCGCCAAGGGCTTGGGTGATATCCTGGTCGTCGTCGGGGGGGTCATCCCGCAGCGAGACGTCGAGGCCCTCAAGCAGATGGGCGTGGCCGGGGTCTTTCCCGGCGGCACCCGGTTCCAGGAATTCGTGCAATTCATCCGGGAGAACGCCTCCCGCAACTGATGGAGACCAAGACCCATGGGCGTGGCCCGCTATGAAAAAAACGAAAAGGACGCCATCCAGAAGGTGACCCTCCAGTCGGGCATCGAGATCAAGCCCTTTTACGGTCCCGGGGACCTGGAGGCGGTCGGCTTTGACTACGAGAGCGACCTGGGAGATCCCGGCCAATTTCCGTTCACCCGGGCGCTCCATCCGGGCGGCTATCGCAGCCGGGCCTGGACGACGCGCCAGTACTCGGGGTTCGGCACCCCGGCCGAGACCAACGAGCGGTTCAAGCTGCTCATCGAGCACGGCCAGACCGGTCTGAACGTGGCCTTTGACCTGCCGACCCAGATGGGTCTCGATTCGGACGATCCGAGGGCCGAGGGCGAGGTCGGCCGGGTGGGCATGGCCGTGGACTCGCTGGCCGACTTCGAGGTCGCCTTTGACGGGATCGACCTGCACCGCATCGGCTCGGGGCTGACCATCAACGCCGTGGCCTCGATCATGCTGGCCATGTACCAGGCCCTGGCCGAGAAGAAGGGGTTCGACGTCACGAAGATCTCGGCCACGCCCCAGAACGACATCCTCAAGGAGATCATCGGCCGGGGGGCCTGGGTCTTTCCGGTCGAGCCGGCGGTCGATCTGGTCGGGGACGTGATCGAGTACGCGGCGACAAATTTGCCCCGGTGCAATCCGGTCTCGGTCTGCGGTTATCACATCCGCGAGTCCGGGGCCACCCCGGCCCAGGAGATCGGCTACGCCTTCCTGATCGCCTTTGCCTACGTGGACAACGTGGTCGCCCGGGGGCTGGACCCCGAGGCCACGGTCAAGCGCTTCTCGTTCAACTTCAACATCTTCGGCAACCTGTGGGAGCAGGTGGCCAAGTTCCGGGCGGCCCGGAAGCTGTGGGCCAAGCTGCTGCGCGAGCGTTACGGGGTCAAAAACGAAAAGGCCCTGTTCCTGCGGGGACTGTTCGGGGGCGGCGGGTACGGCCTGACCAAGGCCCAGCCCGAGAACAACATCGTCCGCGGGGCCTACTACGGCCTGGCCGCGGCCCTGGGCGGGGCCCAGACCACGGCCCTGTGCAGCTATGACGAGGCCTACACCATCCCCACCCCGCACTCGGCCCTGCTGTCCCTGCGGACCTGCCAGCTCCTGATGGACGAGATCGGCCTCAGGGACACGGTCGATCCCCTGGCCGGGTCATACTTTGTCGAGACCCTGACCCGGCAGATGGAGGACAAGATTTTAAGGGAGATGGCCGAGATCGAGGACTACGGCGGCATGATCAAGGCCGTGAGCGACGGCTTTGTCCAGCGCAAGGTCTCCCGGCAGGCCTACGAGTTCGAGCGGGACGTCCAGCAGGGCGAGCTGATCAAGGTCGGGGTCAACAAGTACGCCGAGGAGGGGACGACCGAGGACGTCCAGCTCCACGAGTACACCGACGTTTCGGCCAAAAAGCAGATCGAGGCCCTGCAGGAACTCCGGCGCACCCGGGACGACGGCGCGGTGGCCGTTGCCCTCGAGAAGCTCGAGGCCGACGCTCGGGCCAAGCGGAACGTCATGCCGGCGCTAGTGGAATGCTGCCGGGCGTACTGCACGGTCGGCGAGATGGCCGGCGTCTTTCGCGACGTTTACGGAGAAATGAAGGAGCCGAGTATTTTTTAAACAAACACTAATGCAGCGGCCGACGTAGTGGCCGCGGCAAGCGCGGACGACCAAGTGAAACAGGCACAGTCGCTCATCGCGAATTAATGCGGCCACTGCCGCGGGGGTTGATTAAGTGAAGTTTAAGATCGGGATCGATGTCGGCGGGACCTTCACCGACTTTCTGTTGACCATGGAGGACGGTTCCTCGGAGATCTACAAGGTCCTGTCCACGCCGGACGATCCGTCCGTGGCCACCATGACCGGCATCGGCGAGATGGCCGCGGCCCATGACCGGAGCGTCGAGGATTTTCTGGCCGACGTGACGGTCATCGTCCACGGGACCACGGTGACCACCAACGCCGTGTTGACCTACACCGGGGCCAAGACCGGCCTGGTGACCACCCAGGGGGTCCGGGACGCCCTGGAGATGCGGCGGGGCATCCGCGAGGAACAGTACAACAACCGGTACACCAACGTCGTGCCCCTGGTGAGGCGCTACCTCCGGGCCCCGGTCGAGGAACGGCTGGACTACGCCGGCCAGGTGGTCACCCCGATCAGCGAGGCGGGCGTTGCGGCCACGGCCGACCTGTTTCTGGCCGAGGGCTGCGAGGCGGTGGCCGTCTGCTTCATGAACTCGTTCGCCAACCCGTCCCACGAACAGGTCGCCGCCCGGATCATCCGGGAAAAAATGCCGGCGGCCTATCTCTCGGTCTCGACCGAGGTCTTGCCTTCGATCCGGTTCTACGATCGGGTCTCGACCACGGTGCTCAACGCCTACGTCGGTCCGATCCTGTCCAGGTATCTCGACGCGCTGCTCAAGAAGCTCAAGGACGTCAGCTACCGGGGCGTGCTGCTGATCATGCAGAGCAACGGCGGGGTGACCTCGCCGGATCAGGCCACGTCCATGGCCGCGGCGACCCTGCTGTCCGGACCGGCGGGCGGCCCGGTGGCCGGGGTGGCCTACACCTCGGTCCAGGGCTACAACGACTGCCTGACCATGGACATGGGCGGGACCAGCTTTGACGCGGCCCTGGTCAAGAACAAGCAGCCCCTGGTGACGACGGTGGGCGAGATCAACCGGCTGCGTCTGGCCTTGCCCATGCTCAACGTGGTGACCATCGGCGCCGGGGGCGGCTCCATCGGCTGGATCGACGAGGGCGGCCTGCTGCGGATGGGCCCCCAGTCGGCCGGGTCCAAGCCCGGGCCGGCCTGCTACGACCTGGGCGGCGAGCTGCCGGCCTGCACCGACGCCGACCTGGTGCTGGGCTATCTCGACCCCGACTTTTTCGCCGGCGGCCGGATCAAGCTCGACAAGGCCAAGGCCGAGCGGGCCATCGAGGAACACGTCGCCCGGCCGCTCAAGTTCGACGTGGTCGAGGCCGCGGCCGGGATGTACAACGTCATCAACGTCAACATGGCCGCCGCGGTCCGGGAGGTGGCGGTCAAGCAGGGGGCCGACCCCCGCGACTTCCCGGTGGTGGTCGCCGGCGGGGCCGGACCCAACC
The DNA here is from genome assembly GCA_964569795.1 of uncultured Desulfarculales bacterium. Taxonomy (GTDB): domain Bacteria; phylum Desulfobacterota; class Desulfarculia; order Desulfarculales; family JAHJDS01; genus JAHJDS01. The sequence goes on along the minus strand of CAZMVB010000051.1, from coordinate 900 downwards.
ACGCCTGCATGATCTCGCTCGAGCTGGAGATACCGGTGATGGTCGTGCCCCGCGAGTCGTCCATCTTCTGCGCCGCGGGCATGCTCATGAGCGACCTGCAGCACGATTTCGTCCGGACCTACCCGACCACCCTGGACACCCTGGACCTGGGGCGGTTCCAGGCCCTGTTCGGGGAAATGCGCCAGGAGGGCCTCGACCTGCTGAAGAGCGAGGGGCTGGGCGAGGACCGGGTCCGGATCGTCTATTCCCTGGACCTGCGCTACGTGGGCCAGTACCACGAGGTCAACGTCGAGATTTCCGGGGACATGGTGGACCAGGGCGACCTGGCCGGGATCGAGGCCCGGTTCCACCCCGAGCACAACCGGCTCTTCGGTTATTCTTTAGAAGAAGAAAGGACGCTAGTCGAGCTGATCAACATGCGCCTGATCACCATCGGCGTCACCGACAAGCCTCGTTTTTCCGAGCAGCCCTTTGCCGGCGAGGACCCCTCGGCCGCCTTCAAGAAGGACCGTCAGGTCTATCTGCCCCGGGCCAAAAAATTCCAGCGGGTGCCCGTGTTCGACGCCTTCCGGCTGAGCCACGGCAACTTCATCCGCGGCCCGGCCATTCTGGAACAGGTCAACACCACCACCTTTGTCACGCCCGAGTATTCCGTACTCGTGGACCGGTTCGGCTCTTACACCCTGTTCCTGGCCGAGCGCGAGGCCGAGATCAAGGAAAGGATACTGTCATGAGTTCGGTCAAGATCGATAAGGTCCTGGTCTCGATCCTGCAACGCCGCCTCAAGTCCATCACCGAGGAGATGTCCATCGCCACGGAGATGACCACCCGCTCGCCGATCCTGTGCGAGGCCAAGGATTTCGTGACCGGCCTGTACGACGCCAAGGGCAAGATGCTGGA
>CAZMVB010000050.1:0-17642 GCA_964569795.1 uncultured Desulfarculales bacterium | reverse complement strand
AAAAAAGCCCCCCGGGCGGCTGAAGGCACTGCCATCGACCGTGGTCGCCTCCAGCGATGACCGCGGGCGGGTCTTCTGGCTCCCGGATCGTCCTCTGGCCGCGCCTTCCCACCCGGCTCGCGCCGGGCAGTGGCTTTGAGGCGGCCTTTGTCCCCGGTGACAGCGGCGGGACCGCGCCGGATTCGCACCGGTTTCCCCTGGCCCGTGGTCTATGTCAGGCGGCGGCGTTGTTCGTGTCGCCGCCGGTTCAGGTTACCACCAACTGACGACCTTGTCGTTGTCGAAGATCAGATCCACCAGCCGTCCGTAGTCGGGATCGGGCTCGAAGAGGTTGAACTGGGTCACCTCGTGGCCCTCGCCCAGGCCGGCGGCCAGTTGCCTGGTCAGGTCGTCGGGATCGTTCCGATATACAAACAGCATCTTCACGGCAGACTCCCGAAGGGAATGACCAGATCCATCTCCTTGAGTTTGGCGATCGTCTCCTCGACGGTGATGGGCTGGAACCCCTGATCGATGTTTTTCTGGACGTTGGAGAAGTACTCGCACTCCATGTCGTCGAGCCACTCCAGGTTTTCCTTGAGGGCCTCGGTGACGTCCACCTCGTGGTCCAGGGCAAAGGCGTAGGCGTACATATTCTCGACCGCCAGGCCCAGGGTCGAGCGGATGCCCTCCCAATCGTCCTCGGGCCGGCGGATGATGAAGGCGACGTGTCTTTCGTCACTCATGCTGGTCGCTCCAGTTTGTTATTCAGGACCGGCGTCGGCTCGGCCGGTCTCCGGGTGAGTCCTCGGCCCCTAGGCCGGGGTCACAGGTTGATGTAGGCGTCGCACTCCTCGATCATCTCGCCGTGGCGGCTCTGGGTGGCGTAGCCCTTTTCCCCGATGAGGGGCGCCTTGACCCTCTTGAGGCCGGCCGCCTCGTAACCGACGTTGCACAGGGCCAGGTCGTCCATGCCCTCCAGTTCGACGAACCGGGGCTGCTGGGTCAGCAGGACGCCCTTGTTGGTCAGGAAGACGCGGACCTGGTGGCCCTTGGCCTTGCCCGCCTTGGCCAGGCTGATGACGTGATCGAGGTATTTGTCGGTCGAGACCATGATTCCCAGGATGGGCATGATTTCCTCCTGGGCTCAGGATTTCTTGATGTACATGCGGGTGAAGCCCGAGTCCTCTTCCTCGCCCAGGTACTCGTCGCCCGAGCGCTTGCAATAGCTGGGCAGATCGTTCTTGGTGCCGGGGTCGGTGCCCAGAATCTCGAGGATCTGGCCGCTTTGCATCTTGGCCAAGTGTTTCTTGGTCTTGAGCAGGGGCATGGGGCAGGACAGCCCCCGGCAGTCCAGGGTGTCATCTGGCGAATATTCGGCCATGGAAACTAACCTCCATCAATAAGGTTGTGGATTAAAACACGGTAAACTTGTCCGTTTCCTCGTTCCAGGTGGCGACCAGGGCCCAGACGACCATCAGGCCGATCAGACCGATGACGGTCCAGGTATAGGTCAGGTAATCGGGCAGATAGACCGGCACCCCCATCTTGGCCAGCAGGTTGGCCGGCTTGGCGACCATGATCGCCCGGAACACGGCGTTGGAGGCGGCAAAGAAGACCAGGGCGACGATGAGCTTGATCTGGCCCTCGGCCGCCCGCCAGGTGGTGCCCGAGCCGCAGCCGCCGGCCAGGAGCATGCCCACGCCGAAGATGATGCCTCCGGTGAGGCTGCCGAAGAAGAATTTGTGGTAGGCGTACACGTGGGGGTCGCGCAGGCCCATGAACTTGACGGCGGCGAAGCCGATCATTCCCAGGACGACCGACAGGGCCACGGCCCGGGTCATGACCGCCTCGCCGGTCATGAACGGATCGCGGAAGGCCCGGACAAAGCAGAACCGGACGCGGTGCATCACGAAGCCGATGGCCGCGGTCCCGATGAGCAGGCCCCCCAGGCGGGTGTAATGGTCTCTGATATAGAGGATGGAGATGACCACCAGGGCGATGAGGATGGCCGCGCCCAGGACGGGCTGGGACTTTTTCCAGTCAACGCCCCCTTCCTTTTTGGCCTTGATGGGCTTGGTCTTGGCCGGGAACTTCTCGATCTCCCACAGCAGGTATTTCAAGCCGATGTAGGCCCCGATCATCAGTCCGATGCCCATGGCCACGCCGCCGGCGCTCATGGCGTGCAGGGCGGTGTAGAAGCCGCCCACGTTGCAGCCGCCGGCCAGGACCGAGCCGATGCCCATCAGGGTGCCGCCCACGACGCCCTTGCCCAGCTCCAGGGGCGGGGCCATGCGGAAGGCGAACTGCTTGGCCATCAGGGCCGCGCCCACGGCCCCGAACAACAGCCCGCCGGTCAGGATCGAGGCATCGTTGAACAGGACGTTATAGGCCGGGCCGACCTTCAGCCCGATCAGGTCGAAGAAGGCGTTGGCCCAGACCCTCAGGCCTCCGACCACGCCCCAGGGACGCCCCCAGATGAACAGCCCGACGCACAGAAAGGCGATCAGGATCGCCCCGAGCCAGGCGGGCCACTCATGATAGAATACGGAGTCATAGCCCGAGGCCAGGCGACTGGTCAGGGGTCCGCTGAACAGGGGCTTGCGTTCGGGCGCGTCCGCGGCCATCTATCTCCTCCTTGGTGCGACGGGTGGATACCAATGTAACCGAAAATGAAGGATAGTCAAGTCTGGCTATGGGGAATGCGGGGGATTTTTGTTTGACAGGTTCCGGGAGCGGGTGGTATTAGTTCGGGCGCGGTCGGGACGTGGCGCAGTCTGGAAGCGCACCTGAATGGGGTTCAGGGGGTCGCTGGTTCAAATCCAGTCGTCCCGACCAGTTAGCCTATCTCGACCTTTGACCGGCCCGGCCGCGGGACCGGTCTTTTTTTTCGGCCCCATGACGGACCGTTCGCCCGGGAACCATCCCCGGGCATCGGGCCCCAGCCCCCCGGCAAGGTCCTGGAACCACCGCCCGCGGGCCGGAGGGCGATCACCCGGCCGAATTTCGAGTCAACTTTTTTTCCTGTCCGGATAGAGCTTCTTCATGCACTCCGGACAGATGCTGTGGGAGAACTGGGCCTCGGAGTGCTCGCGGACGAACACCTCGACCTGCTGCCAGTATCCCTGGTCATCGCGAATCTTTTTGCAGTGGGCGCAGATGGGAATCAACCCCCGGAGCGTCTTGATGTTGACCAACGCCTCCTGAAGCTGTTCTATCAGGTGCTCCCGTTCCGCCTCGACCCGCTTGCGCGGGGTGATGTCCCGGGAGGAGCCGTACATGCCGATCAGGGCGCCGTCGGGGCCCCGCAACGCCTTCAGGCTGTTTTCCACCCACTTGGTGGAGCCGTCGCGGCAATAGTATTCGACCTCGATGATCAAAGGTCTTTCCGGATCGGCCCCTTGGTCCTCTTGCTGAAGCTCTGTCATCAACGCCGTCACGGCCCGTTGCTGGGACTCGGGGGTGAGCATTTCCTCCAGGGTCTGGTTTTTTCGTTCCTCAGGGGTGAAACCCAAGACCTTCTCGATGGAGGGGCTGACATAGGTCGTCTGGAAATTCAGATCCATGGTCCAGACGATATCGGCCATGTTCTCGGCCAGGAACCGGTATCTTTCCTGGCTCTCCCGCAGTTGCTCCTCGGCCCGTTTGCGCTCGCTGATGTCGCGGACCCAGACCTGAATGCCCGGTTCGCCCTCGACGATGAACGCCCGGGCGCTGACCTCGCCGTCAAAGGAGGTGCCGTCCTTGCGCTGGAGCTCGACCTCGTAACGGGGTGGGGGCTCCTCGCCGCGCAGGCGCGCCTGGCCGCGGGTCCGGGTCAACTCCTGGGAGTCGGGGTGATAGATCAGCCAGTGGTCAAGGCCCTCGAGTTCGCCCGGCTCGAAGCCGAGCATGTCGTACAGCTGTTGATTGGCGAAGATTATTTTCGGCCCCTTTTGGATGAAGATGCCGTCAAAGCTGTCCTCGACCAGGGTCCGGTAACGCTCTTCGCTGAACCGGACGGCCTCCTCGGCCCGCTTCCGCTCCTGGACCTCTTTTTGGAGTTGTGTATTGGCCGCCTCCAGCTCGGCGGTCCGTTTCTGGACCCGCGTCTCCAGCAAGGCATGAGCCTCCTGAAGAGCCGCCTCGGCCAGTTTGCGGTCGGTGATGTCCCGGATCGCGGTCAGGGTGGCCGGCCGACCTTCCCACTCGATCAGGGAGGTGTTGAATTCGGTCCAGTGGACGCGATCTTCCCGGTCAATGAGCCGGCACTCGGCCTTGGGGTCCACCGCCTCGCCGGCCAGTCTCCGTCGGTATCGGTCCAGGGTTTCGGCCCGGTCCTCGGGATGGATGAATTCGGTATAGGGTCGCGACAGAAGTTCCTCTCGGGAATAACCGGAGACCTCCGACAGTCGGGCATTGAAGAAAACGACCTTGCCTTCCTGGGCGATGACAATGGCGTCCGAGGAGCTTTCCACCAGGGCCCGGTACTTGGTCTCGCTCTGATGCAGCGTCTCCTCGGCCTGTTTTTCCAGGGCCTGGCATTGGTCCCGCAATTCGACCAATTCGGTGATGAGTTGCCTTTTGGTCTTGGCGTCGTCCCGCATATGCACCCCTGTTGTTCGAGACATGGTGCCTTGGTTCATTTTTTTCATGGCCTTTCAACTAATAACCTATCACATTACAACTGCCTACGATAGTTGGGCGTGAAAATATTTGACTACAATGAATAATGTCCCGACATTGATTTAATTACCATTTTTTAATAGCCCGATTACTCGGCCTGGGGAGTGGTCGGATAGAGACGCTGCATGCATTCCGGGCACATGCTCCGGGAGAACTCGGCCTCGGAATGCTCCTGGACGAAGACCTCGACCTGTTGCCAGTACCCCTCGTCATTCCTCACTTTCTTGCAGTTGGAGCAGATCGGAATGAGGCCCCGGAGCGTCTTGACCTTGACCAGGGCGGCCTGGAGTTCATTGATCAGGCGCTCCCGGTCCGCCTCGGCCTGCCGGCGTGAGGAGATATCGCGCGAGGTGCCGTACATGCCGATCAGGATCCCGTTCTCGTCCCGAAGCGCCTTGACCATGTTTTCCATCCAGATCGTGGAGCCGTCACGGCGGAAGTATTCCACCACGACGGTCACCGATCTCTCCGGATCGACCCCCTGTTTCTCGTATTGGAGCTGCTCCATGAACGTGGCCAGGACGTTCTGGATGGACTCCGGGGTGATCATTTCCTCCAGGGTTTGCCGTTTCCGTTCCTCGGGGGTGAACCCGAGGACCTTTTCGACCGAGGGGCTGACATAGGTGGTCATGAAATTCATGTCCAGGGTCCAGACGATATCGGCCATGTTCTCGGCCAGGAATCGATACCTTTTTTCGCTCTCCCGGAGTTTCTGCTCGACCTGCCGGCGCTCCTGGACCTCGAACTTGAGCTGGGCATTGGCCGCCTCGAGCGCGGCCGTGCGCTCCTTGACCCTCGTCTCCAGAAGGTCGTGGGCCTCTCGCAGGGTCTCCTCGGCCCGCTTGCGTTCACTGATGTCGCGGATCAGGGCCAGGACCGCCGGGCGGCCTTCCCAGTCGATCACATTGACGTGGAACTCGGTCCAGTGGACCTGATTTTCCCGGTCAATGAGCCGGCACTCGATCTTGGGGTCCAAGTCCTCGCCGGCCATTCTCCGCTGGTGTCGGTCCAGGATTTTCGGCCCGTCCTCGGGGTGGATGAAATCGATAAAGGGCCGGGACATTATTTCCTCGGGGGAGTAACCCGAGATTTCGGCCAAGTTGGGGTTCAAGAAGACGATCTTCCCCTCCCGGGCGATGACGATGGCGTCCAGGGCATGTTCCACCAGGGACCGATACCGGGCCTCGCTCTGCCGCAAGGCCTCCTCGGCCAGTTTTTGGTCGGTGATATCCTTGGAGACGGTGAGGATGCATTCTTCATCCCCCACGGACACCAGGTCGGCGTTCATCCGCACCACCCCGCTGCGACCCTCTTTCCCGCGGACTCGCGTCTCCAGATCCCTGACCATCCCTTTTTCGGCCAGGGTCTTGCGGACTCGGTCGCGCTCCTCGGAAGCAACCCAGGTGTCCAGTTCCAGGGTGGTCCGGCCGATGACCTCGTCCCGGGTATAGCCCGTGGCCTTGAGAAAGGCGTCGTTGACCTCGATGAAGCGACCGTCGGACATGGCATTGAGGGCGATCAGATCCGGAGAGGATTGAAGGTACCGGGTGAACAGGTCGTCCAGGTGCCCCAGTCGTGGCCCTTCCTCCCCCTTTCCGAACTTTTTTTTGGCCAGCTTATCGCACCGGGCCCGAAGTTCGACCAGCTCGGCAATGAGTTGCTTCTTGGTCTTGGATTCGTCCTTCATGGACACCTCTCTGCGATCGAGACGCGGCCGGGCCGAGCCCGGTGCGTTCCGGGATAGTTGGCTGCCCATAACCTACCACATGACCGATGAACGCGACAGAGGGAACTGAAAAGATATGATAAAAGCAAAGGGCATGCTTGGCAAAAGATATGTAATCCAGGTCTGACCACGGGACGGATCAGTATGGGCCGGATAATCACCAGTTCCCTGCCGATTCGGACCGATGAGCCATCACCGGACGATTCAGCGGAAACACGGCGCCGTCCGCCGGGCCGGGCCCCCCAAGAAAATTTCAATGAGGCGGGCCGTCGGCCCGGGAGCGGGCCAGGACGCAGTCCCAGAAGCGAAAGTAATACGAATCATAACGGTCCACGCAGCCCACGCCCAAATAGGTCAGCCGGGGATCCAGGATGTTGCGGCGATGTCCCGGACTGGCCATCCAGGCCCGCATCACCGCCGCCACCGTGGGCTGGCCGGCGGCCGCGTTTTCGGCCACGATCCACCACTTGAAGCCTGACTGGGTCACCCGCCAGCCCAGCGAGGTGTGGCCCAGACCCTGGTGGGAGATGGCGTCGGCCCAGGCCATGTCCAGGGCCTGCAACCGGGCCACCCGGTTCAGGGTCGGATCGAGCTGAAGCGGTCTCAGGCCGTATTGGGCCCGGATGCGGTTGTGCCACTGCAACATGAGGCGGGCCAGCCCCGGTTCGGGGCAGTACCGCGGCCGCGGCCGGGGAGGCGGGTGGTATCCCCTTCGGTTCGATTTGAAGGGTACCCCGGGCGGACCGGCCGCGGCCGAGAACCACCCCCCGCCGGCCGCCACCAGGACGGCCGCCAAGGCGACTCTGACGAGGATTCCCATGACCGTGAAGTATATCCGCCCGGGCAAGGCCATGACAACCGGTCGTCTGAAATGTTATAGTTAATTTTGGAGTTCCTGGGTGGGGGAAAAGATGGCCTCGCGACACTGGTCGTGGTGGATGGCCGGGGTCTTTTGTCTGGTCCTGACCACGGCGGCCCTGGCCAAGACGGCCAAGCAATATTTCCAGGAGGCCCGGACCACCCGCGATCCGGCCAAGCTGACCCAGATCTACAGCCTGGCCATCGCCGCCGGCATCCAGGACAAGACCATGCTGGCCGAGGCCTACTACCGGCGCGGCTGCGCCTTTTTCCACCTCACCCGCCCGGCCCTGGCCCTGGAGGACTTTGATCAGGCGATCAAGATCAACCCCCGGGCGGCCGTCTATTACCAGGCCCGGGGCCTGGCCTATCAGAAACTGAACAAGGCCGGCCCGGCGGCCGAGAACTTCCGGCTGGCGCGGAGCGTGGGGGCCGGCCGCCCCCGGCGAACGCCCTGCGATCGGGCCGCCCCGGCCAAACCGGCCCCGTCGCCCCCCCCGGCCGCCCCGCCTCTGACCGCTGTCCGGCCGTCGCCGCCCGCGCCCCCGCCCCAGGCCAAGCCTCCGGCCGCCGCCCCGGTCAAGCCCGCCCTGTCCGAGCGCCAGAAAAAGGCCGCCCTGGCCCTGGCCAAGGGGATCGTGGCCGCGCAGCAGGGCCGGCTGCGCGCCGCCCATCGCCTCCTGAGCCGGGCCCTCCGCCTGGGACTGCCCACCGCCCGGCAGAAGTTCCAGGCCTACTTCCATCGGGGCAAGATCAGACTCCTGCTCAGGCGGCGGACCCAGGCCCTGAGCGACCTGAGCCTGGCCGTCCGGCTGAGTCCCCACTCGGCCTCGGCCCACTACTACCGGGGTCACGTTTACTACGACATGCGACTCTACCGCCAGGCCGTGGCCGCCTACACCCGGGCCATCCGGCTCAACCCCAGAATGGCCCGGGCCTACATCGGTCGGGGCATGGCCCACCAGGACATGGGCCGTTACCAAAGCGCCGTGGCCGACTACACCCGGGCCATCCGGCTCAGGCCCCGCCACGCCGCGGGCTATAACCTCCGGGGCATGTCCTACCTGTCCCTGCGCCGCTACCCGGAGGCCCGGCGCAACTTCGACGCCGCCCTCCGCCTCAAGCCGGGCAACCCCCACATCCTGGGCAACCGCGGCCTGGTCTTCTACCGCCTCCACCAGTACCAGCGGGCCCTTCAGGACTACAACCAGGCCCTGGCCAGGGCCCCCAAGAGTCCCGTGGTCCTCAACAACCGGGGCCTGGTGTTCATGGCCCTGCGAAGGTTCGGGGAGGCCGTCTCCGACTTCACCCGGGCCATCAGGTACAATCCCCGCGACCCCATCTCCCACCTCAACCGGGGCGACGCCCGGCTGCTGACAAGGCAGTACCGGTCGGCCATCGACGATTACACCCGGGCCCTGGCCCTGTTGCCCGGGGGCGGCGAGCTGTCCCTGGCCCGGGTCTCGGGTTACCGGCGCTCCGGCCGCCGGGGCGACGTGGGCGGCTCGCGCATCAGCCGGAACGTGGTCTTCTACAACGTCCGCCGGGCCCGGATCACGGCCTACAAACACCGGGCCGTGGCCTATCAACGCCTGGGGATGTACGCCCGGGCCCGGGCCGACATGGAGCGGGCCCGGATGCTCCAGGGGCGCTGATCGACCGGGGCCGATCCGGCCCGATCCCGGCCGGTTACCGCAATTGAAGAACCCGGGGCCGGTCGATAAACCGGTTGACAACGCCCCCCCGCAGTCGGGCATAATGAGCGGGCGTGAAGAGTATTTTTCGGGGGTGGGTCTTCATCCAGGGGGGATTCCTTGCGCCCTGAATCCAGGGCATTTTCACCCCGCTCCCGTTTTTGACCCAAACCAAAGGAGGTTTGGCCATGAGTTGTTGCCGTCGTCTTCGCGTCGGCTGGATCGCCGCCTTCGCCATCCTCGTTCCGGCCCTGATGATCGTCCCGGCCGCGGGGGCCGCAGGGCCCGCAGCGCCCGCGGCGCCGGCCAAGGTGACGCCCCTCAAGATCGAGGGGAAAACCACCCTCCTGTTGCGGATCCTGACCCGGCCGTATTCGAACATCTACGCCAAACCAGACCCCAAGGCCAAGATCGTCGTCGAAAACGTGCCCGCCTTCACCCCCTACTACGTCTTCAAGAAGCCCAAGACCAGCCCCGCCGCCCTGGCCTCGACCCAGGTCAAGGGCTGGTACCAGATCGGCATGAGAAACAAGGTCCTGGGCTGGATGAAGGCGCAGGACGTCATGGAGTGGAAGCAGGCCATGGTCCTGGCCTTCACCAACCCGGCCAACCGGAAGCGGGTCCTGTTCTTCAACCAGCTGGCCATGGTCCAGAAGCTGGTCAAGGACCCGTCCGACGTCCGGGCCAAGAAGGTCAAGCAGCTCTACGACACCATCAAGACGGGCCAGATACCGGCCAAGTTCCCGGTCATCTCCATCGAGCCCAAGAAATACGTGGACATCGCCACCCGGTTCTATCTGTTGCCGGTGCTGTACGCGGCCGAGGTCGAGATCAACGAGCGGCCGGCGACCATCCTCAAGGTCACCTCGGCCACGCTGACCGGCGGCCGCGGCCGGTCCGATATCAGGAAGCCGACCGCCGACGCCGCCAAGAAAAAGCCGACCGGCACCCTGGACACCCGGCCGGTGGACCTCAAGAAGATGGGCATCGACGTCGTGTTCGTCATCGACGCCACCAACTCCATGGGTCCCTACATCCAGGCCACCCGCAAGGTCATCGGCGACATGGCGACCATGATCCGGGAGAAGAACATCCAGGGCAAGCTCCGGTTCGGCCTGGTGGCCTTCCGGGACAACGTCAAGATCATCCCCGGTCTTAAGTACACGGCCAAGATCTTCTGCACCCTCCAGGAGGGGGCCACGCCCGAGGGCTTTGTCAAGAAGACGGCCGGGCTCAAGGCGGCCACGGTCGGCTCGGGCGGCTTCCAGGAGGACGTCTGGGCCGGGATGCTGATGGCCCTCAAGCAGATGAAGTGGTCCCGCAACGCGCTCCGGTTCATCATCCTGATCGGCGACGCCCCGGGCCACCAGCCCGGCTCGGCCTTCTCGACCACCGGCCTCAACGCCGGCGAACTGCGGCGGCTGGCCAACGCCAAGCACATCACCATCCTGGCCCTGCACCTGCTCTCGCCCGAGGGCACCCAGTTCCACGCCGAGGCCCGGAGCCAGTTCACCCAGTTGACCATGAACCCGGGCACCGAGACCCCGGCCTACTTCCCGATCAAGAACGCCGATCAGACCCTGTTCGCCAAGGCGGCCCGGGACGCGGCCGAGGCCATGGTCGGCCTGGTGGCCCTGGCCCAGAAAGGGCGGCTGGCCAAGCCGGTGGCCACGGGCCCCAAACCCGGGGTCAAGCCCAAGCCCGGAGCCAAACCCAAGCCGGCCGGGGGCCCCGCGGACATCAAGACGACCATCGCCCGCCTGGGATACGCCGCCCAGGTGGTCTGGCTAGGCAAGAAGGGCGGCACCCAGGCCCCCCGGGACATCACCGCCTGGGTCATCGACAAGGACCTGATCAAGCCGTCGGTCGTGTCCATGCGCGTCTGCCTGCTGATCAACAAGAACCAGTTGAGCGACCTGCAGAACGTGCTCAAGGCGATCATGGACGCCGGCCTCAAGGCCCGCATCTCGGGAACCGACTTCTTCACCCAGCTCAAGGGCGCCGCCGCCGCGGCCGGCCGTGATCCCAACAAGATCCGCCTGGGCCGGACCCTGGGCAAGAGCGGGCTCATGCCCGAGTACCTGATCGGGCTGCCCTACAAGAGCCGGATCATGAGCCTGACCACCCAGATGTGGTCCTCGTGGTCCACCGACCAGCAGCAATCCTTCCTCCAGGAGATCGACGCCAAGATCAAGGCCTACCAGGCCTACCACGACGACACCCGGTTGTGGATCGCCCTCCACAAGGGCGACGATCCCAAGGATTACGTCATGGCCCTGGACCTGGACGCGCTGCCGTAGGACCGACGGGAGTGCCGGCCGAACCGATCTTCGACCTCCAAAACGTCACCCGGCGCCGGGAGCGGGGAGGCGTGGTCTTTGAACTGCGCGTCCCCCGCTTCCAGGCCCTGCGGGGCGAGGTGTCGGCCATCGTCGGTCCCTCGGGGTGCGGCAAATCGACCCTGCTGGACCTGCTGGCCATGGTCCTCAGGCCGACTGAGGCCGAGGTCTTCCGGTTCTCCACCCCGGACAACGCCGACGCCCTGGACGCCGCCTCGTCCTGGGAAAAGGACGACCAGGCCTCCCTGGCCGAGGTCAGAAAGAGGCACATCGGCTACGTCCTCCAGAGCGGCGGGCTGCTGCCGTTTCTGACCTCCATGGAGAACATTCTCCTGCCCGGCTGGCTCAAGGGGCAGGCCGACCTCAAGGCCCACGTCCGGGCCATCGCCCTCCGCCTGGGCATCGAGCCCCAGCTCAGCAAGAAACCGCAGTTCCTGTCCGGCGGCCAGCGGCAGCGGGTGGCCATCGCCCGGGCCCTGGTCCACGACCCGGCCGTGGTCCTGGCCGACGAGCCGACCGCGGCCGTGGACAGCTCCCGGGCCCAGGCCATCTTCGACCAGTTCGTCGAGCTGGCCCGGGAAAGGCAGGTGTCGATGATCATGGTCACCCACGACCTGAGGCTGCTGGACAAGGCCGAGGTCAAGCGGTACACCTTCGAGGTCAAGGCCGTCGGCGAGGACCACACCGTCTCGACCCTGATCGAGGCCGCCTGATGGAGGCCATGCGGACCGGCAAGCGGTTTTTGGGGGGACGCCTGGCCCTCAAGGACGTCCTCCACGAATGGAAGCTGTCGCTGTGCATGATCCTGGCCATCTCGGCGGTCCTGGCCCCGCTGATGATCCTGTTCGGGCTCAAGTACGGCACCATCGACACCATGCGCCAGCGCCTGGTGGACAACCCCTCGAACCTGGCCCTGCGGCCCAAGGACGCCGGCAACTACTCGCCGGCCTGGTTCAAGGGCATGGCCCGGCGGCCCGGGGTGGCCTTTGTCGTGCCCGACGCCCGGCAGATCGCCACCAACATGGTGATCCGCCCGGCGGGTTTGGGGGTCCCGGCCTGGATCGTCTCGGGGCTGATGCGGTCGGCCTCGGGCGGCATGCTGGGTCGGCCCGAGGAGACCATCCTCCCGGCGGCCCGGGAGGCGGCCGCCACCGCCGCGGCCGGACTGGGCCCCAAGGTCATCCCCCGGGGGCTCCGGGTGGACATCGTCCCCACCGGTCCGGGGGACCCCCTGATCCTCAAGAACAAGGGGCTCATCCCCGCAGAGCGCGAATGCGTCCTGTCCCAAAAGGCGGCCGAGATCATCGGCGTCAAGCCGGGGGACGATCTGGTCGCCCGGGTCTCCCGGTCCCACGGCCAGGCCATCGACCTGGACTATTTGATCCTGAGGGTCAAGTCGGTCCTGGACCCCCGGGCCACCCGGAACCCGATCATGTATCTCCGCCAGGACCTGGTCCAGGCGGTCGAGAACTACAAGGACGGCCGGGCCGTGGCCGCCCTGGGCTGGTCGGGGACCATTCCCCTGGCCGATCCCCGGTTCGACGGCTATATCCTCTGGTTCAAGATCAAGCCCTCGCCCCACAGCCTCAACAAGCTGAAGTGGGGGACCGGCCTCCTGTTCGTCAAGGGCCTGACCCCGGCCTCGGGGCCGGCCCTCCTGGGGACGAGCTTGCCAGCGGGCCGGCCCATCTACCTGCTGTCCCAGTTCAAGGTGCCGATCAAGGACGCGGCCTACGACCAGAAGGTCAACCCGGTCCTGCTCGATTCCAGAACCATCATCATGAACAAGCTGTCCAGCTACCAGGTCCTGATCATCCCCTGGGTCAGGCCGCTGGCGGTGACGGCCCGCCTGCCCGGCGGACCGGTCAAGGTCCGGCTGTTCGGCCTGTCCGCGCCGCCGGGCGTGATCAAGGCCCGGGGCGGCCGGTTCGCCCCGCCCTGGGGCACCTTCAACCAGCGGACCCCCCACGGCGACCTGCTGCGGGCGGTCGTCCCGGCGAATCTGCCCGGGGTCAAGGTCGGCGACACCATCCGGGTGTCCGTGCCCAACCAGGGGGCGGCCGACCTGGTGGTGCCCCTCAAGGTCGTGGGCCGGCGGGCGGGGCTGGCCGGGCTGATCGTGCCCAGCCGGCTGATGGGTCTGTTCCGGACGGCCCGGCTCCGGGCCCTGACCTACGACCGCGGCCGGCGTTTTTTCCTGTACGGCATCCGCAACTACGCCAGCTTCCGCCTCTACGCCAGGACCATCGACGACGTGCCCCGGCTGGTGAACTTTTTCGAGCAGGACCTCAAGACGGCGGTCAACTCGCGGCTGGACGCCATCCGGCAGATCCAGGCCATGGACCGGGGCCTGACCAAGGTCTTCTGGCTGGTGGCCCTGGTGGGCATCGCCGGCGGACTGGCCAGCCTGATCGCGTCGCTCTTGGCCACGGTCGAGCGCAAGAAGCGGGACCTGTCCGTGCTCCGGCTGATGGGCATGTCCGGCTGGGGGGTCCTGAGCTTCCCCATCGCCAACGGGATATACCTGGCCCTGGGCGGCAGCGCCCTGGCCATCGTCTTTTTCTACACCATGGCCTTCCTGATCAACCGGGCCCTGGAGTTCAGGCCGGGCGAAAAACTGTGCGTCCTGCCGGTGGAGATGGTCGGCCTGGCCGTGGTCATGACCCTGGCCGTGGCCGCGCTGGCCTCGCTGTTCGCCGCGGCCCGGGCGGCGACCATCGAGCCGGCCGAAGCCCTGCGGGATGAATGACCATGAGACTGTCGATCAAGTTGGGACGATTGGTGATCCTGGCCCTGGCCGTGGCGGCCTGGGGCGGCCTGGTCCCGGTGTCGGCCCAGACCGCCCGCTGGCCCGAGAAGGCCTATAACCCCAAGCCGGCCCCGGGCGATCTGGTGCTGCCCCTGCCGGCCGGGGGGGCGATCGTCTTCCGGCCGGTGGACATCCCGGTCAAGGGCCTGCTCAAGGACCAGGTCGTCATCCTGGGCCAGGCCAACCAGTACCGCTTCAAGGAGTCGCCCCACCAGGCGGCCATCAGCGGCTCGTTCCGGCTGCCCGACGGCACCTGGCGCTACTACATGGCCAAGTACGAGGTGACCGCCTCGCAGTTCGAGGCGGTGATGAAGGGCAAGCTGTCCGGACCCCCCTCGCGCCTGCCCGTGGTCAACGTCAGCTGGTACCAGGCCCTGGAGTTCACCCGCCGCCTGACCTCGTATTTGATCAAGGTCGGCAAGATGCCCCGGGAGCAGCAGGCCTACGGCTTCGTCCGGCTGCCGACCGAGGTCGAGTGGGAGTTCGCCTGCCGGGGCGGGGCCAAGGTGGATCAGGTCACCTTCCGCTGGCCGACCTTTGTCTCCTCCCAGCCGGGCGACTGCAACAAGCTCCAGGAGTACGTCTGGTTCGGCTCACCCACGTCGAGCAAGTACCGGCTCCAGCGCATCGGTTCGCTCAAGCCCAACAAGCTGGGCCTGCACGACATGCTGGGCAACGCCGCCGAGATGACCTTCGGGCTGTTTCGGGTGATGGCCTTTGACCGCCCCCTGGGCCGTCAGGGAGGCATCAGCGTCCGGGGCGGCTCGTTCATGGACTCGTGTCAGGCCATTCGGTCCTCGCAACGGAGCGAGGTGCCGTTCTTCAACCGCCGGGGCGAGCCCTACCGGTCGCCCACGGTCGGTTTCCGGGTGGTGCTCGTCGCCCCGCTGATCACCTCGGCCGCCCGGCGCCGGGCCTACCAGCACTCGTGGCAACTGCCCCGGGCCCAGGCCGGCACGCCCACCCAGACCCTGTCCGATCCGTCCAAGATCATCGCCCGGATGATCAAGGACCCCCGTCTGATCGCCTGGCGGGATCAACTCAAAAAGGTCCAGAAGGGCGTGACCACGGCCATCGCCCGGGGCAACGAGTTCCACCTCCTCTCGGCCATGTCCATCTGCCGCCTGGGGGCCAACTTCGCCTCGGTCATTCACTGGTACCACAACCGGGTCGAGAAGATCCGGAGCGTGATCAAGGCCGCCGAGGCGGCGCCGGTCGATCCCGAGGACAAGACCCGGGCCCAGGACATCGCCCGGATGAAGCAACTGCTGGCCCAGGTCTCGGAACAGTTGAACGTCCTGGTCCGGGCCTACGGCGGCGCGGTCCAGGACACCTCGGCCAAGTATCCCCGCGAGGTGATCGAGGGGGCCTACCAGAAGCAGAAGCTGAAGTATTTGGCGCAGGGCAAGCGGAATCTGGTACAATTTATGAAAGTGTTCGTAGATCACGTCCTCCAGTACCGGGGGACGGGCACCGAGGAAGAAAAGTGGCGTCGCGAGATCGGCGCCGTCAAACCGATATAGGACGGTCGAGCCGCGCCGGTTTGCGGCCGGGGCGCTCGCCAGGGAGAGTGTGAGCCATGACTGAATTGATCAAACGCAAATGGACCCGCCGGTTGATCTGGCCGCTTCTGATCACCTTCCTGGTGGCCATCGCCGGCTGCGCCACCTCGCAGGAGACCACGCCCCAGGGTCGGGCCCTGCAGAGCGAGACCAGCAGCATGACCCGGTCGGTCCTGGGCGGGGCCGCGGTCGGGGCCGTGGTCGGCGGCCTGGTGGGCCTGCTGATTTCGGGCCGGGGCCAGGGGGCCCTGATCGGCGCCGGGATCGGCGCGGCCCTGGGCGCCGGGGCCGGCTACCTGGTGGGCAAGGCCAAACGGCGCTACGCCCGGGCCGAGGACCGGCTGGACTACTACGCCCGGACCTACGAGGCGGAAAACCAGAAACTGGCCCAGTATAACGAGACGGCCCGGCAGGTGGTCGCCCAGGACACGGCCCGACTGGCCTCGCTGAGGCGGCGGCTGGCCGCCAGGAAGATCACCCGGGATCAGGCCCGGGCGGACGTGTCCTCGGCCCGTCGCCACCTGGCCCTGATCGACAAGGCCCTGGCCAACGTCAGAAAGAGGCTGGCCGAGGCCCGGCTGGCCTACCGCGACGTGGCCAACACCGCCGGCGCCTCCCGACTGCAGAACCAGATCCAGCGGTACTCGCGGGCCGTGTCCGAACTCAGCGCCAAGCGGCGTCAACTGGCCCGGGCCATCGCCAGGGCGCCGGAACTGGGTTAACCCGATCAACGGCAAAAAGGAGAGGCCCATGAGCAGATGGTGGCGCCTGGGAGCGGCCGGAGCGGCCGGTCTGATCGCCCTGGCCCTGGCGGCCGGATGCAGCGCCGACCCGCATGAGGGTGGTTTCCTGTCCGGCGTGTACGGACTGGCGTCGGGCAACTATCAGAAGCGGGTCGATCAGAAACGGGCCAACGTGGCCGATCTGCAGCGCAACCAACAGGAGCTTCTGGCCGACCGCCAACGCCTGGACAACCGGCAACGGGTCGTCAGGGCCCGGATCTACTCCACCCAGGCCCAGTTGCGCGACGTCGAGGCCGACCTGGCCCGGCTGCGGCGACAGCTGAGGACGGCCCGGGCCAATACCGCCGCCAAGCAGGCCGAAAAGGCCCGTATCGAGGCCGAGGTCGCCAAGATCAAGGCCAAGATCGAGGCCCTCAAGAAGAATCGGACCATGGGGACCTCGGCCAAGCGCCAGGAACTGAAGCGGCTCAAGAAGAGGGTCCAGTGGCTGCGGCGCTCGGCGGTCAACCTCATGTGACCGACCGATCCCGGAACCGAGGCAGCCCCCCCGAGTTTGTCTCTGGATAGGCCGACGGGTCCGGCCTCGGGGTTCCGCCCCCGCAACGCCGACCGGGACCCCGGTTTCGGCCGGGCGTCGGCCCGATGGTTTCGGCACGGCCCATTCCGACACCACTGAGGGGAATACCGGTCCATGTTCCGAGTTCATTCCGGCCGGGCGCTCATCGGCTGCCTGGCCGTCTGCCTGACGGTCGGTTCGGCCCTGGCGGCCCGGCCGCGCACCCCGCCCCCGGTGCCCCGGGTCCGGGTCCGGGTGGGCGACCATGCCGGTTACACCCGGGTGGTGTTCGATTCCCCGGCCAGATTGCACTTTCAGATCGTCTCCCGGTCCCCGCGGCTGCTGGCCGTGGTCTTCGAGGGGGCCGTCCTGGGCCTGCCCCTGGTCAGCGGGGGTCTGGGCGACCGCAAACTGGTGCGGGCCATCATCGGCCGGGGTGAGGCCGAGCAGCCCACGGTCCTGATCCGGCTGGCCCTTCCGGCCCGCCGGAAGGTCCAGTACCTGGTCAACCGGTCCGGCCGGGACCCCAGCCGTCGTCATCAACTGGTCATCGATCTGTACCCCAAGCCGGGGGCCGGGACCGCCGGCCGGACAGCCCCGGCTCGCAAAACCGAGCCGACCCCCGCGGCCCGCCGACGGCCCGCGCCGTCCGCCGCGCCCCCGGCGTCCGGCCTCGATTTCCTGGCCCGGGGCACCCCCAAGCCGCCCCTG
>CAZMVB010000049.1:0-17987 GCA_964569795.1 uncultured Desulfarculales bacterium | reverse complement strand
CGGGAGGCCGACCCCTCATCGATCGGGATCCGGGATTCGCAGGGCACGCCGGTCTGGCACAGACCGCAGCCGTACCCGTCGAATCCGAAATTGGCCTTCACGTAGTCGGCCGTGCCCGGCTTGAGATGGCCCAGGCACTTTTGCTTGTCCTTGCCCGCCTCGCTGATGGCCCCCGCCGGGCACCGGTCGATGCACTTCCCGCAGATTCCCCGGCTGAAGAACAGGCAGTACTGGTGATGGTCGGTGTAGGGTCGGGGGGTCGGCTCGACCCGGAGCCGGGCCACGACCGAACCGACCCGCATGGCCTTGCCCCGGGGGGTGATCAACCCGTCGCACAGGCCGAAGGTCCCCAGGCCGGCGGCATAGGCGGCGTGCCGCTCCGACCAGGTCGAGGCGAACCCGAACCGCTCCGACATCTTCATCGACCACTGGGGCGACAGGAGCGGCGCCAGGGCCGAAACGCCCTGTTCGGCCAGGGCCTGAACCAGCCGCTGCCTCAGTCCCTGGTTGGCCTGCTCGCCGAAGATCCGGGCCCGGGCCCAGCGTTCGGCCGGATAGGTCTTCTCCCGGCGGTTGTCAACCTTGGTGGCCTGCCGTTGGGGCAGGATCCAGGTCACCACCGTCAATTCCCCGGCCGAGACGTTCGCCCCGGGAAAGCTCAGGTCGAATATCTCCGCGGGCGTCCAGTGAAAGGGCCCGACGTACTCTTCTTTATAGGCCTGGTACAAGGGGTCGTCGCCCGCCGAGAATCCGACCAGAAAATCGTCCCAGGCCTTTTCCTTGGTCCCGTTTTGCAGGGAGTTCTCCGGCGAGCGAGCGAGAAAGTCCTGAATGACCTCCTGGACGAAGGCTTGGGGATCGGCCAAGTGATTCATTAAAACCGGTCCTCCCTCTGGGGTGAATGGTTGGCCTGGCCCGACCCCGGCGGCCTGACTTGGGCGGGCCTGACTTGAATTATACCTCAAACCGGGAAACGGGCCATGCGGCCGGGACAGGGTTCTCTGCCACCCGACTTCGGTCTCTGTCCGGGGCTTCGGCTGGGCCTTGAAAACGGTCTTGACAGGGCCCCGGGTTTGGTATAGTTTACAATTACGAAACCCCGGGGGAATCAGTCAAGTCCATGTTTTTTAATTAATTTAATATTTGAATATCTGTTTTTGCTTTTAGGGTTTCGTATAGAGAAATAACAGACGCCGCGCCGGGACAGGGGGCAAAATGATCCCCGAATCCGAGATCGGAAAGAACATCCGCCAGATGAGACAGGCCCAGGGACTGTCCCTCAACGACCTGGCCAAAAAGACCAACCTGACCAAGGGCTACCTCTCCCGGGTCGAGACCTCGGACAAGGCCCCGCCCGTCTCGACCCTGATCGTCATCGCCGCCGCCCTGGGCGTGAGCATCTCCCAGATCTTCGGCGAGGACAGAAACGCCATCATCTGCTCGCTTCTGAAAAAGGACGAGCGCCGGTTGATGGCCCGGGACGGGACCGTGTTCGGCTACTCCTACGAAGCCCTGGCCCAGAACTATCCGAACAAGCGCATGGAACCCTACATCCTGACCATCCCGGCCGACTCCACCGAGAGCGCCGTGTTCCAGCACCAGGGCGAGGAAATGCTGCTGGTCGTCCAGGGCACCATGCGTTTCTTCCATGGCGGCGAGGAGTACCTGGTGGAAACCGGGGACTGCGTCTATTTCGACTCCAACTACCCCCACTACGGCCTACCCGTGGGCGACGAGGACGTCAAGTGCTTCATGGTCATCTATGTGCCCTGAGCTGGGCGGAAAAAACCGGGAAGGAACGATGAGTGAGCTGACTGACATCGGGATCGTGGGCGCCGGCCTGATGGGTCCCGGACTGGCCCAGGTCTTCGCCCGGGGCGGCTGCCGGGTCAACATCTACGACCGGGACGCCGAGACCCTGGCCTCGACTCTTCAGCGGATCAGACGCAACTTCGAGCCGTTCCTGCGCCTGGGGCTGATGGCGCCGGATGAGGTCGAACCGACCCTGGCCCGGATCACCCTGTCCCAGGATCTGGCCGCCCTGTGCCAGGGCCGCGACTTCATCGTCGAGGCCGTAAGCGAGCAGCTGGAACTCAAGCGCCGGGTCTTCGCCGAGCTGGAGCGTTTGGTGCCGCCCTCGACCATCCTGTCGAGCAACACCTCGGCCATCAGCATCGGCAAGATCGCCGCGGGGCTCTCCCATCCGGAACGGGTCCTGGGCACCCACTTCTGGAACCCGCCCCAGGTGGTGCCCGGGGTCGAGGTCATCAAGGCGGCGGGGACCTCGCCCGAAACCTTCGAGACGGTCCATGGCTTCCTGGCCGAGATGGGCAAGAGGCCGGTCCGGGTGATGAAGGACGTCCCCGGGTTTTTGGGCAACCGGATGCAGCACGCCCTGTGGCGGGAGGCCATCCATCTGGTCGAGGCGGGCATCGCCTCGGCCGAGGACGTGGACGACGTGGTCCGTTACAGCTTCGGCCTGCGGCTGGCCTTTCTGGGGCCCCTGGCCACGGCCGATCTGGCCGGTCTGGACCTGACCCACGAGGTCCACCAGGACCTCCTGCCCGACCTGGACCGCTCCACCGAGCCCTCGCCCCTGTTGACCGAAAAGATGAAACAGGGCCAGTTCGGGGCCAAAAGCGGACAGGGCTTCCATCACTGGAGCCCGGACCAGGTCAGCCGGGTGGTCGAGCGCCGCGACGAGGTCCTGCTCAAGATTCTGCGGGATGTCCTGCCGCCTGGCGGGACATAGTTTTCAGTTGGGGGGGCTGGGGCGCAGGGGGCCCCGCGACAAGGAAATCTCAGGAGCCGAAATCCGCCGATGACCGAGATCGCCGTATTCTTCCTGCACGGACTGGCCTACGCCGGACTGCTGTTCCTGGTGTCCTCGGGGCTGACCCTGGTCTTCGGTCTGATGAACGTCCTCAACTTCGCCCATGCCGCCTTCTACATGCTGGGCGCCTACTTCGCCTATTCCTTCCTCAGGCTGACCGGTGATTTCTGGCTGGCCCTGATCGTCAGTCCGCTGCTGCTGCTCATTATCGGCGCCCTGATCGAGCGGTTCCTGCTGCGCAAGGTCCACGTCCTGGGCCACGTCCACGAGCTGCTGCTGACCTTCGGCGTGGCCTACCTCATCGACGAGGCGGTCAAGTTGTTCTGGGGCACCGCCCCCCAGGCGATGAACGTCACCGGCTGGCTGGCGGCGTCGGTCAAGGTCTTGGGGTTCACCTACCCGGTGTATCGCCTGTTCGTCTTCGTGGTTTCGGTGGGTCTCGGCCTGCTGATGGCCCTGGTCCTGTTCAAGACCCGGATCGGCATCATCGTCCGGGCGGCCGTGGAGGACAGTTCCATGGTGGACGCCCTGGGGATAAACGTCCCCCTGGTGTTCATGAGCCTGTTCGCCGTGGGGGCGGCCCTGTCCGGTTTCGCCGGGGTGATCGCCGGGCCCCTGCTGAGCGTCTATCCGGGCATGGCCGGGGCGATCCTGATCGACGCCTTCGTGGTCATCGTCGTCGGCGGCATGGGCAGTCTGGGGGGGGCGGTCCTGGCCTCGTTCATCATCGGGGAATTGCAGTCCTTTGGCGTGCTGTGGTTCCCCAGCTTTTCGCTGGCCCTGATCTACCTGCTGATGGCCCTGGTCCTGGTGATCAGGCCCGAGGGCCTGCTGGGGGAAAAGCAGTGACCGGCCTGACTCGGATCAAGGTTTATCGGCTGTGGCTGCCGGTGTTGCTGGCCGGGCTGGCCATCGCTCCCTGGATCATGGGGGCCTACTCCCTGCTCCTGCTGACCCAGTCGATCATCTTCTCGCTTTACGCCGTGAGCTACAACCTGCTCCTGGGCTACGCCGGCCTGCTGTCCTTTGGCCACGCCATGTTCTTTGGCGTGGGGGCCTTTGGTGTGGCCATCCTCCTGAAGCATGTTCCCGGCCTGCACCTGTTCGTCGCCATGGGCCTGGCCGTGGGTCTGACCGCGGTGGTGGGCCTGGCCGTGGGCCTGCTCCTGCTGCGGGTCAAGGGCACGCCCTTCGCCCTGCTGACCCTGGCCTTCAACGCCCTGTTCTACGCCATCGGCGTCAAGTGGTCGATCACCGGCGGGGACGACGGTATCAACATGACCCTCAGGCCCGTCGACCTGGGGCTGTTCCGGCTCGACCTGGGCGCCGGGGCGAACATGTACTACTTCACGGTGATCGTCATCGGCCTGGCCGTGGCCTTTTGCTGGTACTTCACCAAAACGGCCATGGGCCAGTCGGTGCTGCTCATCCGCGAAAACGAGGAGCGGATGCGCTTTCTGGGCTACGACACCCGGCTGGCCCGGCTGATCCTGTTCGTGTTCACCGGGACCGTGGCCGGCCTGGCCGGCGCCTTCTACGCCGTGTCCATCCCCAACGTCTCCCTGGACGTGGTCAGCATCGACATGACCACCCAGGTCCTGCTGATGACCTTCATCGGCGGCACGGGCAGTTTCGCCGGGCCCATCGTCGGGGCGGTGTTCTACACCTATGTCAAGAATTTCCTGAGCAACCTGACCAGCAACTGGCCCCTGATCATGGGGCTGCTGTTCATCGGCATGGTCCTGTTCGTGCCCGGCGGCCTGAGCGGCCTGCCCCGGATGGTCCGGGGCTGGTTCTCCCGGCGGCCGGCGGCCGAGACCTAGGGTGGTCTAGCGGTGTCCATTCTCGAGGTAAGGGGCGTGGAGAAGAACTTCTCCGGTCTGCAGGTCCTGACCGGGGTGGACTTCGAGGTGGGCCAGACCGAGCGGTTCGCCATCATCGGACCCAACGGCGCCGGCAAGACGACCCTGTTCAACGTCATCAGCGGCGCCTGGCCGGCCTCGGCGGGGCGGGTGATCTTCGAGGGCAAGGACGTCTCGCACCTGGCGGCCCACCTCCGGGCTCGCCGGGGCATGGCCCGCTCCTTTCAGATCACCAACGTCTTCCAGCGCCTGTCGGCCTTTGACAACGTCTTGACCGGCGTCCGGAGCCGCCGGGGCCTGCGCAGTCACCTGCTCAAGCGCCCCCACCGGGACCGGGATCTGATCGCCGCCACCGAGGAAATCCTGGACCGGGTCAATCTCCTGGACGCCCGGAACACACCGGCCCAGGAACTGGCCTACGGCCAGCAGCGGGCCCTGGAACTGGGGGTGACCCTGTCGCTTGGGCCCCGGCTGATCCTGCTGGACGAGCCCACCGCCGGCATGAGCCGGGAGGAGACCGAGCACGCCATCCAGATGATCGCCCGGGTTACGGAAAGCATCGCCTGCGTCATCATCGAGCACGACATGAACGTCGTCTTCTCCCTGGCCGACCGCATCTCGGTCCTGCACTACGGGGTCATCCTGGCCTGCGGCCGGCCCGAGGAAATCCGCGGCGACCAGCGGGTCAAGGACGCCTACCTGGGGGAGGACGAGACGTGATCCTCCAGGTGCGCGACCTGCACGGCTATTACGGCAAGAGCCACGTCCTGCAGGGGGTCGATCTGGAGCTCGAGCGGGGCGATCTGGTCTGCCTCCTGGGCCGCAACGGCGTGGGCAAGTCCACCTTTCTCAAGACGATCATCGGCCTGGTCAAGGCCAGCCGGGGCAGCGTCCGATTCAAGGACCAGGAGGTGAGCGGCCTGTCGCCGCACCGGATCGCCAAGCTCGGGGTCGGCTACGTCCCCGAGGAGCGCCGGATCTTCAAGAGCCTGACCGTGGAGGAGAACCTCTTGATCGGCCGGAAAAGTCCGACTGACGGCTCGCCGGGCGAGCCGTGGACCGTCGAGCGGGTCTTCGACTCGTTCGCCCGGCTGGCCGAACGGCGCCACCACAAGGGCCGGAACATCTCCGGCGGCGAGCAGCAGATGCTGACCATCGCCCGGACCCTGATGGGCAATCCCGAGCTTCTGCTGGTGGACGAGCCGACCGAGGGCCTGGCCCCCCTGGTGGCCGGCGCGGTGCTGGAGATGCTGGCCACCATCAGCCGGTCCGGGGTGACCATCCTCATGGTCGAGCAGAATTACAAGGCCGCCACCCGACTGGCCGACGACTTCTTCATCATGTCCAAGGGGCGGATCGTGTTTCAGGGAGACGGCCAGGCCCTGATCGCGGCCGAGGAAACACGTCGGAAGTACCTGGAGGTATGACCCGGCGAGAAAAAATTTTGTCCCAAAAAACCAACAGGGAGGTTTGAGATGCGAAGAACCATTTTCATCGTTTTGGCTGCCTTGCTGGTCCTGGCGCCCGCCTCGACGGTCTGGGCGGCCAAGCCCATCAAGCTGGCCGTGTTCGAACCCTTGTCCGGGACGTTTCGGGACATCGGGGTCCGTTATCTCGAGGGGGTGAAGTACGCGGCCAAGGTGATCAACGCCCGGGGCGGGATCAACGGCCGGAAGGTCGAGGTCATCGCCGTGGACAGCGAGCTCAAGCCGGCCGTGGCCACCCGCAAGGCCCTCAAGCTGATCCTGACCCAGAAGGTCAAGTACTTCTGCGGGGGCACGGGCAGCTCGGTCGCCGGCGCCCTGGTCAACCTGGCCAAGAAGTATAATCTGCTCTTTTACACCTACGGCATGGCCGCGGCCAGCATGACCGGCTCCCGGTGCGACAAGCACTTTTTCCGGGCCTGCGCCAACACCGACACCCAGTCCTTTGCCCTGGCCAACTGGGTGGCCCAGCAGGGCTTTACCCGGGTGTTTTGCATCGCCCAGGACTACTCCTTCGGCCGGGAGGCCATCGCCGGATTCATCAAGAAGCTCAAGCAGCTCAATCCCAAGGCCAAGATCGTGGGCAAGATCCTCCATCCCATCGGCAACAAGGACTTCGCCCCCTACATCAGCCAGATCATCGCCTCCAGGGCCCAGGTGGTCTTCACCTCCAACTGGGGCAGCGACCTGACCCTCCTGATCAAGCAGGCCGGGCCCCTGGGGCTCAAGGCCAAGTTCGCCTGCTACTACCTCAACGACGAGACCGCCATCCAGGCCATCAGCAACGACAAGGCCGTCATCGGCAGCGTGGGCGCCGAGGTGTACATGCTGAGCATTCCCGGCAAGAAGAACCAGGCCTTTATCAGGGGCTTCAAGAAGGCCACGGGCCACTATCCGACCTGGCTGCGGGGCAAGGCCTACACGGCGACCATGTTCTGGGCCGCGGCGGTCAAGAAGGCCGGCTCGGCCGACGTGAACAAGGTCATCAAGGCCTGGGAAGGTCTCAAGTTCCACGGCCCGGCCGGGACCTGGGTCATGCGGGCCTGCGACCATCAGGTCCAGCAGCCGATCTGGATCGCCCCCATCGTGGCCAAGAACCCGTTCTTCAAGCACGCCTATGTCGGGCGGGCCAAGATGGTCTCCCCGGCCAAGGTCAGGGTGCCCTGCGCCCAGACCGGGTGCAAGATGGGCTGGTAACCACCAGTTGACCCCCGACGGCGGCCGCCGGTTCGCCGCCCCCCCTTGCGGAACGGCGGCCGCCTTTTTCCGGGAGGCCCGATGAAGACCTTGATCACCGGCGGGGCCGGCCTGATCGGATCGGAACTGGCCCGGGTCATCGTCGCCCGGGACGAACGCCCCATCCTGACGGACGTCAAGGGCCCTCCGGCCCGGCTGGCCGATCTGGCCGATCGCCTCGAGTACCGGCAGGTCTCGGTGACCGACTCCGACCGGACGGCCGATTTGATCCGGTCCGGCGAGGTGGACACCGTGTTTCACCTCGGCGGGATGCTGTCCCTGCCCTCGGAGCGCGACCCCCAGGCGGCCTTCGAGGTCAACGCCCGGGGCACCTATCAGGTCCTGGAAGCGGCCCGCCGGAGCGGGGCGCGCCGGGTGGTCTTCGCCAGCAGTATCGCCGTGTACGGCCTGGACCTGCCCGACGGCCCGGTGGACGACAAAACCCTCCAGCGGCCGACCTCCATGTACGGGGCCTGCAAGGTCTTCAGCGAGCTGTTGGGGCGCTATTTCGCCCGCCGCTTCGGCCTGGACTTCCGGGGCCTGCGGTTGCCCTCAGTGGTCGGGCCCGGTTTCCGCGTGGCTCACATGTCCATTTACAACTGCTGGGCCATCGAGGAACCGCTCAAAGGCCACCCCTATCGCCTCCCGGTCGAGCCCGCGACCCGCTGCCCGACCATTTACTACAAGGACGTAGTCCGGGCCCTGATCTCCCTGGCCCAGGCCGCCGAAAGCGACGTCCCCACCCGGATCTACAACCTGGCCGGCGTCAAACCGCCCTACTCGGCCCAGGACCTGGTGGACGCGGTGCGCCGATCCATCCCCGAGGCCGACCTGGACTTCGAGCCTGATCAGGACATCATTGACCTTCTGGCCGGCCTGGGCAGGATGGACCTGGACGACACCCGGGCCCGCCGGGAATGGGGCTGGCGCCCCCGCTACGACCTGGCCGCCATGATCGAGGATTTTATGAACGAGTTCCGGGAGCACCGGGACCTTTACCCGGGCAGGGAAAGGTTTTCGCAACCATGACCGCGAAACGATTGAAAGACAAGGCGATCATCACCGCCGCCGTGACCGGCTCGATCCACACCCCGACCATGTCACCCTATCTGCCGGTGACCCCCCGGGAGCTGATCGACGACATCATGTCGGTTTACGACGCCGGCGGGACCGTGGCCCACCTCCACGTCCGCGACCCGGAAACCGGGCTGCCCAACGCCGACCAGGACATCTACCGCCAGGTGGTCACCGAGGTCAAGCAGCGGTGCGACATCGTCATCTGCACCACCACCGGCGGCAAGATGGGCGAGCCGGTCGAGAACCGGGTCCGGGTGGTGGCCACCCTGGAGCCCGAACTGGCCTCGCTCAACGCCGGGTCATTGAATTTCGCCCTGTTCCAAATCGTCAGGAACTACCAGGAATGGAAGTACGACTGGGAAAAGGGTTACCTGGAGAGCACCGAGGACTTCATCTTCCCCAACACCTTCTACACCATGCGCCGTTTCCTTGAGTCCTTCCGCGAGCACGGCACCAAGCCCGAGTTCGAGATCTACGACGTGGGCATGATCAACAACCTGGCCCAGCTCATCCGCGACGGCCACGTCACCCCGCCGGTCTATCTCCAGTTCGTGATGGGAATTTTAGGGGGCATCCCGGCCACGATCGACAACCTGGTCTTTCTGGTGGACACCGCCCGGAAGCAGATCAGCGACTTCGAGTGGTCGGTCTGCGCCGCGGGGCGTTTCCAGTTACCGATGACGACCCACGCCCTGCTCATGGGCGGCCACGCCCGGGTGGGCCTGGAGGACAACCTGTTCCTGGAAAAGGGAGTCCTGGCCAAAAGCAGCGGCGAACAGGTGGCCAAGCTCATCCGGATCGCCCGGGAGTTCGGGATCGAGCCGGCCACGCCCGCCGAGGGCCGGGAGATCCTCGGGCTCAAGGGTCTGGATCGGGTGAACTACTGAGGCCGCCCCCAGGACGGCTTCAAGGGCGGTCACGCCCGGACTGGTTCGCCCGGCCCTCCGGGGGATTCACCGGGCAATGACTCACCACCAGCCCGGGGCCTGCCGGATCGAATTGCAGGCGTGAATTGGACAGCCAGGCCCCGTCGTCCGTGTCCGGATAGTCCCGGCGCTGAAAGGCGCCCCGGCTCTCGAGGCGGGCCAGGCTGGCGGTGAGCACCGCCCAGACCATGAACAGGCCTGCCTCCAGGTCTGATCGGTCCGGGGTCGCGGCCGGGCCCCGGCCCGCGGCCCGCCCCAGCTTATCTTCCAGATCGGCCGCCAGCTTAAGGCCCCGCCGCAGTCCGGCCTCGTCCCGCTCGATGCCGGCGTGACGCCAGGCGATCTCCCGGAGTTCCCGCAACAGGACCCGCCAGGGCAGGTCCGGACCGCCCGCCTCGGCCGATGTCTCCCCGGCCGGCGGCCGGACGGGCCTGTTGGCTCGGGCAAAGGCCGCCGCGCCCCGGCCGGCCAGGGGACCGGAAACGACGCACTCCAGCAGGGCGTTGCCTCCCCGGCGGTTGGCCCCGTGGAGGCCCCAGACCACCTCGCCGCAGGCGAACAGTCCGGGAAGGTCGGTCTGGCCTTGCCCGTCCACGGCCACGCCGCCCATGCAGAAGTGGGCCCCGGGCGAGACGGCCACGGGTTGACGCCTGAAATCGAATTTGATCCGGGCCAGCTGGGCCAGGGGGAAGCGGCGCCACTGGTCGTCGGGCACCGCCCGGAGGTCCATCTTGACCGGACCGATTTTCAGCTCCTCGAACAGGGCGGCGGACAGGCGGTCGCGCTGGAACTTGATGGCCTGGTTCAGGTCGGCCACGCCGTACTTGAGCAGCAGGTCCTGGCCGGCGGCGTTGATCAGCCGGGCCTCCTCCGGATAGGGGGTATAGATCATGAACGACGGCAGGCCCGGCTGGGCCAGGACCACCGGATAGAACTGGACGAACTCCATGTCATAAAGCGGCAGGCCCGCCCGGGCGGCCAGGAGGAAACCCTGACCCAGGGCGCGCCGCTGATTGTCGTTGCGGGCGTACACCGCCCCGGCCCCGCCCGCGGCCAGAACCACGGCCCCGGCCGGAAAATACCGCTGGCGGCCGGTCTTGTCCCGGGTCATGACGCCCGCCGCCCGGCCCTCGGCCCGGACGATCTCGACGGCCTGCCGGCCGACGACCCGCTCGAGTCCGGCCCGACCCGAAAGCGCCTGGACCAGACGGCGCATCATCACCGCCCCGGGGATGACCTCGGGCCTGGGCGATTCCACGAAGTAAATCCCCTTGGCCTCGGTCAGCCCGACCCCCAGGACCCGCAGGCGGTCCAGGGCCTCGAGCGCCCGGTCCGCGACCAGTTCCACGTAGGCCCGGCAATTGAGGCCCTTGCCCGCGGCGATGGTGTCCCGGACGTACTGGTCGCGGCCGTAGCCGGCGGTGGGCCCGGCCAGGGCGCCCCGGGAGATGGCCGAGTTGGTGCCCAGGCCGAGGCCGCTGCGGTCCAGGAGGGTGACCCTGGCCCCCTGCTCCAGGGCGGACAGGGCCGCCAGGAGGCCGGCCAGGCCGGCCCCGATCACCACCACGGACCGATCATCAAGGGGAGGCACGTCCAGGTCCCTGGTAACGTGGCCGGAGAACCCGGCTAGTCGCGGAGGATTTCCCGGGCGATGACCAGGCGCTGGATCTCGCTGGTGCCCTCGTAGATCCGGGTCAGGCGGAGGTCCCGAAAGAAGCGCTCGACCGGGAAGTCCTTCATGTAGCCCATGCCGCCGTGGATCTGGACGGCCATGTCGGCCACCCGGCCGGCCATCTCGCTGCAAAAGACCTTGGCCATGGAAGCCTCCTTGATGACCGACGTCCCCCGCTCGTCCCTGAGCCGGGCGGCATGGTACAGCATCTGGCGGGCGGCGTAGATCTCGGTGGCCATGTCGGCCAGCATGAACTGGACGGCCTGGAACTCGGCGATGGGCCGCCCGAACTGGACCCGCTGCTTGGCGTAGTCCAGGCTTAGCTCCAGGAGCCGCTGGGCCGCGCCCAGGCAGGTGGAGGCGATGGTCAGCCGGCCCTTGTCCAGGGTCTTCATGGCCGTCCGGAACCCCTGCCCGACCATGGGCTCGCCGCCGATCACGTTGTCTTTGGGCACCCGGCAGTCGTCAAAGACAAGCTCGGCGGTGTGGCTGCCGCGAAAGCCCATCTTGCGCTCGACGGTCCCCACCGAAAATCCGGGAAAGGTCTTCTCGACGATGAAGGCGGTGATCCCGCCCTTGGCCCTTTTGGCCCGATCGGTCAGGGCGAAGACCGTGGCCATGTCGGCGATGTCGCCGTTGGTGATGAAGTGCTTCCGGCCGTTTAATACCCAGTGGTCGCCGTCGAGGACGGCCGTGGTCTGGATATTGGCCGCGTCCGAGCCGGCCTCGGGTTCGGTCAGGGCGAAGCAGCCGGTCCACTCGCCCGAGGCCAAAAGGGGCAGATACTTGTCCTTCTGCTCCTCGGTGCCGTCCAGGACGATGCCCTGGGAGCCGATGCCGTTGTTGGGGCCGATCCGCGTCCGGAAGCTGAGGTTGGTCCGGCACAGCTCCTCGTACACCCGGCATTCCCCGTAGGCGCCCAGGCCCAGGCCGCCGTACTCCTGGGGGATGGCCAGCCCGAACAGGCCCAGTTCCCGCATCTTGTCGATGATATATTCCGGAATTCGGTCCTCGTCCTCGACCTGCTGGCTGATCGGTTCGAGGTCCTGGCGGACGAATCGCCGCACCGTGTCCAGCATCAACTGCAGCTCTTCAGATTCCATCAACCATCTCCTGGCCGGGCGGCGATCATCGCCGGCGCCCGGACTTCCCGGGATTCGACGCGGCCCTTGCCCGGCGGGCGGTCCCTTTCAGGGACGCGGCGTCTCGGGTGAACAGGTAGAGCGTCATCCCCAGCGCCGCGGCCAAGAAACCGAGAAAGAAGGCGGCCTCGTAGGCCTGGCCGCCCGTCGGGCCCGCCGGCCGGCCGCTCGAGACCAACTGGCCGACGACGAGCCCCATCCCCTGGAGAAACACCCCGGCGCCGAGGTGGAAAAACAAGTTGATCCCGGTCACGGCCGTGCCGGTCATGGCCGGGGGCATGACCTCCTTGATATGAGCGAAGCTGACCATGCCGATGGGGCTGGCCAGCCCGAACAGAATAAGGAGGGCGCCCAGCATGATCTCGCTCCGGCCGCCCAGCCCCTGGCTGAGGCCCAGCAGCACCGCGGCCAGCGAGGCCAATCCGAGCAACACCACCTTTTTACGGGACCGCAGCAGCCGGTCCGACAGCCATCCCCCCAGGGGGCCGCCCAGGATGAAGCCGACGTTGAGCAGCAGCAGGAAGTTGCCGGCCTTGATCGGGGACATGCCCAGTCCCTGGATCAGGTACGGTCCCACCCACAGGGAAAAGATGGCCATAAAGCTACCATAGCGGAGGAAGCCTGTCCAGGCGATCAGCCAGTAGTCCCGGCTTTTGAGGAGGGCCTTGATTGACTGGAGCACGGTCAGCCGCGGCCCGTCGGCCGCCAGGGCCGCGCCCTTGTCCGTACCCGGTGGACGATCCAGGGCCAGCCACCAGAACAGCAGGGTCACCGCGGCGGTCAGGCCGCCGATGATCCGGAAGGACCAGCGCCAGCCGACCAGATGGACCATCATGGCCAGGGGGGTGGCGGCGAACATGCTGCCCAGGCCGCCCAGGGCCAGGACCACCCCGGTCAGGGTGGCGAACTCGCGGGCGCTGAACCACCGGGTGAACAGCTTCATCGAGCCCATCAGGTTGGCGGCCATGCCCAGGCCCAGCAGGGCCCGGCCCAGGGTGGCCCCGGCGAAACCCCCGGCCTCGGCGAACATCCAGGCCCCGACCGAGCCGGTCAGGCCCAGGACGGTGATGGTCAACCGGGCCCCGAAGCGGTCCAGGAGCAGGCCCAGAGGAAGCTGCATCAGGGCGAAGAAATAGAAGAAGGCCGAGTTGAGCAGGCCGAGCTGCTCCGGGGAGACCAGCAAATCCCGCTGCAGCTCGGGGGCGATGATGGCGTTGGACACCCGGTAAAACTGGGTGCAGACGAACAGGAGGCAGCACAGGCCCAGGATCAGCCAGCGCCGGGGATGGAGCCGGTCGGTCTCCACCCCGGCTGCGGGACTCTGCTCAACGGGCGGCATACCCCTCGGGTCCTCGGGTCACCTCCCCGTCAGGCGGGGAAGAACTCCCGCCACCGCTCCCGCACCCGGCGCTCGATCTCGGGGGTGAGCGTGATCAGCCGGGGCTGGTTGTCCTTGGGCCATTCAAAGGGGGTCGTGGCGTCGATGATGATCCGGGAGGTGTAGTCCTGCCCCTCCTCCATGCGCAGCGAGGGATCCACGTGGGAGGCCCGGCCGCGGTGCAGGATGTCGGTCCCCCGGTCGGGCTGGTAGCGCATGCCCATGGCCCACCACACCTGGGACAGGTTGGTCGGGTCCACGTCGTCGTCCACGACCACGATCAGCTTGGTCGAATAGCCGCCCGCGCCCGAGGCGGCCACGGCCAGGGCCGCCTGGCGGGCCTGACCGGGATAGGTCTGCTTGACCGAGACGATGGCCACGTAATAGCCTCCGGTCTCGGGCGGGCAATAGACCGCCCTGATGCCGGGAATGGCCATCCGTTTCAGGTCGGACCACAAATTGGCCGTCCGGTTGAGGGACATCAGGACGTGGATGTCGGTGATGGGCCGGCCGGTGGTGCAGCCCCAGTGGATGGGGTCGTGGCGATGGGTGATGCACTGGACGTTCAGGAACTGCTTGGGGTAGCGGGCCTGGTAATAGCCCGAGTACTCGCCGAAGGGCCCCTCGTCCCGCCGCTCGACCGGGTCCACGAATCCCTCGAGAATGACCTCGGCCCCGGCCGGCACCGGCAGATCGGACAGTTCGGCCCGGCAGACGTCCAGGGGGGCCTGGCGGATGGCCCCGGCGACCTCGTATTCGTCCTCGCCGGCCGGCACCGGGCCGCTGGAGACCAGGAACAGGATCGGGTCCACCCCGATGGCCACGGCCACGGGCATCTTCTCGCCCCGCTGGCCGTATTTCTGGAGATGGAGCTCGACGTGCTTGCCCGGGATCATCCAGATGCCGGCGTTCTTCTCGTCCAGGATCTGCATCCGGTGGGTCCCCACGTTCACCCAGCCGGTGTCCGGATCGCGCGAGATGATGCAGCAGGTGGTCCCGATGTAGCGCCCGCCGTCGCCCTCGTAATACCGGGGCGCGGGAAAGGCCGTCAGATCGACGTCGCCTTGGCGGACGATGTTCTCCTTGCAGGGACCGCCCTCGACCCGGTTGACCGGGACCTTGTTCTCGACCCGCTCGACCCAGGTCTTGACCACGTCCATGAAGGGCGCCGTCTTGTCCATCCCCAGGGCCAGGGCCAGCCGGGCCGGGGTGGCCAGGGCGCTGGTGAACACCGGCCAGGAGTAGCCCTTGACGTTTTCGAACAGGAGGGCCGGACCGAGGGCCTCCTCGTTGAGCTTGGCCACGTGACTCAGCTCCAGGTTCCAGTCCACCTCGGCCCGGACGCGGGCCAGCTCGCCTTCCTGTTCCAGTCTGGTGATGAATTCCCGTAGATCGGCGTAGGCCACGATTCAACCTCCCTTCAGCATGATCCGCTCGGCCCGCTCCCGCAGGCGGTGCTTCTGCACCTTGTCCAGATGATTCTTGGGCAGGGAGCGGCAGACCTCGATGTGTTTCGGCTTCTTGTAGGCCGCCAGGCGCCCGGCGCAATGGCGGAGGCAGTCCTCGGGGCTGACCTCGGCCCCGGGCCCAGGGACGACAAAGGCCCAGACCGCCTCGCCCCACTCCGGGTCGGGCACCCCGACCACGGCGCTTTCCGCCACCCCGGGGCAGCCGTCCAGGACGTCCTCGACCTCGCGGGGATAGACGTTCTCCCCGCCGGTGATGATCATGTCGCTCGCCCGATCGACCACGTACAGGTAGCCCTCGTCGTCCAGCCGGCCCAGGTCGCCGGTGAGCAGCCAGTCGTCCTGAAAGGTCAGGGCCGTGGCCGCCTCGTCGCGCCAGTAGCCGGCGAAGTTCTTGTCGCTCTTGACCACGATCTGGCCGACCCGGCCCGGCGGGAGCAGTCCGCCGTCCGGACCCATGATCGCCACCTGGACGTTGAAGTACTCGCGTCCGGCCGAGGCCAGGCGCTCGGCCAGACGGGGCGAGGCCGGGTCGTGCTCGGCCGGGGCCAGAAAGGTCACCCCGCCCACGGTCTCGGTCGAGCCGTAGCCCTGGGTCAGACGGGTGCCCATCAATTCGACCGCCCGGCGCAACTGATCGGGCGGCATCTTGGCCGCGGCGTACTTGATGTACTTGAAACCCGTGAACCAGCGCCCGGGTTCGCCCTCCAGGTCGAGCATCCGGGCCAGCATGGTCGGGACCAGCAGGGTCGTCGTCGCCCCCTCGGCCAGGGCGATCCGGGCGAACTCCTGGGCCTCGAACCGGGGGCCCGGATAGAGGGCCACCCGCCCGCCGGTGAACAAGACCTGGTGCAGGGTCGGCAGGGTGGACGGGCCGTGGGCCAGGTTGACCGCCACCAGGGACACGTCCTCGGGCTTGAGCGGCAGGTCCAGCTGGAGATTGACCAAGTGGTCGATGACCTGCCGGTGGGACCACATCGCCCCCTTGGGACGCCCGGTGGTGCCGCTGGTGTAATAGATGTAGGCCACGTCGTTTTCGGTCGCCGATGAAAAATCCTGGCGGTCGCCGGTCGGGGCGGGCTGGAGGCGGTCATAGGATTGCCAGCCGTCCAGATCGCCCCCCGTCACCAGGCGCCACCGGACGGACCCCCACTCGGCCAGGCCCTCCTGGAGGGCCCGGGCCCGGGACAGATCGGCCACCAGGGCCGAGGCCCGGCTGTGGTCGATGTAGTAGGGCAGCTCGGCCGGGGTAAAGCGGACGTTGAGCGGCACCAGGACGGCGCCGATCAGCGGCACGGCGAAATACAGCTCGACGTAGGCCGTCAGGTTGGCCATCTGGACCAGGACCCTGTCGCCCCGGCCCAGCCCCATGGAGGTCAGGGCCCCGGCCACGTGGGCCACCCGGGCCGCCAGGCGGGCGTGGGTCAGACGGCGTCCCTCGCCCACCAGGGCCTCCCCATGGGGGCGCCGCCGGGCGTTGCGGGCGATTATCTCGGCCACGGTCATGGTGCGGGGGTCGCCTTTCTAGGGGGTGAGCAGGTCCATCAGGGTCCCGACCTCGGGAACCCGTTCTAGATCCAGCGTGAGTTCGATCACCCGTCGCCGGCGGTCCGGGGCCAGGACGTCCTGGCTGTTGGTCTCGAATTTGGCGATGATCCGCCCCTCGTCCAGGCGCTGGGTCGGCTCGAACTGATCCCCCCGGGCGTGGGTCTTCTCGGCCGTGAACGAGCCGCGGTCGGTCTCGACCGTCACCGCGGTCGGAACCCGGGTCAAGGGCCGCGGATAGGCGTCGATCATCGCCGGCAGGATGTCGGGATTCTCCTCGGCCGAGACCCGGGCCGCCAGGGCCCGCACCGCGGCCGAGCGGATCAGCTCGGGGTCCATCCAGGCCGGCCCCGGGGGAACGCCCAGGGCGACCAGGGCCAGGCCGGTGGGCAGACTGAACTGGGCCTGGAAGGGGTCCTCGGGCCGGGACTCGGTCCAGGGATGGACCACGTAGTTGCGCAGGCCCCGGACCTTGATCGCCCTGATCTGGCCGGGCTCGAGGCCGTGCTCGTCTTTGAGTCGGGCCAGCAGGTCCAGGGCGTAGTGGGTGTGGCGGCAATGGGGGTACGGCTTGAGCGAGGTCGCGGCCACGGCCCAGCTCTCGCCCCAGCCTTCGGTCAAAAACTCGGGCCAGAACCCGGTCTTGCCCATGGCCCGGGCGTACAGGTCGTCGTCGAGGATGGTGGCGCAGCCCGTCACTCCGGCCTCGGCCAGCCGGGCGGCCATGACCGCGCCCAGGGCGGCCAGATCGAGCTGATACTTGCTCATGGACATGTTCATGACCGACTTGTGGGACAGAGGGGCCGGACTGTACAGGCCGGCGATGCCCAGGGCCTGCCACATCTGGTCCTCGTCCAGGGCGGCCAGCCGGCCGGCCGCGGCCGCGCCGCCGAACACGGCCTGTCCGAATCCGGTCAGGTGGCCGGGCGAGGCCCGACCGTCCTGGACGTTGAACAGGCTGCCCAGGGCGGCCACCACCCGGGAGGCCACCTCGAAGCCGACGATGAAGGCGGCCAGGACCTCCCGGCCGCCGGCGCCCCGGGCCTCGCCCTCGGCCAGGGCCGGATAGAGGACCACCGGCGACTGGTGGCCGATGTTGAGCCAGACGTCGTCCATGTCCAAGAGGTTGCCGAGCTTGGCGTTGATGAAGGCCGCCGGGGCGGGCGACGTCCGCTCGGGCCGGCCGATCACCCGGCACGGCCCGTCCCCGGCCGCGCCCAGGACCGCCCGGATCATGGCCCGCCCCGGCGCCAGGCCGGACGCGGCCAGGGCACAGCCCAGGCCGTCCAGCATCACCAGGCCGGCGTCGCGGCGCCCCCCGGCCGGGACGTCGGCCGGGTCGGGCCGGCGGGGCAGTTCGGCCAAG
>CAZMVB010000048.1:0-20941 GCA_964569795.1 uncultured Desulfarculales bacterium | reverse complement strand
AGACCGGCGTGCCCTGCGAATCCCGGATCCCGATCGATGAGGGGTCGGCCTCCCGCCTCGATCAATAGACAAGGGGAGCTGACGCCCGTCAACTCCCCAGAACGACTGCCTGCTACCTGGTGCCGAGGGACGGAATTGAACCGCCGACACGAGGATTTTCAGTCCTGAATGGTACTGGCGTAACTAATTGAAATCACTAGGTCCCGTTGTCTTCTGCCTGCCGATTGCCTGCAAGGGAAAAGTCTAGTTTAGACATTTCGTCATACAAGTGGCCCCGGCTCAAGACGTGGGTATAAAGCATCGTGGTGGAAATGGACGTGTGGCCCATGATGGCCTGAACGGTTTTGAGATCCACACCCCTAGCCACCATGTAAGTAGCCGCCGTGTGCCGCAAGTCGTGCAGGTGAAACTCTCCCAGGCCCGCCCTTCGGGCCGCCTCTTTGAACCAATGGCTAATGGCACCACCAGTCACCTGGTGCGGTCTTTGGTAGCCCCGGAAGTGGAAGACAAAAACAGGGCCGAGGTCTTTTGGGGACCCAAGGGCGTTGACGGCCGGCGGCAACAGCGGGACGATACGCTCCTTGTTACCCTTGCCCAGCAGCCGCACGAATTGCTTTTCGCCTGTGTGGACATCAGCCCATTGAAGGTCCACCACCTCTTGTCGGCGTGCGCCGGGCACGAAAATCAAGTTGACGGCCGGGTCCCAGATGATAGCTCCGTCGTCATGTAGTTTTCGAAATCGTTTGCCGACGGTCTGCGCCGCCCACTGGAGATCATCGGCCGCATAGGCGAGCGGAAGGACAAAGCACCCGGGAAGATTCTGGTGGCTGCAGGTCCGCAAATACAAAAGAGCCAGCTTCTCTTCGTCGCTAAGCGCCCGAAAGTCAGCCTCTCGCCATAAGCGACGACGAACGGCGGAATACTGGGCCGCCATGGTCATCCCCCCCGCCGGCATCGGACGAGGGGGGCACGCGCCGGGTGAGCAGTTCCTTCAGCCGTTCAACCTCGACTGCGGGGAAGCGTCGCCAGCCGTTGTGGTCGCGGGAGGCCCGAATTTTGCCAGCCTGCTCGTACCTGTAGATGCTGGACCGGCTACAACCGGTCAACCTGGCGGCCTGAGATGGGGTGAAATCGTCTAAGGACATGATCGCCTCGCGGTTAGTGGTTATTCCAGAAAATACCTGATTTTGCGGGGGCAATCATGGCGCAGTCAATTGATTTTACGGGTAAAAAAAGTATTTGCTACCAGTAAAAACCGCTATCGGCCTGTCGGCGAAATTGGACTTAACTATATGATATTATTGTTGATCGCAAAATCTTCATATTATTCGCTGATGCGGATAACTTCCTCCGGGAGATCCTGGGGTGCGAGGGCGATCCGGGGAAGGTCTAACTCGGTGGGAACAGTCCATACCGAATCGTCTCCGGCGAGCAAGGCGGCTGGTTCGTTCCGAGCCTTGATCTCGGTAGAAGCCAATCTGAAGTATTCTTCGGCCAGACCCAAAAATTTGACCACGCCGCCTTGTCGCCCGAATGGCAACGCCGGCTCATCGGCAAAGTCTTTACCAAGGCCCCACGTCAACAAAGCCGCCCAGAGGTGGACCGCCGGTTTGTCGTCTCCCCAGGCATTTTGCTTCAATGTTCGTATCTGTGCCACCACGTTGGTGGCCCCCATCATTTTTGCCATCACAAATGCCGCCCGGTTGAGGCCGGAGGGCAACCCCGCCAGGTGTAATACCGCCCCGACATGAAGCAGGTTCCCGGCCATCCGCCCCCACCTCGCCCGGGTCGGGACCGTCCTTGCAAAAGAGGAAAGCCCCGGGGCCTGAGCCAAGGCCAAGGGGCCGTGCTGCCGGGCAATAAAACGAAAAAGATGGGCCAGCCAATACTCTGCCAACACGTCCCGGTCGGGGGATTGGACGGGCTGGCTTTTCGTTTTGCCGGCAAGAATCGTGGCCCCTGCCTGTTCCATGAGGCGGGCCGTGAACTGTTGGCGGGCTCGCACTGCCGCAGCGGCTTTTTCGTCCGTGAGGCCGCCCGGGTAAAGCATTACAGCTAAAATCTCATGCCAGGCCCGTTGCTCCTCCAGCCGTCCTTTCTCATCGAGAATGTCCAGGATGGGCATGGCCGCACCTCCGCTCGTGCGTCCGCTTTGGGGGTGGGGCGGCAACCGGCGCGGATTTCCGGTGTTCGGGAGCGACCCTAGCCGCCCATACAGTCATTTTGGGCCGTGTCCGCTTATAACTCAAGTCGTGACGCTGTCTGTAACGGCCCTCGGCATCCGAAATCGAGGGAAAGGTAGTGGACCACTATATTGACTTTTCGGCGAAGGGTCGGAGTCAACAGAGGGGACGCATATCTTGATCCGCAGACTTTAGCTCGGAGGCCGGTCTCGCCAGAAACGCGGCGGCTCGTTCTGGGCAGGCCTTCCCATGGCCCAAGCGGCCCAACTTTTTACTCGACTCCCGCGAACCCCTTTCATTGACACTGAACAAATTGTCCGATCCTCAGCATCTATCGCATTTTTAGAGGGACTCTTCTCCCCGATTGACGGATATTTTCCAGAAGCGGAGTCAAATCAAGCTGCAGACACAGGGCATCCGCCCCATGTTCGCTATTGTTACCGGGCTCTTTATCTGTCTTCAGCGCCGGGTCACTCAACCAGGCTTTGGTAATTAGTCCGTGGTCTTCACGACGCAAAAGACCTCGGTCCGCTGATATGGCTTGACGCCGGGCACCTCGGTGACCTCCTTCGCGCCGGACGCTGCCGCGCCGGGCATACGGAAGGTGGCCACGTTCACCGGCTCCACCGGAGTCTCCTGTGGCGCGTCCAGTTGGGGCACCCATTCGTAGGGCAGGCGATAGGCCCGGTAGATCATGTTGAAGCGGGCGAACTGGCCAAAGTGGGGGCTGATGTATTCCCAGACGATGCGGTGATTTGGCGTCACCTCGATCAAACGACCGCCCGACCCCTCGGTGATCAGGGTGTTGCCGTTGGGCAGGCGCTGGGCGCTGCTGATAAAGGGGCTGTAAAAGCGGTTGGCGTCCAAGGGCATGCGGTATCCGGCCTCGGCCGGGGTGTATTGCCAGAGGATTTTCAAGGTCAGCGGATCGATCTCCAGCACCCGGGAATAGTCACGTAGGGCGTTCTTGTTGCCCGAGGGCGCGCCGGGGTTGGGCGCGCCATAGCCGGCCCAGCCGCCGTTGTCGAAGACCAGCAAATTGCCTTCGCCGGGCAGTCCCCGGGGGATGAGGTGGGCGTGGTGCTTGCCGATGATCCATCCCAGTTCTTTCAGGGCCGGGCTGGTGTCGTAATCCGGCCCGATTTTCCACACGACCTGGCCGGATTGCTTGTCGGTGATGGCCATGATGTTGGTCTCGCGGGCGGACCAGATGATGTTCTCCGGGTGAAAGCGGGCGTCTCCGGCGTCGAACCACTTGTTGGGCCCCAGGGCGGACATGGAATTGACGTGCATCCAGTCTCCGCCGCAGTTGCGCATATTGGGGTCGCGGAACATGGTGTGGCGCGCTTCTTCGGACCAGTCGAATTCGTGAAAGTGCTCGCTCAACACCCATTCCCAGACGATCTCGCCGCCCCAATCGACTTCGATGAAGCTGTCATCGAGCAGAAGCTTGTCCGAGATCTCCGGGGGGCGCACATTCTTGTGACACAGGATCAAGGTGTGGCCGTCCATGGTACTGGGGTCCATACCCGGGACGTAATAGCCCACCGGGTTGCCCTCCCGCTGGAAATCGTGGTGATGGCGGGCCATCCACCGCGGCTCTTCGCCGGGGTCTTCGATGTATTCATATTTGTCGAACCGCCAGACAATCTTGCCCTCCCAGTCCACCTGGACCACATCCAGATAATCCTGCATCCCATACTGAGTATTGCGTTCTCCGGTCGACCCCAGGACGTGACCGCCGGGCAGCATCTTGTTGGGCAGGCCGTGGAGGCCCCGCCACAGCTTGACCTCGGTCCCGTTCATGTCGATGAGCAAGGCCCCCAATTCCCTGGCCTGGAATATGGTGTAGCCGTTGAAGCACTGGGAGGGATCGTAGATGGTCGTCCCGGTGGGGTAGATACTCGGGTAGGTCATGCTCGCTCCCTCCGTGGCGATTCCGAATCCACCAGACCCCTGTTGCCGAAGTTCTTTTCCCAGTCGTCAAAGGCCGGTTTTATCTCCAGCAAATGGTCATAAAAAAGGCGCCGGGTCCCTTCGGCATCCCGCTGGGAAATCCTGTTGAAAATGGCCGGATGGGTGGTGGTGTCGTGGTAGAGGCGGTCCTTTCGCCTCAAGTTCAAAACCATCTCTTCGGAAAAATCCAGGAATATGTTGACCAGCATGGCAAACAGGGGGTTTTGCGAGGCCTGGGCCACCATCCGATGAAAGCCTATTTGATAACGCACGTATTCGTCGGTCTGCTTCGTCGGGACGGTTTCCAGGTATTGGCTCATCTGGCGCAGGTCATCCTCGGTGGCCCTTTCCGCGGCCAGGGCCGCCACGGCCGGCTCGATGAACAGGCGCACCTCGATGATGTTGGCCGGCCTGATCTTGCCCAGGTTGGCCACGTCGCGCATCACCGAGGTGACGGCGTCGTGGCTCATCTCCCGGACGATGGCCCCGCCATGGGCGCCCCGCTTGACCTCCACCAGCCCGGATTTTTTCAGGTCCCAGATCGCCTCCCGGACGATGATCCGGCTGGTGCCGAAGGTCTCGGCCAGCTCCCGTTCATGGGGCAGCCTTTGCCCGGGCTGGTATTGGCCGCTGAAGATGGATCGGCGCAGCTGGCGGGACACCTGCAAAAAACGGCGGGATTGATCGATTTGCTTGAAGGCCATGAAAAGCACCTTTCGCCGTCAGAAACACCCGGCTACCGGAAAGGGGTTACATTCAGATGTGGAACCTGTCAAGGTGACGGCCTCTCTACCCTCGCCGGGCCAAGGCGCTGGCGCTGGACGCCGCCTGGCGCCGCTGGCCGGAAGGGGCCCCACGCGGCCGGCCGGACGTCTCCGGCCGGTCCACGTCAGGGCCTCCGCTTTATAGCGAGCCGGCCGGAATCTTGAGCCCCCGCTCCCGGTAGTATTTGGCCGCCCCGGGATGCAGCGGCATGCCGCCATCGCGCACGGCGTAGGCCAGGGACAGATGCCTGAGCCAGGGGTGGGTCTTGATATTTTTCTTGAGCTGCTCCCAGAACAGCTTGGTGAGTTTGTAGGCGGTGGCGTTGTCCATTTTTTTATTGACGGCCACACCGACCACGGAGCCCAGGGTGTAGACGTCTTGCTTGTTGTCCACCCCTGTGCCATACACACCGGCCCGGATGATGCCCAGTTCCCGGCCGGGCTTGGTGGTCGCCTTGATGGCCGCCTTGTTGGCCTTATAGGCCTTTTGGGTCAGACCCAGCAAGTGCAGCTTGGCTGTCAAGGCCAGTTGGGCCACCTGGGGAAAGGGGGCGATGCCGCCGATGACGTAAACGTCGATCTGACGGTCCTGGAAGAGCTGGAAGGCCGAGGACCAGCTGGCCTTGACGTTGCGGAAATCCCTGTTGGGTTTGTAGCCGGTGGTCGCTTCCACCCATTCCCGGGAGGCGTTCCACGCCCCACCGCCGGGAGGTCCTAGGAAGACCCGCTTGCCCTTGATGTCCTTGAGTTGCCTGATCCCGGCACTGGCATAGGTCAGCACGTGGTACTGGCCGTAGGGGAACCAGAACAGAAGCCTCAGGTTCTTGGCCAGCGCGGGCGCGTCCTTCAACCGCCGGTACATCGCCTTCCGCTTCTTCATCAAGAAATAGATCACCGGGTTGGTCATACACAGATCGATCTTGCCTCGGGCCAGATCGACTTGGTGCTTGGTGGCCGCGCCGGTGGCATCGACCTTGATCACGATCTCGTTCTGGGCCTGGTTGATCATGGTGGCCATGGTGGTCATGGTCAGATAGGCCGACGAACCCGGGGCGATGGTGGCCATCTTGAGTATCCTGGCCGCCTGGACCGTGGTGCCCATGGCCAGGACCAGGGCCCCGGTCAAGATCGCCCGCCAGATGAGTTTCTTGCTCATGTTTCCCCCTCCTTGTTATGACTGACTTGAGACACGTTGCCGTCTACGAATGGCCTGCCAATTCAAAAATAGGCACCCCGCCAACAGTCCGGCTCCCACCAGTCCTGAAGGTACTCCCGGAATGATCAACAACACCGCGGACAACAGCCGCGTCGGGCGTTGCCACAGCGGCAATTTATTCCATTCCCAGCCCCCCACCCCGGTGGCTATCCCCCAGGTGGACAATATGAAAATGAACAGGACCCAGAGCAGGCCGATCAAGTTGAAGTCACCAACGACCAGCAACAGGGAGGGATGAAAGACAAACAGGTAGGGGATGATGAAACCGGCGATGGCCAGGCGGGTGGCGTGGTACCCGGTCTCCAGGGGATTGGCCCCGGCGATGGGGGCGGCGGCAAAGGCCGCCAGGGCCACCGGCGGGGTGACCACGCTGAGAACGCCGAAATAAACCACGAACAGGTGGGCCGCCATCAGGGAAAGCCCCAACTTGTGCAGGACGGGACCCAAGACGATGGCGATCATCAGATATGCCGCGCCCGTGGGCACGCCCATACCCATCACCAGGCAGGAAAGCATGACGAAGACCAGGGCCAGCCAAAGATTGGTGGAGGCCACCGATAAAACCTTCTCGGCGAACATCAGGCCGATGCCGGTCATGTTGAGCACCCCGATGACAAAGCCGACGGCGCTGACGATGATCATCAGGATGGCACTGGTTTTGCCGGCCTCGACCAGGGCGCGCCACCATTTGGCCGGATGCCTGAAGCCGGGAAACAGCACCAGGCAAATCCCGAAAGCGCAGACCAGGCCGTAAAAGCCGGCGTTCTGGGCGGTGCGGCCGGTGACCAGAACCGCGACGATCACGCCCAGGGGGACAACCAGGGCCAGGCTTTTTACCAAGTCGTCGCGGGTCAGTCTGATCCTTTCATTTTTGGGCAAGGCCTCGATCCCCAGCCTTTTGGACTCGAGGAAAACCACGACGAACAAGGAAGTGTAGTACATGATCGAGGGGATCAGGGCGGCAACGACGATTTTGAGGTAGGGGATGCCCGTGATATCGGCCATGAGAAAGGCCACCACACCCATCACCGGGGGCATGATCTGCCCCCCGGTGGAAGCCGCCGCTTCCACGGCGCCGGCGAAGGCGGGTTTGAAACCGATTTTCTTCATGATGGGTATGGTGAACACCCCGGTGGAAACCACGTTGGCCACGGCGGTCCCGGATAGGGAGCCGAACAGGGCCGAGGCCGCCACGGCGGCGTGAGCCGGTCCGCCGGCAAAGCGACCGGTGACGGACAGGGCTATCCTCAGTAACACCTCGCCCGCGCCAGAGTGCTGCAGCACCGCCCCGAAAACGATGAAGATCAGGACGGTCCGGCTCACCACCTCCACCGGGCGGCCGAACACCCCGTCGGTCGAAAACCATAGATTCTCGACGGCGTGCTTCCAGCCCACGCCAGCCCCTCCCAGGAAGGAGGGCAACAGCAGATAGCCGGCCGATAACACCAGGACAACCAGCAGGGGAATGCCAAAGAAGCGGTAGGTCAGATAACCGATCAGGGCGATGGCCGCCCAGGCCCAGACGACCTGCCACCAGCCGATGGAGATGATGGTCTCTTCCTGCTCGAACATCACCCGGCCCCAGGCCAAAAAGATGTAAACCAGAGCGAAGACCATGAGGCCGTGCACGGCGAGGCGCAGGCGGTTGGGGGATTTATGGGACTTGTCAACCTCCAAGCGGAAAAAGCCGACCAGCAGGGCCAAGAGCACGGTCAGCCCCGAGACCACCACCATATCGAAGACACCGATGGCGGCCACGATCACGGCAAAGATGGCCAGACCGACGGACAACAGGTCCAAGGTGAAACCGAGGCTACGATTCAAGACAAT
This sequence comes from uncultured Desulfarculales bacterium, assembly GCA_964569795.1. GTDB lineage: Bacteria > Desulfobacterota > Desulfarculia > Desulfarculales > JAHJDS01 > JAHJDS01. The sequence continues at coordinate 12,992 of CAZMVB010000048.1, read as the reverse complement.
TCTCCACTGAAGGCAAGTCTGCGTTGCGGTTGGGGGGGGTTGAAAAAAGGGCCGTGAGTGCCGGCAGGCCAGCGAGGCGAACGATGGATACGCCGGAGAACGTGGTGGGCCCGGTGATGAGTTCAGCGGTCATGGCTACCTGCCTCCGGCCATCTGGAGCCAATGATAATGGATAATGGGTTACCAATTGAACTTGCGCTTGTCAAGGAAATATTCACGGACAAGGGTTATGACGGTATGTTGAGGTCTGTCTTTATGAACCTGGGAGTCATTGAGACGGGATCATCCTCAAGGTCTAAGGCGCGGTCTGAACCGAGCACATCGTGACTTAGTCTCGATCGGGGACCATGGCCGGTACCCGCCCAAACCGGTCACCAAATCCGGAGCACGGCGGCCGATCATCCGGATTCAAACTGGCCGCTGGTTCCTTGGATCGCAGTTATCCCGAACATACCTTGGCGGATATCGCCCTTGCCGAGAGTCAAATTATATCTCTCCGGCCGGAACTCTCGTGTCAGCCTCATCATATGATCGGCCAGCCTGGCTCGGCCTGGACTGCAGCCGCGAAAAAGGTCGTTCGTTAATCGAGTGGACCAATATTGACTTTTTAACGAGAGGCCGAAGTCAATAGAGCGCACCCATACCTTCAGGCCACACAGGTATCAGAGTTACAGATCTCCGGTCCCGGAGGCGGTCTTGCCTGCTAAGTCTGGCCTGATGCCTCCCTGGACCACTGCGCCAGGAACAGCCAAAAAAAACTGACCTTACGTCAAGACCTTTAACTTCGTTTTCCAGCCTCTCGTGTGACACTCTCGCTGACGTTGAACAAAGTCGACTGAGCTAGCCGGAGCCGCAGGCCTTTATAAGGGGTGTAACGGGATTGACCTCACATTCCCTCGAGTAAGGGGATTTCGTAGACGCCTACAATCCCCGGTGTTATCATTAGACCCCGCGTAAAGTGAAGCCGGATGACGTTTGTTTAGGAACGAGGGAATCTATCATCTAGCACCGGACCGGTCTGAATAGGCTGCGACCGATGATATCGATTTCAGGAGAGGCATGATATGGACGTGCGAAGGGCGGACGTGCTGGTCATTGGGTCCGGGGGGGCCGGCGTGATGGCGGCCGTCGAGGCGTCCCGAGCCGGCGCCAGCGTTATCCTGGTGTCCAAAGAGCCCATCGGGTATGGCAACACCCGGATCTCCAATGGATCCATCTCCATTTCGCCCGACCCTTCCTTGGGGGATTCCGAGGAGTCTTTCGTCGAGGACATGCTGCGGGGCGGGGAATACCTGAATGACCGGAAACTGGTCCAGGTCCTGGTTCGAGAAGCCATGAACGGCGCCCTGAACTTCGAGGGCTTCGGGCATATTTTTTCCAGGGATCAAGAGGGCGCCATTCAAAGAGAACCCTTCCCCTTCAGCGGTCACCGGGCCAGGCGGACCGTGGGCAGTCCGGCCCGAGGCGTTTCCATGGCTCACGCCCTGCGCGCGGCTGCCGCCCGGGCCGATATACAGGTGATCGAGGAGACGGTCTGCTTCGAATTGCTGGTGGCGGACCAGGAGGTCGTGGGGGCCGCGGCCGTGGGGATCATGACCGGCGAGCCGCAAGCCTTGTTGGCCAGGTCCATTGTCCTGGCCGCCGGCGGGGCAGGGTATCTTTACTACCCGCATACTGACTGTACGCCTTCGACCGTGGGTGACAGCTACGGCCTGGGGCTCATGGCCGGCGTCGAACTGGTGGACATGGAGCAGGTTCAGTTCATCCCCTTTGGCATCACCCATCCGACCTCCATGGTGGGTATCGCCTGCGGGGAGCCGGTGACCGCCGGGCCCTTCGGCCGGTTGCTGAACAACCAGGGCGAGGTGGTCGGCGAAAATATCATGTCCATGACCAGGGCCCAGGCGGCCCGGGTGGTCATCGACGCCATAAGTCGGGGCGGGGCGACGGAACACGGTGGAATTCTCTTTGATCTGACTCCTAACCGGCAGCACTCTCAAGGTCGCGCCTTTCTCGATTCGCTAAAAGAAATGATGCCCTTCATCCTGGGAAACATCCGCCGGGCCTACGGCAAAAAGGCGGCCGCCTTCGAGGAGCCCTGGGACGTCCTGCCCACGGCCCATTACAACATGGGCGGGATCAGGACCGACCAGTGGTGCCGCACGCGGGTTTCGGGCCTGTACGCCTGCGGGCAGGCCCAGGGCGGCGTGATGGGCGGCGACCGGCTGGGCTCCACGTCGCTCACGGAGATCTTCGTTTTCGGCAAAAGGGCCGGCCGGGCCGCCGCCGAGGACGCCCGCCAGCGCGCCCTGACCGAGGAGCGCCTCGCCCATGAGGCCGTCGATAAATTGCGCTCGCTTCGAGGCGCCAAGGGCGCCCACCGGCCGATTGACTTGAAAAAAAGGCTCAGGCAACTCACCTGGGCCAAAATTGGGCCCCTCCGGGACGCGGACGGTCTGCAACAGGCCCTGGACGGGATCGAAGCCATCAGGAAGGATTCCCAAGACCTCCGGGTGGCGGATTTGAAAGAATGCAATTTCGATCTCCTGGACGCCATCGAACTGCCGCACATGCTGGCCACGGCCGAGGCCATGGCGCTCTCGAGCCTGGATCGTCGTGAGTCTCGGGGGGCGCACGTCAGGTCAGACTTTCCCGAGCGGGACGATCAGAACCCGGCAAAGAACATGGTGGTGGACCTGGACGATGGCCGGTGTCGGCTGCGGCCCATGGAGGCGAGACAATGACGATCAGCGTCTCCATTCGCCGGTCGGATTCGGGGTGGACCGAATACTCGGTCCCCGAGATCGAGGGCGCCACGGTCCTGGCGATTCTGACCTGCATCCATGAAAACATGGATTCGACCCTGGCCTTCAGATCCGGGTGCCGGATGGATCTGTGCGGCCTGTGCGCGGTCGAGGTGAACGGGAAACCGGCCATGGCCTGCACCGCCGGGGTCAAAAACGGAATGAAGATCGGCCCGCTAAAGCGCTTGCCGCTGGTCCGGGACCTGGTGATCGACCGGGTCCGGTTTTTCGAGGCCCTGCGTGACCTGGAAATCTTCATCCCCGAACCAGAGGAGCGGTCGGACCCGCAGATCATCCGGCAATCCGGAGCCCAGGTCAAACTCCTGCAGTGCGTGGAGTGTCTGGCCTGCAACTCAGTCTGCGATAAATACGATTTCGAGAAAAACCCGCTGGCCGGTCCGTTCATGTTCGTCAAGCTGGCCCAGCTTCATTTCGACCCGCGCAACCGGATCGACCGTCGCCGACAGGCCCGCGAACTGGGCGTGGACCGATGCGCCGACTGCCAGGGGTGTTATTGCATTCACGGCATCAATATCCGCAAGCACGCCATCGAAGTCCTCAACTCCGGTTGAGGGGCTTTGTTAACCAACCATTGCACAGGGGAGGCTGAACGGCATGAACGACATCCAGGCCTTGACCTTCGACGTGGGGGGAACGGTTTTTGATTGGCAGACGCCCATCCTGGAAGAAATCTCGGCTCTGGATAGGGAGCGGGGCGCGGGGATCGACGTAAAGCAGTTTTCCCTTGACTGGCGGGTGGGCATGTTCAAGGTCGCCAAGGCCATTCGCGAGGGCGAACTGCCCTTCATGAACGCCGACCGGATGCTGCGGAAGGCCCTGGACCCCATCGCCGAGGACTGCCCGAGCCTGAAACTGTCACCCGCCGATCGAGACGACCTGACCACGATCTGGCACCGCCTCAAGGCCTGGACTGATTTCCCGCCCGCCATGGCCCGACTGCGCCGGCGCTACCGGCTCATTGTGCTGACCGTATTGAGCTTTGCCATTGTGGTGGACTGCTCCCGATTCTCGGGGATCACCTGGGACGGAATCATTTCCTGCGAGTTTTTGGGGCACAATAAACCGGACCGGGAGGTTTACCTCAAGGGGGCCGGTCTGCTCGGTCTGGCGCCGGAACAGGTCATGATGGTCGCCGCCCATCCTGCCGATCTGATGGCGGCCAAGGCGGCCGGCCTGCGCACGGCCTATGTGGAACCCAAGCTCGATGAGCCGGATATTCCGGGCATGGTGCTGGCCTCTCCGGACGAATTCGACGTCAGGGCCAAGGACTTCACGGACCTGGCGGACCTCTTGTGTGGATAGCCGACTCTGGTCGAGCTGAACGGGGCGGGAATCACGGTGTGCTCTGGAAAAAAATTCAATTTCGAGGCCGAACCTGCTACATTCTGGCGCCATGGTTATTCACACCGTTGGTTCCACCCGGGCCTTGCGCCACAAACGGATGCGAACCGATCAAAGGAGCTGAATCGTGACCAACGACATCACCGATATCAAGGTCAATGAACTGCCCTGGACACCTCACCCGGTTTTTAGGGAACTTTTGATCAAAAAACTGTTGACCTTTGAGAAGGACAATATCGATTTGAGTATCGTGATGGTCAAGGCCAAGGTCGGAATCGAGGTTCCGGCCCACACGCACGAGCAGGATGATATCGTCTATCAACTGGAAGGAAAGTCAAAAATGTGGGTGGAAGGCGTGGGAGATTTTACCATGCTCCCCGGGAGCTTTATCCGCATTCCGGCCGGCGTGAAACACCAGCCTCACGACATTGAGGAGGATGTTCTGGCCTTTGACATTTTCTTTCCCCACTTGTTTTGACCACTGAATTCAGGGCAAAGGGGCGGGGCGCATTTTCGGCTATTCCCAAAAAAAAACGAGCTGACGGTCGGGGGCAAAAACAATGGGGAATCATCGGTCCACAACGGTTGGGGATCGCTTTGCCGAGATAGTCACGGGAGAGCGGACGGATGACGTGCTGGTTGCAATTTGGGGCATGGCCCCCTTCATCACCGGACTGGCCGGCATGGATATCCGCCAATATTATTTCGACCCTGCGGAAAAGATGCGCATCCAGCTCTGGTTGCAGGACCGGTTCCCGGAATCGATTCTCCTGCCGGGCATCTGGGCCGATTTCGGGGCCCTGGGCGAGCCCTCGGCCTTCGGCTGCCCCGTGGAATGGCCCCCGGGCGGCGGCATGCCCATGGCCAAGCCTGTCGTCACCGCGGCCGCCGATGTGGCGGCCCTGAGGGTTCCCGACCCCCACAAGGACGGTTACGCACCCCAGGCCCTGGAGGATTACCGCTATTTCCGGGACAACCTGGACCCCCGTTACATCGAAGAATACGGTTATCTTGACGGCGCGGCGGCCAGTTTCGGGCCCGGCGAGCTGGCGGCGGTCCTGATGGGCCAGGCCGAATTCTTTATAAACCTGTTCGAGGAGCCCGGGGTGATCCATGAACTACTGGCCAAGACCACCGAGTGGTGCATCCGCTGGTACCGGGCCCAAGAGGAGGTCAACGGAACCCTGAAACGGTTGTGCATCGTCGATCACCTGCCGGGTCAGATCAGCCTGGAGCACTTCGAGGAATTCATCCGGCCCTACACCAACCAGGTCCTGGCCGAGTTTCCCGGCGCCCTGGTCCTGTACCACAACGAGTACCCCATCCCCTACCTGCCGGCCCTGGCCGGACTCGACGTGGACATCTTCCATTTCGGCGGCTCCATATCGGAGGCCAAGGCGGCCCTGGGAGACAAAATGACCCTCATGGGCAACCTCGACCCGATCGAACTATTGGCCAAGGGAACGGCCGACGAGGTTTACGAACAATCCATGGCCGCCTTGGAAGCGGGCTCCCCAGGGGGACGGTTCCTGCTGTCATCAGCAGGCGGCATGGCCCCGGAAACGCCGCTGGCCAACCTCGAGGCCATGGACCGGGCCATGGTGGATTTCCGTCGGGGCCAGAAATAGGGCCGGTTGGGTGCAGGCCACCGGATCAAACGGTTCCGGTCACACCCCGGCCCGACAGGTCCCGATGGACGTCGGCTTCGAGGTGACCGACCATCGCTTCGATCAAAAAAACGAGATGTTCAAGCGCTTCGTGTGGGACCCGGAATTCGAGAAGTGGTCCCGGCGGTTCTACGCCGAGGTGGTTTACAAGGGCAGACCCGGTTGGCGCAAGCCAGACTATGCGCTGCGTAATGCCGCCTGGAACATCGAATGGGGCTTTGCCATGGGCAACTCCGCTTCCGGCCATGGCCTGTATGGCTGGGAGGGTGTGGTCCCCAAGGCCGAGCGGTTCGCTGCCGAGGGCGGGCCGGTCAGTGGTTCACCACGGCGGATGGCCCACTTGGTCAAAACGGCGGCCCGGCGGTTGGGAGCCGGTTTGGTGGGGATTGCGCCGGTCCATCCGACTTGGGTTTACTCCCACGAATACAACCTCATCGACCGGACCCACCGTCAACTGGAACTACCCCCGGGGATCGAGGCCGCCGTGGTCATGGCCATCCCCATGGATTATGAAACCATGCGTAATCAGGCCATGGTCCTTCAGGGCGTGACCACGGGCCTGGGCTACTCGCTGATGGCCGTGACGGCCAATCTTGTGGCCGCCTTCATTCGAACCCTTGGCTATCGGGCCCTGCCCAGTGGCAACGACACCGCCTTGAGCGTGCCCCTGGCCCTGGCGGCCGGCCTGGGCGAGTGGTCCAGAATGGGACTGTTGGTAACCGAAAAGTACGGTCCCCGGGTCAGGATTTGCAAAGTATTCACCGATCTGCCCCTGGAATATGATTCCTATCGTCCCTTCGGTGTGGTAAAGTTTTGCAACGTCTGTAAAACTTGCGCCGTCCACTGCCCGTCCCAGGCCATCCCTCACGGCGGGATGACCACTCGAGGTCCCAACATCTCCAGCCACTCGGGAGTCAGGAAGTGGTACGTGGACTGCGAGAAGTGTTTCACCTACTGGGCCATCCGGCGGGCTGACTGCACCCAATGTATCCGGGTCTGCCCCTTTAACAAGCCGCCCGCCCGGTGGCATGACTTGACCCGGTGGCTGATAAAGCGTGTGCCCTCGCTCAACCGGACCATCCTGTGGGCGGACAGACGGTTGGGCTTCCAAAGGCCCTATCCGACCGACCGGTTCTGGAGAGGTTAGGCAGACAAAAAAACGAGCGGCGGGCGTACCCTTGACTTGGCCTGACATTCCCTACTAATATCGTGGGCCTGGAACTAGCTGCCAGGTCAATCCGGGGCCGGGGAAGTGAAAACATACGGCGGCGAATTCACCGGACGCCGTATTGATTTAATGGTCACCAACAGGGAAGGAAGGGGAAGGCATCATGAGTCAGAAAAAGGACGACGGGATGATCAGGAGAAGTTTTCTCAAGGCGACCGGCGTGGCCGGCGCCGGCGTGGCCGGAGTGACCTTCGGGGTGCCCACGCTGCTGCGGGCCGCGCCCAAGGAAATCAAGGTCGGGTCGGTCCAGCCCGTCACCGGCCCGCTGTCCATCATCGGCCAGGGTCAGCGCAAGGCCAACCTGCTGGCGGCCAAGATGGTCAACGACGCCGGCGGCATCAAGTCCATGGGCGGGGCCAAGATCAAGGTCCTCCTGGGCGATTCCGAGACCAAACCGGCCGTCGGACGCCAAGAGGCGGATCGGCTGATCAAGGAAGGCGCGGCGGCCATCATCGGATGCTTCCAGTCGGGCACGGCCATGGCCATCGCCACCTTGTGCGAACAGCGCCAGAAGCCCTTCGTCATGGACGTGGCGGCCATGGACGCCATCACCCGGAAGGGCTACAAGTACAGCTTCCGGGTGTTCATCACCGCCCGGGGCCTGGTCGGCGGCGCGGTCAAGTACCTCAAGCAGGTCACCACGGCCAAGCACGTCATGCCCAAGCGGGCCGTGGTCACCAACACGGCCGATCCCTTCGGCCTGGCCATGTCGGGCGGTTTCCTCAAGTTCATGGCCAAGTCGGGACTGCCGATCAAGATCGTCGAGCGCGTCCAGTACCCCCTGGGCATCCAGGATCTGTCCACCGAGGTGGCCAAGATCAAGCGGGCCAAGCCCGACATCCTCTTCCCGATCTCGCGGCCGGGCGACAGCGTGCTGTTGACCCGCGAACTCTACAAGCAGCGCGTTGAACTGATGGGCATTTTCGGTCCGGGTTCCCCCGGCTGGTACGAGACCGAGGTGGTCAAGGCCCTGGACAAGCTGATCCTCTACGTCATGGTCAACGTGCCCTGGATCAACCCCCTGTCCCCGGTCTACCGGAAGGCCAACGCCGCCTTCAAGAAGGCCTACGGGGACAACCTGGACACCAACTCGGCCTATGCCTTTACCGGCATGCTGGTCCTGGCCGACGCCCTCGAGCGGGCCGGTTCGGACAAGACCAACGCCATCGTGGCCGCGCTGCGGAAGACCAACTTCAAGAACCATCCCGTGCTGGGTGGACCGATTAAGTTCGCCCCCAACGGCGATAACACCGGGGCCATGACCGGACTGATCCAGGTGTTGCCCGATCCGGACCCAATGAAGCGGGTCAAGGTGGTCTTGCCCAAGAAGTTCGCTCAGGCCAAGGACTACGTCTTCCCCGCCCCGCAGCTCTGGAAGAGGTAGATCTGGATGGACACCGCCCTGGCTCTGCAGCTGGTCATCCAGGGAATCCTGTTGGGAGGGCTCTATGGCCTCATCGCCATGGGGCTCTCCCTGATCTTCGGCGTCATGGGCGTAATCAACTTCGCCCATGGTCCGATGATCGTCCTGGGGATGTATCTCTCGTACTGGATCCTGTCGCTGTTCGGCGTCAGCCCCTATCTGTCGATCCCGGCCGTGGCCCTGATGATGTTCGGGCTGGGGTATCTGATCCAGTCGTCCATCGTCAACCGCATCCTCGATTTCCCCGAGGCGATGCAGGTGGTGCCCCTGGTGTCCCTGGGACTGATCATCGAAAACGCGGCCCTTCTTTTTTGGGGGCCCAATCACCGCACCGCCAACCTGGCCATCAGCCTCAAGTCCTTTAACATCGGCTCGTCCGACGTGGACGTGGCCCGGTTACTGGCTTGCGGTCTGGCCTTGGCCATCACCCTGGCCGTCTTTGCCTTTTTGAAATACACCGACATGGGCAAGGCCATCCGGGCGGCGGCCGACAACCGGACCGGGGCCGTGTTGGTGGGGATCAAGGTCGATCGCATCAACAACATCTCCTTCGGATTGGGCGCGGCCCTCACCGGCGCCGCCGGGGCGTTGATGGTCCCGCTCATGTCGGTCTTTCCCTACCTCGGTCACGACTTCACCATGATCGCCTTCGTGGTGGTCATCCTGGGCGGCATGGGCAGCCTCCCGGGGGCCATGATCGGCGGGGTCATTCTCGGTCTGGCCGAATCGCTGTCGGCCCTGTGGCTGCCGGCCACCCTGAAACACCTGGTCAGCTTCGGCCTGCTGGTGGTGATTATGCTCATTCGGCCCAAGGGATTGCTCGGACGCAAGACATGAAGCGCCTCTACGTCCTGTTGACCCTGTCGCTGGCGGTGTTGCTCGTCCTCCCCCTTTTCCTGGACAAGTACGCCCTCGGCATCTTCGTCTGGATATTTCTATTCGCCTACCTGGGCCAGGCCTGGAACGTCCTGACCGGTTACACCGGCCACATCTCCCTGGGGCATGCCCTCTTCGTGGGCGTGGGCGCCTACACCACGACCTATCTGGCCCAGAAATTCGGCCTGAGCCCCTGGATCGGCATGCTGATCGGCGGCGTCATCGCGACCATAATCAGCCAGTTCGTCGGGTTCCTGGGATTCAGGTTCGGTCTTCGGGGCGTCTATTTCGTCATCCTGACCATCGCCTTTGCCGAGATCACCCGGCTGGTCGTCTCCCACATCAGCGCCCTGGGCGGTTTCTCGGGCATCTTTTTGGATTTCAAGCCCTCCTTCGCCCACATGCAGTTTCGCAGCAACGTGCCTTACTACTACATCGCCCTGGCATTCATGGTTTTCTCGGTGATCGTCGTCCGGCTGATGGAGGTCTCGCGGCTGGGCCGGTTCATGGTCGCCATCAGGGAGGATGAGGAGGCGGCCCAGGCCCTGGGCGTCAATCCCTTCAAATACTCGATGATCGCCATTGCCATCAGCGCCTTCATGAGTTCCCTGGCCGGGGCCTTTTACGCCAATTTCGTCTTCTACATCCACCCCAACCAGATCATGGGCATGGGTCTGTCCATCGAGTTGATCTTGAGGCCCATCGTTGGCGGCATCGGCACGGTCTTGGGGCCGATCCTGGGCTCGTTCATCCTGACGCCTCTGGCCGAGATCGCCCGGGCCTATCTGGCCAAGGGCGGCCTGGAGGGCCTGCACCTTATCCTTTACGGGGTCGTGGCCATCCTGGTGGTGCTGTTCATGCGCCAGGGCATCCTGGTTTACGTCAAACGGGCCCTCAATCCCTGGCTGAGACTGGACCGGTGATGATTCTCGAGGCCCAAAAAATCTCCAAGAGCTTCGGGGGCCTGCTGGCCGTATCCGATTTGTCCCTCGGCCTGGACCGGGGCGAGATCCTGGGCCTGATCGGACCGAACGGGGCGGGCAAAACCACGGTGTTCAACTGCCTGACCGGCTTTCTGCCTCTGGACTCCGGCCGGATCACCCTTGAGGGACGGGACGTGACCGGGAAAAGGCCCTTCCAGTTGTGCCGCATGGGGTTGGTCAGGACCTTCCAGGTCGTGCGCCCGTTTTTGAACATCACCGTCCTGGAAAACGTCGTCATCGGGGCCATGCTGCGGGAGAAGTCCAACACCCGGGCCAGGGCGACCGCCTCTGAAATCATTGACTTCGTGGGTCTCAGCCGCTACGCCGACGTCAAGGCCAACAGCCTGCCCCTGCCCCTGCGCAAGAGACTGGAACTGGCCAAGACCTTAGCCACCCGGCCCGAGGTGCTGCTGTTGGACGAGGTCATGGCCGGCTTGAACCCTTCGGAGGTGGACGAACTGATCGCCCTTATCCGCGACATCAACTCCCAAGGGATGAGCGTCCTGTTGATCGAGCACGTCATGCAGGGAGTGATGGCGCTGTCCCACCGGGTGGTGGTCATCAACTACGGCGAACAGATAGCCGAGGGTCGGCCCGAGGAGGTGGTCAAAGACGAGCAGGTGATCGAGGCCTACCTGGGCAAGGAATTCGTCAATGCTTACCGTTAATGGCCTTGACGTTTATTACGGCGACCTCCAGGCCCTGTCCGGGGTCGAGTTCGAACTTGCCGAAGGCGAGGTGGTGTCCATAATAGGCTCGAACGGCTCGGGCAAATCGACCACCTTGCAGGCCATTTCGGGCTTGCTCCGCGGCCACAGGGGGTCGATCCAATTCCAAGGCCGGGACATCTCCAGGGCCTCCCCGGCCCGGATCGTCGAATTGGGTATCAGCCACGTCCCAGAGGGGCGCCACATCTTTCCGACCCTCACCGTCGAGGAAAACCTGGAAATGGGGGCCCAGTTCCCCCAGGTCAAGAAGCTCAGGGCCGAGACCATGGAGCAGGTGTTTTCCTACTTCCCCCGGCTCAAGGAGCGAACCAAGCAAAAGGCGGGCACCCTCAGCGGCGGCGAGCAGCAGATGCTGGCCATGGGACGCGGCCTGATGTCCCGGCCCAAGGTGCTGATGCTCGACGAGCCTTCCCTGGGCTTGGCCCCGATCCTGGTTTCGACCATCTTCGAGATCATCCACCGCATCAACGAAGAAGGAACCGCGATCCTGCTCATCGAGCAGAACGTGTTTCACGCCCTCAAGCTGTCCAACCGGGGATACGTCCTGGAAAACGGCCGGGTGGCCCTAAGCGGCGACGCCGAAGAACTCCTGGAAAACCCGCATATCCGGAAGACGTACCTGGGCCTGTAAGGTTTCCCGGGTGTCAACCAGTCCAATCGAGGAGACGAGTATGGGCAAACAGACTTTCGTGACCGATAAGGCCGCCGTCACCGGCGGTCCATATTCCCAGGCAATCATACACAACGGACTTATCTACCTGTCCGGTCAGGGAGCGGTCGATCCCGCGACGAATGAATTGCGCTTGGGCACCATCGAGGAGGAGGCCGAGTTGGCCTTGACCAACGTCAAGATCATCCTGGAAGAGGCCGGGTCATCGTTGGAAAACGTATTGCGGGTCATGGTCTATCTGCTGAAGATGGACGAGTATGGTCAGTTCAATGAGGTCTATCGGCGATACTTTCCCGAGAATCCTCCCGCCCGCACCTGTATTCAGGCCGCCGAGCTTCCTTTCGAGACCCGGGTAGAAATCGACCTCATTGCCTTTGTGTAGTAGGCCCGGGTTTGGACCGGGGTTCTACTTGGTAGTAGTCCACTATCAACACCACATCACAGTCGATTGGTCCGATGGTAGATTCGAAACAATCGACGGATGTGGTAGCGCCTGCAGCACGGACGTGCTCGGATTCCCTATTGTGAGGTGAGTTCATTTCGACCGATGAACAAAGAGCAGGGCAGCATAGTCAATCACGGGATACAAAATCTAAGGCCCTCAACCAAATATTTCACTGGATCGCTTGCCTTATGGTTTTGGGCCGGGGCCAGCCAGGGTTTTCCCGCTTTTCCCCGGCCAGCCTTTTTTACACCCAGTCGCACCCCTTGTATGGTCAATTTACTAAGAGCAGCGTTTAACTTCCATGCCAGTCGCTAAGACTACGTTACGCCTCTCTTGACGGTCGCCTGCTTTGACAAAATCAATGTATTCCAGCATCGGGTCAGCCACTGATGACCCGGGCAGAATAGGGGTGATGCCATCTCCAAATATTCTGATGGCGTTCCGCTATTCAGAACATACCTTGGCAGACTTGTCCGTCGCCGAGAATAAACATATATCTCTCGAGCCGAGACTCTCGGGCCGGGCTCATCCTTTCAAGATATGATCGGCTAGCCTAGCTCGGCCTGGACTGCAGCCGCGAAAAAGGCCGGTCGTCAAGCGAGTGGACCATTATCTTTACTTTTCGGCGAGAGTCTGGAGTCAATAGAGGGTTTTCATACCTCCACCCGCCGGCCTTGGTGGACTGGGTGGCTCAAGGGTAAGTATCTCGAAATCGGTATGAAGACGAACATTTCAAGATATGGGCTGGATCTGACCTGCCCCACGAAAAGTGGTCCGAATTCAGAGTTAGTTCAGTGGCGAAATCC
>CAZMVB010000047.1:18329-21821 GCA_964569795.1 uncultured Desulfarculales bacterium | reverse complement strand
CTGCTGGCCATCGCCGACTTCACCACGGCGATCATCGCCAAGCCCAAGTGGCCCCAGGCCTTTTACGCCCGGGGCCGGGCCTATCTGGAGTTGGGGAAATACCGCGAGGCGGTCCGTGACTTCAGCCGGGTCATTGTCCTCCGGCCCGGGGCCGTGGCGGCCTATCTCCGGCGGGCCTATGCCTATCGGCGACTGGGCGATTTCGGCCGGGCCGCGGCCGATTACAGCCGGGCCCTGGTGCTCAAGACCGACGATCCGGGACTGTACAACCTGCGAGCGATCGCTTATTATGGATTGAAGGACTATCAGCGGTCCCTGGCCGACGTCAACCGGGCCCTGACGCTCAAGCCCGACTTCGTACCGGCCTATCGGACCCGGGCCTTTGTCCAGTTGGCCCTGGGCAACGCCGACGCGGCCAAACTGGACATCGAAACCTATCGCCGTCTCGAGGCGGCCCGGTCCACCGGGGCGGCGGCCGGCGGAAAACCAAACCTCGAGGACCAAATCGGACGGGAAACAGGGGGCAACATCCATGGGCAGTAAAGGCATCAAGCGAGCGGTGGTCGGGGCCGGGATCTGTCTGATCGGGGCGGCCTGTCTCCTGGCGGCGCCGCCGGCCGGGGCCCAAGGCAAGGCCGGTCCCCGGGACAGGGCCGCGGCCATGCGCTGGGTCAACCTGGGCTATAAGGCCAAGGACGTCCGCCAAAAAATCAGGTACTACCAGCAGGCCGTCGCGGCCGATCCGACCTACGCCGTGGCCTGGAACAACCTGGCCGTGGCCAACGGCCGACAGGGCAACTGGCCCCAGGCGGTGATCTACTACGGCCGGGCCCTCCGCCTCAACCCCCGTTACGCCATGGCCTACTCCAACCGGGGTTATTCCTTTTATCAGATGCGGATGTATCGGCGGGCCGCGGCCGATTACGGGCGGGCCATCAGGCTTCAGCCGCGGAACACGTACTTGCTCCAGGGTCGAGCCCGGGTATATACGGCCTGGGGCAAGTACCAGCAGGCGGTCAAGGACCTGACCCGAGCCCTGGCCTTGGCCCCCCGGGCGGTGGCGCTCTACCGGATGCGGGCCACGGCCTACCTGTCCCTGGGCCGGCAGGACCTGGCCCGGGCCGACCAGGCGCGGGTCCGGGAGTTGGCGCGCCCCCGAACCGTCAAGCCGGTTGTGCCCAAGCCGTCTCCGGGCAAGGCCGTGTTCCGCTTCGAGACCCAGGAGGCCTCGGTCAAGCGGGGGTCCGACTATCCGCGCCAGTTCGCCATCTTCATCGACAACAAGCGGGCCGGGGCCACCCCCTGGCGCAAGCGGACCGAACTGAAGACGGTCAGCCTGGCCCTCACCCCCGGGACTCATCGGATCATGGTCCGGGAGATGACCAGGCAGAGCGGAGCGGACCGGGTGGCCCGGACCCCGTTCAACAAGCGCTACCAGGATCAGAAATTCACCATCGTCCTCCAGCCGAACCAGGAAGTGACCATGCGGATCATGCTCTTCCGCAACGGCGAGGTGGTCAACCCGCCCAAGATCATGGTCCACAAGCTCCGGAAGGGGGCCAAGTAACCGCCGGATCGACGGCAGACCCTGATCAGACATGGGGAAACGGTCGGGCCGCCGGCCGTTTCCTTTTTTTGTGCCCGGGTCAGAGGACGGGGGGCGGGGTTGACGGCCGCCGGGGGAGCGGTCATCATGGGGCCGGGGTGGGGCTTTCGCGCGCGGAGGTGACTGTGTCCCTGGAACAAGCGATCGGTCTGGCCGTGGGGGCGGCCCTGGTCAGCGGCCTGGCCGTCTGGCTCTGGTGTCGGGGCCGGATGAGCCGGATCGGCGAGGATTTTCAGACCAGATTGACCGCCGAGGTCGAGCAGCGGGCCACGGCCCAGGCCCAGGCGGCCCGGGTACCCGACCTGGAGCGGCAACTGACCGATCTGTCCGCCGAGCTGGCCGATCACAAATCCCGGTTGAGCGAACTGACCACCCGCCTCGAGGACGAGCGCCAGGCGGCCCGGGAAAAGCTGGCCCTGGTGGACGAGGCCCGGGCCAAGCTGTCCGACGCCTTCCGGGCCCTGTCCGCCGAGGCCCTCCGGAGCAACAACCAGTCCTTTCTCGAACTGGCCAAGACAACCCTCGAAAAATTTCAGGCCGGCGCCCGGACCGACCTGGAGTCCCGGCAGGAGGCCATCGGCCGGCTGGTCCTCCCGGTCAAGGAGTCCCTGGAAAAGGTGGACGCCAAGCTGCGGGAACTGGAAACGGCCCGGGTGGAGGCCTACTCGACCCTCAGGGAGCAGGTCAAGTCCCTGGCCCTGACCCAGGGCGAGCTCAAGGACGAGACGGCCCGGCTGGTTACGGCCCTGCGCGCCCCGGCCGTCCGCGGCCGCTGGGGCGAGATCCAGCTGCGGCGGGTCGTGGAGATGGCCGGGATGGTGCCCTACTGCGATTTCATCGAGCAGGCCTCGGTCGCCACCGAGGACGGCCGGCTCCGGCCGGACATGGTCGTCCGCCTGCCCGGCGGCAAGGTGGTCGTGGTGGACGCCAAGGCCCCCCTGGAGGCCTATCTCCTGGCCCTGGACGCCCGCGAGGAGGAGGCCCGCCAGTCCCTGCTGGCCCGGCACGCCAAGCAGATCAACGACCACGTCACCAAGCTCAGTTCCCGGGCCTACTGGGACCAGTTCGACGAGACGCCCGAGTTCGTGGTCATGTTCCTGCCGGGCGAGACCTTTTTCAGCGCCGCCCTGGAGGCGGACCCGGCCCTCATCGAAAAGGGGGTCGCCCAGCGGGTGATCGTCGCCTCGCCGACGACCCTCATCGCCCTCCTGCGGGCGGTGGCCTACGGCTGGCGGCAGGAGAAGATCGCCCAGAGCGCCCAGCAGATCAGCCGCCTGGGCGCCGAACTCTACGAGCGGCTGGGGGTCCTGGCCGGGCACTTCGAGGCCCTGGGCAAGTCCCTGGACCGGGCCGTGGACAATTACAACCGAGCGGTGGGGTCCCTGGAAGCGCGGGTGCTGGTCTCGGCCCGCAAGTTCGCCGAACTGGGGGCCGAGGGGGCCAAGGAGATCGCCGAGCTGACCCCCCTGGACAAAAAACCCCGCCGGCTCGAGACCGGCGGGGACGCGCCTTCTGAAGACGATCAGGCCCGGTCCAAGTCCGGGCGGGGCTGACTATCTGCACCGGCCCCTCTGGCGACAGGCCGGGTTTCAGGTTAGGGTGTAGCCTCTGATCGGCCCGACGCTCGACGGGCCCAGTTCTTGCCGGTTCGGCCCTCCCCTGGTTCGGACCGAGCATAAAGGGTTCGCGCCGAACCGCCAAGAACGTCGTACCCCCACCCCACTTGAATCAGGGGACGACTCCATAGTATGGCGTCCCCCAAAAAGCCGGACACTCGACGGGCCCAGTTCTTGCCGGTTCGGCCCTCCCCTGGTTCAGACCGAGCATAAAAGGTTCGCGCCGAACCGCCAAGAACGTCGTACCCCCACCCCACTTGAATCAGGGGA
>CAZMVB010000047.1:0-18229 GCA_964569795.1 uncultured Desulfarculales bacterium | reverse complement strand
CATAAAAGGTTCGCGCCGAACCGCCAAGAACGTCGTACCCCCACCCCACTTGAATTAGGGGACGAAACTAGGGCTCGACGAACTGGGGCTGTCCCAGGTCCTTGAACTTGAAACTGTAAAAGACGTTGTGGCCGTTGTAGTCCAGGACCCGCAGGTCGTCCTCCTGCTTGACGTCCTTGAGGACCGAGTCGAACTGCTGGCCGTATTTCTGACGGCAAAGGCCCTCGTCCACCTCGTAGGCGATGTACTTCTGGATGCCCTTTTGCCGCAGTTTCTCGGCGAACTTGGCGTCAATGAAGGAATCGTAGGACGACAGGACCAGGATGGGCCCGGTTCCGGTGAAGATGACGGCTGCTTTCATTTTCCCCTCCTACCAGTGGTTGATCGATTCCATTCAGTTCGGGCCTCGACTGGGTCCCGAGGCGGGCCTGGTTTCCTCGCCGGATCCGAAAAATCCCTTGGCCCCCCGGTTCCGGGTCCTGGTTCGCCGCAACGGCGGGGTCCCGCCCGGGGGAACCGAGGTCCTGGCTCGGGGCCACTTAAATTTTATCACAACCGGCCGTTTTCCGCCGGGTGGGCCTGAATTAATATGTCAAGGCGACCCCCCACAGGTCCTCCCAGCCGACGGCCTCGGGGAGGTCCATTTCGTGGGCCCCCGGACGGACGGACAGATGCTGGTGGGGGCACCGGGCGCAGGAGAAATCGAGTCCCCGGAGACGAAGCGTCTCGTCCAGGCATTCGGCGTAATAGGGGCACCACAGGTTCCGGTTCTCGCCCTGCTCTTCCTCGATGACGGCCCGGAGCATGATCGGTTTGGGCCGGGCGCGGGACGCGCCCGATCTCGACGGAACGACGTGCATCTTTTTCCCTCCTTGACCGCTCGCCTGGCCGACCTCCGGCCGCCGGGCTATCCTCTTTGATCACCTTATGACGCCGGGCGGCGGGAGGCCATGGGGACACGACCTCATCCAGGTGCGCATTGACCCTCATTTTATGGGGATTTGGCCCCCAAGCGGCCGGGGGGCGGCCGCGTGAAGCGGCGGGGCGGCATGAAAACCGACCGGGGCTAAGGCTCGGCGGCGACCAGGTTGCGGGCGATGATCAGGCGCTGGACCTGATTGGAGCCGTCAAAGATCTGGATGGCCTTGGCGTCCCTGAACAGCCGCTCGACGCCGCTGGCCCGCCGAACGCCGTCCAGGCCCATGATCTCGACGGCCTTGCCGGCGACCTCGACGGCGGTGTCCGAGGCGAAGACCTTGCCCATGGAGACCAGGGACTCGATCTCCCGGGGCGAGCCCATGCCCGAGTCATACATGGCCAGCACCCGGAAGATCAGGGACCGGACGGCCTCGATCTTCATCCGCATGTCGGCCAGGGCGAAGCCGACGGCCTGCCGGGCCAGCAGGGTCCGGCCGTCAACCACGGTGCTCCGGGCGTATTCCAGGGCGGTCCGGAAGGCCCCCTGGGCGATCCCGGAGGCCATGGAGGCCGCGCCCCAGAGGCGCATGACGTTGGCCGCGGTGGTCAGGACCCGCCAGCCCTCGCCCTCGCCCAGGAGGCGATTGGCCGCCGGGACCCGGACGTTTTCGAGGAACATGGACGAGGTGATCGAACCCCAGAGGCCCATCTTCTTTTCCGGCCGGCCGAACCCGAGTCCGTCGGCGTCCCGGGGGACCAGGAGGGCGCTGACCCCGCTGGGCCCGCGGCCCGGGCCGGTCCGGGCGAAGACCAGGTAGTGCTGGGCGTTTTCGCCCAGGGTGATGAACGCCTTCTGGCCGTTGATGACGTAGTGATCGCCGTCCCGCTCGGCCCGGGTCTTGAGGGACCCGGCGTCCGAGCCGGCCTCGGGCTCGGTCAGGCAGAAGCCGCACAAGACGTCCCGCCGGGCCACGTCCGAGAAGAACCACTCCCGCTGCTCAGGCGATCCGGTCTGATCGACGACCTTGATCACGGCCGAGGTGGGGAAGACCAGCAGCGCCGCCGAGGGGCAGACCCGGCTGATGGCCTCGATGACCAGGGCCAGGCCGACCGAGTCCGCGCCCAGGCCGCCGTAGCGCCGGGGCAGGGCCAGTCTGAAAAACCCTTCCTGGGCCAGGACCCGGAAAAACGGCTCGGGGAACTGCTCCCGGTTCTCGACCTCTTCGGCCAGGGGAGCGATGTGGCGGGCCACCAGTCCCTCGATGCGCTCCTTCAACTGCCAGTGGGAGGGTTGAAAATGGATCACCGCGACTCGACCTCGCTAGCTCGACCGCTTTAACGCCGCTCGACGATGAGGGCGATCCCCTGGCCCCCGCCGATGCACATCGTCACCAGGCCCACCGTCTTGTCCAGGTCCTTCAGGGCGTACAGCAGCTTGGTGATCAGGCAGGCCCCCGAGCCGGAGATGGGATGCCCCAGGGCGATGGCCCCGCCGAAGACGTTGACCCGGTCCATCTTGTCGGCCAGGTCCAGCTCCCGGATGCAGTACACCGACTGGGAGGCGAAGGCCTCGTTGAGCTCGATCAGGTCCAGGTTACTCGCGGTCATGCCGGCCTTTTTCAGGGCCATCCGCGTGGACGGCACGGGTCCGATGCCCATGTGGGCCGGGTCCACCCCGACGTAGGCGTAGGACCGGATGTAGGCCAGGGGCGTCAGGCCCAAATCTCGAGCCTTGGAGGCGCGCATGACCACGCAGGCCCCGCCCCCGTCGTTCATGCCCGACGAGTTGCCGGCGGTGACCGTGCCGTCCGCGGCGAAGACCGGCTTCAATTTCTCGAGGGCCTCCATGGTCGTGCCGAAGCGGGGATGCTCGTCGGTGTCAAAGGTGATTGTCTTCTTTTTCTGCTTGACCTCGAGGGGAACGATCTGCTCCTTGAACCGGCCCCCGGTGATGGCCTTCTCGGCCCGCTGCTGGGAGAGAAGGGCCAATTCGTCCTGGCTTTGCCGGTCCACGCCGTAGGTCCGGGCCACGTTCTCGGCGGTCTGGCCCATGGTGCACTGGCTCAAGGGGTCGAACAGGACCAGTTGATCCATGAGCTTCCCGTGGCCGAGGCGGTAGCCCCACCGGGCCTCGGTCAGCAGGAAGGCGGTCTTGGACATGGACTCCATGCCCCCGGCGACGATGATCTCGGCGTCCCCGGCGTCGATGATCTGCTTGGCCAGAATGACCGAGCGGACCGAGCCGCCGCAGGCCTTGTTGATGGTGAACTGGGGCTTGTCGATGGGCACCCCGCCCTTGACGACCACCACCCGGGCCCGGTTGATGGGCAGATCGCCGGTGGTGTAACCCGAGGCCATGATGCCCTCGTCGATCATATCGCCGGTGATGCCGGCCCGTTCGATGGCCGCCCGGACCACCTCCTGTCCGATGATCATGTCCGAGGTATCCCGAAGCGTGCCGCCGAAACGGCCGATGGCCGTCCGGGCCGCGCTGACGATAACCACGTCTTCCATGAATCGATCTCCTTGTTTTGTCCGATCCGGAAAATGCTGATAACATAGCCAACCAAAAAGCGGCCGTCAAGGCAAGGAGGTGGATCGGCCATGTCCGGGCGAAACGAGGCAAAGGCGGTGGGGATCATGCTGGCCGCCGGCCTGTCCAGGCGCCTGGGCCGGCCCAAGCTGGGGCTGAGGGTGGCCGGCCGGCCGCTGCTTTGGTGGGCCGTGGATCATTGCCTGGCCGGCGGACTGAGCGAGTTGATCATCGTCGCCGGACCCCGGGAAGACCCGCGCCCCTGGCTGCCGGAGTCCCCGCGCCTGAGGCTGGCGGTCAACCCCAGGCCCGAGGCCGGACAGTCCGGCTCGCTGGCCATCGGTCTGGCCGATTTGGCCCCGGGGACCGCCTGGGCGGCCGTCTTTCTGGGCGACATGCCCTGCATCTGGCCCGAGATCACCCGGGACCTCCTGGCCCGCCTGGCCGCGACCGCCGGGAGCATCGTCCGGCCCGCCTTTGCCTCGAGGCCGGGCCATCCGGTCATCTTCCAGGCCCGCTGGTTCGACGAGCTGTCCGCCCTGCGCGGGGATACGGGGGGCCGCCAGGTCGTGGCCGCCCATCCCGACGAAGTCGAGATCGTCCGGTTCGATGAGGCCGAACCCCTTCTGGACGTGGACACCGAGGCCGATCTGGCCGCGGCGGAAAAGGCGCTCCTGGCCAGGGGCGCCCGGACGTAATCCATCCGCTAGATTTTACCGCGACCTGACCTTGCCCGCCCTTGGGCCGGTTGGTTATGATTCATCATGCCGCGCTGTCTGCTCATCGCCGCCCTGACGATCCTGATGTGGCCCGGGG
Source organism: uncultured Desulfarculales bacterium (assembly GCA_964569795.1). Lineage (GTDB taxonomy): Bacteria > Desulfobacterota > Desulfarculia > Desulfarculales > JAHJDS01 > JAHJDS01. The sequence goes on along the minus strand of CAZMVB010000047.1, from coordinate 13,962 downwards.
CCGTCACGGCCGGGGCCCGGGGTCTGACTGTTTACTCCCGCCTGGGTAACGGCCCCTGGCGGGTTTTTCGGGAGATCTACACCCGCCCCGGCCGGCCGGTTGCGCTCAAGGTCCGGCCGGTCCCCGGGGCGACCGTGCGCTGGTTCCAGATCGTCCCCAACGTGGACAAGCGGTACCACAACGCGGGCTGGCCCTGGGACCCCGACGCCTACCGCTGGCTGGGCTGGGCCAAGATCGAGTACCGCGTCTCCGAGATCACACCTTGGCGAAACAAAACAGTCGTCACCGTGTTCGACGGGCAACGGGCCGTCACCCGATGGCCCTATGGGCCGGGCCCGAAATACTGGCACCGGGACCAGGGCAGCTTCTGGTTTCAGGCCGAAATCAGCCGCCAGGGGCGGGTCCTGGCCAGATCGGCCGGGATCGGGGACAACGATAAGCGGGGCCTCAGTCCCCGGGTGCTCCGGGTCACCGTCCGCCGGGGCCCGGGCCTGATCGGGTTCGTGTCCGGCTTTTTCAACGTCCCGGCCGTGTTCGGGGCGACGCCCTATCAGAGCCGCAACTACATCGGCCTGGACTGCGCCGAGGTGATCATGGCCGCCTATCGCCAGCTTCGGGGGCGGCGGCTGAGACGGGATTACAACGTCCAGATGCTCACCCGCCTCTTTCCGGTCATCAGCCGGTTCGATCTCGAAGCCGGCCGGCCGGACCGGAGGGTGGCCTGGGGCAGAGACGTCCGCCCCGGCGACCTGATCGCCGTCCGCTACCAAGGGGCCCGGTTCTTCCAGCACGTCGGCCTCCTGGCAACGGACCGCAACCGTAACGGCCGCCTCGATCCGGATGACCTGGTCCTTCATCTCGGCCCGGACCCCCTGGCCTTCTCGCCTCTTTCCGACGGGGCCTTTGACGGCACGGTCCTGATCCTGCGGCCGCGCTGAGGCTCGTTTTCCCTGGGGCGCTCACTTGCCATTATCTAGCTTTTTAGTTATCATCAATTAACCTCGCGCAAGGGCCGTCCGGCTCCCCGGCCGACGATGCGCCGGACCGAAACCAGCCTCATTTCATTCGAACCTCGTGTCGGTTCAAAGGTGATCATGACTTCAAATGATCGTTCGCCGCAGCCTGGAGACACCCTCCGCCTGACGATCGTCAAGGACGAACCGGCCTTTGATAGCCTCCTGGACGACTGGAACCGGCTGGGCGACACTGCCGAGCCCCCCAACTTCTTTGTCACTCCCAACTGGGTCCGGAACTGGTGGCGCCACTTTCACCAGGGGGCTGTTCCCCGGATCTTCGTCTATCATGACGACCTGGGCCCCCGGGCCCTGTTTCCACTGATGCTCCGGCGGCAGAGGATCGACGCGCTCGGGGCCAACGTCCTGGGGTTCATGGTCAACGAGGAATCGACCAAGCCCCAGTGGCTCATCCGGGGAGACCCCGCCCCGATCCTGAGGCGATGGACGGCCGACCTGGCGGCCGATCAGGAATGGGACGTGCTGGAAATGGCCGACCTGCCGGCGAACACCGCGGGGTTGGACCTCCTGCCGGGTTTTCTCACGGCCCATGGATGGCGGTGGATCCAGCGTCCGGGCGAGGGGGCCCTGGTCCTGGGCGCCACCGGCGAGTTCGAGGACTACTGGCAGGGGCGCGGCGCCAAGCTCAGAAAGGGAATCCGCTACCGGGAGAACCGCCTGCGTGAACGGGGGGAACTGAAGGTCGAGATCAGCCGCCCGGGCGACGACCCCCAAAAATGGATGGACCGCATCCTCGGGGTCGCCGCCCATACCTGGAAGACCGCCCGGCGGACCTCACTGGCCGACGGGCCGCGCTGTCAATTCTTCACCGACGTGGTCAAGGAGATGCTCCCCACTGGTCAGGCCCAGGTGTTCGTGGCCTCCCTGGCCGGGAAGGACATCGCCTACGATCTGACCTTCATCCACCGGGGCATCCTGTACGGCCTCAAGACCGACTACCACCAGGACTACCGGGACCTGGCGCCGGGCATGCTCCTGATCAAGCGGCTGATCCAGTACGGTTACGCCGATCCCCGGGTCCAGAGCTTCGACTTCATCACCGACACGCCGTGGATGAGACGCTGGACAGAGACCGTGACCGAAAGCGTTCACCTGACGGTCTTCAACCACACCCTGACCGGACGGACCCTGGCGCTGCTGGAAAAAAACCTGCGCCCGGTGGGCCGGGTCGTCAAGCGGCTCTTCAGGCGGGAGAAGCCGGGCTGACCCGGGCCCGGAACAGATTGGTCACCTCTTTCATTTCCCAGGACTTCCAGAACAGGGCCAGCCAGACCACCGCGCCCGCGACAAAGGCCATCAGCCCCTGAACCACCAGCGTCCACAGGACCGGCCAGAAGCCGATGAGCGTCGGCGACCAGACTTCCCGGAAGACCGGCAGCCCCGTCCCTTCCCACAAACCCCTGGCCGGCGCCGACCAGGCGTGACTCAGGAGGACCATCGTCCCCAGCATGACCAGGCCGGGCAGATACACCCGGACCACCTGCCACAGGCGGGCCGGGACCGAGGGGGCGTAATAGATCACGCAGGACCAGATCATCACCGACGCCACCAGGAAATTGGTGATCACCGTCCCCAGGGCCAGGCCGATCAGGCCCCAGCCGAACCACAAAAACAGGCCGTTGATCCCCACGGCAAAGGGGATCGACAGGCCGTTGATCACCATGATCATGCGCTGGCGGTCCAGGCCGAACAAAAGGCCGTAGGGCGGGATGCCCAGCGACCCGAACAGGGCCACGAACAGCAGGACCTCCACCACCGGCAGGGCGTCCACGAACCGAGGCAGAAACTGGCCCACCAGGGGCGGCACGGCGACCGCCACCAGGGTCAGCAGGCCCGGAATCAACAGCGACAGGACCATCAGCGGCATGTAAAAAAACGGCTTGAATTTCTCGACGGTCCGCTCCTCGCCGAACCGGCGGTACATCCGGGGATGGAGGACCGCCTCGATGACCAGGGGCACCTGCATCATGGCCGTGGTGATCATCAAGCCCAGGCCGTACAGGCCCAGGGCCGCCGCCCCCAGAAAGGTGATGGCCATGATCCGGTCCACCGAGCCCATGATCCCGGCCAGGCCCACCCCGACGTGAAACGGAAAACCGATCTTGGTCAGACGTTTGATCTCCTGCCAGTCGAAGCGGAGCCCCCGGGGAAAGATCCGCCGGCAGATGAAAAGCCAGACCAACACCAGCAGGAAAAAGGACCAGATGACCACCCCGTAAAAACCGAACATCCCCCACCGCGGCACCAGGACGAACATCAGGCCCAGATGCGAGCCCCAAAGCAGCATCAGGCCCAGACTCAACGCCGCGAACTTGAGATGGACCGTCAGGAGGATGTCCATGATCTCCATCAGGCGCATCAGACAGATCAGGCCGCCGACGGTCATCAGACCCACGGCCACCACCGGGCCGACAAAGGGCCACAGCACCGCGCCCAGAATCACGAGGCCCAGGCAATAGATGGCCCCCTGGATGAAAAACACGGTGAAGACCGTCTGCTGGACCCGGACGTAACCCTCCTCGTCGCCGGCCCCCAGGTTCCGGGGCAACTCCCGGCTGGCGGCCCGGCCGATGCCCAGGGTGGTGTGGATGCTGTAATCGGCCACGACCATCAGACCGTTCCAGGTCCCGAACAGGCCCGGGCCCAGGTACTTGGCCCGGACGAACCCGGCCGCCAGTCGCAGGATGCGGGACAGGTAGGTCCCCCCGGTCAGGACCAGGGCGTCGCTGATCATCCTGAGACGGTGGACCCGGGAGGTGGCGGAAGGATTGGACATTACGAGAATTTAACACGCCGGCCCGGGAGCGTCAATTGACCGCACACTCCCCGCGGCCTGCCCCTCGAGGTCCGGACAAGGGCTATAATCTACCAATTCAATAGGAATTATAGATTTAAGGCTAGAAATAAGATAATTTTTCAGTTACTATCTGGAACTCTAGTTGGTTGCTGGTAGAATATAGACGAACGGCCGCCCTCGGCATTGACTCGAGTTCAACCCAGGGCCGGATCATTTGTTCCCCCGTCTTCAGGGGGCCGGTCGTCAGGCCTGATCCGTAACGACTACAAGGCCGTGCCGCCACGGCGTGGATAGAAAACCTTGGAACAGCAGCTCCAGCCCCACCTGCCCCCCTGGACCGGTCGGGAAAAGATCGAATCACCGCCCCGACCGGTACCCGGCCAAGGACGGAACAGGTCCCTGGTCAAAAAGATCGTGGGCGGGATCAGACGAAGACTCCGCAAGGTCTGCCAGCGTTACTATATCTTCAGCCTCGACCTGCCGACCTATGACTGGCCCGACGGTCTCCGCCGCGACCTGGTCATCCGGCAGGCCACCCCGGACGAGTTCCGGGCCATGGCCGCCGACCCGGTCTTTGAAATTTCAGACTATCAACTCCAGGACAGTCTCGAGATCATGGCCGCCGGCGACCAGTGTTGGGTGGCTGAAGTGGAAGGCCGGATCGGTTTCTATGTCTTTGCCCAGTATCACACCCGCTTTTTCAGCCCCCGCTGTCGCGTGCCCATCGCCCCGGACGCCGTTTACCTCATTCGGGGGGTCACCGTCGCCGACCTGCGCGGCCAGCGGCTGGCACCGACCACCGTGGCCTGGCTGGCCATGAAATTCAAGGCCGAGGGCTACACCCGGCTCCTGACCGATATCGGGGCCAGTAACCGGCCCAGCCTCCGCTACGCCGACCACGTCGGTTATACCCGCGTCGGGTCCTTCCTGGAGAGCACCCTTTTCAGACAGAGACGGGTCATGTTGTGCCGAGGCATGAGACGGGTGGTTTCGGAAATCCCCGAGTAGGATCGCCGCCCCGCAGGGCCTGATCCAGGCCTCCGATTTTTCGAAATCCAGGGGTCATTTCCGAAAGTCGAAGTCGGAAAAGGGTCTTATCCGGTCGCGGCCGAATCGACCGAAAGGATAATTTGCCTGGAAATCTAGCCTGTTATCTTAAATATCGTGTAATTTCAACCTAATGGTACATTCCTTGCCTCTATTTAGAGCAAATCAAATCAAACCATCTCCAGGACTTTGGGAACGGAGGCAAGGTATGAGCAAGAAAGGCATTCTGCTGGCCGTTGCGGCCGCGTTTGTCGTCGGGACGGTGGCCCTGCCGGCCCTGGCCCAGCATCAGGGACGCGGCGGGTCCGGCTGGAGCAACCAGAACTCGGGCGGGTCGAACTGGTCCGGCGGACAGTCCGGGAATCACCAGTGGGGTAACCAGCCCGGCGGCCCCACCGGGGGCAACCAGTTCGGCGGCAACCGCTGGGGCAACTTCCAGGGCGGTGCCAACCGCTTTGGCTGGCGTCGTCCCGGCTGGAACCGGTTCGGCTGGCGTCGTCCCGGCTGGAACCGGTTCGGCTGGCGTCGTCCTGGCTGGAACCGCTATGGCTGGCGTCGGCGCGGCTTTGCCCGCTATGGCTGGCGTCGTCCGGGCTATGGCCGCTTTGGCTGGCGGCGTCCGGGCTATGGCCGCTTTGGCTGGCGGCGTCCCGGCATGGGCCGGTTCGGCTGGCGGCGTCCCGGCATGGGCCGCTTTGGCTGGCGGCGTCCCGGCATGGGCCGTTTTGCCTGGCGGCGTCCCGGCATGGGCCGTTTTGCCTGGCGGCGTCCCGGCGGTTTCCGTGGGTTCCGCGGTTTCCGGGGCTTCCGGGGCAACCACGGGTTCCGTGGCTTCCGCGGCTTCCGGGGCAACCACGGGTTCCGCGGCTTCCGGCGTTAACCGGCGATCCGGCCTCCTTTAGCCTGAAGGCCGCCCCGAGGCGGCCAAACCCAATTGGCCCTGGCCCGGTTATCCGGGCCGGGGCATTTTTGTCGGCGCCTCGGCCCGACGGACGGAAAATTCCGCCTTGAGGCCCGGCCCCGCCTGGGATAAGTTTAAAGAATGATCCGGATCACGCCCCATATCGAACTTGACGAGGACGAGATCAGCTTTGACTTTGTCCGGGCCTCGGGTCCGGGCGGCCAGAACGTGAACAAGGTCTCGACCGCGGTTCAGCTCCGCTTTGACGCGGCCCGCTCGCCGTCCTTGACCGACGATGTCCGCCGCCGCCTGATCCGCCTGGCCGGCCGCCGGGCGACCAAGGAGGGCGTGATCGTCATCGATGCCCGGCGGCAGCGCACCCAGGAGCGCAATCGCCAGGAGGCCGTGGACCGCCTGGTCGCCCTCATCGGCCTGGCGGCCCAGGTCCGCCCCCAACGCCGGCCGACCAAACCGTCGGCCGCGGCCCGGCAGCGGCGCCTCAGACAAAAACGGCGCCGGGCCGAAACCAAGCGCAACCGCCGGGCGATCCCCCGTAACGAGGACTGATCGTCCCGGGCCCGGGTCCGGCCGGACAAGATCCCCGCCTCCGGGGATGACCGGGCTAGCCCCCGTCCGTCTTTTTCACGAACTCGACGATCAGGGCGTTGATCTTCCCCGGTTTTTCGAGGTTGGGCGAGTGGCCCAGCCGGGGCAGCTTCTTGAAGGTGACCCGGTCCGGCCTTTTCCGTTTCAGCAGTCCGACCGCCTGGTCGAGCAGCTTGAGGTCGATGTCCCGGTCCCTTTCCCCCCGGATGACCAGGACCGGCAGACCGGCCCGGCCCACCCGGGCGTAGCTCGGCCGGTAGTCCCGCATGGCGTCGGACCGGAACATGGCCAGGATCGCCGCCTCGGTCCCCTTGACCTTGAACTGGTCCCGAAAACGCCGGGAGTAGTCGGCCCCCCGGGGCAGGTGCCGGAGCAGCTTGTCCGCCCGCTTGGCCATGGCGTTGACCCCGATCAGGCGCAGCAGCAGGCCGCCGATCACCGGCAGCCGGATCAGCCTGATCCCGGTGTCCCCCTTGACCGAATTGACCATGGGCGCGATCAGGACCAGGCCCTTGACCAGGCCGGGGTGATGGGCGGCGAAGTCCACCGCCAGGGCCCCGCCAAAGGAATGCCCGACCAGATGGACCTTGCCCAGCTTCAACTTATTGATTAATTCAAGCAGTTGGCGGCGATAAAAGGCCCGGTCATAGGCCCCGGGCGGACGGTCCGAGAAACCGCGGCCGAACTGGTCGTAACGCACCACCCTCAGGCCCTTATGGGCCAGCCACGTAAACTGCGGGTCCCAGTCCCACATGGGGACCGTCGCCCCGTGGATTAGGATGACCACCGGCCCGCCGGCCGGACCGGCCTGCTGGAAGTGGGTCGTCCCGGCCGTCAGGCGGACGTAATCAACGGCCGGTTTGGGCCGGGTCTGGTCGTTCAAGATGATCGTCTCCCGGTCGAAATAAAAGTGGGCGGCCAGGACCAGGGCCGCCGCCAGTACCAGCAGGAACCCCAGGCCACGCCAGAATCCGCCCCGCCGACCCTTACCGCTCCTCCGCTTCGCCCCCATGGGTCCCCCCGTCCGGATGCAGGTTTGCCCTTCCTTTTAACCCGCGGGGGGAGAGGAGTCAAAGAATATCCCGTGACCGATCGCCCCCCTGAAAAAACCTCCGGGAAGAGGTTGACTTGGCCTCGGTCTTCGCCAATAATTCCGCATTTAGAATCGGGGTTGACCCGATTCCGGGGGTTCAACCACGATCAAAGGGGGAGAAGAAGTGAAACGGTTGTTGGTCGTTGTGGTGGTTCTGGTCCTGGCGCTGGCCCTGGGCGCGCCGGCCATGGCCGGCGGCGCGTCCCCAGTGGCAAGTGGTGATCGACTGGCCAAGGCGACCGGCGACAAGGTCGTGGCGGAAGTGACATGCATGATGATCAACCGCTGCGTCAAGTACGGCTGGCAGCGGGCGTGCCTCAAGTTCAAGCCGGTCAAGAAGTGCCTGAAGTGGAAGAAGGTCGGCCAGAAAAAGGTCTGCGCCCAGGCCAGGATGATCAGGCGCTGCGCCAAGTACGCCCCCAAGAAGGACAGGATCTGCCTCAAGTTCAAGGTGTTCAAGGTCTGCAAGTAGGCCGGCTCCCGGCCCGAGGCCGCAAGCGTCGTTCCGGCCCCCTCTTGACTGGGAGGGCCTTTTTTATTTTTAATGCGAGGCGGGCCGAGTCAGGCCGGATGAAAACATGGGGGTGAAGGCATGCAAGGCTATCGACACACCGACGCGGCGGGCATCGAGCGCTTCGAGGCCGTGCCCCTCGAGGAGCGTCTCGAGGTCAGAACCACCTATGACCTGATCAAACGCGGCGCGGCGGCCGCCCCCCAGGCCACGGCCATCAGCTTCATCCCGGACGGGGACGCCTTTGACCGGCCCGTGACGGTGTCCTACGGCCGCCTGGTCGAGCGGATAAACCAGACGGCCAACCTGTTTCACGACCTGGGCCTGGGTCCGACCGACGTGGTCTCCTACCTGCTGCCCAACCTGCCCCAGACCCATTTCATCCTGTGGGGCGGCGAGGCGGCCGGGGTCGTCAACCCGATCAATCCCCTGCTGGAAGCGACGACCATTGCCGAGATCTGCCGGGCGGCGGGCACCAGGGTCCTGGTCGCCCTGGGGGACGTGCCCGGCTCGGACATCTGGGCCAAGGCGACCGCGGTCCGGTCCGAGGTGGAATCCATCGAGACAATGGTCGTCGTGGGCGCCCCGGGGGATGCGGCCCGGGGCGTGATCGGCTTTGACGAGGTGATCGATCGATATCCGCCTGAAAGACTGGCCTCGGGCCGGGTGATCGATCCCGGGGACCGGGCCTCCCTGTTTCACACCGGGGGCACCACCGGCACGCCCAAGCTGGCGCCCCACACCCACTTCAACGAGGTGGCCGACACCTACATGTCCGCGGCCGTGCTGGACGTCAATCCGGGCGAGGCCATGCTCAGCGGCCTGCCCCTGTTCCACGTCAACGCGGCCACGGTCACCGGCACGGTGCCCTTCTCGTTCGGCGGGCACGTGGTCCTGCTCGGCCCCTCGGGTTACCGCGACCCGAAGATCATGCGCAACTTCTTCCGGATCGTCGAGCACTTTCGGGCGGTCACCTTTTCGTCGGTGCCCACGGTCCTGTCCATGCTCCTGGACGTCCCGGTCGGCGAGGCCGATGTCTCATCGCTCCGGTTCGCCATCTGCGGGGCGGCGCCCCTGTCAATCGAGCTGTTCCAGCGCTTCGAGGCCCACACCGGGCTCAAGATCATGGAGGGCTACGGCCTGACCGAATCGACCTGCGTCTCGTCGGGCAACCCCCTGTTCGGGGAGCGGAAGATCGGCTCCATCGGCCTCAGGATCCCGTACCAGCAGATGAAGGTCTTTCGGCCCGGGACCGGAACCGAGGCCGAGGTGGACAAGATCGGCGTCGTGGGCATCAAGGGCCCCAACGTGTTCTCGGGCTACCTGGACCCGGCCCACAACCGGGACATCTGGCTGGATGAGGGCTGGTTCAACACCGGCGACATGGGCCGCCAGGACGCGGACGGCTACTTCTGGCTGACGGGCCGGCAAAAGGAGCTGATCATCCGCGGCGGACACAACATCGACCCGGCCGTGATCGAGGAGCAACTTTACGGTCTGGAGGGGGTGCAGGTGGCCGCGGCCGTGGGCCGGCCCGACGCCCACGCCGGCGAGGTGCCGGTGGCCTACGTCCAGCTCCAGGAGGGGGCGAGCCTGGACGCGGACTGGATCATGGATCGTCTCCGGGAAAATATCGGCGAGCGGGCGGCCGTGCCCAAGGAGGTGATCCTCATCGACCAGATGCCCCTGACCCCGGTGGGCAAGATCTTCAAGCCCCGGCTCCGGTGGGACGCCGTCCGCCGGGTCTATGAGGACGCCCTGGCGGCCCTAGGCGACTTGATCCGGTCAGTCGAGGTCGAGGTCGGCGAGGACAAGATTCACGGCACCCTGGCCCGCGTCCGCCTGGCGCCGGCCCCCGGGGCGACGGCTGAGGAGATTTCGGGGCGGGTAGCGGAGATCCTGGGCCGGTTCACGGTCAAATACGAGGTCGAAATGATCTAGCCCGAACTATTCATGAGACTTCTACTACGGCGCCGCTATCCCGGCTGCGAGGCTCGTTTCGCCATTTTGGTGCTCGACATACCTCTCAAGTATGCCTGCGCGCCAAAACGGCTCCAACTTCGCCCCTCGCTCGGGATATCGACGTCTCGTCACGAACTCCCATGAATAGTCCGGGCTAGGAGTCTGTTACGGAAAACTCCGACAGGCTCCTGGCCCGAACGCGGCGCTGGATGAGATTTGCAGACGATAACCTTCGCCCGGTTCAGGCCATGGATATTTAACCGGACTTGCGGCGGTTGCTGCCGCGGGAGGCCTTGACCACCTTGCCCGCCTTGAGGCACTTGGTGCAGACCAGCTTGCGGTGCACCGCGCCGTTTTCGACGACCCGGACCCGCTGCAGATTGGGCATGAACCGCCGCTTGGTCTTATTGTGGGCGTGGGAGACGTTGTAACCGGTGATCGGCCGCTTGCCGCAAATATCGCATACTTGACTCATGGTCTTCGTCCTTGTTCGATCCGGGGGTTTGGGACCGGACCCGGCGTCCGCCGGGGAGGCGCCCCGGCGGTCTTGGTCGCGAATCAGTATTTATATCCGCCCTGATTCCATTTGGCAAGTCTTTTCAAGTCGAAAACCGAATTCAGGCCAGGATCTCGACCGCCGGCTCGTCCTCCAGGCGGGTCTGCACCCGGCCGATGATCCAGGCCCGCTCCCCCAGGGCCTCGAGGCGGGACAGGACCTCGTCGGCCTCCTCGGCCGGGACGCAGGCCACCAGGCCGACGCCCGAGTTGAAGGTAGTCAGCATCTCCTGATCCGAGATCCGGCCGTGCTCCTGGAGAAAATCGAAGATGGGCGGGGCCTGCCACGACTTCCGGTCCAGGACGGCCTTGAGCCCCGAGGGGATGATCCGGGGCAGATTGCCCAGCAGGCCGCCGCCGGTGATGTGGGCCATGCCCTTGACGTTGAAATCCCGGACCAGGACCCGGATCGTCTCGGCGTAGATCCGGGTCGGGGTCAGCAGCTCCTCACCCCAGGTGTGGTCGGCGAAGTCGCACTTGGAGTTCAGGTCGATTTTGAGCCCGTCGAGGATGATCCGCCGGACCAGGGAGAAGCCGTTGCTGTGCAGCCCGCTCGAGGCCAGGGCCACCAGGACGTTGCCCAGGCCGATCTCGGAGCCCTCGATGATCTTGTCGTTGTCCACCACCCCGGTGACGAAGCCGACCAGCTCGTACTCGCCCGGACCGTAAAAACCGGGCATCTCGGCCGTCTCGCCGCCCACCAGGGGTGTCCTGGCCAGGCGGCAGCCCTCGGCGATGCCGCTGATGACGCTCGTGGCCACGTCCTCGTCCAGCGAGCCCATGGCCAGGTAATCCAGGAAGAACAGCGGCCTGGCCCCGCAGACGACAATGTCGTTGACGCACATGGCCACCAGGTCTATACCGACGGTGTCGTGTTTGTTCATCATGAAGGCCAGCCGGAGCTTGGTCCCCACGCCGTCGGTCGAGCTGACCAGGACCGGCCGCTCATAGGCGTCGGGCGACAGCGACACCAGGCCCGCAAACCCGCCGATATCGGTGATGACCGACGAGGTGAAGGTCTCCCTGACCAGGGGACGGATGCGGTCGATGAAGCGGTCGGCCTTGTCGATATCGACCCCGGCCTCCCGGTAACGATCAGCGGTGCTCATATCGAGACCTCTCGGGGACGGTCAAAAAATTCGCCGCCTGGACACAGGCGAGGCGGTAATTTAGGCTATACCGTCGGCCCGGTAAAAGTCAATGCCTCGGGAAATGGGTAGCGTGTCCCCTCTCTTCGATCCCCAGCGGCCCCTGTCGCGCCTCAAGGGCGTCGGCCCGGTTTATTCCCGGGAGCTGGCCGGCCGGGGTCTGCTGACCGTCGAGGATCTTTTGTACTGCCTGCCCCTGCGCTACGAGGACCGGCGGCGACTGACGCCCCTGGCCGAACTCATACCCGGACAGAAAGCGGTAATCACCGGCGAGATCCAACGGTCAGGACCGATCGGCCCGCCCCGGCGGCAGCGCTTCGAGATGATCATCGCCGACGGAACCGGCGAGCTGGCCGCGGTCTGGTTCCGCTTTCGCCAGGCCCACCTGGCCGGCTTTGCGCCCGGAACCAGGGTGATCATGTCCGGCCGGGTGGACGAGTATCAGGGCCGATGGCAGATGGTCCACCCCGACCTGCGGCCCCTCGAGGGTGACGCCGACCCAGACCCGGAATTGGTCCCGATCTACCCGGCGGTGGGGTCGATCCCGCCCCGGCGGCTGCGGACGATCATCGCCCGGGCCGTGGATTCGGCCCGGGACCTGGAGGACCCCGCCCGAGGCATCCTGGACGAGAGGATTTATCCCGTGGCCCTGGGCCAGGCCGTGGCCGGCCTGCACCAACCGCCGGCCACGGCCGAGCTGAGCCGGCTCGAGGATAGGCGCTCGCCGTGGCACCAGGGCCTGATCGTCAACGAGTTGTTTTACTTCTGCCTGGGATTGGCCCTGACCGCCCGGTCCCGCCGGTCATCGCGGCGGGGCGTCACCCGGGTCGATCTGGCCGACCTGGGTCCCTTCCTGGCCGCCCTGCCCTTCAAGCTGACCGCGGCCCAGGTCCGGGCCGTGAACCGCATCCTGGCCGACCTGAGCGGGCCCCGGCCCATGAGCCGCCTGCTCATGGGCGACGTGGGCTCGGGCAAGACCGTGGTCGCCGCGGCGGCCGTGGCCGCGGCCCTGGCCCGGGGAGATCAGGCGGCGGTGATGTCGCCGACCGACGTCCTGGCCCGGCAGCTTTACCGGTCACTGTCGTCTCTGCTCGAACCCCTCGGGGTCGAGCCGGCCTTACTCACCGGGACCATCCCGGCCGACGAAGCACGACAGGTGCGGGCCGACCTGGCCGCCGGCCGCTGCCATGTCGTGGTCGGGACCCACGCCCTGATCCAGGAGTCCACCGAATTTTCGCGCCTGGGCCTGGTGGTGGTGGACGAGCAGCACCGCTTCGGTGTGGAACAGCGCCGGACCCTGGTGGACCGCTCGCCAATCCCGGACCTGCTGGTAATGAGCGCCACCCCCATTCCCCGGTCCCTGGCCCTGACCCTGTACGGCGACCTGGACCTGACGGCCATTGACGAACTGCCGCCCGGCCGGCCGGCGGTGGTCACCCGGGTGTTGCCCCTGGCCGATGAGGGGGCCTGGGCGGACCTGGTCGGCCGCGAACTCGATGCCGGAGGTCAGGTCTTTTGCGTGCTGCCGGTCATCGAGGCCTCCGAGGCCCTGGGAGTCGAGGGGGCGGTCGAGTTTTTCGCGCGGATTTCCGACAAATTCCCCGGTGTCGAGGCGGCCCTGGTCCACGGCCGGCTGGACAGCGACGAGCAGCAGGCGATCATCGCCGACTTCAGCGGGGGCCGGACGAAAATCCTGGTGGCGACCACGGTCATCGAGGTCGGCATCGACGTGCCCGGGGCCACGGTCATGGTCGTGGGCCACGCCGAGCGGTTCGGCCTGGCCCAGCTTCATCAATTGCGGGGACGGGTGGGACGCGGCCGGGAAGGCGGCCGGGCGGCCCAGTGCCTGCTGCTGCCCGGCCCCGAGGCGTCCGCTTCGGCCCTGGACCGTCTCGAGGTGTTATGTCAAACCCGGGACGGATTCAAGGTGGCTGACGAGGACCTGAGGCGCCGGGGCCCGGGAGAGTTCCTGGGCCGGCGCCAGAGCGGCCTGCCTGTGTTTCGGGCGGCCCATCTGCTGGCCGACGCGGCGCTCCTGGAGGTGGCCCGCGAGGAGGCGAGAAAGCTGATCGAGTCTGACCCTGATCTTTCGGGTCATCCCGCCATAAAGTCCGAGCTGCGCCGCCGCTGGGGCCAGGTGATGCATTTGGGACGGGTGCTTTAGTATTGCTGCCGATCAGTCCGAAGGGTGGTGTCGTGCCCCATCGAGAATTTTTTTAAGGACGAAAAGCATCTTTACGTTGCGGGGGACTTCATCCAGTGCCCCCCCCCCCCCAAGGGGGCGCGGGGGGGGCGGAGGGGGGGGGGG
>CAZMVB010000046.1:4626-24596 GCA_964569795.1 uncultured Desulfarculales bacterium | reverse complement strand
GCGGCCTACGGATTAGGAATCCGGTGCTCTATCCTGCTGAGCTACGGGGGCCCGGGGTCTTTGTACAACCCGGCCCCAGGGCTGTCAATGGGTTTCGGGGAAGGTGGGTAACGGGCTTTGCTCGGGTCAACACCCCTGATGCCATTTAGCGCAGTCTGGATAGCCCTTCAAAGTACGCCGAGTTGATCCCTCCGTCAATCGGATACCTCGGTGCCGCAGGCCCACTCTACAGACTGGCTCAATCCCTTCATTTGATCTTCCGCGATGGTAGGAGGCCCAGGCAATGGGTTGTCTGGGTCGCGGCCGCGACAAGTGGGCCAACCCTGCAATCAAAACGTTCATTTTAGTATCATAAATGAATTGACATTTCATTGAATGTTTATTATAATTAACACAAAGTAAAAAGATGGGCGTAAACAACCTTGGAGGGGGGACTATTATGGCCAAAATTGAGTACCGAAGACATTACGGTCGTGACACATGGCATTGGTGCACAAATTGTTCGCAGTGGCCAACGAGTGGCTACGACAAGAAATGTCTTGAACGGCCAAAAAGGCCAAGCGGCGATTTGTGTAACCAATGTAAGGCGAAAGAAAAGGACGGGTGCCCAACACAGTCCTGCTGAGCCACAGAGGAAACAGTTTTTCTGCAACCGCGACCCAGGGCTGTTAATAGGTTTTGGGGATGATTTTGGGCCCCGGACCTCCGCCCGGGTACACCTAGCTGATGCGATTCAAATTATAGGGTGGGGCCTCGCCCCACCATTGATCGCTTGGCGGGCCAAAAGCCCACCCAAAATTCTGGGCCTTATGTGAGGCGTGTTAACGGAAACTAAACAATCAAATAAGCCCCCGCACCCTGGCCCTCTCCCCGTCCGGGGAGAGGGGACACACGATCAGCCCCCAGTTTGAACAATTCTGGTCGGCGTTTTCTTTGCACTGCGCTATTCAGTTCTGTCTTCGGCATGACAGATGGGCCGCCGGACTCGCTTTGCGGCCCGGCGGCCAGTGGCGCGGCCGTTTTTTGATCACGGCCGCGCATCCTTGTTTCTTCCATCCTTGGAACAACCAACAGCTTGAATAGACCTGATAGCCAGACGTCTTGACCGGAGGCGAGGTGTTTCGGCGCGGCCAGAGGGCCGCAGGCCCGGCGTCGCGACGAAAAACATTCGCCGGAGGGAATCACGTATGGCGCTGCCCGCACCAGCACTATGGGGTTCTCAGGGGCGGAGCCCCTGAGTGGCGGGGGATTCCAAAGGGGCCTCGCCAGGGAGGCCCCTTTGGCCCTGGGGGGTGTGGGGGGCTGGGAGAAGCCCCCACATCAAGAGATGCTCTTATTCCTTTTTAATTAACCAGCGTCGAACGTGACCCGGCCGTCCCGGGCATCTGCTTTGATCTTCACACCAGGAGCGAATGTGCCATCCAGCACCTTGACCGCCAGGGGGTTCTCCAGTTCCTTCTGGATGGCCCGCTTGAGGGGCCGGGCCCCATAGACCGGGTCGTAACCCAGACGGGCCAGGAGATCCCGGGCCGCGTCGGTCAGCTCCAGGTGCAGGTCCTGGCCGGCCAGGCGCTTGATCAGCTTCTTGAGCTGGATGTCCACGATGGCCCGCAGATCGTCCCGGGTGAGCGAATGGAAGATGACCACGTCGTCCACCCGGTTCAGGAACTCGGGCCGGAAGTGGGCCTTGAGGGCCTCCATGACCCGACCGGAAATTTCCTCGTCGTTGCCGGCCGCCTCGGTCAGGAACTGCGAACCGATGTTGCTGGTCATGATCAGGATCGTGTTCTTGAAGTCCACGGTCCGGCCCTGGCCGTCGGTCATCCGGCCGTCGTCCAGAATCTGGAGTAAAACGTTGAAGACCTCGACGTGGGCCTTTTCGATCTCGTCGAACAGGATCACGGCGTAGGGCCGGCGGCGGACGGCCTCGGTCAACTGGCCGCCTTCTTCGTAGCCCACGTATCCGGGCGGGGCGCCGATGAGCCGGGCCACGGTGTGCCGCTCCTGGTACTCGCTCATATCCAGGCGGATCATGGCCTGCTCGTCGTCGAACAGGAACTCGGCCAGGCTGCGGGCCAGCTCGGTCTTGCCCACGCCGGTCGGGCCGAGGAAGATGAACGAGCCGATGGGCCGGGCCTCGTCAGACAGGCCCGCCCGGGCCCGGCGCACGGCGTTGCTCACGGCCACGACCGCCTCGTCCTGACCGACCAGGCGCTCCTTGATCCGCTCCTCCATGTGGACCAGTTTTTCCCGCTCGGCCTCCATCAGTTTCGAGACCGGGATGCCGGTCCACTTGGCGACCACCTCGGCGATATCCTCGGCGTCCACCTCCTCCTTGAGCATTTTTTTGTCCTGCTGGAGTCCCTCGAGGTCTGTGACCGCGTCCTGCAGCTTCTGCTCCAGTTCGGGCAGTTTCCCGTAGCGGAGTTCGGCCGCCTTTTGGAGTTCGCCCTGGCGCTCGGCCCGTTCGGCCTCGAGCCGGGTCTGCTCGATGGACTCCTTGATGCCGGCCAGGGAGTCGATCAGGTCCTTTTCCTGGCGCCAGTGGGCCTTCATGTCCTCGGACTTGGCCTTGAGGTCCGTAAGATCTGCCTCGATGGCCTGGCGGCGCTCCTTGCTGGCCGGGTCCTTTTCCTTTTTGAGGGCCTCGTGCTCGATGGTGAGCTGCATGATCCGCCGCTCGACCTCGTCGATCTCCTGGGGCAGGGAATCCTTCTCGATCCGGAGCCGGCTGGCCGCCTCGTCCATGAGGTCAATGGCCTTGTCCGGCAGGAAGCGGTCGGTGATGTAGCGGTGGGACAGGGTGGCCGCGGCGACCAGGGCCGAGTCCTGGATGCGGACGCCGTGGTGGACCTCGTAGCGCTCCTTGAGTCCGCGCAGGATGGCGATGGTGTCCTCGACTGAGGGCTCGGCGATCATCACCGGGGCGAAGCGGCGCTCCAGGGCCGGGTCCTTTTCGATGTACTTGCGGTACTCGTTGATGGTCGTCGCCCCGACGCAGCGCAGCTCGCCCCGGGCCAGGGCCGGCTTGAGCATGTTGCCGGCGTCCATGGCCCCCTCGGCCTTGCCCGCGCCGACCATGGTGTGGATCTCGTCGATGAACAGGATGATCTCGCCCTGGGCCTCGGTGATTTCCTTCAAGACGGCCTTGAGCCGGTCCTCGAACTCGCCCCGGTACTTGGCCCCGGCGATGAGGGCCCCCATGTCCAGGGCGACGACCCGCTTGTTTTTTAAACCCTCGGGCACGTCGCCGCTGACGATCCGGCGGGCCAGGCCCTCGACGATGGCCGTCTTGCCCACCCCGGCCTCGCCGATGAGGACCGGGTTGTTCTTGGTCCGGCGAGAAAGGACCTGGAGCATCCGCCGGATCTCCTCGTCCCGGCCGATGACCGGGTCCAGTTTCTCGTTCCGGGCCATTTCGGTCAGGTCCCGGGCGAACCGCTCCAGGGCCTGGTACTTGTCCTCCGGGTTTTCGTCCGTGATCCGCTGGGACCCCCGGATCTCCTGGAGCACCCGCAGGATGGCGTCGGCCGTGATCCCGGCCCGGTCCAGGACCTGGGCCGCGGGCGAACCCCGGTCGGCCACGGCGGCCAGGAGGATATGCTCGGCCGAGACGTATTCGTCGCGCATGGCCTCGGCCTGCTTGAAGGCGGCCTCCATCAGCCTCGAAAAACGCGGGCTGGCCTGGGGCTGACCGGCGCCGGCACCAGAGACCTGGGGCATTTTTTGTAAGGCCCGATCCAGATCGGCCGTCACCACCGCGGGATCGACCCCGATCTTCTTGAGCAGGGGCTTGACCACCGCCTCCGAGGTCTCGACCAGCACCCGGATCAGGTGCTCGGGCTCGACCTGGGGGTGTCCCTGGGACATGGCAAAGGAGAAAGCCTCCTGGACCGCCTCCTGGGTCTTCTGGGTCAATTTGTCGAATCTCATCTATTGCCTCACAAAACACGGCCTTGACAGGCCGCGGCCGGAACGCTCCGGCAGGTCGGGTTTATTTTATCAAAAGTTAAGTATTTGACAGGGGTATGTCAACGGATCGAGGTGGGACCGCCTCATTTTCCCCGGGGTTTGACATCCCCTCGGACCGGGACCTATACTGCGCCGATGCCTGATTTGCCTTATCATCCGGTCAGTTTTGACGTGGACGGCGTGGTCGGGGACATCTTCGGCCACTTCGCCGCGGTGGCCGCGGCCGAGTTCGGCATCACCGGTCTGGATTTCGATTCGGTCAAGAACTACACCCAGTTGGACAAGGAACTGGGCCTGCCCCGGGAGACGATCTATCGGATCGTACAAAAAATGCTCTTCGGCGAGTGGGCGATGAGGCTCAAGCCCTATCCCGGCGCGGCCGACCTGCTTTCCCGCTGGGGGCAGACCCGCCGCCTCTTGTTCGTCACCGCCCGCCCGGACGGCAGTCCGGTCGAGGACTGGCTGCGCGGTCTGCTGGCCGGACTGCCTTCGGACCGGATCGAGGTCCTGATCGTCAGCGATCCGGATTACAAGGCCAACCTGCTCGTCGAGAAAAAAATTCAGGCCTTTGTCGAGGATCGCCTGGACACCTGTTTTCAGATCGCCGCAAAAACCAACATCCGCGCCATCATCTTTGATCAGCCCTGGAACCGGCACTGGCACCCCTTCGAGGTGGTCAAATCCTGGGCGGAAATCGAGACCCTGGTGATCGAATTGATGCGGCAAAAACGGACGCCCGGCCCGGACCAGGCGGACTGACGGCCATCGGCTATCCACCTGAAAAACAGATCAAAATAAGTTTTCACCCGCCCGGGTCCTCCTTGGCCTTAAACTTGCTCCCTCTTGCGGACGACCCCGGGCCGCCCCGGTTCATCAACCGCCCTCCCAGGGCAGCCACTCGGCCCGCAGACCGGGCCAGGGACCAGGACATGGAAATATACTGCCTCCGCTGCAAGCTGTTCGAGTGGGACGATCAGACCGAGGCCTGCGCCCGGCAGGACAGCCCGGGCTGCCCCCTGTTGATCAAGTCCATCCTGAAAAGGCACCGGATCAACTGTCTTATCTTCTAGCCTCGTTTTTCCTCGGCTGGCTGGCTGTGGCCTTTAAAGTCCAGATTACACTCGACGACCGTAGGAGATCAATCAGACCTAAGTGTCATGGTAGCCGGCCTCGGGATTTTCGTTGAGCAACATACAGTTATAGCACACGGCTTTCGAGCCCCACGCCCCGGACAAGCAACAACAATTTCTAGAATTCCTGTGCCCCCTCCGACAGGATAGAAACCATTCGGTGCTGAGCGGCTGAAAGAAAAAGATTATTCGTTCAGTTTAACGACGAGATTTTACGTGCTGCGAATAAGTATAATACAATAGGCAAAAATAGGCCCTTATAAAGTTTTTTGTTGCCAAGCGATATTTAGTTAGGTAATATAACACCATTATTAAGCTTTTTACCGAGGTATAAACATGGACATGGACAAACCTTGGGCCGAAGAATGTTGGCTACCAGGTGTTCTCTCAAAAAGACAGATGAGGAAGCTGAAAGAGACCGGACATCTATTAAATATTGGTAATTTCGATGATGCTGCCGATCATTCGTCAATTGATTTGCATCTGTCAGAAGAGGGTTACAAAATGGTTCGTGGTTCGATAAAGCCATGTGGACACAATTACCAGGTATTTCTATCCAGGCCTTATGCGCTTCGAATGGAACCCGATGAAGATGGCTCATTCACGTTGCAAAAAAATAATTGCTACGTTTTTAAACTAAAAGAAAAGCTTAGAGGCAGTTTAGTGGATGGGAACATTCACGGTCAAGCAACCGCAAAGAGTTCACTCGGACGCCTGGATGTCATCGCCCGCTTGATAGTTGATGGAATGGACGAGTACGAAGGTTTTAAGCCACAGGTGCTAACTAAATCATCAGGTGATATGTATTTAGAGATAGCGCCAATTAGCTTCGACATTAGATTGAAACCAAATATATCGTTGTCACAGCTAAGATTATTTTATGGAGCTCCTGAACAATCAGTAATTGAAGATAATCCAACTCTAATAGAATCAATATTGATTGGGAGAGAGGACGATCAAGGCTTTCTATCTGTAGATACCACGCCTGTTGAAATCGCCGGCCTGAAGGTATCTGCATATAGGGCATGTAACGAGACCATGAATAAATCTCCAATAGATATTTGGGAAAAGAAAAATGAGGAAAAACCGAATCCTTGCGATTACTGGGTCTTTGAGGAATCAGAGTATGATCCGAAAATGAGTATCTATAGAATGCGGGTAAAAAATGGTCAATTTTACCTATTGAGATCAAAGGAGTTGATTGCACTCCCCTCAAGTATAGCAGTCTATTGTAGGCCAATGGATGAGACACTGGGTGAAATGCGTATACATTACGCGGGATTTGTTCATCCCTTTTTCGGTACGGGACGAACAGATAGAAAATACGGAACTCCGTTAATGTTTGAAATACGCGGACATAATGTAGACGTGAGTCTGGAGGATAGAGAAAAGCTCGCTAAACTTATTTTTTATAGAATGTCTGAGAATGCAGAAAAAGAGTATAAAACAGGCAGTATATTTTCAGTTGAGGGAAATTATATAAATCATGTCCAGGTCGTGGGTAACCAAATTGGGGAACATGCAAATCCTGATTCATTTGAATTAGTAGTCGAACCTGATGTCGGGAATATTTTTAATGTCTAAATCGTCGGAAATGACTTGAAAGTACATAAGAAAGATGTTATACTACAAGACAAATTACCGGATAAGGACAAGTACAATGAGCAACTGTTACAACTCTCTAAATACTTTGGCGAATGGCCGGAAAGGGTAGAAAGAAAGGCTGGCGGTTGTATGAGTCCAGGGTCATGAGGTGCCATGATGAGTAAAAATGTATTGGGTGATTTATTTGGATCTGTCTCCAACTTGAAATTGGTGAGGATCACCGAAAGTGATGTTGGGTACGATACGGACAATTTAAAACTCTTTCTTCAATTAATTAAAAGCCATGAGAATATGTATCCTTCTATAATGGATTGGCTTAAGAAAAAAGTGTTGCCGGGGATCAGAAGCAAAGAGCGAATTGCTTACATGTGTTTGGATGATGATGAACCAGTGGCCTCTTCTATATTGAAGTTGGGCAACAGGTCGAAATTCTGTCACCTCCACATAAAACAGCATTTGCAGGGTAATAAATTAGGGGAGATGTTCTTCTCATTGATGGCAATACATGCTTCTATTAATTCGCAGGTAATACATTTCACTCTTCCAGAAAGTTTGTGGGCTGACAGGAAAGATTTTTTCAGGTCATTCGGGTTTTTTGAGGTGGTTAAATCTAAACGCCAATATAGAGCACATGAAGAAGAATTGCATTGTTCCGCTGATTTTGCGACAGTATGGCAACATGTTTTAGAAAAGATTCCTGCAGTTATTAAGACGTTAAGTTATTTAGGTGATACCATATTTAATGGAATATTGATGAGTCTGAAGCCCATCTACTTAGAAGGACTTAGGAAAGGCGAAAAAGCAATTGAATTAAGAAAGAAGTTTAGTGATAGGTGGAAGGGCTGTAGGGTCACAATCTACTCGTCCAGTCCTATACAAGCTATTTCTGGACATGCGGTTATAGATGACGTGAAAAGAGATAAACCGCAAGAGATATGGCAACGACATAAGGATGAATTGGGGTGTACTAAAGCCGAATTCGATAAATACGTTGGTTCTGCTGACAATCTCTACGCAGTATGGTTGAAAAATTATGAACCATATTTCGATCCGATTTCTCTGGAGCAGTTAAGATATTTGTTAAGAAAGCCTATCAATCCTCCACAATCATACACTTCTTTAACGGAAAACAGCGAATGGGCTAATGCGGTCGGGATCGCCGAATTACTTCATGGTAGATTCAGACTCTTTACATCGACCTTTTTGCCTAAAGATGTATAGTGTAGCAAGTTTTCATTCAATCGTCATCAGCTAGGGAGTAATAAGTAGCCTACCAAATATTGCAGTTTCCGCATGGCGTTATGGGCACCAGCCACTGGCCACTGGTAAAGAGACTTGGAAACCGATCGGGCCTGGTTGCCCTGGTAGGCCATTCATGACATACTGGCCATCTCCGCCAGGGATCAGGAGGTGAGGCGACATGGACGACGACGTTTACGCCCGGCTGCGAAAACACCTGGACCAGTTTCCCCTGGGTTTCCCGACCACGGCCTCGGGGGTCGAGCTGAAAATTCTCGAAAAATTGTTCACCCCGGCCCAGGCCGAGACGGCCCTGCTCCTGGGGCCGAGCCTGGAGGAGGCGGGACAGATCGCCGCCCGGTCCGGGCGGGACGAGTGGAAGCTTACGGCCGAGCTTGAGCATATGGCCGACAACGGCCTGCTCTTTCGGGTCCGGCGCGGCCCGAGGACCCTCTTCCGGGCGGCCCCGTTCATGATCGGCCTGTACGAATACTCGGTCCAGAAGATGGACGCGGAACTGGCCCGGCTGTGCCGCGAGTATTATGACCTGGCCTATCAGACCGAGATGGGGGCCAGCGACGTGCCCGGGTTCAAGGTCGTGCCCGTGGGCAAAACCGTGGCCGCGGACCTGGTGCTCCTGCCGTACATGAAGCTGGAGGAAGACATCCGGGCGGCCCGGAAGATCGCCGTGGCCCCCTGCGTCTGCCGCAAGGAGGCCCAACTGACCGGGCACGGCTGCGACCATCCGCTGGAAACCTGCCTCAGCTTCGGGGCCGCGGCCGAGTTCTACATCGAGAGCGGCCTGGGCCGGGAGATCTCGGCCGACGAGGCCATCGCCATCGTCCATCAGGCCGACGAGGCCGGCCTGGTCCACGCCGGGGCCAACGCCAAGCACCTGTCAAACATCTGCAACTGCTGCCCCTGCTGCTGCGCCTCGATGAAGGGCATCGTCGATCACGGACATGACAAGCGCAAGTACATGAACGCCCTGTTCCTGGCCACGATCAGCGAGGAGGACTGTGTCGGCTGCGGCGATTGTGAGGAGCGGTGCCCGGTGGGGGCGGTCGAGGTGGATGACCTCGCCGTGGTCGATCCGGACCGGTGTCTGGGCTGCGGGCTGTGCGCCGGGGTCTGCCCCTCGGAGGCCATCACCCTGAATCTGCGCCCGGACCGCGAGGAGCCGCACGAATCGGGCCTGGCCCTGGCCCTGGCCATTCTGGAAGGCAAGCAGAAGAACGCCGAGCGCCAGGGGTAAGTCCCGCGGCGGTGGGGACCTTTCAATTCCACGCTGACCCGGGGCTGTTAAAACGGCGCCTTCAGCCCCGCCGGCCCGAGTCCATCATTTCGATCAGGCCGGCGACCATGTTCACCAGCCGGGAAACCACGTCCTGAAGACCGGTCAGGTTGGATTGGAGCCGCTCCAGGTCCCGGCCGAGGGTTTTCATGCCCTGGGCCAGGTCCTCGATCTGGGTGGCCGGCACAGCGGCCTGGGGATCACCACCGGCGGATTCCAGGTAATTCCGGGCCTGTTTGATGCTCAGGCCCTCTTTCTTGAGGAGGCGGACCACCGTGGCCAGGCGCTCCAGGGCGGCCTGGTCAAAGTAGCGCCGCCCGCCCGGGCCGCGGGGAATGGCCAGATAGGCGCCGAACTGCTGGTCGTAGTATCGAATCCGGCCGGGGGTCAGGCCGGTTCGCTCGGCCGCCTCGGCCATGCCGATTCCCTTGTCCATCGGCCCCCTCCCTCAAAGCAATAAGCCGAGCTTAGCACAAATATCGCCTCAAGGTAAGTCCGAACTGAACCGAGGTCGTTGCCAGGGTCCAAAGGAGTGTGTTACTAACAGGCTGTTTGGCAACAGCCGGCTGACGGTCTCGGGCCGGGTTCTCCGGGCGGTGCTCGGGGAAGACCGCGGCCCGACCAACCCAGGGAGGCGATGGACCATGGGCGACCGGGTGGCGATCATCGGTGCCGGTCTGGCCGGCCTGGCGGCCGGTTATCGCCTGCGGGCGGCCGGTCTGAACCCGGTCGTGTTCGAGGCCGAGGACTTCATCGGCGGCCGGTCCGCCTCGGAAGAGATCGATGGTTTTGTCATCGACCGGGGGGCCTACACCTGGCCCCGGGCCCACCGCCGACTGACCCGGGTCGCGGCCGACCTGGGACTGGCCCATGCCCTGCGACCCACGCCGGGGACGTCCTCGACCTTCAGCCACGGCCGGGAGCATCAGGTCAAGGTCGGCTCGATCAAGGATTTTCTGGCGTTCAGGCTGCTGCCCTTTCGAAACAAGCTGGACCTGATGGGCCTGTTTCTCAAGGCCCGGCGGCTGGGGCCGGCCTTGAACCTGGCCGCGCCCACGGCCCGGAGCCTGGAACTGGAGGCGGAGACGGCGGCCGCGGTGCTCCGGCGGCGATACGACGAAACGCTCCTGGAGGCGGTGGCCTATCCCATTTTCAGCGAGATTTTCCTGGGCGCACCCGAGACCAATTCCTGGCTGGCCTTTCTGGCGACGATCAAGAATCTGACCTGGTTCACGATCTTCGCCCTGGACGGGGGCATGGGCGCCTTGGCCGAGCACCTGGCCCAAGACCTGGACGTCAGGCTGGGGAGCCCGGTCCGGCGAATTTCATCCCGGTCCGAAACGGGTCCGGTCGAGGTCGAACTCGGCCAAGGCGGGGTCGAGATTTTCGGGGCGGCCATCGTGACCGTGCCCGCGCCGCTGGCGCCGGGCCTGTACCCGGATTGCCCGCAACCGGTAAGGGACCTGCTGGGCCGGGTGGCCTACGCCCCGTCGATCGTGGTCGCCCTGGCCCTGGACCGGCCCTGGCCGGGCCGCTCGTACCTGAATAACCTGCTGCGCCGGGAGTTCGAGGTCGTGGCCACGGTCGTGCTGGATCATCACAAGGGCAAAGGAAGGTGCCCGCCGGATAAGGGCCTGGTCACGGCCGTGCTGTCCGCGCCGGCCGCCCGGAAGTACCTCGATGCCCCCGAGGAGACCATCGTCCAGGCCGTGCTGGCGGAGATCGAACGCTTGTGGCCCGGGTTTTCGTCCCGGGTCCTGTTCGCCCGGGTGTACTGCTGGCCCTTTGGTGCGGTCCAACTGGGTCCCGGGGCCGTGGCCGAGCGCCGCCGCCTGGCCGAGGAACTGGACCGGCTGCCCGGGCCGATCTACTTTGCCGGGGACGGCCTGCTCAAGTCCAGCCTCGAGATCAGCTATAATAGCGGCGTGGGCGCGGCCGAGCGATTGGTGGCCCGAGGCCGGCCAACCGGAGGCGGCCAATGAAGGCGATGATCCTGGCCGCGGGCCTGGGGACCCGGCTCAGGCCCCTGACCGAGGTCCGGCCCAAGCCCCTGATCCCGGTGAAGGACCGGCCGCTCATCCGGCACCTGGCCGAGGGGCTGAAAAAGGCGGGTGTGACCGATCTGGTGGTCAACACCCACCACCTGGCCGATCAGGTCCGGGACGAGGTTGGGGCGAAAAACTTCCCGCTGCCGACGACCGTCAGCCACGAGCCCGAGATCCTGGGCACCGGCGGGGCCCTGCGGCAAGCGCGAGACCTTCTCGGCGACCGGCCCTTTCTGGTGGTCAACGGCGACATCTACACGGACCTGGACTTTGCCGCGGTGCAGGCGGCCCATATGAAACGCCGGCCCCTGGCGACCATGGTCCTGCGGGACGAGCCCGAGTTCAACACGGTGACCATTTCCGGGGACAAGATCCTGGATTTTTCGGCCGAGCCGGCCGGGGGCCAGGCCCCGTCTTCCGGCCGACGGTGGGCCTACACCGGGATCCAGGTGGTCGAGCCGGCGGTCCTGGCCCGGCTGCCCGAGGGCTTTTCGCACATCATCGACGTTTATGAGGCGGCCCTGGCCGCCGGGGATGAGGTGGCCGGCTACATTGACCAGGAGTCGTTCTGGGACGAGGCCGGGGATTTGAGACGATACCTCAATCTGCATCGGCGGCTGATGGCCCGGCGAGACCAAAAGGTCTGGGTCCATCCCCGGGCCAAAGTGGCGGACGGGGTCGAGGTCCGCGGCTTTGCCTGCGTCGGTGAGGGGGCCAGGGTCGAGGCCGGGGCGTTGCTCGAAGACGCCGTGATCTGGCCGGGGGCGGTCGTCACTGAAAACGCCCGGGTCATCCGTTCAGTCGTGGGCCGGGGCGTGCTGAAAGGAACCGTAGAGGACGAGGCCTTTGTCGCCTGAAAACCTTGAACTGCAAAAATTCGTGCAAGAACACTGGCCCGGCGGCGGTTCGGAAAACTTCGAGGCCCTGCCCGTGGACGGCTCGGACCGCCGTTTCTGGCGGGTGCGTCGCGGTGACGAGAGCCTGGTGGTCATCGAACATCCGGGGGGGCGGCGGGCCGAGCCCGGACTGTCGTCTGAAAACGACGCCTACGAATTCATCGCCCGGCACCTGGCCGCCCGGGGCCTGGCCGTACCCCGGGTCCTGGCCCACGACCGCGGTGCGGGGCGGCTGCTGGTGACCGACCTGGGCGAACGGCAGTTGATGGCCGCCGCCCGCCAGAAGGCCGACGACCCCGAGGCCTTGTTCGAGACGTACCTCCAGGTGATCCAGGTTCTGGTGGACCTGCAGCTCAAGGCCACGGCCGGATTTGACCCGCGGTGGTGCCACCAGACGACCCGGTTCACGGCCGAACTCTTCCGGGAAAGGGAAGGGGAGTATTTTGTCCGGGAGTTCGCCCGCGGCCTGCTCGGACTGGGGGTCGATGAGCCCGGGCTGGGGGAAGAACTCGATCGCCTGGCCGGCCTGGCCGCGGGGGGCGGGATCGAGTGTCTGGTCCATCGCGACTTTCAATCCCGCAACATCCTGCTGACCGAGGACGGGCCGGCCCTGGTCGATTTCCAGTCGGCCCGGCTGGGTCCGCCGACCTATGATCTGGCGGCCGTGGTCCTGGACCCGTACGTCGATCTTCCGGGCGAACTGCGGGGGGTCCTGATCGAGGTCTATCTGGATCTGACCCGGGGACGCATCTGGCCGGACGATGAGGTCTTCCGGGAGTCGTGGTCAACGGTCGCCCTGTCCCGGACGATGCAGGCCCTGGGGGCCTTCGGTTTCCTGACTCGGGTCAAGCAGCGGCCCCACTTCCGGGAGCACGTCCCGGCCGGGGTCCGCAACCTGACCGGGCTGCTGGCCGATCCGCGGCTTGACGGCTTTCCGGCCCTGCGGCGACTGGCCGGGCGGATTCAGGAGCAGGAGTCGGCGTGAGCGCGATGGTGGCCATCGTCGGCCGGCCCAATGTCGGCAAATCGACCCTGTTCAACCGGCTGACCCGGAGCCGGCAGGCCATTGTCGATGATCTGCCCGGGGTGACCCGGGACCGGCTGTTCGGCCGGGTGAAACACGCCGGACGGACCTACACCGTGGTCGATACCGGCGGTTTCGCCCCGGCCGCGGACGAGGATTTTACCGAGGCCATCCACGCCCAGATCGAGCTGGCCGTGGCCGAGGCGGACGCGGTGATCTGCCTGTTCGACGGCCGGGCCGGACTGCTGCCCGACGATTATCAGATCGTGGACCGGCTGCGGCGCTTTGGCGGACCGGTGATGTACGCCGTGAACAAGGTGGACGGCCCGGAGCAGGAGTGGCGCCTGGACGATTTCTGGGCCCTGGGCGTGGCCGAGCTGTTCGGCCTGTCGGCCGCCCACGGCTACGGCGTGCGCGAGATCTTCGGTTTTCTGAGCGCCAACCTGCCCCCGGAAAAGGGCGAGACTGACCAGGGCGAGCCGGACCGCATCCGGGTGGCCGTGGTCGGCCGGCCCAACGTGGGCAAGAGTTCCCTGGTCAACCAGCTCCTCGGCGCGCCGCGGATGGTGGTCAGCGAGGTCCCGGGCACGACCCGGGATACGGCCGACACCAACCTGGATGTCGAGGGGGCGGCCTTCACCCTGATGGACACGGCCGGGCTCAGGAGAAAGGCCCGGGTCGGCCCGGGGATCGAACGCTTCTCGGTCCTGCGGGCGGTCAAGGCCCTGGACAGGTGCCACGTGGCCGTGCTGATGATCGACGCCACCACCGGCGTGGCCGAGCAGGACCAGCGCATCGGGCAACTGATCAGCGACCGGGGCCGGGCCTGCGTCATCGCCGTCAACAAGTGGGACCTGGCCGTGGGGGACGACGCCCAGCGCCGGGAATTTCTCGACGAGGTCCGTTACCGCCTGGGCTGGCTGTCCCACGCCCCGCTGCTGACCATGTCCGCCCTGACCGGCAAGCGGGTCGGCCGCCTCCTGCCCCAGGTGGCCGCGGTGTACGAGCAGTTCAACTCCCGGACCACGACCGGCGTCCTGAACCGGGTCTTGCAAAAGGCCGTGGCCGACCACCCGGCCGGCCTGGTCGCGGGCCGGACCATCAAGTTCACCTACGCCAACCAGTCGGTCACCCGGCCGCCGACCTTCATCGTCTTCACCAATTTCGCCGGAAAGATTCGGGACGACTACCGCCGCTATCTGGAGCGCCGGTTCCGCGAGGAACTGGGCCTGGACCTGACCCCCCTGCGCCTCGTCTTCAAGGCCCGCTCCAAGCCCAGGTCATAATCGCTCGCCACAAAACCCGGCCGGGCGAAAACTCTCGTCTTCACCCGGCCTTTGACGGGGCAAAACAGACCGAGGACGGCCCGGCCCCGGTTGGCTTTATTCGTGCCGGGTCCGCTTGGCCCCCTTGATCGGTCTCCGGATCGTTTTCAGGGTCTCGATCGAGCTTTTCAGACCCCGGTACAGCCGAACGTTGTCCAGGACCAGGGCCACGATCTCGGCCACGGCCTGGGCGAAGATGATGTCCGGCTCGGAGAACTCCCAGGGCTCGGCGCTGTAGAGGCGCAACACGCCCAGGGCCTTACCGCGCAGGATCACCGGCACGCTCAGGATCGAGCTGATCCCCTCGACCTTGGCCTCGACCGGATACTGCAGCCGGGGATCATCTTCCACGTCGAAGATGGCCACCGGCCCCTCCTTGAGCGAGGCGGCGATGGACCTCCGGGCGCTCAAGGGGCCTTTGCTGAGGTACCGCTTGCTCAGACCGCTGGACGCGGCCAGGACCAGCTCGTCGGACTTGCGATCCCAGAGCAGCAGGGCGCAGCCCTTGAGATCCAGGGCCTGCTTCAGGCTGTGGACGATGTGCGAGGTCAGATCGTCCTGGTCCTGGGAAGAACTGATGGCGTCGCTGATCCGGTGCAAGGTCTCGTAGTTGACGGCTTGGCTCTTCATGGCTGACCCCCTTTCCCCTCGTTCCTTCATTCCGGACCGACCGCCCGTCACGGCGGACAATTCCGCGGCCCGGCGGACACGCGTCCGCCGACCGACCGCCGCCCCCGGCACTCAGGATTAGGCTCAACCAGTGATCAAGACAGGTGGATTTTCGGGATCAGACCGGATTTCAGCAAGGAGTCGGAACAGAATATCCCGCGCGAGCTTGATCTCAAACCGCGCTCAACTCGGTCCTGCCATTGTCGGGCGGACCCATGGCCCGCACCGCCCTATTAATATTTTAACGAACAAAAGGCCGGAGGGGAATATATGTGAAAAATTTCTCCAAAAGGTCCCGCCGACATGCCCCGTTCGGGATTCCGGCCTCGACTAAACTCTCCCCGGGAGTTTACGGTTCAATCCAGGTGCCGCCAGGGACGCCCCTCGTCAAAGGGCGTGGTCGCGCCCAACTCGGCCCCGGACTGCATCAGCTTGAGGACCTCGATCGAGGACTTCAGGCCGCGGTAGAGCCGGAGGTTATCGATGACCAGGGCCGCGATCGAGGCCACGGCCTGCATGAACACGACGTCGATCTCCTGGAAGGACCAGGGCTCGCCGGTGTACACCCGGAGCACCCCGATGGGCCGGCCCCGCAGGACCATGGGCACGCTCATGATCGACTTGATCCCCTCCTTGACCGCCTCCTCCGGGTACTGCAGCCGGGGATCGTCCTCCACGTCGAAGATTCCGACCGGCCCCTCGTGCAGGGACTTGCCAATGGATTTGATGGCGCTGACCGGCCCCTTGTTCAGATAGGTGTCGCTCAGACCCTTGCTGGCGGTGACGACCAGTTCGTTGGCCCGCCGGTCCCAGAGCATCAGGGCGCAGCCCTTGATGTCCAGGGTCTCGGACAGGGTGTTGACCAGGGTCCGGGAGACGTCGTCCAACTCCTTGGAGGCACTGATGGCGTCGCAGATCAGGCGGAGCGTTTCGTAGTTGACGGCCTCCTTTTTCATGTCGGTCCTCCTTTATTGAGCCTGATTAATCACTATATATTAATTCGGCCGGGGCAGCGACGCTATAGGAAAAGTTTCACATTTTCCGGCGGCCATGAACCGGCCCCACAAAGGGCCCGCCTTGGCCAGCGGCCGGGGCCAGGGAAGCAAGAGGCGACCGGAAGGGGTCTTGACATTTCCCCCGACCCGGGTCATGCTTAATCAATAATTCTTATTAACAAGGAAACTATGTCTGCAAGCAGACGGCCGGGATCCAAGACCGGCCGGGGGGTGACACGAACGCCGGCGGAGCAAAGGAGTCGGGAAATGATCTCCGCCCTGAAGAAGAGCGGCCACCGCCTCACCCCCCAGCGGCTGGCCGTGGTCCATATCCTGGCCGCCAGCCAGGGGCATCCCGGCGTGGAGCGGATCCACGAGCAGGTCAAGAGGGACTTTCCGACCACCTCCCTGGCGACCATCTACAAGACGGTCAATCTCCTCAAGGAGCTGGATCAGGTCCTGGAACTGGGCTTTGCCGACTGGGGAAGCCGCTACGACGGCCGCCGGCCCTGGCCCCACCCCCACGTCATCTGCACCCGGTGCGGCCGGGTGGAAGATCCCGAGTTCGACTCCATGGCCGATCTGGCCCGGTCCATGGCCCGCAAGTCGGGTTTCAAGATCACCCATCACCGGCTCGATTTTTTCGGGCTGTGTCCCGATTGCCGGGACCGGTCCTGACCGGGCGAAAATTTTTTGGGAGAGAAACAATAATTATTATTAAATAATATTTATTGTATGATAACTGTTCTGATGACACCACTCCCGGGCGGCGCCCACGACCGGCCCGGAAAAAGGAAGGAGGAAACGGTGACCGAGAAAAAACCGACCACGGCCTTCGGCCGCCATTTCAAGTTCAGACAGATCAAGGAGGGAACTTCATGAATGAAGATAGCAAGAGCCCGGTAATGGGCCGAGTTGACAAACCCTTTGCCGGCAGAGGCAGGTCGATCCGGGACTGGTGGCCGAACCAGTTGAACCTCAAAATTTTGCACCAGCACTCCTCCCTGAGCAATCCCCTGGGCGAGGAGTTCAACTACGCCGAGCAGTTCAAGAAACTGGACCTGGCGGCCGTGAAGAAGGACCTCTATGCCCTGATGACCGACTCCCAGGACTGGTGGCCGGCCGATTACGGTCACTACGGGCCGCTCTTCATCCGGATGGCCTGGCACAGCGCGGGCACTTACCGCCTGGGCGACGGCCGCGGGGGCGCGGGGTCGGGCAACCAGCGCTTTGCGCCCCTGAACAGCTGGCCGGACAACGTGAATCTGGACAAGGCACGCCGTCTGCTCTGGCCGATCAAGCGGAAGTACGGCCGCAAGATCTCCTGGGCCGACCTGATGATCCTGGCCGGCAACTGCGCCATCGAGTCCATGGGGCTCCCGACCTTTGGCTTCGGCGGCGGGCGCGAGGACATCTGGGAGCCGGAGGAGGACGTTTACTGGGGCGCCGAAGAGGAATGGCTGGCCACGAGCGATATGCCCCAGAGCCGTTACACCGGCGACCGGGATCTCGAAAACCCCCTGGCCGCCGTGCAGATGGGCCTGATCTACGTCAACCCGGAGGGCCCGGACGGCAACCCGGACCCGGTCGCCTCCGGCCGTGACGTTCGGGAGACCTTCGCCCGGATGGCCATGAACGACGAAGAGACCGTCGCCCTCGTCGCCGGCGGGCACACATTCGGCAAGTGTCATGGCGCGGGCGATCCGGAGCTTGTCGGTCCAGAACCCGAGGCCGCCCCCGTCGAGGAACAGGGACTCGGCTGGAAGAGCGGCTTCGGCAGCGGCAAGGGCGGCGACACCATCGGCAGCGGCCTCGAGGGCGCCTGGAAGCCGAACCCGACCCAATGGGACATGGGCTATCTGAACACGCTGTTCAAATACGAGTGGGAGCTGGTCCAGAGCCCGGCCGGGGCGCATCAGTGGCTGGCCAAGGACGTGGCCGAAGAGGACATGGTGGTTGACGCCCACGACCCGTCCAAGAAGCACCGGCCGATGATGACCACGGCGGACCTGTCGCTGCGCTTCGACCCGATCTACGAGCCGATCGCGCGGCGCTTTCAGCAGAACCCCGAGGAATTCGCGGACGCCTTTGCCCGAGCGTGGTTCAAGCTGACCCACCGCGACATGGGCCCCCGGGCGCGCTATCTCGGCCCGGAGGTCCCGGCCGAGGAACTGATCTGGCAAGACCCGGTGCCCGCGGTCGATCATGAGCTGATCGACGCCCAGGACATGGCCGATCTCAAGTCCAAGATCCTGGCCTCGGGCCTGTCCCTTCCGGAACTGGTCTCGACCGCCTGGGCGTCGGCGTCCACGTTCCGCGGCTCGGACAAGCGCGGCGGGGCCAACGGGGCGCGCATCCGCCTGGCGCCGCAAAAGGACTGGGAGGTCAACCAGCCGGACCGACTCAAGTCGGTGCTGACGACCCTCGAGAAAATCCAAAAGAAGTTCAACAGCGCGCAGTCGGGCGGGAAAAAGGTGTCCCTGGCCGACCTGATCGTCCTGGGCGGCTGCGCGGCCGTAGAGAAGGCGGCGGCGAACGCCGGCTTTGAGGTGACCGTACCCTTTACACCCGGACGCACGGATGCGTCGCCGGAGCAGACCGACGTGAAGTCTTTCGCCGTGCTCGAACCGGCGGCAGACGGGTTCCGTAACTACCTCCCCAGGAAATACGCCGTATCGGCCGAGGAACTGCTGGTTGATCGGGCGCAGTTGCTGACGCTGACCGCTCCCGAGATGACGGTCCTCGTCGGCGGTATGCGCGTCTTGAACGCCAACTTCGGGGGGGCCCAGCACGGCGTCTTTACCGAGCGGCCGGAGACGCTCACCAATGACTTCTTCGTGAACCTGCTCGATATGGGCACGACGTGGCAAGCCACCTCGGAAGACGAAAACGTGTTCGAGGGTCGCGATCGCGCCAGCGGCGAACTCAAGTGGACCGGCACCCGGGTCGATCTGATCTTCGGTTCCAACTCCCAGCTTCGGGCCGTGGCCGAAGTTTACGGATGCGCGGACTCCCAGGAGAAGTTCGTGCACGACTTCGTGGCGGCGTGGAACAAGGTAATGAACCTGGACCGCTTCGACCTCGTCTGATCGGGACGCGATCAACGCCGCGACCTGACGGATTTTTTTGTAGGAGAGGCCGGCCCGTTCCATCGAAAAGCGGGCCGGCCTCATGTACCTCGATTCAAAGCGACTTGACCAGCGGCCACTGCGACCTCCGGCGCCCGCCCGGCCTGCCACCGTGCCCGAGGTACGCGGCCGGCCCGCCTCGGCCCCGCTTATTTTGCGAGCGGGGGCCGGGCGCGCCGGCTGATTCGGAACCGGTTGGCGAGCCGGGCCGGGCGGGCCGGGAGCCCCCTCACCCCGACCCTCTCCCCCTTCCGGGGGGAGAGGGAGACCGTTGCGAACCCCAGAGGCAACCGAAACGAGGTAGAGGCGGCGAGCGCGGAAATGGGGCCTGCCCTGCCGCCGCCAGTGATCGCGAATTACGCCTGTGCGACTACGCACCCGTCAACGAAGTGGAGGCGGCAAGCGCGGACGAGAACCGAGGTCAAACTGAGGCTGTCGTCGCGAAGTAAGAGGCGCCCACTGGCACCCGGCCACTGCCGCCCGCTGGCGCCTTGGATGTGGTATGCTCCCACGACAAACCCAGGGGGCCCGAGGCCGAGGCGGGAACCCCCGTTCGTTCTGGACCCTGGACGTTGGCCCATTTAAGGGAGGCAAGACCATGATCGTCGTCACCGAGGCCGCCCGGGAACAACTGGCCGAGTTGGGGCG
>CAZMVB010000046.1:0-4526 GCA_964569795.1 uncultured Desulfarculales bacterium | reverse complement strand
CTGCCGGGGGGAGAGGGAGACCGTTGCGAACCCCAGAGGCAGCCGGAACGAAGTGTAGGCGGTAGGCGCGGACGGGGACTGAGGTCAAGCAGAGACGGTTGTCGCGAATTAAACGGCGCCCACTGGCGCCTGGAGGCGGCAAGCGCGGACGAGGAATACCAACAGGCAAAGGCGGTCGTCGCGAATCAATGCGGCCTCTGCCGCCCGGCCCGGCTTTTTGGCGAGCCGGGCCGGGCGGGCCGAGAGCCCCCTCACCCCGACCCTCTCCCCCTGCCGGGGGGAGAGGGAGACCGTTGCGAACCCCAGAGGCAGCCGGAACGAAGTGGAGGCGGTAGGCGCGGACGGGGACTGAAGTCACGCCGAGACGGTTGTCGCGAATCAATGCGGCCACTGCCGCTCGCGAATCAGATGGTGCCCACTGGCACCCCGGTTGACAAGGCGCCAAGGCGTGGCCCTATAATCCAGGATCGTTTTGTTCGAGGAGGATTGTGACCCGCCTGCTGACCATCGGCCTGATACTAACGACCGTCGCCCTGACGCCGGGAGGCACCGGCGGCGCCAGGATTGAACCGATCCGGATCGGGGTGCTTTTGGCCCTGTCCGGCCGGGACGGCCTTTACGGGCGGATGCAGCGGCGGGCCGTGGAACTGGCCCTGCGGATGCAGCCCCGGGTCCTGGGCCGGCCCGTGGAACTGATCGTCAAGGACACCGAATCAGACCCCGAGACGGCCCGGCAGGAGGCCGCCCGGTTGATCTCCAGGCACCGGTTGGCGGCCATTGTCGGGCCGACCACCTCGGCCTCGGCCCGGAAGGTGGGGCCGATCGCGGACCGGGCCCGGGTCCCGGTGATCTCCCCGACCGCCACCGCCCCCGGGCTGACCGGCCGGTACCTTTTCCGGGTCTGTTTTTCGGATGATTTCCAGGGGCGGGCGGCGGCCCGTTACGCCCTGGACATCCTGGGCGCCCGCCGGGCGGCGATGATCGTTGACCTGGACCAGGCCTACTCCCGGACCTTGGCCCGGGCCTTTGCCGACGAGTTCACCCGGTGGCGGGCCCGGATCATATATGTGGGCATCTTCCGCGGGGTGTTGCTGAGCTGGACCCACGGCGCCATCGTCGGCCGGGCCTTTTTTCAGACCGGGGATGAGGATTTCATCGGCCAGCTCCGGGCGGTGATGATCCGGAAACCACAGGTGCTCTATCTGCCCAACTACGCCGCGGAAAACGCCCTGATCGCCGTTCAGGTGCGCCGGAGCCGATACAGCGGCCAGGCCATGAGGATCTCCATCATCACCGGTGACGGCTCCCAGTCCCCGAAGTTCATCGCTCGGGCCTGGAAGGCCATCCTGGATTCCAGGCGCAGAAGGACGATCATCACGCGCGTCCTCCTGACCACCCACTTCGACGCCAGCGTACTTCGAACGCCGTTGGCCCGGGCCTTTGTGGCCGCCTTCCGGAAGGACATCGGCCAGACCCCGTCGGCCATCGAGGCCCTGGCCGCGGACGCCTATTTCCTGACCAGGGACGCCATCAGGCGGGCCCGCTCCCTGTCCGGCCCCCGGTTGCGGCGGGCCCTGGCCGCTACCTACAGGTTCGCGGGCGTCACCGGCCGGCTCACCATGACGCCGCGGGGAGAACCCGCCAAAGGCGTCGTCGTCCTCAGAGTATCCCAGAACAAATTCGTCCCGGACACCTATCTCCGGCCCTGATCCGCCCGGGTGGTGGAAAAACCGGGTCCCGGCGGTGGACAACCGGCTGAAAAGGTCTGCTTGGCGGTGAACATCCATCCCCTTCAGGGTCAACAGTGGGTGGCAAAATCTGGAGCCAACGGTTGACAATCCGTGGAAAAGATGTGGATAGCCAGTGGAAAACCGGCTGAAAATCGGTAAAAAAGCGGGAAGGTTATCAATAGCGGACCAGATCTCTGGTCAATAACATCTCAATAATAGTGAATAGCCAGGCGGTCAGGGTCGAAGGTCGGTCGAAAAACCATCTCCCCCGGCCGCCCCGTCCGGCCCGGGCCGCGGCCCCGAACCTCTGATCAGCCCCCCTTTTTATAATTCGGACTCTGGTAGAACTCGCAATTCATGCAGTTGGCCAGTTTCTGGGCGAACGTGCCCTGAACCTCACCGCCGCACAGGGTGCCCGCCACCCGGGCGCACCTGGCGCCGTCATCCGGCCAGGCCGGACAGACACCCAGTTCATTGGCCTTGGTTCCACCGCGCTCCCGTCCGCACTTCTTGAATTCCCAGCAATTCATCAAGTTCCTCCGTGTCTGGTGTTGCCTGCATGAGAGCCCGCCTCAATGCCTGTAAGTCTATCAGTTTAATTACCTATAATCAAATTGAAAATCAAGGTCGCAGCGCCGGTCATTTGCCATTCGTCCACCCTTGGCCAACAGGGATCACCAGCCCGGCTCGGCCAGCCTGTGCCCCGGGGCCGGCCGGCGGGCGAGGGGTTTTGTCATTCAGCGCCGGGTGTTATATTAATGATCAGGCCGGCGGTCCGGCCCGGGTCGTCCGGGTGTGTGGAGTTTACGAAAATTCGGGAGAGGGGCGAGATGTCCAAGGTGGCGGTCCTGGTGGCCGAGATGTACAACGAATTCGAACTCTGGTATCCCTATTACCGGCTGATCGAGGCCGGGTACGAGCCGGTGCTGGTCGGTCCGGCGGCGCGCCCTATGCCAGCAAGGCCGGGCTCCTGGCCACGGCCCAGTTGGCGGGCCGGGACGCCAAGGCCGAGGATTTCGCCGGGATGGTGATTCCGGGCGGGTACGCACCCGACCACATGCGCCGGGACCCGGCCCTGGTGAATCTGGTGAAACAGGTGTTCGCCGCCGGCAAACCGGTGGCGGCCATCTGTCACGCCGGCTGGATGCTGGCCTCGGCCGAGGTGGTCGAGGGGAGACGGGTGACCAGCTTCTTCGCCATCAAGGACGACCTGATCCACGCCGGGGCCAAGTGGGAGGACGCCGAGGTGGTCGTGGACGGCAACCTGATCACCTCGCGCCAGCCGGCCGACCTGCCGGCCTTCATGCGGGAGTTTTTGAAGGCCCTGGCCTGAGTTCAGACCGGGGAGGCTGATGCGGCTGGCGGAGCCGGGCCTCCCCCCCTCCCTTGAAAAGGGGGGGAGGCCCGGGCGGCCATGGCGCCAGGGCGAACGGATTATTGTTAACAAATCCTGACCACAGAGGCTGGACGGGGTCCGCCCCCTCCCTTGAAAAGGGGGCGGACCCCAACGCCAACGGAGCTGGGCCTGGCCTTTGACCAGAGGCCTCATGAGAGCAGTAAGGGGAGGACACTATGGAAGCTGAAGCCAGGGCCTTTTTGGAGGCGTACGCGCGGGCCTTTCGCCAGCAGGAGGTCGAGACCATGCTGGCCCTGATGGCCCTGGACGATCCCCGGTTTTGCCTGTACGAGGACGTCTCGCCCGGACTGATGGCCGCCGCGGCGGTCGAAACCATGGTCGGTTTTCTGCCCCGGCTGGTCGAGCCGGACATGGCCTTTCGGGACGTGACGGTCTATCCCCTGGCCAAGGGCCTGTGCCTGGTCACCGCCCGTCAGCGGGTCAAGGTGAACACCCCCCAGGGCGTCCAGAAGTTCACCAGCCGGGCCTCGATGCTCCTGCTCAACCGGGGCGGCCAGTGGCAGTTGCTGCACGCCCATTTCTCGCCTGAGCCGCCGCCTATCGAACCTGCGGCCGAGGAGGGCGAACCCGCCCCGCCGGAAACGAACACCGAAACTGACAAGTGACGACAGTGCATAACCCAGGCCGGGAAACCAAGTCATGACCTTTCAGCATATCCTATTCGAGCAGCAGGGCCGGGTGGCCGTCCTGACCGTGAACCGGCCGGACAAGCGCAACGTCCTGCACAAGGCCGCCCGCCTGGAGATCAAGGCGGTCCTGGATCAGGTGGCCGACGACCCGGGCGTGGGGGTCCTGGTGATCACCGGGGCCGGGGACAAGAGCTTCATCGCCGGGTCGGACCTGACCGAGTTCGGCCGGATGAACCCCCTGGAGGCCTATGAGTTTCTGGACACCCTGGCCCAGCGGCTCTACACCCGGTTCGAGGATCTGGACAAGCCGGTGATCGCCATGATCAACGGGTTGTGCCTGGGGGGCGG
Source organism: uncultured Desulfarculales bacterium (assembly GCA_964569795.1). Classification (GTDB taxonomy): domain Bacteria; phylum Desulfobacterota; class Desulfarculia; order Desulfarculales; family JAHJDS01; genus JAHJDS01. The sequence goes on along the minus strand of CAZMVB010000046.1, from coordinate 402 downwards.
CTCGGAGATCGCCCTGGCCTGTGACATCCGCCTGGCCGCGGACACGGCCCGGTTCGGCCAGCCCGAGGTGAACCTGGGGATCATGCCCGGCTCAGGGGCGACCCAGCGCCTGCCGCGCCTGGTGGGTCCGGGCCTGGCCCGGGAGCTGATCTTCACCGGCCGGATAATCGACGCGGCCGAGGCCGAGCGGATCGGCCTGGTCAACCGGGTCTATCCGGCGGCCGATCTGCGGGCCCGGACCATGGAGATGGCCGAGCAGATCGCGGCCAAGGGGGCCTTCTCCTTGAAGATGGCCAAGCGGGCCATGCGTTTCGGGCAAGAGGTCGGGGTAACCCCTGGTCTGGCCTACGAGGCCCTGGCCGAGGTGGCCTGTTTCACCTCACCCGAAAAGGAGGAGGGGGT
>CAZMVB010000045.1:0-20000 GCA_964569795.1 uncultured Desulfarculales bacterium | reverse complement strand
TTTACGAATTCGGAGAAAAATGACCTTGCATTTATATGCTAAATTAGAATGTTACAAGGGTTGTCCGCAAAGCGGATGAACGGCAACTGGTTGAACCTTTCATAAAGGAGGTGTGGCATGCCGAGGTGCACAAGGAAAACAGGATTGGAAGTACATCATAAGCGTAGAGACGGGGGAAATAATCTAGACAATGCCGAAGTACTCTGTAAACGTTGCCACGAAGAAACCTCGACTTATGGGGAAGAGGGACCAAGTCCACCGCCATTTTCAGAACAAACAAAGCAGGCTGCGCTTAGGCGAGCGAACTATCAGTGTGAGTGTAGGCGAACTGGAGGTTGTCATTAACGAGAGTCGTTTCGGGTGGGACCCCGCCCCACCTCTCCGCCAATTATCCCCGAAGCCTGTCGCGTAGGCCGTGCTTTTCGAACGATATAACAGACTGCCCGGGCCAGCCGAGATTGGCTGGGCCCGGGCATTGTGGGTTTCCGGATCAGGTGACCGCCATCCCCCGGATCACGCGGCCGGCTTCTCCGTAATACGTATCAGTAACAGACCTTAGCGTCCGGGCTTCTTGGGGCAGTCCTTGAGGTATTTCGCCCTGATCCGGGCTTGAATAGACGCGTTCCAGCAGTCCATGGTGTGAAACGACCGCAGACACTTCTGCAATTTCTTGGCGCACTGGGCCACGCACGGCTTGCCCTGGCCCAGGCAGCGGCACCTGGCCTGACACAGGTCCTGCTGGAATCGACATTTGTCCTTGATCGAGCAGATCAGCGGGATAATGGCGGCTATCCGGCTGGCCCGGGACTTCAGGACCGCCGGCCCGGCAGCGCCCTGTCCGGTCCCGGCCCAGACCCAGGACCCGGCCAGAATGACGATACTGAGGACCACGACCAGTTGCCCAAATCTTTTCATGAACACGCCCCCTCGGTCTGATTGTCTGCGCGATTTTTTCACAAGATCGCCTGTCCGTCAATGACGTCATGTCCAGAAACCGCGTCCGAGGCGCCGGACCGCCACCGTTTCGCGGGTCTTCCCCCCGGCCAGGGCGGCCTGGAAGCGGTCCCGGACATCAAATCGCCCGGGTCGGACAGACCGACCGCGGGCGGTTTGCTTGACAGGCCCTGGGAGACGCGCCTTATCGACCGGGCTTTTTGGGGCAGTCCTTGAGGTATTTTTCCCTGAGTTCGGCTTGCTTGGCCGCGTCCCAGCATTCGTCGGTCTGAGGTGACGTCAGACACTTCAGGTACGTGTCCCTGCATTTTTTGAGACAATATTTGTGATTGCCGAGGCACTGGCATCTGGCCAGGCACAGTTTGTAGAGAAACTGGCATTTGTTTGGGCCCGAGCAGATCGGCTTGACCGCGGCCACGACCAGGTTGCTGGCGGCCGTCATCACGTCCGGGCCGGCCGCTGCCGGGCCGTTCGCCGTCCAGGCCACGGCCAGGACAAACAGGCAAAGGACCAGGCCGACTTGGGCTAACCTTTTCATCTCAGTCCTCCCCCTTGATAATTGTACTAAAATTGTCTCCTAATCCTGAATCGTTGTCAAACACAACATGGCGCTTGGTCGCGTTGCAGGGACCGGGCGCAACGCCCCAGAATGCCCGACCGGTGACTGTCGGCCGATCGGCCCCTTGGCTGGTCGCCCCGGGCTATGGTTTGGGAAAGACGTTCTTGTTCCGCTCCGCGGCCAGGCGCATCATCATCTCGGCGTAGGATTGCGGTGGTAAATACTGTTCGCTCTCCGGCTTTTTGACTAAAAACATGGCACCGGTCGAGCAGGTGGTCACGCACAGGCCGCAGCCGATGCACCGGTCCAGATCGACTGACGCCTTCTCGTCCTCGACGGTGACAGCCTCCATCTGGCACCGGCTTACGCATGTCTCGCAGCCGGCGCACTCCTCGGCCTCGACCCTCGCGAAAAAATTGCTCTTGACCGCCGCGGCCGGCACGGGCTGCTTCTTGACCGACCCCAGCAACTCGCAGCAATCCCCGCAGCAACAGCACATCCCGGTCGGCTCCACCGAGTTGTGCGGCTGGAGCACCAGCCCGGCCTCGTCGTTGGCCTGGATTATTCTCAAGGCCTCTTCCCGGTCAATGAAGCGGGCCATGCCATTGTCCACGTAGTACCGGGCAAACGAGCCGAAAAAGAAACAGGTTTCCACCGGCTTGCCGCAGCCCTCGCCCAGCAGGCCGGTCCGGGTGCGGCACACACAGGGCGCCACGGCGATGACCTCGCGGTGATTGATGATGTCCTTCGCGTCTTCATAGGGGGCCACCGGCCACTGGACCACCAGCTCCCGCTTGATGGGCACGGCCCGCATGAAGGGAGTGCCATGCCCCATGATCGTCTGGCTCAGTTTTTCGTCGAAATAGGCGGTCATGTCCCGGGCAAAGGCCTGATCCATGAGATTTATCTGAAAGTCGAAGATGCCCGGCACGAACGGCACTGCCGAGAATTTTGTTTTCTGGGCCTTTCTCAGCCTGAAGACCAGCCCCTTGCGGGCCATGCCCTCCAGGAGCGCCGCCGTGTCCTGGGTTTTTCTGTCCAGCCGCCTGGCCACGTCTTCCGGAGTCTCCGGCAGGGGAGATAGTTTGACGAACAGCTCGGCCTCGTCCTCGGTGAACAGTCCCCGGAGCAGCTTCAGCTCGATGCCGCTTTCCGCGGCCGGAAAGCCCGAGGCGAAATCGTCCAGCCGCTCTCTCAGTTTCAGGTACACGTCGGTCATCATGCTGCCTCCATTATTTGACTTAACAAAGCTTGAACCACAGGCCAGCCGACAAAGCGAAGTCCACCCGTTGTTGAAAAATTGCTAGTGGTCAAACTTCTCCATGATGTTGTCCAGGACACGTTTGAACGCGTCGATCTCGGCTTCAGAAAAACCGGCCTTGATCTCCCGGTTGACCCGGTTGATCACGGTCTTGGCCCGGTCGGATTCCGCGACGCCCTTTGGTGTTATGTAAATCCTTGTGGAGCGTCTGTCCTTGCGGCTGGCCTTGCGCGTCACCAGGGCGGATCGCTCCAGGCGATCGACCAGGCCGGTCAGGGTCGGGTTCCTCACGGCCAGGGCCTGACTCAACCGGCCCATGGTCTGGCCGTCCTCGCGCCGCAGCAGAAACAGGATGCCCGACTGGCCCAGAGTGACCTCGACGCCTTGCTCACGCAAAACGTGGTTGATATGGGCCCGCAGCTTCTGCTGGGCCAGATTGATCCGATATATCAGCCGGTCGTCACCCCTCACCTTCGAGACCTCCCCAACGCCTTCTACGTGTGCGGGCAACTGGCGACGCACTTGAGGCAGGTGTACATGGAATGGTCGTCCACGGCCGTGACCAGATTGATCAGTTCCGCCTCCGAGTCATCAAACTTCTTGGTGCCCATCAGGTACGAGAACAGGGGGCTCTTCATGGACCGCTTGACGCAGGCGATGCGGTCCACGGTCCCGTCCGGCGCGATGGCCCGGGCCGGGCAGGCCTCCTGGCAGACGCGGCAATCTTCCGGACATCCGGCCTCGTCCCGGTCCGGCCAGGCCGCCTCGGGCAACTCGGCCGTGGTCACCAGCCCGCCCAGGAGCAGCCGGGGACCGTAGGTCGAGTTGAACAGCAGTCCGTTCTTTCCCGAAAAACCCAGGCCGGCCGCCTCGGCCATCTTGACCAGGGACAAAAAACCCCAGAAATCGCCCTTGGCCTTGAGGTCGTAAGGGAAACACCCGAACACCGGCACGGCAATCGCCCCGGTTTGCTCGATGATCCGGGCAATCTGCAGGATGATCGCGTCGAAATGCCGGTAGTAGATGGCCGCCGCCCGCCAATAGGTCTGGTTGGCCCGGTCCCCGCAGGCAAACACCCCCCGGGGAAAGGGGGCCCCCAGGCAGACCACGCTTTTGGCCGCGGGCAGGAGATCCGAGGGCCGGTGGCCCGGCGGGGCGGTTTCCAGACGCGCGGCCTCGGCGCTGCCAAAGACCGGGATGTCGTGCCGGGCGGAGATCTCCTTGATCTGCTCCAGGACGGCGTTCATTGGTGACTCCATATAACCGTTTATATTTAGTCAACTATATATTAGCAGACTAAGTAATATATGTCAAGCAGCTCGTTTATTGAATTTAATTAATAATAAAATTGGCTGGTTAATAATGAGAAACGATGTGGTGACCGACTGTCGGCAGATCTATTGATCTTCCCCGAAGCCGGGGGCGCAGACCTTCCTGATGACCCGATACAGCGCGCTGCCCGGGTGGGCCACGATGGCCCGCTGCTGTGCGTCTGGAATCTGGTGGGTGTAAAGCACCTTGCCTTTGGGGTTTACGAAACGGGACGACGTGATTTGATAGGTCTCCGCCCCGCAGCAGACCCTCATCACCCGGGTGATGGCCTTGACCTGGCCGATATTCGTGGGCACGGGTTGCCGCCTGACGAACACCGTGGCCACCAGGCGGCAGTCACCCTGTTTCTGAAAGACCCGGTCGATCACATACCAGGCGCCCTGGTCGGTCTGGGTCACCAGGACAGGCTTGGCCCTGGCCGCCGGGCCGAGGCCCGCCAGCAAGGCCCCGATCATCCCCGGGATGATCCATGACTTCACCACGCCGCTACCCAGACAGGGGTCCTCACCGCCGACTTACGATCCTGGATTGACGGGTGGGGCCGGGCCCCACACTTGGCCGGCCCTATTTAACGAAACCGGGGGCGCAGACCTTCTTGACCAGAAAGAATCCCAGTGTGCCCGGCTTGGCCTTGACCACCCTGGCCCGGTCCGGCGGAATCTTTCGAGATAAGAGCGGCTTCCGGTCCGCACCCAGGTAACGATAGGCCAGGATCTGATACGTCTGGGCCTGGCAGCAGACCTTGGCCACCCGGGCGATGGCCTTGACCATCCCGTAAGGGGTCTTTTTCAGGCCCTTGAACAGGAACAAGGTGGCCACGATGCTGCAATCACCCACCTTCTTGAACACCCGGTCAATGACGAAAAAGGAGCCGTTCTTGTTTCTGCCCAGGAAGATCATCTTTGCCCCGGCCGGCACGGTAAAGGCCACCAGCAAGGCCAGGGCCAACCCGAGTACAAAAAACCGTTTCACGACTTACCTCCCATGAAGTTTATTCCGCCCCCCTGACAATACCGGGGCCGTTGGCCGCCGGTCAAGTCAAAGGGTTTTGCCGGGGACCACAACCGCCGCCGCTCCCCATGGAAAACGCCGCTCTCGGCTTGACCGCCGGGCACGGCCGGGGGACAATGGGGCCCCGGAGGTGACCGATGAAAGGTGACGATCCGACCCAACCAGATCCGGCGCGGGCCGCGGTCTGCGGGCTGTTCTGCCCGGCCTGCTCGGCGTTCATCGCCACCCGCGAGGACCCCGAGCGCTTGCAAAAAATCGCTGACGGCTGGGGCGTCCCGGTCGAGGAGGCCCGCTGCGACGGCTGCCGGTCCGACCGCCGCTTCGTGTACTGCCGGACCTGCCACATGGTCTCCTGCGCCGCCGAGCGCGGCCTGGACTTCTGCGGCCAGTGCGACGAGTACCCGTGCCAACAACTGAAGGAATTCCAGGTCGCCATGCCCCACCGGATCGAGTTGTGGGACAACCTGGCCCGGATCGAGGAGGTTGGCTGGGAGAGATGGTACGCCGAGAAGCTCGAGCATTATGCCTGCGCCCGGTGCGGCACGATCAACTCGGCCTATGATCCGACCTGCCGCCGCTGCGGGCACACCCCGAGCTGCGAGTACGTCGCCCGCCACGGCGAGGAGGTCCGGGCTTATTTGTCAGCCAAAAAATAGGGACCCTCACCAGTTTTTTTATTGACGAGATATATCTCGACGAGGCCGGTTGGATTAAATAAATGGATCTCTATTTGGGCGGGAGGTGGCCACATGAATTTCGGTTTTCTGTTGTTTCCGGACGCGGAGGAACTGGATTTTGTCGGGCCCTGGGAGGTCATCGGGATGTGGGGGAAGGTCTTCGGGGGCCCGGAGGAGTGCCTCATCGTCAGCCAGGACGGCCGGACCGTCCGCTGCGCCAAGGGCCTGCGGGTCGAGGCTGACCACGGTTTCGAGACCTGTCCGCCCCTGGATTATCTGCTCATCCCCGGCGGCCAGGGCACGCACCGCGAGGTTGACAACGCGGACCTGATTTCATTTGTCAGAAAACAGGCGGCCGGGTGCCGCCAGGTCCTGTCGGTCTGCACCGGGTCCTTCGTGTTGCAGGCGGCCGGACTCCTGGACGGGAAACGGGCCACGACCCATTTTTTGTCATGGGACCGGCTGCGGCAATTGCCCGGGGTGACCGCGGTCGAGGACAGGTTCACCCGGGACGGCAACGTCTGGACGGCGGCCGGGGTCTCGGCCGGGATCGACCTGGCCCTGGCCCTGATCGCCGATTAGGCCGGCGAGGAAACGGCCGGCCGGGTCCAGCTGGCCGTGGAGTACTACCCGTCCCAGGTGAAATACGGTCAGGCCCACCTCTCGCCCCAGGCCCCGGGCTACCTGAAGACCGGGTAACCGGCCCGCGCCGGGCCGATCAGACGGTCGGAACGGCCGCGATCCGGCCTGATTGTCGATTTTAATTATTTCATCATAAGTTCCCGACTAAAAAGCATTTTTTGCCCTTGTTGAGCCGAGACGTCATATTGGCTTGACACCTGGAGCTAAACATTATACGTATAACATTATAACAAACAACCTAGAGGCGCGACTTCTGATGGCCGCCTGTTGCGAATATCGATCCACTCGCCCATGAGGGTTTGGAGGAGTGTTGTGGACACGTCTGATCAACAAGCCAGAGAGCTTCTCCTGAAAAAGGTTGAGGACTCGAAAAAAGTCATCCGTGAGGCGTTCGATCGCTTCGAGCCGCAGGACATGGCCATCACCTGGACCGGGGGCAAAGACAGCGGACTGGACCTGTGGCTCATCCGCCAGGTCTGCGCCGAGGACGGCCTGGAAATGCCGGTCGTCTTCAGCATCGACGAATACGACCATTTCGATGAGATCGAGGCCTTTATCGCCCGGTATGCCCGGGAGTGGGGCCTGAACCATGTCACCGTGATCAACGACGACGTGGTCCGGGCCGCCGGAGGCAAGCTGGGGGCCATGGTCAAGGTGGCCGAGCTGGACGAGCGCAACCGGAAAGAAATCGAGCGCATCGGGTTTGAAGAGGACGAGTTTCCCTTTGAGGCCGAAAGCTATGTGGGCAACCACCTGATGAAGACCGTGCCCTTCAACAAATTTCTGGAGGAGCGGGGCATCACGGCCGTGTTCCAGGGTCTCCGCTGGGATGAGCAGGCGGCCCGGGTCAAGGACGAATACCTGGCCTATCGCGAGCCGGGCGAGATGTCGCCGGGCCACTGGCGCATCAATCCGATCCTTCACTTCACCGAGCGCGACGTCTGGAACGCCAATCATCACTTCCATATTCCCTACAACGAGCTGTACGCCCGGGGTTACCGCAGCCTGGGCGCCAAGACCACGAGCAAGAAGTTCGCTGACATTCCGGCCTGGGAGCAGGACCTGGAACACACCGGCGAACGGGACGGCCGGCGCCAGGACAAGGAAGCGGCCATGGAGATGCTCCGCAAGCTCGGCTATATGTAACTGGTTGGCCGCGGACCAGCCGGAGGGGGGTTACCCCGGCCCTGCGCGCCAGGGAGGAACCGAGGATGAGGGACGACGATTATCGGACCATCGAGCGTGGGGCGCCGGGGATGCTCGAGTTCCCGGGCAGCGTCGAGCGTCTCCCGAGCGGCAACACCCTGATCGCCGACGGCGGGGACGAGGTCGGCTTGGGGTCCGAGGTGATCGAAGTCGATCCTCTGGGCAACATCGTTTGGAATCTGTACGGGGGGCTGAGGTTCGTCCACAGCGCCCGGCTGCTGAAAAGCGGCAACATCCTGATCACCGACACGACCAACGACCGGGTGATCGAGGTCAACCGGGAAAAAGAAATCGTTTTCACCTCGGAATCATGGGGTGGGGGCACGGGCGACCTCAGTGACGGCTCCCGTCTGGGCTATCCCAACGACGCCTACGAACTTGACGACGGCAACCTGCTGATCTGCGACCGGAACAACAACCGGGCGGTCATTGTCGATCGGACGGGGCGGGTCCAGTGGCAGTTTTCCGAGGGAATCGAACACCCCCACAACGCCCACCTGCTGGCCAACGGCAACTTGTTGATCTCGGATTCGGACAAGAACCAGATCATCGAGGTCTCGCCTCAAAAGGAGGTCGTGTGGTCCCATGGCGACGGTTCTCCCGAGATGCTCAACTGGCCGCGGTGCGCCGTCAGACTGGCCGACGGTCAGACCGTGATCTGCGACTCCAAGAACGCCCGGGTGATCGAGGTCACCCCGGAGGGACGGGTCGTCTGGGAGTACAAGGTCGATTACTTTGCCAAGTTCTACGACATTCAGGTCCTGGCCAACGGCAACGTTCTGGTCGCCGACCAGCAGCACCACCAGGTGATCGAGGTCGATCGGTCGGGAAACTACCGCTGGCTGTTCCGGAACTATCATCTGGTCGGCCCCATCGAGCCCAAGCTGAAAAACGGCTCGTTCAAGGAGCGGTCCGCCACGGGCGAGCCCAAGCACTGGAATTTCGCGCGGCGGCACGACGAGGGCGGCGGGGCCCTCATCTGGGACGAGGACAACCAGCCCTATCCCTGCCCGGGACTGGAGTTCGACCGCCACGGCTTCCTCTACCTCCAACAGACCATCGCCGTCAGACCGGGCACCCGTTACAAGCTGGCGGCCAAGATCAGGACCGAAGGGGTCAAGGGCTCGTGCTCGTTCATGATGTGCTTCCTGGACAAGTGGGGCGGCCAGATCTACGACATGGGCGACATCCCCCGAGGCGACCTCTACCTCGGCGACAACGACTGGACCCTGGACACGGCCGAGGCCGTGGCCCCTCCGGCGGCCACGTGCGTCGAACTCAGGCTGTACCTCAACGGTGCCGGCCGGGCCTGGATGAAGGAGTTGATGTTTCATCCGGCATAGCCCTCATTGTTTCTGAGACTTCAACTGCGGCACCCTCATCCCGACCACGAGGTTCGCTTCGCCAATTAAAAAAATTCTTTCTTTTGGAGAAGGAGGGTTTACCATGACGAGGAAGACGATGTGGGTCACGGCCTTGGTCTTGACCGTTGGATTGGGGCTGCTGGTCGTCGGGCCGGCCCCGGCGGCGGACTATCCCAGCCGGGCCATTCGGGTCATCTATCCCTGGCCGGCCGGCTCGGGCGGCGACATCGCCACCCGGCTGCTGGCCGACGCCGTGGGCCGGGTGCTGGGCCAGCCGGTCAAGGTGATGAACGTGGCCGGCGGTCGCGGGACCATCGGCGCGGCCCGGGTCGCCCGAGCCAAGCCCGACGGATACGTCCTGGGCTCCCTGCCCATTGGTCCGGCCTTGACCCAGCCGCTGTTCGCCAAGGGACTGCCGTACAAGACGACCAGTCTGGAACCGATCTGCATGTTCACCTATCTGCCCCTGGTCCTGGTGGCGGGTCCCCAGGCGCCGTACAAGAACCTCAAGCAGTTCATCGCCTATGCCCGGAAGCACCCGGGCAAGATCATATACGCCCACCCGGGTATCGGCAGCGTGCCCTACCTGGCCATGCGGGCCCTGGGCGATTACGCCAAGATCAAGATGAGGGGCGTGCCTTTCAGGGGGCTCCGGCCCGGGGTCACGGCCGTGGTCGGGGGACACGTCAGCGTTGCGCCGGCGGCCCTGGCCGGCGTGATCGGCTTTGCCAAGGCCGGCCGGCTCAGGATCTTGGCCCTGTTCGCGGCCAAGCGCCTGGCCTTGGCCCCCCAGGTTCCGGCCGTCGAGGAATTCGGCATCAAGACCTACCCCATGGTCTGGACCGGCGTTTTCGCCCCCAAGGGACTGAAGCCGGCCATCCTGAAAAAACTTCAGTCCGCCCTGGCCAAGGCCATCCACAATAAAAAATTCGTGGCCGCCATGGGCCGGGCCAAGCAACCGGTGCTGTACCTGAATCGGGCGGCCTTCCAAAAGAAGATCCAGGCCGACATCAAGTACTTCCAGGCCTTCAAGGCCAGGAAGAAAGGCAGGTAAAAAGGGTCCGCCGGCGGTGGTTCGCCGCCGGCGGTTTGTCCAAAAAAACCGGTTCGGGATCCACCCGTCGTCCCGGGTGCAGGATGGCGTCATGAGCGACAAAGCATCATCCCCCGGTCGCGAAGGACGAGATCTGGTCATGGGCCTGTTGATGCTGGCCTTTGCCGTTTTCTTCTTCGTCCTGAGCTATTTCTTCACCGGCATGCAAATGGACGAGCAGACCACCGACGTCGGCCCGGCGTTCCTGCCGCGGCTGCTGTTGGTGGCCATGGCCCTCGAGGCGGCCTGGTTGACCGTATCCGCCTGGCGAAAGAAAAGGGCAAGGACCGACCGGCCCTCGGCGCCCCTGCCCCGGCTGTGGCAGCGCCGCCCGTTGATCATGTTCGCCGCGTTTTTGATCTACATCTACCTGGCCACCCTGGTCGGATTCATCATCTCGTCCGTCGCCTTCTTGCTGCTCAGTTTTTTCATGTTGGGGGTCCGGCGGTGGTGGCTCCTGGTCTCTCTGCCGCCGGCGGTCACCTTGGCCGTGTATCACCTCTTTTCCACGCTGCTCAATATCCCCCTGCCCTCCGGCAGCCTGTTCTGAGGAGGGTCGCATGGGTCAGGACCTCTTGGCCGGCTTCGGGGCGCTGCTGAACCTAAAGCTGATCTTGGTCCTTCTGTTCAGCGTGCCCCTGGGGATCGCCGTCGGCGTCCTGCCGGGCATCGGCGCCACGGTGGGCGTCACGGTGCTGTTGCCCCTGACCTTTGCCATGGACCCCACCACGGGGATCTGCATGCTGGTGGCGGTCTATTGCGGGGCCTTCTACGGCGGGGCGGTCAGCGCCATCCTGATCAACACCCCGGGCACCCCGGCGGCCATCTGCACCATTCTCGACGGCTATCCCATGGCCCAAAAGGGCCAGGCCCGCCGGGCGATGACCATTGCCGTGGTCGCTTCGTTCCTCGGCGGGATGTTCAGTGTCATCGTCCTGTCTTTTTCCGCGCCGTTGATAGCCAACGTGGCCCTCAAGTTCAGCTACGCCGAGAAGTTCGCCATCGCCGTGTTCGGGATCATCATGGTCGTCACTTCCTCGAGCCGGAAGTCCTTTCTGAAGGGGCTGCTGATGGGCACCTTCGGTCTGGTGCTGGCCTGCGTCGGCCAGGACAAGATGGGCACGGTCAACCGGTACACCTTCGGCATCCTCGACCTGACCCGGGGCCTGCCGCTGCTGCCCGTCCTGGTGGGGCTGTTCGCCGTGTCCCAGGCGCTGCTGCTGACCGAGGCGGGCGTCAAGAAGGTGTCCCTTACCCGGATGGAGCAGAAGGCCGGGCTGGGGAGCGTGTTCAGACTGATGAACCGCTTCAAGGTGACCCTGCTCAAATCGTCGCTGATCGGCACGGTCATCGGCGCCATCCCCGGCACCGGGGCGGCCATTGCCTCGTTCGTGGCCTATTCCGAGGCCAAGCGGGCCTCCAAGGTCCCGGACAAATTCGGCACCGGCTACGAAGAGGGCGTGATCGCTTCGGAGTCGTCCAACAACGCCGTGACCGGCGGCGCGCTCATCCCCCTGTTGACCCTGGGGATTCCCGGCGATCCGATCACGGCGATCATGCTCGGTGGTTTTCTGGTCCACGGACTCATTCCGGGGCCGATGCTTTTCGTCGAGCAGGGACCATTTGTCTATGCCATCTTCGCCTCCATGCTCGTGATCTATCTGCTGCTCCTGGCCTACGGCTATTTCGGGGCCTATCTGTTTTCGACCATTCTCCGGCTGCGTGAGGCCCTGCTGGTCCCGATCATCCTGGTGATCTGTTTCGTCGGCGCCTACGCCGTCAACTCGTCCCTGTTCGACGTCGGTCTGTCCCTGGTCTTCGGGGTGTTGGGGTATTTTCTGACCAAATTCGAATTCCCCCTGGCCCCGATCGTCATGGGTCTGATCCTGGGGCCCATCGCCGAGGAAGGTCTGCGCCAATCGCTCATTGTCTCGGGAGGCTCCTGGCTGATCTTCGTCACCGAACCCTTTTCGGCCGTTTTCCTGGGGATCACGGCCCTGATCATTCTCCACAAGGCCTACGCGCTGGTGAGGCCCCCTCGATCGGCGGACTGACCGCCGCCCGGGCCTCGGCCGTCCGGACACGGGTCTTGATTGGATCCAGGAAATATGGTCGTCATGACCTTAACCCGCTATTGACCGCAAGGGCCGGTCTAGAAAGGTGTGATCTGACGTGTCATTCAAAACCGTAGCCAAACCGCGCCTGGCCGATCAAGTCAGCGAACAGCTCAAGGAGTCTATTTTCAAGGGTCAGTACCAGCCGGGACGCCGACTCCCTTCGGAACAGCAGTTGATGAACGTCTTCGGCGTCAGCCGGGTCATCGTCCGGGAGGCCGTTCGTGACCTGGAGCGGGCCGGCCTGATCGAGATCAGGCGCGGGCCCCAGGGAGGGGCCTTTGTCCTGCCCATGACCCACGCCGCGGTGTCGATGGTCATGCAGGACACGCTCCGGCTGGGAAAGGCCGGCGTGGCGGACATCATGGAAGTCCGCCTGGACATGGAACCGGTCGTGGCCGGCCTGGCCGCGAGGCGCGCCACCGGGGACGACGTCGATCTGTTGACCCTGGCCGTCCAGGATATGCCCGAGGTTCCGGGCGATGAATATGTGGCCTGGAACGTCAACTTCCACCGACTGCTGGCCCGGGCCTCTCACAACCCGATGTATGAGATCCTGGTCAATATCCTGATGGACTATACCCAGGATCTGCTGCTCAGTATCAAACCCGCGGAACGGGTCATCCACGACACCACCTCTCACCCGGCCATCCTGGACAAGGTTCGGCACAAGGACTCCCCGGGCGCCCGCCGGATCATGCGGGCCCACCTCGAGGACATCGTCCCCGTCCTGGAGGGCCTCGAGGAAGTCGCTCACAAGAAGTCCGGGCGTTAGTTCCGTTTTACGCGGGGCGAAATACCGGAAACAGGTCAAGAGTCAACCTGGGCCGCATCAGACCCTTGGCATCGGGGTGACCTCCGAATACTCACTTGCCGGCCGGACCAAAATCAGGGGCAGCCTTCAATTCGGCGCGATTTCATAATAGTGGTATATTGAACCGGTCATGTCGCCGGTGGAGGGCGGCTCTTAAACGGGAGAGGGGGCGATGGATACGATCGACCTGCCACGTGGCGTCAGTAAAGTGCTCGATCCGGTCCTGGATCGATTACGGAAAACCCTGATCGACAATCTCTACTCGGCCGTCATCTACGGGAGCGCCGTCAGGGGCGATTTCGTGGACGGCCAATCGGACGTCAACCTGCTTCTGGTCTTGAACCGGTCCACGCCCGAGGCCCACGCCGCCATTGCCGAGGCGCTCGTGAGCGCCGCCGGGATCGAACCATTCGTTGTCTCGCGCTGGGAACTGCCGCGCAGCCGGCGGGTCTTTGCCCTCAAGTTCCTGAGCATCAAGCGCCACTACCTGGTCGTCTCCGGTGAGGACCCGGTGGCCGACTTCGACCCGGACCCGGGCCTGCTTCGGTTTCTATGCGAGCAGGCCCTGCGTAATCTGCGGTTGCGCCTGACCCGTGCCTTTGTCACCTTCAAGGGCGACCGGACCCGCTACACCCGGCTGGTGATCGATTCCCTGGCCGCCCTGTTCACCGCCCTGTCCGACCCGATCCGGACGGCGGGCCAGGAGGTCCCCGCGGCCTACGCCGACCGGCCCGGGTTCCTGGAAAAAACCTACCGGGCCGGGACCGGGGTGCTGACCGATCTCTTGGCCCTCAAAAAGGCCGGCCGGAGGATAACCGAGGACGAGGCGGCCGAGATTCACCGGGGACTCTATCAACTGCTGAGCCAGGCTCTGGAATGGGTGAGGGAACAATGGCCGGATCAGGAACCGATCGTCTGAGGCAAATACGCTGCCCCGTATGCCTTCAGCGGATCGAGACGTCCGCGGAGAGCGGTCGCAGCGAGCAACTGGTTTGTCCCCACTGCCACCGCCACTTCAACAACATGAACGCCGAGCCCGTTGACCAGGAATACTCCAAGTGGGTCGGCCGCGCCCCCGAGGCGATCAACGCCTCCGATGAATCGCCTGACACCGCCCCCGCCCCCCAGGCGACACCGGCCCCGCCAATGTCCGGGAAAGGGGGTTTCCGGTTCATGGCGGGACTGACGGGTGTCATGGGCCTGGCCCTGGTATTGAGCTACTTCACCCAGGACCTGAAGGGTCCTGATTTTCTCGTTTTCTACGTGGTGCTGTTCCTCGTGACCTTGTTCGGCGCCGGGATCGTGCGGGCCAAGTTGAAGCAAGTCCCGGGCGTGGCCGTGCTGGCCTGGGTGCTGTTCGAGGCGGTGGGCGGGATTCGGCTTGTCATCGGCCTGCAAAAGGGGATGCACAAGTTCAGCTTCCTGATCGCGATCATGATCATCGGTGGAATCGTGTTCCTGTTCAAGTTTAACTCTCGATTCGCCGGCTCGGGCGGTGACGGCGGTGGGTTCTTTCTTCTCGGCGGCTGCGGCGGGTGCGGCGGCGGAGGCGGCTGCGGGGGCTGCGGGGGCTGCGGCGGGTGCGGGGGATAGGGATGAGGTTTGGTCGAGACCATCGATGCGCCGCCCCGAGGCGGATGCTGCTCCAGTGGCACATTACCGAGCGCTGCAATCTGCGCTGTGGCCACTGCTACCAGGATGGGTTCGAGGGTCCCGAGCTGTCGGCCCGGGAAATGATCGGCGTGGTGAACCAGTTTCAGGACCTGGTGACCGCCCTGGCGGCCCGAACGAAGGTCGGCGCGCCGGCTGACCGGTCGCCGGGGGGCGCCCCTTCCCGGCCGGTTCGGGCATGGATCAACGTCACCGGCGGCGAGCCGTTCGTGCGCCCCGATTGTCTGGACCTGCTCGAGTTGCTGAGCCTCGAGCGGGACTGGCTCGGCTTCGGCGTGCTGACCAACGGCACCCTGATCGACAGCCGGTTGGCGCGTTACCTGGCCCGGTTACGGCCCGGTTTCGTTCAGGTCAGCCTGGACGGGATCGAGAGCACCCATGACGACGCCCGGGGAGCCGGATCGTTTAAGCGGGCCGTGGCCGGGATCCGCCGTTTGTGCCGGGCCGGGGTGCGGACTATGATCTCGTTCACCGCCCGGCGCGGCAATTGGTCGGAGTTCCCGGAGGTGGTCCGCCTGGGCCGGCGGCTGGGTGTGGCCAAGGTCTGGACCGATCGGTTCCTGCCCTTTGGCCGGGGATCGAATTGGTTTGACCAGACCCTGGCGCCCTCGGAGACCCGGGCCTATGTTCGTCTGGTGGCCCGGACCAGGCGGTCGAACGCCCGGCGCCCGTTTTCGGCGACCATGGTCGATGCCCGGCGGGGATTGCAATTCCTGGGCACCCGGGGTCCGGCCTACGCCTGCGCCGCGGGCGATCGGCTGGTGACGGTGCTGGCCGACGGCGGCCTGACGCCCTGCCGCCGCCTGCCGATCCGGATCGGAAATCTGCTGGACACCCCCCTGACAACACTGTACGCCCACAGCCCGGTGCTGAAAGATCTGCGCGACCCCGACCGTGTCCCCGAGGCCTGCCGCGGATGCCGGCACGTCCGAACCTGCCGGGGCGGCCTTCGCTGCCTGGCCTATGCCCTGACCAACGATCCGTTCACGCCCGATCCCGGCTGCTGGCTGGCCGCCGGAGGATGACCTCCCGGGCCTGTCATCGTATCTAGACCAGACGCGTCACGCCCTGGGCCACCACTGGATAATCCTCGGCCAGGCGGGCGTCGTGGCCGGGAAAGAGCAGGTCCGGGGAGGCGGCCCGGCCTCGCAGCTTGTCAAAGGTCTTGAGCAGGGCCAACTGGTCCACCGCCAGGGAGCTGGGCCAATCCTCCAGATAGTTCTCGAAAACGTGGCCCGTGTCCGAGCCCAGGACGGCCGGGCCCCGCTCGGTCTCCACGGCCACGGCCTGCAGTCCCGGGCTGTGGCCCGGGGCCAGGAGGCACTCCACGCCCGGGGCCACCTCGGTGTCGCCGTCGGTGAACACCAGGCGGCCGTCTTGTTCGAGCCCGGCCAGGGCCTCCCGGGTGGCCGCATCCAGGAAGAACTGGAACATCGGCCGGCGGGACAGGGGATCTTTCATCCAGAACTCGTACTCCGAGCGCTGGACGTAAAACGAGGCCCGGGGAAAGAGGCCCACCCCGCCGGCGTGGTCGGCGTGGAGGTGGGTCAGGATGACCAGTTCGACCTGGTCCGCCTCGATCCCGAGACGGGCCAGCATCTCGGCCGGAGAGACATAGTTGGGCACGCCCCGGGCCGCGGCCTGGGCCGGCGAGAATCCGGTGTCAACCACCACCGGCCGGGGGCCGCCGGTCAGGCACCAGAAGTAGAAGTTGCGCGGGGTGGTCTGGTCCCAGTCCCGCTGCCACATCACAAAGGCCCGGGACGAGGAAACCGGGCCGCCGTCCTTGAGGGCGTAAATCTGATAGGTCGTCACTGTTCACCTCCCGAGGGTGGGCTGGCCGTGGGCCGCGGGTCATGATCCCCCCGGCACCCGGTCGATGGCGGCCGGGTTCGGTCAGGCCTTCGGCCCGCTTGAGAACACAGTTTACCTCCGGGACAAATGACCTGCCAACATTTGATCTGTCACTGGAATGAATTTGATTCCTGCCCCATCGTAGCAAATGATTGACTTAGAAGATCTAGCGACGGCCTCTCGTCCTGCCAAAAAATACTTATTCACCCCCTATCTTCCTCACCCCCGGCGCCCTGGTCAGCCCCGCCGTCAGCCGGTTGACCTTGTACCCAGCCTCGTGGATCGCGGTCGGCGTGGGGGCCGGGCGACCCTGGCGCGCACCGGACTCTGGCAACGGCCACTTATCCCCCGACGGATCTGTCCGGGATTGCCCTGTCCCGCGGCGCCAGGTAAAGATCAAAAAAATCATTGGGATACTGACTCGAAGGGTGTTATCTTAAAACGGGGCGGGCGATGGAAGACGGTCATTGATTTAGAGGAGGCCTTGAACATGACCAAAGAGAACATGGGTGTCACTCGCAGGGACTTTGTGAAGACCGCGTCCGGTGCCGGCCTGCTGAGCATCATTGCTCCCATCCAGGGAGCGTCGGCGACCGGTTCAGCCAGGAAAAGGTCGGCCCGGCCGCTCGATAGTATCCTGAGCCCCTATCTCGAGAAGTACAATCTCCCGGCGCTCGGTGCGGCGGTGGTCAGGGCAGGGACGGTCACGGCCGCCGGGGTGATCGGGGTGCGCCGGGCCGGGACGCGGATACCGGCGAAGCTCCATGACTGCTTTCATATCGGATCGGACACCAAGGCCATGACGGCTCTCCTGGCAGCCATTTATGTCAAGAAGGGCAAGCTGCGATGGAATACCACGGTCAGCCAGATCTTACCGGAGTTGAGGAAACGGATGGCCCCCGGCCTGAGCCAGGTCACCCTGGAGCAGCTGTTGTCTCATACCAGCGGCATGCCCGCTGACAACGAACGGTTCGGCCGGTTGCTTTGGGACTCATACAGGCAAAGGGGAAACCTGGACGAAATGCGGTATTGGCTGGTTTCACAGTGGGTCAGGGAACCTATGGCGAACAGGCCGGGCAAGGTATTCGCCTACTCCAACATGGGCTACATCATTGTCGGGTCCATCCTGGAGCGGGTGGGCGGCCGGACCTGGGAGGAGTTGATTATCGAGAGAGTCTTCACGCCGCTGGGACTGGACACGGCCGGCTTCGGGCCTCAATCCTCGCTGGGCCGGATAGACGCGCCGGTCGGTCACAAGATCATAGACGGAAAAATCAAGGCCTTCCTGGCCGGTCCCAATGGAGACAACCCGGTGATTCTGGGTCCGGCGGGCACGGTGCACCTGTCGATCCTGGATTTCGCCAAGTGGGCGGGATGGAACGCCGGCGAGGGCAAACGCGGTCCGGCCCTGGTCAGCTCGGCCACGCTCAAGAAGCTCCATACGCCGATCACCAAGTTCAAAATTCCCCACGCCGAGCCGGGCACTCCCACCACGGGCGAGTACGGCTTGGGGTGGGGAAAAATCCGGACGAACTGGTGTCCCGGGGGCATCATCGTCCACGGCGGTTCCAACCAAAAAAACCTGGCCCAGATATTCCTCCTGCCCCGGCATGACTGGGCCATGGTCCTGATGACCAACGTGGGCGGCAGGCAGGCCGACCGGGGCTTTAAAAGGCTGTCAAAGGAGCTCTACCGCAAATTCGGACCGGCATGAGTTTCAGGTGGGCCGGCCATACTTGATCTCACACACAGGCAGGTCAAGGGCTGGTCCTGGCCTGTCCTGCGGGGAGACCGCGTCGATCCAGTCCGCTTGAAATACCGCCTCCTCTGGCCGCCCCTCCCGCAAGCCCCTGGGCCGATGCCCCGGCCTGCCCCACCCGGAAGGGGCTCGAGGATGGTAGTTACACCGGGTCGGATTTGATAAGGGGTGACAGTGGCGGTACGACCCGCTCCTGGGTTCCCTTCCCGATCAATCTCGCCCTCGGCCTCTGGCCCGGTGTGATCCGCTCCCAGGTCAGATTGATCACCTCCGGGCCCCTGTCCATGATCTGGCGTGGTTAATATTTGATGCCATAGAGGGGGCCAAGCAAAGGGAGAGCAAGCCATTTCATCGACGAGCCGGAAGTTGTCTTTACATGGAGAAACATGGCCGGGACGCAGCGAAGGTTGTATAAATTCAAGACCTTATTGCCCTAGAAGTCAGGGACAAAAATAGGCCGCATTTTTGCCGACCCTGGCCGATGCCGATCAAGGCTGATAGAATACAACTGTCAATTCTTGTTAGGAGAGTGACGGTGAAGCCGGGACGCAAGTCATTGATCTTTGTCGTTTTGATCGCGACCTTGACCCTTGCGGGCTTGTCTAGGGCGGAGACTCAGGATTCGGTATTCCTAAAACTTTTCCCCGGGCTTCGAACGATGCCGGCCCCGGCCTGGCTCAAGCCAGGCATACGCCTGACCTTCTACTCCGGTGGGGCGACGATTTCCGGCCTCCGCCGGGACCGCCGAACCGGGCTCCGTCGCCCCGGGGGCCTGGGAGGTGTCGGCTACACCCAATTGGACGTGGTGGCCGTGCAGGGCAACACCACGGTGGTGAGCATGCTCCAGTGGACCATTGACCCTACCTCGCGCCACGTCGCTCCACCGGGCCTGTATTCGTTCATCAGCCCGGCCGGAGACGGCAATGACTTTTGGCTCTCTCCCCTGGCGCTCCGGAGAATTAAAAGCGGCAATTACCACGGGCTGCAGATAAAAGTCGGGCCTTACCGGCTCAAGAATGGTGGTACACGGCCTGCAGTTTACTTCAGATACCAGGTGGACAAGAGTCTGCAGACCTGGGTCTTTGACCGGACCAGCGGGTTGTTATTGTCCTACTCTTCCCAAAACGTCACCCGGGCTTTCAGAGGCACGGGTCGAGGTCTTTCCCAGACCTTCTACGTTGGTATTCGCCGGCGGCGTTTTCCCTGGCAAGGCGACCCGCCGCCCGCTTGGCTGGCCAGGGTGAGGGAATTGCGCTATCAGGGCGCGACAGAGAACGGCATGGCAGGGGCGACTCCGTTACGCCGGCCTTTTGACTTCGATGTGCGGGTAGTAAACCGGGGAGCGGACTGGATCGGTTATCGATCCGTTGTGACCCGTCCCGGCCTGGGGCCAATGCCGCCCAGCCGCAACGAGGTAATCCTGGTTTCGGGTGCGGCTCAGGTCGGGGGGCTGTGGTTACCTCCGGCCGGAATCGCCAGGCTGAGGCCCGGAATGGTTCTGGACCAGGACCCCGCTACCGGGGTTAGCCAACTGGTTCATTTTGTGGGGCCGATGAAGGGGATGGGCCGGGTACTGGTCATCCGGGAGAAGGGCCCTCTCCATACCACGGATTACGTTTATGACGTTGCGAATGGGGCGCTGGTCTTCCTCAAGACCACCCAACGCATAGGGCTCGGTTTCAAGGTCAC
>CAZMVB010000044.1:20518-28777 GCA_964569795.1 uncultured Desulfarculales bacterium | reverse complement strand
GGCATGGCCGGGCACATGGTGTAGCAGTTGCCGCAGAACATGCACCGCTCCTCTCTGACCGACACCGTCTTGTACTTCTTGTCCGCGCCTTCCTTGTCCTTGCCCTCGTGGGAGGCCGGCTTGATGGCCGCCGTGGGGCAGGAGGCGATGGTCGTCGGGATCTCGCACAGGGCGTCCAGACGGGTATGGTCGATGACCGGGGGTTTGCGGTGCACGCCCAGGATGGACACGTCCGAGCAGTGGACCGCGCCGCACATGTTCAGGCAGCAGGCCAGGGAGATACGGACCTGGGCCGGCAGCTTGTGGCTGGTGAAGTAGTCGAACAACTCGTCCATGACGCTCTTGACGATGCCCGAGGCGTCGATGGCCGGGGTGTGGCAATGGACCCAGCCCTGGGTGTGGACGATGTTGGTCACGCCGGCGCCGGTGCCGCCCACGGGCAGGGCCGTGGCCTGGCACTTGGCCTTGAGGGCCTCGAGCTTGGAGGCGTCGGTCAGCAGGAACTCGATGTTGTTCCGGGTGGTGAACCGGAGGTAGCCGTCGCAGAACTCGTCGGCGATCTGGCAGATCTCCTCGACCTTGTCCACCGTCATCAGACGCGTCCCGCCGCAGCGGACCGAGATCAGTTCGGCGCCGGTCTCGGAGACGTGCTTGAGCACGCCCGGCTCGAGGATCTCGTGATAGACCCACTTGCCGTAGTTTTCCTTGACGATGGGCGGCCAGAACTTGCTGTACTTGGGAGGTCCGATATCGGTAATGCGTTCAGCCATCTTGTTTCTCCTCTTCTTTGGCTAGGCCGCGTTATTCCTTATGGCGGGCGCGGTAGTCCTCGATGGTCCGCTTCCAGCCCCCGGGCACCTCTTCCTCGGTGTAGAAGATGTAGGGGTTGGACCGCGGCTCCTTGACCATGCGCGGATCGGGCTCCAGGCCGACGGCCGCCAGAAATTCGCGAAGACCGAGACGCTGGATCAGCTCGCCGATCCGCTCCCGGTTCTTGCCGTTCTCGTCCCACCACTCGTGGGCCGCCTCGGCGAACTCCTTGAGGTTCTGATATTTTTCGCTGTCGGTGTCCTCATCGTAGGCCGCGTCGCTCAGGTCCACGTCCTCTTTCAGCTTGATGAAGGGAATTATCACCGAGGACATCTGGGCCCCCTCGAGGATGGGCGCCTTGGCGCCGATGAGGATGGTCGCCCCGGTGTCGGTGCCGGGCCGGAGGGCCTTGGGCATGGCGTTGATGCAGTGCATGCAGCGGGAGCACTCGCGGTTGTTGATCTCCAGGGTGGTGCCGTCCCAGGCCATGCAGCCGGTGGGGCACTTCTCGACCACGTCCTTCTGGATGTCCAGCTTGGCGTCCTGACCGTAGGAGCCGCCGTTGGCCGGGATCTTGCCCGCGGCGTAGGCCTTCACGGCCGCGGCGTCCACCCGGATGTCGTCCCGCCAGGTGCCGATGATCGAGCAGTCGGCCCGGGCGATGGAGGCCACGCAGTCATTGGGGCAGCCCGAAACCTTGAACTTGAACTTGTAGGGCCAGGCCGGACGATGGAGTTCGTCCTGGAAATACTGGGTCAGGTTGTAGCAGATGTCCTGGGTGTCGATGCAGGCCCACTCGCACCGGGCCTTGCCCACGCAGCAGGACGGCGTCCGCAGGGCCGAACCCGAGCCGCCCAGGTCAAAGCCGTTCTGGGTCAGTTCGGCGAAGACCGGCTCCAGTTCCTCGGTAAAGGTGCCCAGCAGGATGATGTCTCCGGTGGAGCCGTGCATGTTGAGCATGCCCGAGCCGCGGCGGCGCCAGATGTCCGTGATCGTCCGCAGGGCCTCGCTGGTGTAGAACTTGCTCGCCGGCTGGTTGACCCGGAGGGTGTGGAAGTGGGCCACGTTGGGGAACAGCTCGGGCACGTCCGAATAACGGCCGATCACGCCGCCGCCGTACCCCAGAACCCCGACGATGCCACCGTGCTTCCAGTGGCCTTCCCGGTCCTTGTAGGACAACTCCAATTGGCCCAACAGATCGTTACAGGCCGGGCTCGAATCGGCCATCCGTTTGATGTCCGTCACAAAGCTCGGCCAGGGCCCCGATTCTAACTCATCGAGTAGAGGGGTCTCGTGCTTTGCCATCGATTACTACCTCCTGCAGGTTGATGGTTCCATCATAACGATTCGACGCGGGGCCCCAGGACCTCCCGTCTCCAGGATTTGATATTAATCCGCGCTGTTAAATCCTCCCCCAAACACCCCCGAGCGCCGGGGTCCATCGCCCCGGTCCGCCCTTTTGTGAGGATTATTACAATGACAGTGCATGTTAGTCGAGCCCCGGGGGGTTGTCAACAAAAATCTACGGCCTGAATCTGATTTACGGGGTCCGACGGCCCGGGACTTTGGCCAAAAATGCCTTGACATCCCGGCGACTCCGGTTTAGTAATTGTTTGTTCGTGAAAGTAAGTACACCACTACTTGCGGGAGCCAAATCATGACTGATGATGAAGTCCGTCAGGCCGTTCTCGATTTTCTCGAGAAAAAGCAAAAACGGTTTATGATCAATGACATCATGAAGGCCCTCAAAAAGGACCACGAGGAACTCAAGAAAAAGCAGCTCAAGAGCGTCACCACCGCCATGATCTCCGACGGAAGCCTGGCCTACTGGTCCTCGGGCAGCACCACCTATTTCTCCCTGCCCGGCCTTCAGCCCAAGGAAGAAAACTAAACCGACCGGATATTCCGGGAGCCGCTTTTCGACCTTCCTGACGAAAAGCGGCTCCCTTATTTCGGGTCTTTACCAGTCAAGATGCCTGGGTCTCCGGAAACAGGGCCACGGCCGGGTGCTCGCTCGGGAGGGTGGCTCGACCGCTTCGGACGACTGGCGGCCGTGATTCGCGACAACGCCGTCAAGACCTGGGTCGATGACCGACTGGACGCCCCCTCCCTTGACAACCTGACCTATCTCGTCAAATTCGCCTATCTGACCGGTCTGATCACCAAGGCCGAGATCCGGGACTACCTGGTCCTGGACCGGACCCAGGTCAAACACCTGGTGCGAAAGTGGTATGACGAACACCGCCGCAAGGGGTGCGGCATGTGCTGAAAACGGCGGCCCGGGCGGCACCCGGCTTCCGGGGGCCGACTATTTAACTGATTAATGCCCTTGTTCATACTGGCATGAATATAGTATCCTAGATGACATTAACGTTTGACACCCCAGACGGGTGTCTTTACCATGTTTTTATACGAGGAGACCTACCAGCTCGGAGCGGGGACCTCAAGGGGGGGAGGAGATTACCAGCTCTGCAGACCGTCTGGAACCGTGACCTGACCTGGAGTTGGAACGGATGACAGGGAATTCCGATGGCCCGGACGGAAAATTTTCAGGGGCGGAATTCCCCCTGGTTCCGGGAGAATTGCTGATCCTGGAGCGCCAGGTCGGTGGCCAGCGCCTCAAGGGGGCCACCTCTTATATCGGCCGGCAAGGTCACCGTTATCTCCTGGCCGATTTGCCCCTGGTCAACGGCTCCCCCATCTTCTCCACGGCCGGGTGCCCGTGCGTGGTCCGGTTTCTGGACCAGGGCGTCATGTTCGGCTTTCAATCGACCGTCGAGCATATATCGTTTCATCCGACTCCGGTGATCTACATCGCCTATCCCGACCAGGTGGAACGGGTCAACCTGCGCAAGGAGAAACGGGTCAAGGTCAACCTGGCCGCCGAGCTGCGATACTTGGCCGGCGATGAGGCCAAATCCGTCCCGGGCCGGATCGCGGACGTCAGTTACTCCGGCTGCCGGGTGATGGTCGATCGGGCCTTTGACCTGCACGACCGGGTTGACCTCAATATCATGATCGAGGAGGGGAAAACGATCGAGATCTCGTCCTCGACGGTGCGAAACCTGACCACCCTGGGCGGCGGTCACTACGCCCTGGGCCTCCAGTTCACCGAGGAACCCGGCCCGTGGCAGGACTACGTGACCAGGATCTCGGCCTTGTTCGGTGAGGAGATGGGGCGGGGTGAACCGGGGTGAGTGCTCCGCCAGAGGACAGGTCGTTCGATTCCGACCCTGATTACCGCGTCTCTAAACTCGACGAGCAGACCTTCGCTCGACTGGCCGTCGGTTTCAGGGTCTGGTCTCTGGACCGGCTGACCCGAATCAATGAATTGCCCATGGACGTTTACCTGCCCTTCGAGGACAAGGACGCCGGGACCGTGTCCTTGGTCCTGGTGGCCCGCGCCCGGTCGTCCGGGGCCTTCGCCAAGCTGACCAAATTGCAGCGCCTGGGCGTGATCGACGTCTTCATCCCGGAAGACCAGGTCCCCCTCGGCTATGAACGGCTGCGCCGGCAATTGGGCCGACAGTTGCGGGACCCCTACCTGGGCCACGGGATGAAGGCCGACACCATCTATGACAACGCCCTCCAAATCGTCGATCACGCGCTCTCGGACGCCCGGCTGGAGGAAAAGGTCCGGATCGGTCGCGAGTTCATCGAGGACGTCGCCGAGTACGTGTCCACACACATCGACGTGGCCCGGCACCTGGGCGACATCCTGTCCCGGGATCAGTCCCTGTACACCCACTCGGTCAACGTCTGCCTGTTGTCCCTGGCCCTGGCCCGCTACCTGGACCTGTCCCCGGACCAGATCGTGGCCTTCGGCCTGGGCGGGCTGTTTCACGACGTCGGAAAAAAGGACATCCCCGAGGCGATCCTGACCAAAAAAGGATCCCTGACCGAAGACGAATGGGAGATCATGCGGCAGCATCCCACGGCGGGCTTCGAGATGCTCCGCACCGCGGGACAGATGCCCATCGAGTCGCTGCGGATGGTCTATCAGCATCACGAAAACCTGGACGGGACCGGATACCCCCGGGGCCTGCGCGAGGAGGACATCCCGGATCAGTGCCGCCTCATCCGGATCCTGGACGCCTACGACGCCCTGACCTCGACCAGGTCATTCCGGAAGGCCGCCGCCCCCTGGGAGGCGGTTCAGATCATCTATCGGGAAATGGACGGGCAGGTCTGCGCCCGGCTGCTGAAGGTCGTGGTCACCTTCCTGGGATGGATGAATCCGGATAATATCAAGCCGCTCCCCCTGGGGTGGATCGCCGGCTGAGGGCCGGCCGTCCGGTCTCAGGCCAGGCGGGCCAGCTGACCGGTCACGGCCTCGGCCTGCTCCTTCTGCCCCATGTCCAGATAGGCCTTCCGGGCCAGGGTCAGATAGTCCCGGGCCGCCTCGACGCGGCCCGCGGCGGCCTCGAGTTCGCCCGTGGCCGCCAGGGCCAGGGCCTGCAGCCGGCCGTCGCCGGCGGCCTCGGCCAGCATGAACAGCCGGCCGTACTGGGACAGGGCGTCCTCCACCAGTCCGGCCCGGGCCAGCAGTCGGGCCAGACGCCTGACGGCCAGGGTCAGCCCGACCTGGTCCCGGCCCGTAACGCACAGTCGCTCGAGCTTGACCGCCCATTTGGACGCGGTCTCGAGATCGCCGGCGTCCTCGGCCGTCTGGCTCAGCCGCTCGAAGGCCCCGGCCCGGATGGCGGCCGACTCGTCGGGGATTTTCGAACCGATCCGGACCGCCTGCTCGAAGCGCTTTATGGCCAGCTCGGTTTCCCCCTCCAGGAGGAGCAGGTCCCCCAGCAGGAGCAGCACCCGGGCCTGACCGGCCGGGTTGTCCAGGGTCTCGCAGATGGTCAGGGCCTCGAGATAGCATTCGGCCGCGCCGTCGTGATCGCCCCGCTTGATGAGCAGGGGGGCCTTGACCGCCAGCAGATTGGCCACGGCGTCGGTCTGGCCCGCCTGGCGGGCCGCCGCCAGCTTTTCGTCCAGTTCCATAAGGACCGACACGCCTAGCCCCCCAGGACCGACAGCTCGACCCGCCGGGTCCGGGGGCCGTCGAACTCGCACAGGAAGACGCCCTGCCAGGTGCCCAGGGCCATCCGCCCCGAGGCGACCCGGACCAGGACCGAGCTGCCGACCAGCGTCGCCTTGACGTGGGCGTCGGCGTTGCCCTCGGCGTGCCGGTAGCCGGCCCCGGCCGGGACGAGGCGCGTCAGCACGTCCTCGATGTCTTGGGCCACCGACGGGTCGGCCGCCTCGTTGATGGTCACCCCGGCCGTGGTGTGGGGGACGTAGATCAGGACGTGGCCCTCCTTCAGGCCCCAGCGGCCGATGATCCGGGAGACCTCGGCCGTGATGTCCTTCAGCTCGATCCGGGAGCCGGTCGAGACCTTGAGGGTGTCGATCATTTGGCGCCTCCGGGAATGATCAGTCCGCCTTCGGTCCGGTCCGGCTCCGGGGCGGGCCGGGGGTCATCCGCGGTCAGCTCGGGCAAGTGCCACTGGACCGTCCGTTCCAGCAGGGCCCGGAAAAAGGGGCTGTCGGCCAGGGATTCGGTCCCGTCGGCCGCGGCGGCCGCGGCCAGGGCCCACCGGGCGGCCTCGGTCCGGCCCGCGTCGGCCAGGATGAAGGCCGTCTCCTCGAGGCGGCGGACAAAGGCCCGGCGTCGCGGCGGATCGATGATCTCGTCCATGTCGGCGCCGATGATCTTGTCGATCCACTCGGCCTGCTGGAGCCGGCTGACCACCAGGGTCCCGCCCCGGGCGTTACGGATCCGCTCCAGGGTCGAGGCCACGGCCTCGACCGGCAGGACCCAGGCGGCGACGATCGGGTCCTCGACCAGCCGGTCGCCCTTGAGGCAGGCCTCCTTGTCCCCGGCGACGTCGGCCCGATCGAACCGGTCATACACCGGCGGCCGGGGGGCGGGGTCCGCGGACAGCAGGGACATGAAATCGAAAAACGACTGGGGCAAAGGGGAGCCCGCGGCCTCGGTCGCGGCCCGGGCCTCGTCCAGGAGCAGCCTCAGGTGCCCGGCCTCCAGTTCGACCAGCGGCGAATCGGTGTCCTCCCGGACCAGGGCCATGAACTCCCGCCACTTCTTGCCGCTCAGGGCCCTGGTCTGCCAGTCAACCAGTCCCTGCTCGTAGCTTATCATTGCGGCGCAGCTCAGCAGTCCCCCGCCCGGGGCCTTGACCGCGCCGGTCACGAACCGCCGGCCCTGGCCGTCGAACACCCCGGCCCAGGCACCGGCGAAACCGGCGGCCGGGGCCCGGGTCGGGGCGGCCGCCCGCGGGGTCGGCCCGTTGCCGGGTACTTCCAGCCCCCGCTTCTTGAGGCGGAACAGCGACCGCTTGGCCTCCTTGACCACCCCCCGATCGGCGTGCCGATCCATGATCAGGGACAGGATGGTCACCGACAGGGGCGTGGCCAGCCCGCCCAGGCGGTGGGCCAGGGCCAGGGCCAGTTCCCCGTCTCCCAGGGCGGCCTCAACCACGCCGGCGCAGAAGTCGTCGCACTCGGCGCGATGGGAAGCGGTCTCGATGCCGTCGAGGATGGTCAGGAGCCGCTCCCGCTTGGACTCGCTGAGGACGCCCTCCGGATCGGGCCGCTCCTTTTTCTTTTTCTTGCCTGAAACTCCCAAGGCCGTGTTCCCTTGTTCAGCAATGGACCATATAGGTTGCCCGCCCGGCGCCCGAATGTCAAGTCCAAACCGCCGACCCGGCTTGACACCGCCCTGACCAGTCGTTAACTTGGCCAAACAGCACCCTTCACGAGGTTCGGATGAAGATCACCGATCAGATCCATTTCTTTCCCTGGATGGACATGCGCGTCAACAACGGCAACACCGTCTTCCTCGACGGCCCGGTCAAGGTCCTGATCGACCCCGGTCACGCCCAGACCTGGCCCCTGGTCGAGCGCCAGATGGCCGCCCAGGGCCTGGACACCGGACGGGTGGACCTCATCATCGCCACCCACGGCCACCCGGATCACCTCGAGGCCGCCGCCGCTTTTCCCCCGCCGACCCGGATCGCCATGCACCCTGACGAGGAACGCTACATCGCCGAGGTCGGCCCGGCCTTTTACCAGGCCATGGGGCTGAGGGCCCCGGAGTTCCGGGTCGATCTCAACCTCCAGGAAGGCGACCTGACCCTGGGCGACACCGACTGGCGGGTCATCCACGCCCCGGGGCACTCGCCCGGTTCCATCTGTCTGTATCAGCCTCAAGACAAGGTCCTGATCA
Source organism: uncultured Desulfarculales bacterium (assembly GCA_964569795.1). Lineage (GTDB taxonomy): Bacteria > Desulfobacterota > Desulfarculia > Desulfarculales > JAHJDS01 > JAHJDS01. Next base: position 20,724 of record CAZMVB010000044.1, on the reverse strand, counting down.
CCGGCGACGTGGTCTTTGCCATGGGCGTCGGCCGGACCGATTTTCCCGGCGGCAGCGGCGAACAGCTCAAGCAGTCCATCCAGCGGCTGAGCGCCCTGGACGTGGACGTCCTGCTGCCCGGACACGGCCAGGCGGTCCGGGGCGAGGCCGAGGTCAAACAGAACTTCGCCTTCATCGAACAGGCCTACTTCCCCATGCTCTGAGCG
>CAZMVB010000044.1:0-20418 GCA_964569795.1 uncultured Desulfarculales bacterium | reverse complement strand
GGTCAAACAGAACTTCGCCTTCATCGAACAGGCCTACTTCCCCATGCTCTGAGCGGCAGTGGCCGCTTTTAATTCGCGGGGAAACCAGGTGGCAGGTCAATGATGGGAGCCGCGAGCGGGACGCCCGGGAAGTAATCCCAGTGGGCGGCAGTGGCCGCGCGGCAGTGGCCGCTTTAAATTCGCGGGTAAACCAAGTGGCAGGTCAGTGATGGGAGCCGCGATTCATCGTTGACCCTGGGGCGCAGGACCGCGGGGCGCCTGGGGACCAATCCGAGTGTCTGGACGTCCTGAAAATCGCCGAGTATATCTGATCATCGCCGCCGGCTTGGCGGTGGGGCTGATCGGGCTGGCCGCGTTTTTTTTGTTCAGGCGAGGGCCGGCGGTAAGCTCCGTCCCGGTCACCCTCCAAATCGCGAACGGGGTCTTGCACGGCACCCTGCTCCTGCCCGCCCGCCGGCCCCCCTATCCGGCTGCCCTGATCATCGCCGGGTCCGGGCCGACGGACCGGGACGGCAACTCCCGTCTGATTCGGGGCAAAAACAATTCACTGAAAATGCTGGCCGAGGCCCTGACCGCCCGCGGGATCGCCTCGCTGAGGTATGACAAGCGGGGCATCGGCCGCAGCCGGTCCGCCATGCGCCGTGAATCAGACCTCAGGTTCGATCGCCTGGTGGCCGACGCCGCGGCCTGGGTCAAACGCCTCAAGGGCGACCGGCGGTATTCGCGGGTGGTGATCGTCGGCCATTCCCAGGGTTCGCTGGTCGGGATGCTGGCCGCGGCCCGGGCCGGGGCCGCGGGCTTCGTGTCCCTGGCCGGCGTGGGGCGTCCGGCCTGGCAAGTGCTCCTGGATCAACTCCGGCCCAAGGTCAGTCTCGATCAGTTGGCCGTGATCACCACCGTCCTGGAAGACCTGCGCCGCGGACGAAGGGCGACCATTCCCGACCGCTACCCGGGGCTGGCCGCCTTATTACGGCCCTCGATCCAGCCGTTTCTGATCAGTTGGTTCAGATACAACCCGGCCCGGGAACTGGGCCGGCTCAGGGTCCCGATCCTGATCGTGGGCGGCACGACCGATATCCAGGTCCCGGTCTCCGAGGCGAAGATCCTGGCCCGGGCCAATCCCCGGGCCGGACTGGTCATCATCCAGGGCATGAATCACGTTCTCAAATCAGTGCCGCCCGACATGACCCGGCAGATCAGGTCCTATGGCGACCCGAGTCTGCCCCTGGCCCCGGGGCTGGTGGCAGCGGTCAGCCGGTTCGTGAACGGACCGAGGTAAGGGGCGCGCCGGTAATCGCCGTAACTAACCGGTCGCCAGCAGGCGCGGCTTCAGGGCGTCGAGGCGGGCGGATATCTCGGACAGATCGGCCCCCTCGGACGACGTCCGGCCGGCCGGAGGCCTGGGGACCACGGCCGAGCCCGAGATGCCGGCCGCGGCCAGGGCCTGCCGCTCGGCCTCGACCAAGGCGGCCAGGTCCTGACCCATGGCCGTGCCGACCCGGTCGGTCAGGGCCTTCAGTTCGGCCAGGCCCGGGGGATCGACCCGCTCGCACTGGGCCAGGAGTCTGACCTGGTCGAACAGGTCGTCGCCGGGCCGCAGGTCCTCGACCAGCCGCGCCCAGAAACGCCGGCTGACCTCCGGCCAGTCGGTCCCGGCCGCCTCCTGCCGGGCCAGGTCGAATTCCTCGACCGACCACCCGGCCCCGCCCATCCGGCGCCACAGGCCCTCGGCCAGCCGGTCCAGGCGCTCGGACTCCTGGGCCCGTTTTTCCTCGGGGGACAGGGTCATCCCCTTGGTCTTTTCCATGACCAGGTCCAGGGTCGATTTGATCTCGGCCATATCCGTCTCCACGCCTGGAGGTGATCGAAGTCATCCGGTCTGAATCGAAGTCGTTGCCCTCCGTTTTAAAGATTAACCATATTTCGATTCGGGGCAAGTCATAAAAAACCCGGCCCCTCGGGGGACCGGGTCGGGTTGTCAACAGGCGCCCGTTTGCTCCAGGTGTTACCGGATCAGACCTGAACTCCGGCGTAAATATTTTTTAACAAGCCATCGACGATAATAACCCGGTCCCCGGGGTTCAGGTGGGCATGGGCTACAGGCGAGGCGACTTTAGCGAAGCGACTATTCGGGCTCCCACTCCTCCTCGTCCTCCAGCTCCACCCCGTCACGCTCGAACTGGGCGTCACGCGCCGCGTGCGACGCCTCGATCTCCGACTCGCTCCACGGCTCGATCACCAAAGACTCGGCCACCAGCTCCCACAGATACATCGTCTCGATCGGCAGCTCGTACTCCTTGGTCAGGCTCTTCATGATCTGGTCCCGGCAGTTGTGGCACGGCGCGATCACCAGCTCCGCCTCCGTGTCCTTGATCTGCTGGGCCTTCACCCGCCCGTAATAGACCCGCTCGTCGCTGTACGGCATGGCCCACGCCCCGCCGCCCGCACCGCAGCAGTAGTTGTTCATCCGGTTCGGATACATGTCCACGAACTCGCCGCTCACGCACTGCTGCGTGATCCAGCGAGGCTCCTCGAAAAACGCCTGACCGCAACTGAACATCGACTTCCGGCCGTAGTTGCACGGATCGTGAATCGTCGTCCGCTGCGGGTGCTTCGAGGGATCGACCTTGATCCGGCCCTCCTCCAGATATCTTTTGAGCAGGTCATGGACGCTGACGCACTCGAACTCCTCGAAGACCTCCGGATACCAACGCTGCAGACCAACACGGGTCGCAAAGTAGGCGTGGCCTCACTCGGGGTACAAGATCGTCTTGACCTTCAGGTTCCGCGCGTTCTCCACGATCCGCCCCACCAGGGTCTGCCACGACTCGTCGTCTCCCGAGAACAGACCCCAGTTCACGCCCTCCCAGTTGGTGGACGTCGTCGTCCACGACTCCTTGGCCGCGTAAAAGATCTTCCACCAGAACTTCATGTCGTCCGGCTCGCCGAACGGCTCCTTGGAGTTGATCGTGATCAGGATGTTCGACCCTTCCTGGTCCACCGGAACAAAAAACCCGGGGCAGCCCTCGTCCTCCAGCTCCTTGCCCATGTCGCCCAGCAGGAACAGGAAGTCGTCTCGAGGAATCCCCAGGTTGTTGCCCCGCTCCAGGTCCATGACCACGCCCTTGTGGATCGGACCCGGCACCTTGTCCCGCTCCCTGAGGCCCCGCGCCCCGCGCAGCACGGCCATCAGCTTGACCCCCATGGGACAGGCGTACTCGCACCTCCCGCACAGGGTGCAGACCCAGGGGAACCGGGAATCGATCAGTTCCTGCTCCAGACCCAAAGCGGCCATCCGGATGGCCTTGCGCGGGTCCAGGCCGTCCACCCCGGACACCGGACACCCGCCCACGCAGGTGCCGCAGGTCAGGCAGACGTCGGCCCAGGACGGATCCACGTTCAGTTTCCCGGAAAACCGGTCGCCGATCTCGATCGGCTCGGTGGGCGGCTCGTTGACCACCGGAGGCTCGGTTACGGGTGGGGACATATCATGCTCCTTGGATTGTCCGGAATACCCCGGCGCCGCGCCTCAGGGCCGACGCCCGGAGTCCGGTCCGATTCTAATACTCCTTGGGCAGCTCCTTGAGCTGGGCCAGGGTGAACACCGGGCCGTCATTGCACACGAACTCGGTGCCGGTGTTGCACCGGCCGCAGATGCCGATGCCGCACTTCATCCGGTTCTCGAGGCTCATCACCACCTGCTCGGGCCTGAAGCCGACCGCGTCCAGGACCGGCTGGGTGAACCGGATCATGGCCGGCGGCCCGCAGACCAGGGCGATCTTGTTGGACACGTCGGTCCCCTTGAGGACCTGCTCGGCGATGGTCGGCACGAACCCGATCAGGCCGTCCCAGCCGGGGAATTCCCGGTCAATGGTGATGTGGGCCCGGAGGTCGTCGCGGCCGCGCCACTCGGCCATCTCGTCCCCGTACAAGAGCAGCCCCGGCTCGCGGGCCCCGTAAACGAAGTCGATGTCGCCGTAGTCCTCGCGGTGGGCGTCCAGGATGTACTTGATCGTCGAGCGCAGGGTGGTCACGGCGAACCCGCCGGCGGCGATGAAGATGTCCTTGCCCTTCATGTCCTCGAAGGGATAGGAGTTGCCCAGCGGCCCGCGGACGCCCATGACGTCGCCCGGCTTCATGTTGTGCAGGGCCGAGGTCACCAGGCCGACCTTGTTGACCGTGAACTTGAGGAAACCCTTCTCCGTGGGCGAGGAGGCGATGCCGATGGGGATCTCGCCCTTGCCGGCCACGCTCAGCTCGGCGAACTGGCCCGGCAGGTAGTCAAAGGCCGCCTCGTCTTCCGGGCTCAAGAACTTGAGGACGAACGAGCGGAGCTGCTTGTCGTTGGTCTCGGTGATCACGTCCTCGATTTTCACCGGATACGGCTTATAGGGATTGTTCACGACCGACTCCTTAGCCCGCCTGGGCCTGGGCGGATCGAGGCTCGACCTGGCCCATCATCGCCGCCACTTCCCGGATGTCGATGTTGACCGGACAGAGCCGGACGCACCGGCCGCAGCCGACGCAGCTGAGCGTCCCGTGGCGGATGAGGTTGTATTTCAGCTTGTGCATGAACCGGTTGCGGACCCGCTCGGTCTTGGTCGGCCGGGGGTTGTGGCCCGAGCCGTGCTGGGTGTAGAGCGGATACATGCAGGCGTCCCAGATGCGGAAGCGCCGGCCCTCGCCCCGGACGACCTCGTCCAGGATATCGAAGCAGGTGCAGGTCGGACAGGAATAGGTGCAGGTCCCGCAGTTGATGCACGTCTCGGCGATTTTGGGCCAGATGTCCGACTCGAAGATGTCCATCATCTCCCGGTTGGCCGGCGCGCCCAGCTTGAGGCCCCGGGGCAGCTTGGCCATGGCCGCCTTATGGATCTCCCCGGCCTTCTTGTCCTCGCCCTTCTTGGGCTTGCCCAAAATGTCCCCGGCGGCCTTGGCCATCTGCTGGCCCTTGTCGCCGAAAACCTCGACCAGGACCCGGTCCCCCAGGTCGGTCATCAGCCAGTCCAGGCCCTGGGTCGAAAACGGCCCGCCGCCGGTGGCGTGGCAGAAGCAGGTCGGACAGGGGGCGGGGCAGCCCAGGCCGGCCAGGAAGACCCGGTCCCGGCGGCGCTGGAAGTAGTAGTCCTTGTTCTTGTTGTCCGGATTGTCGTAGCACTCGGCGTTGGACGTAAAACCCCGGGCGTCGCAGGGCCGGACGTTAAGGAGCAGCGTGTCCGCCTCCGGGCCCGGATGTTCCTCGAGGATCGAGGCCCCCTCGCCGTCCGTGGGGTAGTTGAACATCACCTCGCACTGAGGCTGCATGAAACCCTTGATCGAGCGGGTGGTGTTCTGGAAGTCGAACAGGATCTTCGTGGGATCATCGGCCGGGGCCATCCGGATGACGCCGTCCTCGCCCTTGACCGGGCCGAAGACCGAAAACTGGCCGGCCAGGGCCTTAACCAGATCGCCGAACTTTGATTTCTCGAACGCGTGAATTCCCATCAGGGGGCTCCCCGTCTATTTGATGAACTCGCCGTAGTCGTCCATCCGGTAGGCCATCATCGGCGGCGCGGCCGTAAGCGACATCCCCGCCTCGTAACCGTCGTACAGTTCGAAGATGTCCTTCTCGAGCTTGCGGGTCAGCTGCCGGACCTTGATGTTCATGGGGCAGGCCACCTCGCAGGCCCCGCAGTCGGTGCACCGGCCGGCGCAGTGGAAGGCCCGCAGGAAATGGAAGATCATGGTGTCGGCGTCGTCCACGGACTTGCCCAGCCACTGGGGCTGATGCTCGTCCACGAAGCAGGTCGTGCAGTAACACAGCGGGCAGGCGTTGCGGCAGGCGTAGCACCGGATGCAGGTCGAGAACAGGTCGTCGAAGTAGGCCGTCCTGTCCGCGGCGGACATGGCCTCGATGTCCTCGATGTCGGCGAACCGGTCGATGCCCTCCTGCTCGGGGAGGGGCTCGCCGATCAGCTCGTCATAGACCGGGGGATTCCGGTGGACGCACAGGGTGCAGTTGCGCATCAGGACGTCGTCCCGGGGGATCCTGGTCTCGAAGCCGTCGCCCGAGACGACCACCTCGGCCTCGGCCACCCGGGCGTCGGTCCACTCCCGGCCCTCGCGGGCCTTGACCGCCGTGGGGTCGATCATCCCCTCGCAGGGCACGCCGATGATGTGGACGTTCTCCCGGGGGATCTGCTTCTCGACCACCTGGCCGACCACGTTCCGGGCCTGGCAGCCGGCGGCGACGATGCCCACCTTGTCGGTGCGCCGGGGCAGGAAGTTGGCCAGGTTGACCCGGCCGGTGCCGTCCCAGACCAACTCGTCGGCCTCCTCGGCGGTCCGGACGAAGACCGGGGCGCAGCCCAGGGGCACGCTCGCCTTTTTCCAGCCCATGACCAGATCGACCTTGCCCTCGGCCAGGAGCCGCTTGGCCGCCTCGCGAATTTTTTCCGTCTTGTCGTTCATCTCAGGCCACCTTCGGCAGGACCGGTTGCTTGTCGAGCCACTTGGCCGGCCCCAGTTCCCGGACCGCGCTGATGACCCCCTGGGCCGTCTTCTGGAACTTCTCGGCCTCGGCCGACGAGATCCACGAGAAGTGCAGGCGGCCCGGCTCCAAACCCATGTACTCGAACAGCCGGTTCAGCATGGTGAACCGCCGCCGGGCGTAGAGGTTGCCGGCGATGTAGTGGCAGTCGCCGGGGTGACAGCCGCTGACCCACACCCCGTCGGCCCCGCGCAAGAAGGCCGACAAGACGAACTTGGGGCTCATCCGGCCGGTACAGGGCAGGCGGATGGCCCGGAAGTTGGCCGGGTAACCCATCCGGCTCACCCCGGCCAGGTCGGCCGCGCCATAGGTGCACCAGTTGCAAAAGAAGGCCACGATCCGCGGTTCGAAGTCCTGATCAGCCATAGGTTCAACCTTTCATTTCATTGGGGCGCACCCGGCGCGGCCCGGGCCGTACCTCTCTTGCCCTGGTCCGAGCAGGGGCCGGCGCCTACAAGGCGGCCTCGATCTGAGAAAAGACCTCGGCGTTGGTGAAGCCCCGCAGGCTGGGGGCCCCGCTGCGGCAGGCGGCGACGCAGGTCCCGCAGCCCTTGCACAGGGCCTCGTTGACCACGGCGATGTTTTTTTCGTCCAGGGCGATGGCCGAGTAGGGACAGATCTCGACGCACAGCCCGCAGCCCACGCACCGGACCGGGCTGATCTCGGCCACCTGCCCGCCGACGGTGATCCGGCCGGCGGCCATGACCGTCACCGCCCGGGCGGCCGCGGCCTGGGCCTGGGCGATGGATTCCTCGATCGGCTTGGGGTAGTGGGCCAGGCCGCAGACGAACACGCCGTCCGTGGCAAAGTCCACCGGCCGCAGCTTGGGATGGGCCTCGACGAACCAGCCGTCCTCGTCCAGGGGCACCTTGAAGGCCTTGGCCAGCCCCTCGTCCCGGTAGGACTCGATGGCCGAGGCCAGGCAGACCAGGTCCGGCCGCAGGATCAGGTCCCGGCCCAGGATGTGGTCCCGGACGGTGACCGTCAGCCGGTCCCCGTCCCGCTCGATCCGCGGCTTGTGGTCCACGTCGAAGCGGACGAACACGACGCGCTTTTCGCGGGCCTGCTTGTAAAGCCGCTCCCGCTGGCCAAAGGTCCGGATGTCGCGGTAGAGGATGAAGACGTCGGTCTCCGGATTCTTCTCCTTGAACTCCAGGGCGTTCTCCACCGAGTGGGTGCAGCAGACCTTGGAGCAGTAGGGCCGCTCCGGCTCGCGCGAGCCGACGCACTGGATGAACACGGCGCTCTTGATCTGGTCCAGGGCCGGGTCGTTCTCCTTGAACATCCGATCCAGGTGGAGGCTGGTCACCACCCGGTCATCGGCGCCGTATTGGTACTCGTCCGGATCGAGCTGCTTGGCCCCGGTGGCCATGATGACCACGCCGTGCTCGATCTCCTCGGTCCCCTCGCCCGAGGCGAGGGTGGTTTTGAAGTTGCCCACGAAGCCGTAGGACTCGGCGACCTCGGTCTGCTTGTGGACCGTGATCAGCTCATCGGCCTCGACCTCGGCCGCCAGTTTGTCCACGAATTCGGCGATGGGCTGGCCCTGGAAGGTCCGCAGCAGGTTGTTGGCCTGCCCGCCCAGGGTATCGGTCCGCTCCACCAGTTGGACCGGATAGCCCTGGCGGGCCAGGTCCCGGGCGGCGACCATCCCGGCCACGCCGCCGCCGATGACCAGGGCGCTCTGGCTGACGTCCATCTCCTCCTGGGCCAGGGGCCTGAGCAAGGCGGCCTTGGCCACGGCCATCCGGACCAGGTCTTTGGCCTTCTCGGTGGCCTTCTCGGGTTGGTCGCCGTGGACCCAGGAGTCCTGGTTGCGGATGTTGGCCATCTCGATCAGGAACTTGTTCAGCCCGGCCCCGCTCATGGTCTCCTGGAAGAGCGGTTCGTGGGTCCGCGGCGTGCAGGCGGCGACGACGATCCGGTTGAGCCCCTGCTCCTTGATGACCTGGGCCATCTTGTCCTGGGTGTCCTGGGAGCAGGTGAACAGGTTGTTCTCGACGTACTCCACAAAGGGCAGCCGCCGGGCGAACTCGGCCACCTGATCCACGTCCACCACGCCGGCGATGTTGATGCCGCAACTGCAGACGAACACGCCGACCCGGGGCGGATCGCCGGTGACGTTGATCTGCTCGGGGATGACCGCCTCGCGGGTCTCGGTCCCGCGGGCCGCGGCCAGGGGCGCCGTGGCCGCGCCGGCCGCGGCCGACGCCTCCATGACCGAGACCGGGATGTCCTTGGGGCCGCTGAACACGCCGCAGGAGTAGATCCCCGGGACCGAGGTGTCCACCGGGCGGAACGAATCGGTCCGGGCGAAGCCGTCGTCGTCCAGCTCGACGCCCAGGTTGGCGGCCAGTTCCTTGACGCCGTCGGTGATCTCCAGGCCGACGGACAGGACCACCATGTCGAACTTCTCGGATTGACTCACCCCCTGCTCGTCGGCCCACTGCAGGAGGATGTCGTCGTTGGGCTGGGCCGCCACGGAATGGATCCGGCTCCGGATGAACTTGACCCCCTCGGCCTTGGTCTTCTCGTAATACTTGTCAAAGTCCTTGCCGTGGGTCCGCATGTCCATATAGAAGATGGACACGTCCAGGTCGCCCCCGGCGTGCTCCCGGGCGATGGCCGCCTCCTTGATGGCGTACATGCAGCAGACGCTGGAGCAGTAGGGGTGATCGCAGTGGGCCGGGTTGATGTCGCGGGAGCCAACGCACTGGAGGAAGGCGATCTTCTTGGGCTCCGTGTCGTCGCTGGGCCGCAGGACGTGGCCCATGGTCGGGCCGGTGGCCGCCAGCAGACGCTCGAACTCGAGCGAGGTCAAGACGTTCGGGTGCTCGTAGTACTCGTAGGCCTCGTACGGCGTCGGGTCGTAGGGCGCAAAACCCGGGGCCAGGATGACCGACCCGACCCGGATCTCGGTGTCCGTGGGCTGCTGCTCGTAATCGATCGCCCCGGTGGGACAGAACTGCTGGCAGGCCTTGCACTTGCCCTTCAGGAAGTAGATGCAGTTGGCCGCGTCGATGGCGTAAACCAGCGGGATGGCCTGGGCGTAGGTGACGTAGGCCGCCTTGCGCTTGCCCAGTCCCATCTGGTAGGGATCGCTGACCTTCTTGGGACACTTCTCGGCGCAGGTCCCGCAGGCGGTGCACTTGTCCGCGTCCACGTACCGCGGATTCTGACGGACGGTGACGGTGAAGTTGCCCTCGGCGCCGTCGATCCCGACGACCTCGGACAGCGTCAACAACTCGATATTAAGATGCCGGCCGACCTCGACCAGTTTGGGCGAGATAATTCACATGGCGCAGTCATTGGTCGGGAAGGTCTTGTCCAACTGGGACATGACCCCGCCAATGGACGCCGATTTTTCGACCAGATAGACGTAGAAACCGGCGTTGGCCGCGTCCAGGGCGGCCTGCATCCCGGCAATGCCGGCGCCGACGACCATGACCGAACCGGTCACCTTCTTGGGGGACATACTTCCTCCCTTGTCCGAAGCGATAGGGGGCATAGCTTGAATCTTCTTTCACGATCAGGGCCTTTTGTCAACCCTGATCCGGGCCTGAACCGGAGCGGACCACCCCCCTTAAAAGACGAAGACCCGGTTTGATATTATGATTTTGGACGATTGCCGTAGTCTAGCCAACCGCTCCGGGGTTGTCAACCCCGGGCCCGGGGCAGACGCGGCCCGGGGCCGACGGACGCCGGTCGAGACAACTCTTTAGTTTTACGTTGATTTTGCCAGGCGTCGCCGGCCGTTCGGGAAGGGCGATCCGGCCTGGTCCGAGGGGCGCCCGGGCCCGGTCCGGGCCTCAGCGCAGCAGGACCACCCGGTCCTTCTGGCCCTCTTCCTCGAGGAAGACCTCGACCTGCTGGGCATAGTCCGTGTTCAGGGTCAGGCCCACGTAGTCGGGGGAGATGGGCAGTTCCCGGTGGCCGCGATCGACCAGGACGCACAACTCGATCCGCCGGGGACGGCCGAAGTCGATGATCTGATCCAGGGCGGCCCGGACCGTCCGGCCGGTGAACAGGACGTCGTCCACCAGGATGACCATCATGTCGTCCAGGGGAAAGGCGATGTCGGTCGGACCGACCTGGGGTTTCGAGTTGATCCGGGTCCAGTCGTCGCGATACAGGGTGATGTCCACCACCCCGGTGTCGGGCGGCCGGCCGGTTACGCGGCCGATCAGCTCCCGGAGACGAAAGGCGAGATGGGCCCCGCCGGTGCGGATTCCGACCAGGGCCAGGGCGTCGGTGTTGCCGTGGCGGCCGACGATCTGGTCGGCCAGGCTGGCCAGGGTCTCGCCCAGTTGCGGGGCGTTCAGGACGATGGTCTGATATTCCGGACTCACGCCATCCTCAGAAAGGATATAAAAGACCACAGGCGACGGGGACAAGTCAAGTAAAATGTGGGTTGACATTCACCACCAGGTGTTTTTTGCTAACGACCGAGCCCGGTCGAGCCGGCGCGATCGATCCCTAACCCTGAACCGGCGGCGCGATGAACGACCCCTCGACTCCCAGTGACCTGGAGCGGAAACTCGACTACCAATTCCAACGGCCGGAGCTTTTGGAGCGTGCCCTGAGCCACGCCTCGTGGACCAACGAGGCCGCCCTGGACGCCCTGGCCAGCAACCAGCGACTCGAGTTCCTGGGTGACGCCGTGCTCGAGCTGTCCGTGAGCCGGCTGTTGTACCAGACCTTTCCCGAGGCCGACGAGGGGGCCCTGACCCGGGCCCGGGCGGCCCTGGTCAACGAACGGGCCCTGGCCCGGATGGCCCGGCGACTGGACCTGGCCCCCTGCCTCCGCCTGGGGCGGGGGGAACAGGCCGCCGGCGGGGCGGACAAGCCGTCCATCCTGGCCGACGCCATGGAGGCGCTGTTCGGGGCGATTTTCCTGGACGGCGGTCTCGAGGCCGCCGCCTCGGTCATCCGGCGCCTGATCGGACCCCGCCTCGAAGTGGCCATCGCCCGGGCGCCGGGGACCGATCCCAAGACCCGGCTCCAGGAGCTGGCCCAGCGCCGATTTCATCTCACCCCGCACTACCGCCTGGTCAGCGAGTCCGGCCCGGATCACGACAAGCGGTTCGCCGCCGAGGTCGAGGTGGACGGCCTGGTCTGGGGCCGGGGCGAGGGCCGGTCGCGCAAGGAGGCCGAGCGCCGGGCGGCCGCCCGGGCCCTGGAGACCAAGGCGGCCGACATGGGGGACGAGGAGTGACGGCCGATTTCCGGTGCGGTACCGTGGCCCTGCTGGGGGCGACCAACGTGGGCAAGTCCACCCTGGTCAACCGTCTCCTCGACTTCAAGGTGGCCATCACCTCCCGTAAACCCCAGACCACCCGCCACCGGATCCGGGGCGTCCTGACCACGGACACGGCCCAGACCATCCTCATCGACACCCCCGGCATCCATCGGCCCCAGGGGCTGTTGGGGCAAAAGCTGGTCCAGACGGCCGTGGCCGCCCTGGAGGGGGTGGACCTGATCGCCCTGATTCTCGACGTCACCGACCGGACCAGCCAGGACACGCACCGGGCCGTGGCCATTTTAAAAAAGACCGAGGCCCTCAAGATCGCCGTGATCAACAAGATCGATTTGATCGACAAATCGTCCCTGTTGCCGATCATGGCCGAGGTCGCCTCCTGGGACGCCTTCGGGGCGGAGATCCCGGTCAGCGCCAAAACCGGGGACGGCCTTGATGTCCTGCGGGCCGAGATCGAGGCCCGGCTGCCCAGTGGCGAGCCGGTCTTTCCGCCGGACGTCCCCACCGACCGGACCGAGCGTTTCCTGATCGGGGAGCTGATCCGGGAGCAGGTCGTGCGGGTCACCCACCAGGAGGTCCCCTACGGCGCGGCGGTCGAGGTCGATCGCTTTCAGGAACCGGACCGGCCGGAGAGACCGGTGGTCATCCAGGCCACGATCCACGTGGAGCAGGCCGGTCAGAAGGGGATCGTCATCGGACAAGGCGGGCAGATGATCAAGCGGATCGGCCAGGCGGCCCGGGTGCAGATGGAGCGGCTTTTGGGGACCCGGGTCTATCTGGACCTGCGGGTTGTGGTCAGCCCGGACTGGTCCCGTCGCGAGGGCAGCCTCCGGCGTTTCGGCCTCGAATGAACCGAACATCGCCCCAGTGAATTACCTGGTTTGCTCTTCTTTATTTCGTTCATTTGTTAGAAAATAATTCGGAAGTCTTGATCTGCTTTTCATATTTCAAGACGAACTCAAAGCCTGACGTCCACTCTAGTATCCAGTTTTCATGAAGGGTGTTTATCTAGTCCCAAAGATTAGCGTGCGAATCAGGATGTTTTTTTATCCGCGGTTTTTTTAAAAAAAATTTTTGTCGAATCCCCCGGGCATAAATGCGGCGTATTGCAGTCAACCTATTTTTCAGGCAGTGACCGGCGAAATCGACAGATCACCGCCGCCGGCGGCCCACCCAAGGACTCAAACGAAAACCGGCTCGGCCAAAAAAGAAGGGACGACCACCAGATGGTCGCCCCGGATCATCATATTACTGGAGAAGAGACCTGGCCAGCCCCACCGAGCGGGCCCGAGCGAGAGAACACACATCCCGCTCCGGAATTCCCGTCACGAAAACCGGCCTGACAAGTTGGCGGCGAGTAAATCGCGGGTGGTTACTTCTTCCTGGCCGTCGGCTTCTTCTTGGCCGCTGCCTTCTTCTTGGGGGCGGCTTTCTTCTTCGGGGCAGCCTTCTTCTTCGGGGCAGCCTTCTTCTTCGGGGCCGCCTTCTTCTTGGGGGCCGCCTTCTTGGGAGCCGGCTTGAACACGAACTCGTTCTGGACCTTGCCGTCCTTCTTGAAGACCACCAGTTTACCCGCGGGTTGGGCCAGCGCCTTGCCCCGGGCCACGGCCTCGGTCTTGTTCGCGAACAGCTTCATGGCCCGCTTGGCCTTGGCCACGCTCAATGCCCACTTGCCGTCTTCCCTGGGGGTAACATGATAGGTCTTTGCTTTGGCCATGACTCCTCCCTCGACCTAAAAAGGTGAGTAATTTTCACATATGTTAACTGCAACTGATTCCACCTGTCAAGGCCAAAACACAATCTGTGGTAGTTTTTTTTCGGGCTTCACACATCATGTGGTCATGCTTCGCTCAGCGACATCTCCGCGCCACAAAGCCGGTCACCCGAATACACGCGCCCCCAGTGGCATCGCGCCGTTCTGACTCGTTGGCGAGCCGCCGCGTTCAGTCGCGCCGGTCCGAAAAAAAAGCCCGCTCCCCCAAAGGGGAGCGGGCCGCGAACGAACCAGATTAAGGCGGCGCTTAATTCTTCTTGACGTCGCCGGTGGCCGCGCCGTGGAGCTTGACCTCGACCTTCTCGTCCAGGTTCTGGTAGTAGTCCTGGAGGATCTTGACCACTTCGGGCCGGGAGAACTCGGCCGGAAGCTCGCCGCCCTCGGACAGGGTCTTGCGGACCATGGTGCCGCTCAGGAGCAGCCGGTCGTCCTTGCCGTGGGGGCACGTTCTCATGGAGGCCATGCCGCCGCACTTGTAGCAGTGGAAGGTCCAGTCGATGTTCAGGTTCTTGCAGAGGAGCTTGCCCTCGGGGATCTCGCGGAAGATCCGCTGGGCGTCGAACGGGCCGTAGTAGTCGCCCACGCCGGCGTGGTCGCGGCCGATGATCATGTAGTTACAGCCGTAGTTCTGACGGAAGGTGGCGTGGAGCAGGGCCTCCCGCGGGCCGGCGTAGCGCATCTCCATGGGGTAGCCGCCCTGGACCACGGTGTCCTTGACGAACCAGTTCTCGACCAGGGCGTCGATGGCCTTGACCCGGACGTCGGCCGGGATGTCGCCGGCCTTGAGCTTGCCCACCAGTTGATGGATGTAAACGCCGTCCATGACCTCGACGGCGATCTTGGCCAAGAACTCGTGGGAGCGGTGCATCGGGTTGCGGAGCTGGAGGGCGGCCACGTCGGTCCAGCCCTTCTCCTCGAAGATGGCCCGGGACTCCCAGGGGCGGTGGTAGATCCCCTTGAAATGCTCGGGGTAGTAAAGCTCGGTGAAGATCTTGACCGGCCCGGCCAGGTTGTACTTGGCCTGGACGGCCACCTTCTGGACGCCGGGGTGCTCGGTGTCGGTCGTCCCGAAGACGGCCTTGCACTCGTAGTCCTTGTCAATGGTGTACTTCTCGGTGACCTCTAGGGAGCCGACCAGGTCGCCCGTCTCCGAGTCGTACAGGGCCACCTTGTCGCCGGCCTTGATCCCCTCGTCATCGGTGGACAGGGTGATCGGGATCGGCCAGAACACGCCGTCGGCCATCAGGAACTTGTCGCACACGCCCTGCCAGTCGGCCTTGCCCATGAACCCCGACAGGGGGGTGAAGGCCCCGATGCCGAGCATCATGCAGTCGGACGTCTCCCGGGTGGTCATCATCACCTTTTTGGTCAGGCCCTCGGCCTCCTTGCGCGCGGCATCCAACTCGGCGCCCTTGAGCAGCAAGGGCTTCAGATCGCCGCCTCCGTGGGGTGGTATCAACGCCATGAGCAATCCTCCTTTATTTTTCGACCCACCACTACCGGCTCGATGCGGTTCAGTGTTTGCCTGAAACGCGGCGGATTTCTCCGCTTGTGCAATGTAGAACTAATAGACTAGATGACCCAACCTGTCAAGGAAAAACTAGACCCCATCGGGGGTAATTTGCCCGCGGGGCGCCACCTGATTATGCTCTTTATATCAATCAGTTGAGACTGAACAGTCAAACTAGAGCAGGGTCGCCCCCAGCTCGGCCACCCGGCTGCGCTCGCCCCGGAACAGGGTCACGTGTCCGGCCAGGGGGGCGTCTTTTAGTTTTTCCACCAGGCGGGTGAAGCCGTTGCTGGCCGAATCGAGGTAGGGGTGATCGATCTGCTCGATGTCCCCGGTAAGGACTATTTTTGAGCCCTCGCCCACCCGGGTGAGGAGGGTCTTGATGGTGTGGGCGGTGCAGTTCTGGGCCTCGTCCACCAGGATGAACCGGCCCGGAATGGACCGGCCGCGGATATAGGTCAGGGCCTCGAGTTCGAGCCGTCCGGTGAAGGTCAGATAGCTTTCGGCATCCACGGCCGGCCGGTGCTTGGGGCCGGCGGGGCCGGCCTTGCCCCCGGCCCAGAGGGTGTCCCGGGACTGGTTTCGATTGAGCAGGAATTCCAGGTTGTCGTAGATGGGCTGCATCCAGGGCCTGATCTTCTCGTCCTTGTCCCCGGGGAGATAGCCCAGGTCCTGGCCGCTCAGGGGAACGATGGGGCGGGTGACCAGCATCTTGGAAAACACGCCGCGCTCCAGGACCATTTCCAGGCCGGCGGCCAGGGCGAGGAGGGTCTTGCCCGTGCCGGCCCCGCCGGCCAGGGTGACGATGTGGACCGACTCGTCCAGGAGCAGGTCCAGGGCGAAGGTCTGCTCCTTGTTGCGGGCCCGGAGACCGAAGCATTCGTCGGCCACCCCGGCGGTCACCGGGACCAGGTCGTCCCCTTTCCTTCGGGCCAGGGCCGACGACGAGCCGTCGGTCACGTCCTTGAGGATGACGAACTGATGGGGGAGAACCTGGACCAGGCCGTCCAGGTCCAGGCGCCGGTCCCGGTACAGGGCGTCGATCCGGTCCCGGGTGACGCGGGCCTCGGTCTGGCCCGAGTAGAGGACCTTGAAATCGACTTTGTCAAAGTCCAGGTCCTGGGCCTTAACGCCCAGGACGTCGGCCTTGACCCGGAGATTGAGGTCCTTGGAGACCAGGAAGACCGGGCCGCCTTGGGCCTCGCGGGACAGATTGAGGGCCACGGCCAGGATCCGGTTGTCCGGCTTGGCCAGGTCGATGACGTCCAGTTCCCGGCCGATGGCCTCGACGTGCCGCTGGTTGACCTCGATCCGGATCGTCCCGCCCCCGGGCAGCGGCACCCCACGGGACAGGTCGCCCGCGGACCGCAGCTCGTCCAAGAGGCGCGACACCTCGCGGGCGTTGCGGCCGACCTCGTCGTGACGCTTCTTCTGGTCGTCTATCTCCTCGATCACGGCCAGGGGCAGGACCAGGCGGTTGTCCTGAAAGGCAAACAGCGCTTGGGGATTGTGGAGCAGGACGTTGGTGTCAAGTACAAAAGTCTTGCGCATGTTCGGTCAGCGATCTCCCCGGCCGTGTCCCGGCCGGCCGCGCGGTGAGGCGGAAGCTGAGTGATGATAACCGATCGGCGTTCCCGGGTGAGGTGACCTCCCAGGGAAAATCAGGCGACGTCCGGGTGACGCAATCCTCCAGCCGGCGGCGGCCGGAGTCAGAGTGGCGGAGAGAGTGGGATTCGAACCCACGGTGGAGCTTTTGACCCCACACTCGCTTAGCAGGCGAGCACCTTCGGCCAGCTCGGTCATCTCTCCTCGAGGTCGGTCGGGGCGGGGCGGTCCTCGATCCCCGCTCCCGGTTTTCTTCCCATTGTATATGATCCCCAAGGGGACAATGTCAAGCCGGGACGAATGGCCATCGGTCCGCGGTCCATTTGTCCGCGACCGGCCATGTCTGCTATATTAATAGGATACGAAATCGAAGCGGAGGCTCGACGGTCATGTCCTTTAAAAGACGGCTGTTAATCGTGGTCTGGGCCACGTCGCTGGTGATGGCCGGGGTCATCCCGGCCGCGGCCCAGACGCTGTACGTTAACCGGAACCAGGTGCCCCTCCGGGCCGGCCCGGCGTCGTATTACCAGGTGGTCTATACCGCCCGGCGGGGCGAGGCCCTGACGGTCCTGTCCCGGCAGGGCGACTGGCTCCGGGTCCGGGCCACGGGCGGCACGGGCTGGGTGTTCAAGACGGCCCTGTCGAGCAGCCGGTCCAGTCTGTCGTCCCTGACCCGGCGCCTGGTGGGCACCGCCCGGACCTCCCAGCTGGACAAGACGGCCGGCTTCAAGGGGTTCAACCAGGACACCCAGGCCGCCTACATCAGCCGCTACCAGTTGGGGGCCCAGCTCCAGATCGTCCAGCAGCTCAAGGCCCGGCAAGTCAGCCCCCAGCAGGTGCAGCGGTTCATCGCCGCCGGCCGGCTGGCCAGGTGAGGGGGAAGACCATGAGACGAACGATTGTCGCCGTCGCCCTCGGGTCGAGCCTGGCCCTCCTGCTGTGGGGCTGCGCCGGGGTGTCAGGGGTGGTCTCCCGCTACGTGCCCTATGGGCAGAGTCTGGTCCGGGTGGCCAGCGGGGCCGCCCAGGCCATGGCCGAGGTGACCCCCGAGCAGGAGATGTACCTGGGCAACCTGGTCGCCGCCCGGATCCTGCATCAATATCCCCTGTATCAGAACGAGGCGGTCCAGCAGTACGTCAACCTGGTGGGCACGGTCGTCGCCGCCAAGTCGTCGCGGCCGGACCTGCCCTACCGGTTCGCCGTACTGGACACCATGGAGGTCAACGCCATGTCCGCGCCGGGCGGACTGATCTTCATCACCCGCGGCCTGCTGGACCTGATCCGGAGCGAGGACGAGCTGGCCTGCGTCCTGGGCCACGAGATCGCCCACGTGGCCGACCGGCACGCCATCCGGATGATCAAGAAGGCCCAGTGGCAGCAGGTGGCGGCCATCACCGCCCGCGAGGGCCTGGCGGCCACGGGCCGGGTCCCGTCGGCCCTGGTCAACCTGGCCGGGAAGATGACCGACCGGATCATGGACGTCCTGCTCAAGAGCGGCTATGACCGGGCCTTCGAGTACGAGGCCGACCGGGAGGGCCGGATGTTCGCCGCCCGGGCCGGCTACGATCCCAGGGCGTTGTCCACCCTGGTGTATCGGATCAAGGGCCGGATGGCCCGGGCCACCGGGATGCTGGCCTCGCTCCGGGCGACCCATCCCGACCCGACCGACCGGCTCAAGGCCCTGGGCAGCGAGGCCATGCCGGCGAGCATTGCCACGCCCACCACGGTTGCCATCAGAACGACACGGTTCCGGTCAGTGGTCGGTGTCAGGTAGCATTACCGGCCATTGCAAATCAAATATTTCAGTAACGCCGCGCCCCGTTTTTTGTAAGGCCGGGGCGCGGCCGATTCTGAGTGAGAAACATGTCGAATGCAGAGGGCCAACCAATCTATCTGACCACGCCCGAGCAGAAGGACGAGCATCGCCGGGTCCGGGCCGCCGGGCGGGTGATCGACGTGGCCTGCTGGCTGATCGAGAACCGGTCGCCTGATCTGCAGACGGCGCAGCTGGTGGTGACCTTTGCCAAGGACAAGGTCCTGGAGCTTTGCCCGGACTGCGAGGCCCAGTTCGATTTGATTTATTTACCGCGTCTGCGGCGTAAAATTGGCGAGAGATTCCCGACACATTGATTTGGTTGTCGCCCTACCTCTTTTTAATATAATATGCTATTATTTTGTATATGAGCTGCGAAGGACCAATTTAATTTTCTAAATTGGTTGACTTTTTTTTGGGTGGGGGCCATATTAATACTAGCTCATCTACCAGGTGTGGAAGGAGTAACGACGTCGTCCTCATGAGAGGGCGGCGTCAGCTTTTTGTTACAGATTGGTATTCCTTTCTAAGCTTCCGCCTTCGGTGTTCCGTTTCAACGGGATAGGCTGTTATTAGAAGTACATAGTCTCTCCGATCGGCCAATATAACAACATAACTGAAATCAGGCAGAGAAAGTACTAATCTCCTTCCACTCCTTTGATCTCGATGCCTGGTCGAGGGCCAGCTTTTTACTTTTTCTGAATCTACTCCCTGTATTATCGGTTTTAACCATGGAATTCGTTCACACCTACGGATGTCAGGTATCCTTTCTTCCTCAGTGTTTCCTTCTGAAATAAGGTGCCAAAAGGAGGCCTCTTTGCCCTGCTCGACAGGATGATTTTTTATTGAAATAATCCTATTTCTAAACATGGCCCCATCATAAATGAAGTCTCGTTTGAATACATCATAGACTGCTTCGAGATAACTTTTCCAATCTCCGTAGTATGCCTCTAAAGTAATTAAAGGTGGTAGCCATACCCCGTCACTATTCATAACGACATCTCTGTTGAGTGCCATCGAAAGATATTTACTTTGCCTTCCCTTACCAAGGTACTTCTCGTCAGTTGATAACCTGACCTTTGGCGCATTTCTCTGACTAATGCCACTTTGGCCAAATTTTCAGACAACCCTCGATTCGCATAAGAAACCGCCCCAATAAGAAGATCAGCCAACTGAATCAACTCCACCTCATGGGACCTGACCACCTGCACCCGTTCAACAATCTGTTTGTGGAAGTCATAAATATCATTTGAGAGCACCTCATGGAGCTTGGCGACCTTGGCTGCGCTGCGTGAATCTTTTACGTCTAAATAAATGCGGTATCTATCTTGCGGATTCAGAATGACCTTAAGCATGTCAAAGTACATTTTGTAATACCAAGTATCATGCTTCTGCTTGAAATCTTCATGCCTCAGTTTGGACTTTTCAGGCACGATCAGCGCTCTGAAATGCAAGTCATCTTGATTAAAAAAATAGTTTATTACATCTAAGTAGAACTGAGTTTTGGCCGGCGAGACTTTAGTCCACTTAATTTCGAAGTTGGGCTGCAATTGATGTTGTATTTTTATCTGTCTGATTTGTGTGAAAAATTGGCGCGTACTGGCCGCGGGGCACCATACGGCCCCCAACACCATCACCTCTTGTCTGTCATGCTCAAGGTGACAACTTTCATCACAATAAATATTGTAGATAGTACTCATCCTAGTTGCTCCTATGACTTTTCACCGATCACTTAGCTTATTTATTTTATAGGCATCAGATTCCTCCTTTGAAAATTCTACCCGGAATTGTGGTGCTAGTAATGATACCACATTTTATGTTCCATGCTTTTTTAGTTTATAGTGCTGCAAAATGATATGCAACAAGAAACGTGCCGCAAATTCGTGCCCCGAATCAATAAAATGCAGGCCGTCGAAAAACTGGGTGCCCC
>CAZMVB010000043.1:2605-31878 GCA_964569795.1 uncultured Desulfarculales bacterium | reverse complement strand
CCGTGTCCACCGGGTCCCTGGTCGAACCCGAGTGGGTGATGGCCACGATCACGTCACCCGGCCCCAGCAGGGCGGCCTCCATCATCTGCAAATGGGCGTCCGAGGAAAAAGTGACCCTCACCCCGAGTCGCATCAGCTTGTGATGGGCGTCCATCACGTTGGGGGCCGAGGTCCCCACCCCGATGATCAGCACCCGGCCCGCCCTTCGAATCGCCTCGGCCGCCCCGGCCACTTGAACCGGGTCGAGCACGGCCAGGGTGTCCTCCAAGGCCGCCATGGAGGCCGTAAAGACCTTCTGGACCACCGCGTCGGCGTCATCGCCCAGGTCCACTTCCTCGTGAATGCGCCGCACCTGGGGGACCATCTCCCGGGCCAGGGCGATCTTGAAGGGGCCATAACCCGTGAATCCCAGGGTCCGGCAAAAACGGACCACCGTGGCCTCGCTGACCCCGGCCTGTCGCGACAGCGACGAGATGGTGCCGGCCAGCACCGCCTCGGGATCCGTCACCACCACCTGGGCCACCCGTTTCTCGGCCTTGTTGAGCGAAGGCAGCAACCCCCTGATCCGGGGCAGGGTTGCCCCGGAGTGAACCCTGTGCAGGGAGGCGGTGGGGGAGTTCTGGGCCATGCCCGGATGATGCCATTTGCAGTCGGATTTGTCAAGATAAATTACTTTATTTATTATTATATGAAGAAAATTTTTATGATGCGGGAGGCGTTGTCATGAAAAACCATTTAAAACCAGAGGTTATGACGTGTTGGGTCAACCCGGCAAGACAACAGTATTCGCGCCTGATTCATCAAAAATACACTAAAAATACACTGAAATCGACTAGACAAGCCCATTGAAAGCACAGTAATTTAGATGGAATTCAGCCGCGAATATATGGTCATTTCCTGGGAGGGGAGGTGAATCAAGTGGCCGAGCCGGTATCCGTTACTAAAAAAGCGATCGTGACCGGCCTCTTTGCCCTGATCGGCTGGGCGGCCTGCGGCGCCATCATGGGTGCTGGCATGGGACTGTTCCGCCTGTCCACGGCCCTGATCGTCCACGCCGTGGGGGGACCGGTGGTGTTCATCCTGTTGTCAGTGCTCTACTTCACCAAGTTCAACTATACCTCGCCCCTGGCCACGGCGGTTATTTTCGTGGCCGTGGTCATCCTGGCGGACGTCCTTATCGTGGCCCTGCTCATCGAAAAGAGCTTCGCCATGTTCCGAGGCTTCATCGGCACCTGGCTGGTGTTCATCCTGGTCTTCCTGGTAACCTGGCTGACCGGAACAATTCTGGCGCGCCGAAAAAAGAATTCACCGGCCGGTCAGGCCATGTAACCCGCCTTGATCCCGGGGGCCATGGCCGCCCGGCCGATCGATCCCGCCCCCAAACCAGCCCGAAAAATCTTGGGCCTCGGCCAAACGGATGATATCCTCTATTTATGGCGGTGATTCTGGAAGAATGTAAACGGGAACTCACGGACTTCCTCGGCCCGACCCTCGCCGGTATCTCGGTCCGCCGGGCGGCGGTCGGCCTGTTGTTCTCGGCCGTGGTCCTGGACACGGGCCACGCCGGCGCGGCCCACACCCCGCGGCCGACCTTCTGAGCGGCCCGGGGCCCCACCGCCTGGACCGACCCGGGGACCTGGACGGTTTTCCGGCAGATAAATTAATTTCTTGGGCCGGTCATGACCATCCGCTCAAGAGCGCCCTGGGCGTGGCCGGCCTCAACGCCCTGACCGCCCTGGCCCTGGACCGGGGCCTGCCCGGGGTCAGGACGGTCGAAGACATTGACGGGGTGGACGCCCTGGGCCTGGCGCCGGGTCAAGCCGTGGCCATGGTCGGGGCCTTTCGGCCTTTCCTGAAAACCCTGGCCAAACGGGGCCACCCGGTGGTGGTCATCGAGCGCCATCCCCATCTGGTCCCGTCCGACTGGGAGGTGGATCTACGCCCACCGGCCGACACGGCCACCGTCCTGGGCCAGGCCGACGCGGTCATCGTCTCGGGCACGACCCTGATCAACCAGACCCTTGACAAAATTCTGGACGCCGTGGCCCCGGGCAAGCCCGTGGTCCTGGCCGGGCCCACGGCCTCGTTTAATCCGTTGCCCCTGTTCAGGCGCGGGGTCAAGGGACTGGCCGGCTGCCGGGTGATCGATCCCGAGCGCCTGCTGAGTGTGGTCACCCAGGCCGGGGCCGGCCGGGACGTGCTGCGTAGCGGGGCTGAAAAAGTCCTATTTGTCCCCGATGAATTGCTGTATAATACGACAAGGCAGTGATTCTGTTTCCTAGGAGAAGCTCATGTCACTTAAGGATGAAATAAGAAAGCATAAAAATGTAGCCGTTTTTGCTCGAAACCATAGGCGTTACCTAGAGGGAGCGGAAAAGCGAAATTCAGTAAGCCCGGAGCAATTTACGACATTTAGGTCGGCTATTAGTTGGGCTAGTGCTTCGTTCGCCATTGCGATTTCTGAACACGGCGAAATACCTATTTATTTTTCACCCAATCGCAGTGATAAACGCATTGAATATGAAGCACGATTAAACAAAATCCTTTTAGATCCAGAGAGCCACCCTGATGAAAAAATGGAGATGTTGGCTTCAGAGCTTGAGTCAACAAGCCAGGAAGGCTTGTGGGAGAAAGATAAGAATCCAGTAAAAACACTATACAGGATTAACCGCTGTCGTCTTTTGGACAATCCAATGCATATAACAGACTTGAAAAAGCTAAGTGATGGACGACGGATTAGCGAAAATTATGGCTATAGTTATGCAGTGGTTTATGCCAGAAAAACCCTCCCGCCAGTTGCTAAGAAACTCTACCCTGATGAAGTAAGGGAACCAGCTAAGTATGCAGAAGGTGCTACTAAAAGGGTATCAGTTAACATATACGAGCGAAATACTACGGCACGAAAGGATTGTATTGACTATTACGGCTATAATTGCTCAGTATGCGGCCTTAATTTTCACAAAAAATACGGAGAGATAGGAGAAGATTTCATTCACGTTCATCACTTAATTCCGCTTTCCCAGATTGGTGGCGATTACAAAGTTGATCCGATAAAGGATTTAAGACCGGTGTGCCCCAATTGTCATGCGATGTTACATAGACAAGATCCGTACCTGTCGATTGAGGCTTTACAAACAAAATTGAAAAAACATTAGATCGCCAATTTGTTCAACCCGGCTTGGTCCCGACGTACAGGGCCACCGTGCCCATGGTCAGGGGACGGTAGATGACCCGGTCCAGGCCGGCCCGGGTCATCACCCTCACGAAGGACTCTGGCGGCGGGAAATCCAGAGTCGAATCGACCAGGTACTTGTAGGACACCTCGTCGCCGGTGAGCAGCCGGCCCGCCCAGGGGACCAGCCGGCCGAAATAGAGGCCGTAGATACCCCGGAAGAAGGGGGTCCGGGGCCAGTGGGTCTCGAGAATGCACACCCGGCCCCCGGGCCGGACCACCCGGGCCATCTCCCTGAGCCCGGCCAGATGATCAGGCAGGTTGCGGACCCCGAAGCAGATGGTCACCCCGTCAAATTTTTCGTCACCAAAGGGCAGGTGAAAGGCGTCGCCCTGGACCAGGCTCAGCCGCCGGCCCTCATCGGCCCGGGCCGCCTTGGCCGCCCCCACGGCCAGCATCTCCCGGTTCAGGTCCAGACCGATCACCTCGGCCCCGGGGCGGGCCCGGCCCAGGGCCAGGGCCAGATCGCCCGTGCCCGTGGCCACGTCCAGGTAACGCCCGGTCGGGCTGACCCTTGGCTCGGGGGCCGTGGCCCACCGGGCCGCCACCCGCCGCCACCACTGGTCCTGACCCATCGAGATCAGCCGGTTGATCAGGTCGTAGCGCCCGGCGATATCGGTGAAGATCTTTTTGACCAGCCGGGTCTGTTCCGCCCCGCGGGGGATCATCGGTCAATCTCCAGATCAGGAAGACGTCAGCCTACCACTTAGCCACCGAGGCGACAATAGTTTGCCGGGGCTGACGTGATTTTTTAAAAACATGAGAGCTTCGCACCCCGCGGCCGAAGTCGGTTGTGCGAATGTCCGGGTTGGATTCTGGCGACTGTTGGTGCTTGACAATTCAAATATTGACATGTCAAAATAATCTCGCGTCATTGGGAGACCTGAATGATCGAGGCCCAGGACAGACTGATCTACCTCCTCACCGCCACGGCCCGGCTGGTGACCAATCACCTCCGGGATCGACTCCGCGCCGCCGGGGTGGCCATAACCCCCTCCCAGGTGGCGCTGATGTTCTTGCTGGAGAAGAGCCGGGGGCTGACCATGACCGAGATCAGCCGGGCGGTCGTGGCCGACAACGCGGCCGTCACCCGGCTGGTGGACCGCCTGGAACAGGCGGGCCTGGTCCGACGGACCGCCGACCCCGGCGACCGCCGGGTGTCGCTGATCGTCCTGACCGACCAGGGCCGGCGGGAGACCAGGGCGGCGGCCAAGGTGGCCAGGTCGCTGAACCGGGAAATCAAGGAGGGCATGACCGCCTCCCAGTTGGAGACCTTTACCGGAACGATGATCGGCCTGGCCGCCAGATTGCGCGGCGGCGATTGAGAGGTCCGTCTGGGGAGGATTAATGGAAGGAGGGAGCAGATGAGCCGGTTCATCGAAATAAATATTGACGAGGGTATCGCCCTTCACCGCCTGGCCCAGGCCTACCACGCCGCCATCACCGAGATCCGGCGGATGCCCAAGCCGGTCATCGCCGCCATCAACGGCATTGCCGCGGGCGGCGGTTTCTCCCTGGCCCTGGCCTCTGACTTCCGGGTCATGGACCGGTCGGCCGTCCTGCGGCAGGGCTACACCTCCAACGGGCTGTCCATGGACGGCGGCGGGACCTTTACCCTGCCCCGTCTGGTCGGCCTGGCCCGGGCCCTGGAGATCGCCGCCTTTGACCCGAATATCCCGGCGGATCAGGCCCTGGCCTGGGGCCTGGCCACCCGGGTGGTCGAGGACGGGACCTGCCTCACCGAGGCAATGAACATGGCCCGCGACCTGGGCCAAAGGTCCATCAGTTCCTTTGCCGCCTCCAAGCGGCTGCTGACCGATTCATTCGGCAAACCCTTCGAGGAAGTCCTGGAAGACGAGCGCCGGCTGCTGGCCGTCTGCGCCGACAGCCCGGACGGCACCGAGGCCCTGACCGCCTTTGTCGAGAAACGAAAGCCAATTTTCAATAGATAACCCTGAGGGGATTAAAGCCATGTCGAGGGTGACTGAACTTCTAGGTTGTCGGTATCCGGTCATTCAGGGGGCCATGGGGGTTATCTGCAACCCCGCACTGGTGGCCGCCGTGTCCGAGGCCGGGGGGTACGGACTGCTGGCCACGGCCTTTGCCCAGGATTTTCACACGGTGCGCGACCAGGTGAGGGCCACCCGGCGGCTGACCGACAGACCCTTTGGGGCCAACCTGTTCGTGATGAATCCCCTGGCCGCCGAGTTTGCCCAGGTCTTGGCCGAGGAGGGCGTCCAGGTGGTGACCGTGTCCGGCGGTTCGCCCAAGGGTCTGGTCCCCGAGCTGGACCGGCTGGGCCTAAAATTCATCGCGGTCGTCTCCACGGTCAAGGCGGCGGTGGGGGTGGCCTCCCTGGGCGCGGCGGCCGTGGTCGCCGAGGGCTCCGAGTCGGGCGGGGTCCAGGGTTTCGGCGGACCATCGACCCTGGTCCTGACGCCGGCCGTGGTGGACGCGATCGACAAACCGGTCATCGCCGCCGGCGGGATCGGGGACTCCCGGGGCTATCGGGCGGCCCTGGCCCTGGGGGCCGAGGGGGTCCAGGTCGGCACCCGGTTCATCGCCACCAGAGAATGCGCCGCCCACGAGTTCTACAAGAAGACCATCGTCGAATCCTCGGACGTGAACACCGGCCTGGTCAACATGGGCCGGTTCCAGGTCCGGGCCCTCAAAACCCCCCTGGTCGAGAGACTGGTCGGCGGCGAGACGCCTGCGCCCGACCTGTTCACCACCCGGGCCATGGAGGAGTCCTGGCTGGCCGGGGACGCCGAGGCCGGCATCCTGCCCGCCGGTCAGGTGGCCGGATTGATCCGAGGCGTCCCCTCGGTCCGGGAGGTGATCGAGGAAATGGTCAAATAAAGGCTCGGGCCGGAGACCAGGCCCCGGCCCGATCGAGGCCGGTTTATTGCCGCCTGAGCCAGCGGATGATGCGCAGGTAGATGACCTTCATCTTGCCGGCCTGCTCCCCGGTCAACGGCGGCTGCCAGCGGTCGAGCCTCGCGATCCGCTTCCGGATGGAGGCGATGGTCGCCCCCGCAGGGATCATGCCGCAGCCGTGCGCGGCCAGCTTGTACGGTCCGCCCACCCGGCCGGGCAGCAGAAAGAACACGGCCCGCCAGCCCGGGGCCAGCAAGTAATAGCAGGTCGGCCCGATGGGCCGCCGGCCGGGCGGCGAGACGGGATAGACCACCCGGATCACCCGGGTCGAGGGGATGTCCCCCCAGAAAACGGCCCCGACCTTGACCTCGGCCAGGCCGGGCTGGACGATCCTGACCACCCGGCCCGAGACCACGTCCGTGGCCTGGCTCCGGCCGACCTCGTAATACTGGGGCGCCAGCATCGCCCCGGCGGTCGGGCTGAGCGCCGCTATCAAGACCAGTCCGGCCAGTCCGGCGATGATTCTTTTCATGCCCAAAACCCCCTTGTCCGGCTCCGTACATCCCGATCTTGACTTGACCGGGCTACCTGACTATCATAATAACTTTCCAGATTCAGCCAAGCAAAAAGTGGTGAGCGTGGCCAAGTGGTAAGGCACCAGACTGTGGATCTGGGTATCGGGGGTTCGAATCCCCTCGCTCACCCCACCCGTCATCAGCGGGGACCGGGCCGCCGGTCCCCGTAATTTTTTGGGGTGATCGTGGGCTTTTTGAGCCGTATCCTGGGAATCTGCCGGACCAAGCCCCCGGCCGACGCCGGCTGCTGGCGCCTGGACCAGGACACGGTGACCGTTGACCTGGACCGGGCCCCGGAACTCGAGGCCCCGGGCGGGGCGATCCGTCTCGAGGGCAGCGGCCTGCCCGCCCGGCTCCTGGTGGTCAACGGCGGAAACGACCGCTTCCTTGTCTTTCAAAACAAGTGCACCCACGGCGGCCGCCGCCTGGACCCCCTGCCCGGGCAGGAGGCGATCCAGTGCTGCAGCGTGGGCAAATCGACGTTTGATTACGCCGGCCGGAAGATGTCCGGCCCGGCCAAGGGAGGGCTGACCGCCCTGCCCCTGGACCGACAAGGCGCCACCCTGGTGGTCCGGATCGACTGACCGGGCCTGGCCAGCCGGCCGCACGTCAGACCTATTTGGTCATTTCCCGATCAGGCCGAAGCCGCCCCCTCCTCAACCACGGGGGCGGCTTCTGTCTGAGGCATGCTCGCGGATCAGGCGGTCGGAAAACGCGGCCGGCCCAGGGCGGACGTCAATCGGCGATCAGGTCCAGGATCAGCCTTTCGGCCTTGTCCAGGCCGGTCCGGCCCGTGTTGATGGTCAGGTGATACAGCAGGGGATCATTGGGGTCCACGTCCACAAAGGCCCGGAGATAGCTGTCGCGCCGCCGGTCGCGGGCCTTGATCTCGGCCTCGGCCTCCTTGTCCGTGATCTGGTAGAACTCCCGGGCCTGTTTCAACCGAAACTCGCGGTCGGCCACCAGCAGGACGTGATACACCCCGGTCGTGTCCCGGAGGATGTGCTGCCCGCCGCGGCCCAGGATCAGGGTGTTGCCCTCGCGGGCGGTCTCGGTGATGACCTCGGTCACCAGGGCGATGTAGTCGTGGCCGTCCATCAGGCCCGAGTCGGTCTTCAGCCAGGCGTCGATCTTTTCCCGGGGCAGGATCCGGTCCACCAGACCCATGATCCACGAGCCGGCCGATTTCTCGGCGGCGGCGGCCCCGGTCACGGTCACCCCGCCCCGGTCGGCGACCTTTTTCAGGATCTCGTGACTGACGTACCGATAGTCCAGCCTCTTGACCAGTCTCCGGGCCAGTTCGTCCCCGCCGGCGCCGAATTGCCTCGAGATGGTGATCACGGCCATGGTTCGCCTCGCTTGTGCTGCCGGTAATCCTGGAGGGGGGAATCAGGACCGATTCCCGGATGGCCCTCATTCTAAGTCATCCCCGAGGGCGAGGCCAGCCGAAAATCTCTCAGGGGGCCGGCCCCCGAGGTTCGCGGTCCGAGGGTCGGGGGGCCGGGTTACAGCTTCGATCTCTGGATGATCTCCCGGGCGGTTTTGTCCAGGACCTGGACGGCCAGGATGATGGCCTGGAAGCGCTGGTCCTGGGTCTGGCCGTGATAGAACCGGTAGTAGATCTGCTGGCCGATGACCGCCAGTCGAAACAGGCCGAAGACGTAGTAGTACTCGAAGTTCTCGACGACCCGGCCTGATTTCCGGAGGTACAGCTCGACCGCCTCGGCGCGGGTCAGGGCCCCGTCGAGGTTGGTCGGCATCCGTCGAATGGCCTGGCGGTCCGGCGGATCGCCGGCCTCGACCCAGTAGGCCATGGAGTTGCCCAGGTCCATGAGCGGATCACCGACAGTGGCCATCTCCCAGTCCAGAACGCCGATGATCCTGGTCGGGTCGGCCGGGTCCAGAACGACGTTGTCCAGCTTGAAGTCGCCGTGGATCAAGGCCGGCGGGTCCGAGTCCGGCGGCATTTTCTGGGCGATCCAGGCCATGACCTCCTCGCCGTCCGGGGCGTCGGGCGTCCGGGCGTTGCGGTAGCGCCGGCTCCAGCCCTCGACCTGGCGCTTGACGTACCCCTCGGGCTTGCCGAAATCGCCCAGGCCCACGGCCCGGAAGTCAATGCCGTGCAGCTCGACCAGGATCTCGAACAGGCGGCGGCACAGGGCCCCCATCTGGGCCGGGCTCAGGTTCAACCCGGGCGGGGGCTCCCGGCGGAGGATGATCCCCGGGATGCGCTCCATGACGTAGAACGGACAGCCGATGATCGCTTCGTCCTCGGTGTAAAGCAGGGGCCGGGGGGCGTAGGGAAACACCCCGTCCAGGGCGCTCAGCACCCGGTACTCCCGTCCCATGTCGTGGGCCGTCTTGGCCTTGGTCCCGAAGGGCGGGCGGCGCAGGACCAGCTCCCGGTCCCCGATGGTGACCAGATAGGTCAGATTGGAGTAGCCGCTGGGGAACTGCTTCAGGGTCAGCGGTCCGCCCAGGCCGTCCAGGGTGTCTTTGAGGTACGCCTCGACCCGGGCGACGTCAAGTTCCTCGCCTGGACGGACCTCCTGCGCTCCATTGACCAGGTCCTGGGTCATCCTCTTGCCTCCGCCTGCCGGGGTGTCATCAGGTACGCCTCGACCAATTCGATCACCACCCCGGCGTAGCGGTCAACCGAAATTCTCCGCCGGGCGTGTTTTGTCCGTTTGACGTACCAGTCCTGGAGCAGGGCCTTGATCATCGAGGCGGTCAGCCGTCCGTCCGAAACATGAAACACCCCGGCCCGTCGTCCCTGGGCGATGATGTCGGCGAAGACCTTCTCGGTGTACATTTCCGCGGCCACGGCCCGGTTCTTTTCCTCGGGGCCGAGGTGCTTGGCCTCCATGTACGAGAAATAGAACCAGGGGCGCATCGCCTCGCTCAACAGCAGATGGGTCCGAATGGCGGTCCGCAGTCTTTCGCGGGGGTCGGTCAAACCCTGCAGGGCCGCGGTCAGGACCCGGCGGGTGATGGCCCGGCCCGTCTCCTGGATCAGGTGGAGCAGCTCGTCCTTGCTGGTGAAGTAGGCGTAGAGCGCCCCCAGGCTGAGACCGGTCCCGGCGCTGAGATCGCGCATGCTCATGGCGGAGAAGCCCTTGCGGTTGCTGATCTCCAGGGCGGCCTCGAAGATGCGGGGCAGATTCTTCAAGAGGGTCCGGGTCCGCTTGATCCTGACCGCCGGCTGATGCCGGACGGCCAGGTCGCGCCAGACCCCTGACCGGTGGTCTTCGATCAGGTGGTTGACCTGGACCCGGGTCATCGTCCGGCCTTCTCGCGCAGGATGCGCCGGGCGACGCTGATCTTGTGGACCTCGTCCACCCCGTCGTAGATCCGGGCCGCCCGCTCGAAGCGGTAGAAGAAGGACAGGGGCGTATCGTCGGTCATGCCCAAGCCGCCGTGGACCTGGATCGCCCGGTCGATGACCTTCTGCATCACCCCGGCCACGTAGAACTTGATCAGCGAGATCTCCTCCCGGGCCTCCTTCTGGCCCAGGGTGTGCATCTTCCAGGCGGCGTGCAGGACCATCAGCCGGGCGGCCTGGATCTCGGCGGCGCTCTCGGCGATCCAGGTCCGGATGATCTGGGTGTCGGCCAGCTTCTTGCCGTCCTCGGTGATCGGCCGCGTGAGGGCCCGCTGGCACATCAGGTCCAGGGCCCGGTTGCAGATGCCGATCCAGCGCATGCAGTGGTGGATCCGTCCCGGGCCCAGGCGCTGCTGGGCGATGACGAACCCCATCCCCTCGGGGCCCAGGAGGTTCTTCTGGGGGACCCGGCAGGACTGGTACAGGATCTCGCCGTGGCTGGGCCAGCCGTCCCCGGAATGACCCATGACCGGGATGTTGCGCACCAGGTTGAACCCGGGGGCGTCGGTCGGGACGATGATCATGCTCGCCCGGAGGTACCTTTCCTGTTCAGGATTGGTCACGGCCATGACGATGGCGAAGGCGGCCCCGTCGGCGCTCGACGAGAACCACTTGTGCCCGTTGATCACGTAGTCGTCGCCGTCCTTGACCGCGGTCGTGTCCAGGAGCACCGGGTTGCTGCCCGGCAGGTCCACCTCGGTCATGGAAAAGCAGCTCCGGATCTCCCCGGCCACCAGGGGCTTCAGGAACTTCTCCTTCTGCTCGGGCGTGCCGTGCTCGTAGAGGATCTCGATGTTGCCCGCGTCCGGGGCGTGGCAGCCGAACACGAACAGGCCCAGGGGGCAGCCGCCCAGGGCCTCGGCCACCAGGGCGTACTCCATCAGGTCCAGGCCCATGCCGCCGAATTCTCGAGGATGGGGCGGGGCCCAGAGTTCCATCTGTTTGACCATGGCCCGTTTTTCCTCGATGGCCGGGAGCACCTCGGCGAACGACTTGGTCCGGAACTCGGGCTCCAGGGGGATGAGTTCTTTTTCCACGAACTCTTTCATCATCCCCAGGATGGTCTGCATCTTGTCCGATACGGTGAAGTCCATTGTTTTTCCTCCCGCTAGGGACTTGTGGTCAGCGATAGGTGATCAGGGACGGATCGCCGGCGACCTCCAGGTGGGCCACCGAGTTGTAGGACAGCAGATTGATCCGCTCCGGACCGGCCCGAAAGACGCTCACCGAGCAGTTGGGCATCCGCCAGTTCAGGCTCAGGGCGACCTCGAAGGCCAGACCCAGGACCAGGCGCATGACCGTCGAGATCGGTCCGCCCGAGGTGAAGACGAGAACGGTCTCGTTCCGGGCGGTCATCAGCCGGCGCATGGCGGCCTCGACCCGGCCGACGAATTCGGGGTAGGTCTCCATGTCCGGGTCGCTCAGGTCCCCGGCCATCCAGCCGAGCATGGCCGCCCGGTAGAGCCGCTTGAAGGCCCGAATGTCCGTCCGGATATTTCGCAGATCATCGGCCAGCCCCGGGTCCTGGTGGACCAACCGGGGCAGCAGCCGGTCGATGAAGTTCATGGTCAGGCTCTCGTCAAGGCCCGGGTCGATCCGCAGTTCCCCGAACGGCGGGGCCTCGGTCAGACCGGCCAGGGCCTCCCGGGCGGTGTCCTTCTGGCGGGTCAGGGTCCCGGAAACGGCCGCGTCAACCCGGAGTCCCCGGGCCTGGAGGTACTCGCCCAGCAGCCGGGACTGGCGGCGGCCCAGCTCGGACAACCGATCGTAGTCGTCCTCGGTGGCGCTGGCCTGGCCGTGACGGATGAAGTAGATGGTGCTCATGACGGCTCGCTCGACCGGTCGGTCATTGTCCCGGTCCCCGGCTTTATTTATTAACGGCCCATCACCGTTTCGGCTGGCCGCCGGTGGTTCAGCGATAGGTTATCAGGCCGGGGAGGCCGCTGGCCTCCAAATGGGCCACCTGATTGAAGACCACCAGGCGGAGGCTCTCCGGGCGGCCCTGAAAGGTGGACACCGAGGCGTTTCGCAGCCGCAAGGTCAGGGCCAGGGCCTGCTCGTCGGACAGTTCCAGGGCGAGACGCATGACCGTCGAGATCGGCCCGCCCGAGGTGAAGACCAGGACGTTTTCCTCGTCCGAGGCCATGAGCCGCCGGGTGATCCCCTCGACCCGGTCCAGAAACCGGGCGTATGACTCGGCCTCGGGGTCCGAGAACCGGCCGGCCATCCAGCGGAGCATGGTCCGCCGGTAAACCCGCTTGAAGGCCCCCTCGTCGCTGAACATCCGCTGATAGTCCTCGATCAGGCCGGGCTCGCGTTCGGTCAGGTGGCGCCACTGGCCGGTGATGATGGCCCGGGTGTCGTGCTCGTTGAGGTCGGCCTCGATCCGCGGCTCCCCGGCGATCCCCAGCCGGTCCAGGACCACCCGGGCCGTGTCCCGCTGCCGGTTCAGGGTGCCCGACCAGACGGCGTCAAAGACCGTCCCCAGACGTTTCAGGTAATCCCCCAGCAGCTCGGCCTGTCTGAGGCCGGTTTCGGACAGCCGGTCATAGTCGCCTTGGCCGAAACTGGCCTGGCCGTGGCGGATGAAATAGATGGTGCTCATCAGGGGCGGGCCGTCCGGTTCATCCGTCCTTTAGTCTGTCCAGGGCCCGCCGGGCCAGGTCGTTCGAGTAGAGGTGCCACGGGTTGGGCTCGCCTTCCGCGTGCTTGTCCACGGAGAAGTGGCAGTGGGGTTCGCCGTGGGGCATGACCTTGTCCACCAGGGGGGTGACATTCTTGAGGCCCTTGTCGGCCATGGCCTGGATCATGCCCTCGACAAAGTAGCGCTGGACCCGGCAGTCAAAGGCGCTGTAAATGTCCTGATGGGGGCACCACAGGATGTCGAACTCGCACCGCTGGTCGTCGGTGATCCACGGCCGCTCCAGCGAGGCATAGAGCACGGTGTTGATCCCGGTGACCACGAACGAGACCAGTTCGATTTCCGTGAGGTCCTCGGGAAAGGTCGAGTTCTCCCAGAGGCCGACGGCCGCCTCGTAGCCGGCCCGCTGGATCGCCTTCCGGGCCATCTCCTGGCCGGCCGCCCCGAAATTTTCTTCCGCGGCCTGAAGGAGGTTGAGGACGGCCTTGGCCTGCATCGTCCCCCAGACGAACAGGACCGCCGGATCGAAATCGTCGCGGCTCTGGCTGGCCTTCCGGAAATTTTCGACCGCCTCGGGCCAGGGCAGGCCCAACTGAACGCCCTGGTATTTTTCCTCGGAGCGCTTTCCCTTGGACCAGATTCCTTCCGCGGTCGGGTACTGTGGTTCGGCCATGAATCGTCTCCCCTCGAGGTTCCGGGACTACTCTCTCAGGGGCGGGGGGCGGCGTCAATAAAAAAACGAGCGTTCGTTCGTTTTTTCATTGCCCGGGTCCGGTTCCCGACATAGACTGACGACGTGACAGGACGGGACAACATCCGCCTGCTGGTGGCGATCAAGCAGGTCCTCGAGCCGGAGACCCGGCTCCGGGTGGACGCCTCGGGCCGGGCGGCCGGGCCCGACGGGCCGGCCACTTACTGGCTGAACCGGTTCGACGAGTTCGCCGTGGAGGCGGCCGTCCGGATCAAGGAGTCACGCCCCGGGGTGGAGATTGACGCGGCCACCGTCGGCCCGGACCGGGCGGCCAAGGTCCTGGAGCGGGCCGTGGGCATGGGCGCGGACCGGGGAATCCACGTCCTGACCCAAGGCGACCCCGGGCCCCTGGTCACGGCGGCGGCCCTGGCCGGCCTGGCCCAGACCCGGGACTACGACCTGATCGTCACCGGGGCCATGAGCGAGGATCAGATGAACGGCCGGGTCGGCCCGGCCCTGGCCGCGCTTCTGGACCGGCCCTGGGCGACCCTGGTCATGGCCCTGGACCTGGCCCCGGACGGCCGGGAGCTAACCGTCGAGCGGGAGATCGAGGGCGGCCGGCGGCACCGGCTGGCCCTGGACCTGCCGGCGCTGATCACCGTCCAGAGCGGGATCAACAAGCCCCGCTATCCCTCGCTGTCCAACGTCCTGCGGGCCAAGCAGACGCCGCCGGAGACCATCCCGCTCGAAACCCTCACCGACCAGACCGAGCCGACCGAGACCCTGAGCCTGAGCCCGCCCGTCCGGAAGCGGGCCGGCCTGGTCTTAGAGGGTGATACTCGAGTCAAGGCCCAACGATTACAGAAAATCCTGGCGGACAAGGGTTTTCTCTAAACGACATGGCCAGCACGACCGTCATCATCGCCGAATGCCCGGCCGGGGCCCCCTCGCCGCTGGATCTGGAGATGATCGCCCTGGCCGGCCGGCTGCAAGGCGATTTGGGCCTGAGGCCCCTGGCCGTGACCGTCGGCCGTGACGCCGTCTCGGCCGCCAAGCGCCTGGCGGCCGAAACCGGAATCGACGTCTGGGCCGCGGGCGGGCCGGAGCGCTACCTGGGCGAGGCCTGGCTGGGGCTGCTGCGTAAGATATTGCCCGAGGCCAAACCGGCCCTCGTCTGCCTGGGTCAGACCTCGACCGGCCTGGACCTGGCCCCGGCCCTGGCGGTCAGTCTCGGGGCGGCCTGCGTCACCGGGGTCGAGGGCGTCGAGATCGAGGAGGGCGTCCCGGTCCTCATCCGCCCGGCCTGGCACGGCAAGCTCGAGGCCCGGATCAGGCCCCTCACCGAGACAACGGTCATCACCCTCATGCCCGGGGTCATCGGGCCGCCCGCCGCGGAGGATTCCCGGGGGGCCGAGGGCCGGGTAATGATCCGCGACGAATCGCCGCCGCCTGCGCGGACGCGCGATCTGGGGATCCGGGACGTGGGCGGCGGAGACTTTGATCTGACCCAGGCCGACGTCATCGTCGCCGCCGGGCGGGGCATCGGTGACGAAAGAAACCTGGCCCTGATCGAGCGCCTGGCCGCCCTGTTTCCCCGGTCGGCCGTGGCCGGATCGCGCCCGGTCATCGACGCCGGCTGGCTCGAGTATCGCCGCCAGGTGGGCCAGACCGGGGCCACGGTCACCCCCCGGCTCTATTTGGCCTGCGGCATCTCCGGGGCCCGGCAGCACACCATGGGCATGCAGGGCGCCGGATTCATCGTCGCCGTGTCCCTGGACCCCAACGCGGCCATCTTCAATCTGGCCGACGTCTGCGTGGTCGAGGACCTGACCCGGTTCATCCCGGACCTGATCGAGGTCATCGAAATCCACCGGGCCGGTGAGAGTCCCTGAGACTCACGGCCGTCCGAGGATTTCCAGCGCGCCTTGAAATATCCTCCGCCCCCTCTATACTTGACAGAAACACCCCGGGGAGCGATCGGCGTGAATCAACTGGTCCGCAGTCTGCGCCTCTTTCTGGCGGCGATGATCATCGTGACCATCCTGGCCGCGGTCGGGTTCATGATCGTCGAGAAAAAGGGACCGGGCGAGACACTCTACTTCGCCCTGGTGACGATCACCACCGTGGGCTACGGCGACATCACCCCCCAGACCGGCTGGGGCCGGCTCCTGGTGATCATCCTGATCGTGGGCGGGGTGGGGACCTTCACCGCTGTGGTGGCCAACGCCACCGAGGCCCTGCTCAGACGCCGGGACAAGCTCATCCGCCTGGAAAAGATGAACATGGTCATCGGCGTGTTCTTCTCCCAGATCGGCACGGCCCTGCTGGCCGACCTGTCCGATCTGGACCAGAACCGGGAAGCGGTCCGCCAGGCCCTGGGCGGCGGGGACGTCTCGGACGAGGAGCACTACGACCGGGCCCGCAAGAGATTGAAGGACTACCTCTATCGGCCGGACATCACCCGGGCCGATCTGCCGGGCCTGAAGCGGCTCCTGGACACCAACCTGACCCAGATGCTCCGGCTCCTGGAAAACCCGATTCTGCTGGAGCACGACCGGTTCACCGATCTGTTGATGGCCGTCTTTCACCTGCGGGAAGAGCTGATCATGCGGGCCCCCCTGGACCAGTTGACCAAGGACGACCTGACCCACCTGGCCGGGGACATCGCCCGGGTTTACAACCTGCTCCTGGGGCAATGGCTGGACTACATGGTCTATCTGAAACGCAACTATCCGTTCCTGTTCGCCCTGGCCGTGAAGCGCAATCCCTTCCAGGAGGGCAGCTGGGCCCGCCTGGCCTGAAAACTATGTCGCTTGAATCAAGGTTATTTTTCGCCCCTGGGCAGGCCCGGGGTCATCTTTGGGGGCAGACCTGGCGGTATCCGGTCTTGAGGATCTGTCCTTGACGGTAGATGGTCTCGCGGACGATGACGCATCCGGTCCGGTCGTCCCGGCCGATGGGCGTCGAGACCACCCGGTCCCGGCCACCGGCGGCCATGTACTGGACCGGCCGGCCGGTGTA
Organism: uncultured Desulfarculales bacterium; assembly: GCA_964569795.1. Classification (GTDB taxonomy): domain Bacteria; phylum Desulfobacterota; class Desulfarculia; order Desulfarculales; family JAHJDS01; genus JAHJDS01. Next base: position 15,459 of record CAZMVB010000043.1, on the reverse strand, counting down.
GGCCGCCTGGCGGCTGGCCCGGTCCATCAGGGTCCCTATCCCGGCGCCGGCCAGGGCCCCGATGGCCCCGCCGAGGATGGTCCCGATCCAGCGGCTGCCCGAGCCGGCGATCAGCCCGCCGGTCACGGCCCCGACCGCGCCGCCGATGACCCCGCCGGTCCGCTGGGCGCTGCCGCAGGACAGGAGCGCCCCGACCAGGACCGCTATCACCAACCACGCCATAATGCGGCGCATTTGAACCTCCTCGGTTTTATTAATAAAATTTTATCAGTTCTAAACACGGGGACGCAAGTTTCATGGGCGTTCCCCCCGTTCCGCAGGCTTGTCCAATGAACGGGATTGTGTTAGGGCTGGGGGCCATGACCAGTCAGGAAGACACCAAACAGAATCTGAGGCGGCTCCTGACGGCCTGGCCGGCGGGACAGCGGCCGCTGAGGCAGGCCTTTGCCGAGCTGACCGGGGCCGCCCTGCGCTGGCCGGAGGTGGCCTGGACGATCGTCGAGCGCCCGGGCATCAGTTGGTCCTGGCGGGCCCGGCTGGAGCCGGCGCCCGAGGGCCGGACCCGGCCGGTGTTCTTTCTGATCGACGTCCTGGTCTCGGACCACGAGCCCTGGTGGCTGTCGGTCTGCTTTTATGAGGACGAGATCACCGATCCGGCCGGCGAGGGCAACGCCGTGCCCCAGGGACTGTTCGACGAAACCGGCTACTGCTTCGACGTCGAGTTTTTCGTAACGGAGCAGATCGGCTATCTGTCCCAGCGGGTGGTCGAGGCCTTTGTCAGCGCCGGCGGGCAGCCCCCGCGGATGACCGGGCCGCCCACGGCCGAGCTGGGATGAGCCGGTAATCCGAGGTCGGCCCAAGCCCGGCTGTGTCCAGAAGCGATTGGTATCCGATTTTCAAATAAAACAACATCTCCCGGGCCGGAACGAGCCGCGGAGTCGAGGGGTGAATCCGTCGTGTCATTAAACGTTGTCATAATCGGCGCCGTGGCCTGCGGTCCCAAGGCCGGCTGCCGGCTGAAGAGGCTGGTCCCCGAGGCGAAGGTGACCATGATCGACCGGGACGACCTGATCTCCTATGGCGGCTGCGGCATCCCCTATTACGTGTCCGGCGACGTGCCAGATTTGAAGGGCCTGCTGAGCACCTCGTTCCACATGACCCGGGACGCGGCCTTTTTCAAGGGGGCCAAGGGCATCGACGTCCTGACCCGGACCGAGGCCCTGGCCATTGACCGCGAGCGAAAGGTCGTCCGGATAAAAAACCTGGACACGGGCGAGGAAGACGCCCTGCCCTATGACAAGCTGGTCCTGGCCACGGGCAGCCGGCCCAACGTCCCGCCCATTGTCGGGGCGGACCTGCCCGGGGTCTGGCCGGTGGGCAATCTCCACCAGGCCGAGGCCATCAAGCGGATCATCTCCCAGGGGCGAGTGAACGCGGCGGCGGTCATCGGGGCCGGGGCCACCGGCCTGGAAATGGCCGAGGCCATGGCCGATTTGTGGGGGATCGAGACCCACGTCTTCGAGATCGCCCCCCATATCCTGCCCGGCGTCCTGGACGCCGACATCGCCCGGATGGTCGAGGCCCACCTGGCTAAAAACGAAATCAACCTCCACCTCGGACACCGGATCGAGCGGTTCGAGGGCGACGATCAGGGGGTCGAGCGGATCGTCACCGACCAGATGACCCTGGACGTGGACCTGGTGGTCCTGGCCGCCGGGGTCCAACCCAACGGCGAGCTGGCCGCGGCCGCCGGGCTGCTCACTGACGAGCGGGGGTCAATCGTGGTGGACGAGACCCTGCGCACCTCGGACCCGGATATCTTTGCCGGCGGGGACTGCGTGGCCAACAAGTGCCTGGTCACCGGCGGCACGGTGTACGTGCCCTCGGGCTCGCTGGCCAACCGCCAGGGCCGGGTGATCGGGACCAACCTGGCCGGCGGACACGCCACGTTTCCAGGGGTGGCCGGGAGTTTCGTTATTAAATTATTCGGCCTGGGGGTGGCCAAGGTGGGGCTGGGTGTGGAGCGGGCGACCCAGGCCGGCCTGGACGCGGTCGGCGTCCTGGTGGTCCAGGCCGACAAGGCCCACTTCTACCCCGACTTCGAGCTGATGTACCTCAAGCTGATCGTCGAGCCGGACACCCGGCGGGTGCTGGGCCTGATGGGGGTCTGCGACCACGGCGACGCCCTGGCCGGCCGGATCAGCGCCGTGGCCGCGCTCATGCCCTACCAACCGACCATCACGGAAATCTCGAACCTGGAGGTGCCCTACTCGCCGCCCTTTGCCTCGGCCCTGGACATCCTGAACGCCGCGGCCAACACCGCCGAGAACCTGCTGGAGGGCCGCCTCAAGGATATTTCCCCCGAGGAGTTCTCGCGGCTTCTGGCCGAGCGGGACCAGGGGGAATGGGCCTTCATCGACGTCCGGGCCATGGATAACGCCGCGCCCTATCTCGAGGCCCTGGCCCCCCACTGGATGCACTTTCCCCAGGAGCAACTGGACGGCCTGGTGGACAAACTGCCCCGGGACAAGAAACTGGTGCTGATCTGCAACTCAGGGGTGAGGTCCTACGAGGCCCAGCGTCAGCTCGCCCGGGAGGGACGAACCGACGCGGTCAATCTGGCCGGCGGCGTGGCCGCGGTCAAGAAGTGGGGGGAGTCGATTTTGCCCCATCCTGAAGAAGACTGATCCCCGTAAAAGACGGGGCCGGCACCGGTCAAGAGTCCTCGCTGGCCAGGTCAAATTACAAAAAACTCAATCGGCCTCGCCCCGGGTTCGGGCCCGGCGGCCGGCCGCCTCGCCCCAGCCCAGCTTGGTCCGCAGGATCTCGAAATAGCCCAGGGGTGACTCGACCAGCCGGATGGTCTGGCCGGCCCGTCCGACAAGGACCCGGTCGCCGTCGGCCAGATCAAAGCCCACCTGGCCGTCATAGGTCAGGTAGGCGTCGTCGCCCCGCTCCAGTTGGACCTCGATCCGGGCCATATCCCCCAGGACCAGGGGCCGGTTGGTCAGGGTGAAGGGACAGATCGGGGTCAGGATGATCGCCTGGAGGCCGGGGACCAGGATCGGACCGCCGGCGGCCAGGTTGTAGGCCGTCGAGCCGGTGGGCGTCGAGATGATCAGGCCGTCGGCCCGGAAGGTGGTCAGGAAGCGGTCGTCGATAAAGGTCGGCAGGTCCAGGATCCGGGCCAGGGCGGCCTTGTTGATGACCAGGTCGTTCAGGACCAGGCCCCGGCTGACCTCGCGGCCGTCGCGCATTACCCGGCCCTCGAGGGTCATCCGTTCCTGGACCCGGTGCTCGCCGGCCAGCCAGTGTTCCAGGACGTCGTACATCCGGTTCAGGCCGACCGCGGTCAAAAATCCCAGACCCCCCAGGTTGACCCCCAGGATGGGCACGCCCTTGATGCCCACCTCGCGGGCCGCGCCCAGAAGCGTCCCGTCCCCGCCCAGAACCACGGCCAGGTCCAGGGCGGCCGGGTCCGCCCCTGAGGGGGACTTGACCACCTCGACGTCGCGCTCGGTCAGCCAGGCGGCGATGCTTTCCGCCGCCCGGTCCGCCCCGGTGTGCTGGGCCTTGCTCATGATCAGGACGCGTTTCATGGGGCCAACACTAGCATAACGCCCCCGCCCCAGACAACCGACTAGTGCAGCCGCTTTCTGAGCCGCCTGGCGCTCAGGTAAAAGGCGGCCACCCCCAGCACCCCCAGGGCGACCAGTTGCGGCCACAACACGGCCAGGCCGTTGCCCTTGAGGAACACGTCCCGCAGCACGACCAGGAAGTAGCGCAGCGGGTTGAGATAGGTCAGGTACTGGATGATCTGGGGCATGTTCCGGATGGGGAACATGAAACCCGACAGGACGATGGTCGGAAACAGGAAGAAGAAGGTGGACATCATCGCCTGCTGGAGGGTGTTGGAGACCGTCGAGATGAACAGCCCCACCCCGATCGAGGCCAGGATGTAAAAGGTGGCCGCCAAAAACAGCAGGCCCACCGAGCCCTGAAAGGGCACCTTGAACCAGAGGATGCCGACGGTGGCGATCAGGGCCATGTTCAGATAGCCGATCAGGGCGAAGGGGACCGTCTTGCCGATGATGAACTCCAGGGCGGTCAGGGGGGTGACGCTCAGTTGCTCCAGGGTCCCCTGCTCCAGTTCCCGGACCACGGCCATGGAGGTCAGGAGGGTGATGATGATCAGGGTGATGGTGGCGACGATGCCCGGGATGTAGAAATTGCGGGACTCGAGGTTGGGGTTGAACCAGACCCGGGGTTCGAGCTCGACCGGTCCGGCCCCGGTCGGAAACAACTGGCCCTGCTCCAGCATCAGGCCGACCAGATAGGTCAGCCGCTCGCGCAGCAGGGCCTCGGTGTAGGCCTGGGTCACGGCCCGGCTGTAGGCCGCCACCTGGGAGGCGGTGTTCGAGTCGGTGCCGTCCACGATGATCTGGGCCACGGCCGTGCGCCGCCGCTTCAGGTTGGCCCCGAAGCCCCGGGGGAGATGGATGATCGCCCGGATTTCGTCGTGATTCATGAGCCAGTCCATCCGGCGCGGGTCCGGGTTCTTCTCGACCACGTTGAAGTAGCCGGTCGAGGTGAACTTGCGGACGAACTCGCGGGACTGAATGGTGTTGTCCCGGTCGGCGACCAGGGTCGGGATGTGGCGGATGTCGGTGTTGGCCGCGTAGCCGAAGAGCATCAGTTGCACCAGGGACGGGACGATGATCACGAACCGGAGCCGGGGGTCGCGGACGACCAGGGTCAGCTCCTTTTTCAGCATGTGGGCGATCCGGACCAGCATCAGGCCAACCTCATCTTCAGGCTCCGGGCGGCGAGCAGGAACATGACCAGGGCGAAGCCGGCCAGAAAGGCGGCCTCGGAGGCCAGGGTGTGCAGGCCGACGCCTTTTAGAAAGAGCCCCTTGAGGATCGAGACGTAATACCGGGCCGGGACGATGTAGGTCACGTACTGGAGCACGGCCGGCATGTTCAGGATCGGAAAAATGAACCCGGACAGCAGGAACGAGGGCAGAAAGGTGGTCACCACCCCGATCTGGTTGGCCACCAGCTGGCTCTTGACCCTGATCGAGATGAGCAGGCCCATGCTCAGGGTCCCGACCAGGAAGATGAAGGAAAAGGCCAACAGGAGCGTGATCGACCCGACGAAGGGCACCCGGAACAGATAGACGGCCACGGCCACGGACAGGGCCAGGCTGACCATGCCCAGGGCCAGGTAGGGGACCATCTTGCCGATGAGCAGCTCCAGGGGCCGCAGCGGGGTCGAGACCAGTTGCTCCATGGTCCCGTTCTCCCACTCGCGGGCGATGGTCAGGGACACGGTCGAGGCGCTGACAATGGCCATGATGACCGCGATCAGTCCGGGGATGATGAAGTTCTTGCTCCGCAGCTCGGGGTTGAACCAGACCCGCATCCGGACGTCCAGGGGCGGCTCCAGATTGGTCAGGCCCATCCGCCGGAAGTTGCTGAAGATCCGCTCCATCCCGAACTGGCCGACCAGGCCCTGGATGTAGCCCAGGGCGATGGTCGCCGTCGAGGCGTCCACGCCGTCCAGAAAGACCTGGATCTTGGGCCGCTGGTTCTTCTTGAGCTTGGCCCCGAAGCCGTACGGGATGACCAGGGCCATCATCGCCCGGCGGGTCATGATCATCCGCTCGAGCTGGCGGTAGGAGTGGACGGCGCCGATGACGTCGAAGTAGCGGGAGGCGACCAGGCGGCGGTGAAGGTCGGCGCTCTCGAAGGTCTTGTCCAGGTCGTAGATCACCGTCGGGATCCGGTCCACGTCCAGGGACAGGGCGTAGCCGAACAGAAAGAGCATCATCATCGGCAGGAGAATGGACTGGATCAGGCTGCGCTTGTCCCGGAGGAGATGGCGGGTCTCCTTGCGGATGATGGCCATGGTGCGGGCGAGATTCACGTCGGGCCTCGTCTCAGGTCGAATCGGCGCGGGCCTCGACCAGGCGGATGAACACGTCCTCCAGGGAGGGCGGGATGGCGGTCAGCCCGGTGAGGGGGACGCCGGCCGCGTCCAGCCGGGAGCGGATCTCAGCCTCGAGGGCCTCGGCCCCGCCGCCCCAGGCGACGTGGACGTCCCGGCCGAAGAGGGAGACGTCCTCGATGTCGGGTATCTGCCCCAGAACCACCAGGGCGGCCGCCGGGTCGCCGACCGTGGCCGCCAGGACCACCGGCGGGCCGTACTTGGCCTTGAGCTCGGCCGGCGAGCCCAGGGCGGCCACCCGGCCCTGATCGATCAGGCACAGCCGGTGGCAGTACTCGGCCTCTTCCATGTAGTGGGTGGTCACGAACACGGTCACCTGGGCCGCGGCCAGATCGTAGATCAGGTCCCAGAAGGAGCGGCGCATGGTCGGGTCCACCCCCGAGGTGGGCTCGTCCAGGAAGACGATGTCCGGCTCGTGGAGCAGGGCGCAGCCCAGGGCCAGCCGCTGGCGCATGCCGGCCGGCAGGGTGGTGGTCACGTCGCCCACCCGGTCGGTCAGGCCGGCCATGGTCAGGGCGTTCTCCCGGCGGGCGGCCCTCTTCGCCTTGGGGACCCGGTACAGCCCGGAGAAAAAATCGATGTTCTCGCCCACGGTCAGGTCCTCGTACAGCGAGAACTTCTGGGACATGTACCCGATCCGCTGCTTGATGGCCGGCACCTCGCGCGCGACGTCGTAACCCAGCACAAAGGCCTGACCCTCGGTCGGCGGGAGGATGCCGCACAGCATCCGGATGGTGGTGGACTTGCCGGCCCCGTTGGGACCCAGAAAGCCGAAGACCTCGCCCTTGCCCACCGTCAGGCTGACCCGGTCCACGGCGGTGAAGGTCCCGAATCGCTTGGTCAGTTCCTTGAGCTCGACGGCCCAGTCAGCCATGGGCCGCCTCGACTTCCGAGTCGGCCTTGGCCCGGGACTCGACCAGGGCGATATAGACGTCCTCGAGCGAGGGCACCATGGCCTCGAGATCGAACCCGCCCAGGCCGGCCTCCCCGAGCCGCCGGGTGACCGCCTCCCGGCCCGCGGCCTCGTCGTCCACCACCAGGTGGAGGTTGGCCCCGAACATGGTCAGGTGCCTGATCTCCGGGGCGTCACGTAAAACGTCACGGGCCCGGTAGGGATCGAGGCCCCGCAGGGTCAGGAGCACGCCCTTGAGATGCCCCCGCAGGGCGGGCGGCTCGTCGGCCATGAGCAGGCGGCCCTGGTGCAGAAGACCCACCCGGGTGCAGCGGTCGGCCTCGTCCAGGTAGGTCGTGGCCATGATCACCGTCACCCCGCGGCCGCGCATGTCGGCCAGGATCCGCCAGAAGTCCCGGCGCGAGACCGGGTCCACGCCGGTGGTCGGCTCGTCCAGGAGCAGGAGCTCGGGCTCGTGGACCAGGGCGCAGCACAGCCCCATCTTCTGCTTCATGCCGCCGGACAGGTTGCGGGCCAGCCGGTCCTGGAACTGGGTCATCCGGGAGGCGTGGAGCAGGAGTTCGATGCGCTGGCGGCGCTTTTTCTTGGGGACCCGGTACAGGTCGGCGTAGAAGTTGATGTTCTCGATGACCGACAGATCGCCGTACTGGCCGAAGCGCTGGGGCATGTAGGCCAGGTGGTCCTTGATCCGTTCCGGGCGCTTGGCCGCGTCCAGGCCCATGACCTGGGCCGTGCCCCGGCTGGGCTTGAGGATACCGGCCAGGATGCGCAGGGTGGTTGTCTTTCCCGCGCCGTCCGGTCCGACCAGGCCGAACAGCTCGCCCCGCTCGACCTCCAGGTCCAGTCCGGACAGGGCCGTCACCCGGCCGAAGGTCCGGCCCAGGCCGGTGGTCTTAACCGCCGGTGCGGTCATCGGGCCGCGGCCTCCCGGTCCCCGCCCGCCCGGCCGGGCCGCTGGTGGTGTCGATCACCCCGTCGGCGGGCATGCCGGGTTTGAGCTCCTGGTTGGGGTTGATCAGGCGGACCTTGACCTTATAGACCAGCTTGATCCTTTCGGCCTGGGTCTGGACGTTTTTGGGGGTGAACTCGGCCTGGGACGAGATGAAGATGATCTTGCCCACGTACTTCTTGTGGGGGTAGGTGTCCACGGTGACAATGACGTGGTTGCCCAGCTTGACCCGGCCCAGCTGGGTCTCGGGGACATAGGTGATGAACTTGACCACGTCCAGGTCGCCGATGGTGCAGATCGGGGTCCCGGCGGTGACGAACTCGCCGGCCTCGACGTTCTTTATCAGGACGTACCCGGTCAAGGGGGCGTAGATCTTGGCGTAGCCGATCCGGGTCTTGATCAGCTTCAGTTCGGCCAGGGCGGCCAGTTCGGCGGCCCGGGCGGCCCTGGCCTGGGCCCGGGCCTGCTCGATCTCCTCGGGCCGGGGGCCGTTTTTCAACTGGCGGAGGTATTCCTCGGCCTGATGGACCGTGGCCTGGGCGGCCAAATACTTGGCCCGGGCCTGGTCCCGGTCCTGGCCGGAGATGACCTGGCGCTTGTACAGCGGGCTGTAACGCTGCCAGGTCCGCCGGGCCTCCCAGGCGGTGGACCTGGCCTCGCGGACCTTGGCCGCGGCCTGGGCGATGGCCTCGGGCCTGGTCCCGGCCAGCAGCAGATTGAGGGAGGCCTGGGCCGCCGCCTGGGTGGCCCGGGCCTGCCGGAGCCTGGCCAGGACCGCGTCCCGCTGGTCCAGCAGGTCCTGGTGCTCCAGGACGGCAATGACCGTCTTGTCCTTGACCACCCGCATCCCGTCCTCGATCAACAGGCGGGCGATGACCCCGCTCAGCTTGAAGCTGATGTCCACCTCGGTGGCCTCGATGGTCCCGTTGACCCGCACCAGATCGGGATTGGCCGGCGGGCGCCCCGAGTAGTACAGCCAGACCCCGACCGCGGCCCCTCCCAGGACCACCAGGACCACCAGGACCCGGATGATTTTCTTGAGGACCTTGCTCATGACCGGCCGACCCCGGGGCTGCCTCCCCGGTCGGCCGGGGCCGCCTGGGCGGCGAAGATACGATCGATCAGGGTCAGGATATTCGCCCGCCGCCGGGCCAGGTAGGCGTCAAAGTCGGACACGTCCTCCTGCATGATCTTGCCGAAGATGGGCCGGCCCAGAAAAGAGACGACGCACATCCCGGTCACCGAGAACACGGTGTGGGTCAACTCCAGCGATCGGGGCCAGGTCGGGCCGACCAGGGTCTCCACCAGGGCCCGGCCGGTCAGGCCGCCGAAAAAGGCGGCGTCGCCGAAGACCATGTTCAGGGCCTCGTCCAGGGCCTCGCCGCCGTCCAGGAGTTCCCGCTCCACCAGGGCCATCAGGCTCTGGCGGGTGCTCCAGAAATCCAGGAAGAACTGGATGAACAGCTTCAGGCGGTCCTTGGCGTCGGACTCGGGCACCACCCGGGCGGCCAGGCCGCCGAAGATCTCCCGATAGACCTCGGCCAGGACGTGGACATAGAGGTCCCGCTTGGTCGAGAAGTAGTAGTGGAGCATGGCCTTGTTCACGCCGGCCTCGTCGGCGATGGACTGCATCCGGGCTCCGAAAAAGCCCTTGGCCGAGAAGTGGGCCGTGGCCGCGGCGATGATCTTCTTCTTGGGGTCGTCGGCGTGCTGGACCATGGTCGTCTCCCTGTCCGGGTCGGTATTAACCATTGGGTTGATATCGGTTAAACTATATGGTTGGTTAAACTGGGTTGTCAAGTTGAAGTCGCTAATTAGAACCACCAACCTGCGCCTGAACCACGGGGCATATCCAGTTAACTACCATCCGTTATTAAATAAATCCAAATCAAAATCAACCACGCACCCCACGGAATTTTTTTCAGGCCCAAGGGCGGCCGGCCGGGGGTGGCCGGTGTGCCGGTCATTCACGTTCCGTGGGGAAAATCATGGGGCAGTCGCGGGTTTGTGAAAGTCAGGCAAAGCAAAGAAACCGGAAACCGAGATCGAGCGACGGTTCGCGCCTGAGATGACCATACCTTTGGTCCCACTCCCCGGACTTGAGGTCCCGCCTCAAAGCGGCCAGGCCGGCGGCGACCTCACCGGCCTCGGCCAGGGCAAAGCCGGACGTGTTGCGCCTGAATGTCTCGTCCAGATATATCTCCGGCCGGCTCCACCCGGAATGCATGGTCATATCGACCGAGTCTCGGGGCAGGGGAAATTCTTTTACGATTAATTTCCAATCTGTCCCATGGCCCAAGGTTCGGCAGACCTGGTTCAGCGGGGGGAAGACGGAAAAAACCCGCTCGAAGATCGCCGGAAAGTAGCGCCCGAACCAGAAGTCCTCCCCCTGGCGGGGGTCCATGGTGTAGATGACCACGGGCCCGGCCGGGCAGATCCGGTGCATTTCCGAGGCCGCCCCGGCCAGCGAGTCGAAGTGATGTATCGCCAGGGTGGAGACCACGCCTTGGGCGGACCGGTCGGCCAGGGGCAGGTCCTCGGCCCGGCCGGCAAGCCACCTGACGCCGGGGTGGGCCCTGGCCTGAGAGCGCATCTCGGCCGAGGGTTCGATGGCGTGGACGAGGTAGCCCGCCTCGGCCAGGGCACTGGAATAGTTGCCCGTGCCGGCGCCGATGTCGGCGAGGACCGATCCCCGGGGGAGCCCGAGCAGATCGACCAGGCACTTGACCACGGCCGGTTCGGCCCGGCGGCTGGCGTTATAGACTCGGCCGATATGGTCGTAGATCGGGTCGGTCATCAAAGATACACGATTGATTTTTTACAAGTAAGCCGGGTCGCCTTGTATGGGCTTCGAGGTCCATCGGTATTAATAACGACTAGTTGACCTCCAATAGGCCGACCCGGACCCGACCACGCGCCGGGCCCCCTGAAAGCGGCGGCGGTAGTAGCGGGAGTACAGGGAATCGACCCGGACGACCGCGCCGGTGTGCGGGGCGTGCAGGAAACGGCCGCGGCCCAGATACAGGCCCACGTGCCACTTGCCGCGCCACGACCAGAAAAAGACCAGGTCCCCGGGCAAAAGCCGCCTGGGGGAGACCGGTCGGCCGAAGCGGAACTGGGCCCTGGCCGTGCGGGGAATCTTCACCCCGAAGCGGCCGTAGGCGTGCTGGATGAGCCCGGAGCAGTCAAATCCCCGGTGGGGCCCGTTGCCGCCGTAGCGATAGGGGACGCCGATGTAGGATTTGGCGTAGGCCACCACCAGGCGGGCCGTGCCGGCGTGCGCCCAGTCGGGCCGGCCATAGCCTGGGTAGCCGTCCAGGTCGCTCTTGCCGCAGGAGGCCAGGGTGACCAGGACCAGGCCGCCGAGGATGAGAGTTAGTGTTTTGTTTATGCCTTTCGGCCTCATCAGTGCCCCCGGTTCCGGGGCGAAAACCTCAAGTATTACTTTAACTCCTCCGGCCGGGCCATGTCAATTCTTTTTCAAATCGGCCCCCCACTCCCCGACCGCGAGATACCCTTCCGCCTAAGCCGCGCAAATCCTTGACCTAATGGATATCTTCGGGTTATCATGAACCGCGCTTCAAATTTGACGTCAGATCGATTGGCGGACAAAAGGGGGAGGCCGATGAAAAAGGCGGCGATTGTGGCCCTGATCCTGTGTCTCGCGCCGGCCCTGGTCTGGGCCGCCGACTCGAACCGGGACCCGGGCGGTTTCCAGGGTATCAAATGGGGGACCCAGATCTACCAGCTCAAGGGCGCGGCATGCAGCCGGACCGGCGTCTGCCAGAAACTGGTGGGCGGCGTATCGCTTACGGCCCACTTCGAGGTCACCGGCGACGGCTACGGCATCTATCGGATCAATCTGACCGCTCCGGTGATCTCCACCCCGACCTATAACCGGATGAAGGGGATCGTGGCCGCCCTGTGGAAGAAGTACGGCAACAATGATTACTTCTGCGCCAAGGACAAGACCGAACACCTGCTGTGGCTGCTGGGCACGACCTATATCTACGTCCGACTGCCGCGCCTGATCGGCCAGACCTTTGAACTCAGGTACGGGAACATCAAGCAGGACAACGAGACCCTGGACCGGGACAACCTGAGGCACCTGATCCGGATGTTCAAGGCCTGCAAGGGCTCGGTGTAACTGTATTGTAGTCTCGGTTTTGATTTGACGTTTTTGTCGGTTCGGCGGGGACAATTATTCTATAAAATGACTAAGCTGTACGGCGGCGAGGGATCGTAACTGAACTGCCGTCTGTAGGACCGTCTCGTTTTCTAGTTATCGAATCCAGACACAATATGGATCGGCAAGTCTCGCCACGGCCACGATTCCACGGTAGCGAGACTTCATTGTACCTGGATGTGATTTCATGTCCTTTCTGACGGCGCAGACCGTGGAACGGCCAAGTATGAACCTGATAGGTTGTTGCATGTCAGAAGCATCGGCGTATTTCCAGAGGTCCAATGGTTCACTGACATCGGTTGTCATCATGTCAAAAACAAGGGCGACCGCCCCTTGATCCAATTTCCCGGTCACGGGGCTCAACCCTTCAGGCAATTGATGCCACCTTACCCGATCTTCGGAGTATTCTCGGGCTGCCTTATCTCCTGTGGTGGGGCGAGCGCCGCCTCTGGTTGCTGGTTCAACGAATATCGTGTATGGCGCAAGAGACCTGCAGATCCCACGGACTTGATGCGGCCGCGCTTTTGGCGACCTCATGACCCAGAATGTTTTGCCCGTTTGTTCGATGTCGTCTTTCTTTCTAACGAAGATTTCGTCAACACTTTCGCCGGCGTGTTCCCCCATCACACTGATTACGCATTTGGGGCAGTTCAGTGCTGCCTCAATTAAGGTCATGTTGTCCCTATTCATTGCTGATTGGTCTCGGAGTGGCCAGGCCAGACCCGCGCCCGTCGATCTTGCTACTTTTGAGGTGACGTCAGATCAGTTTTCCTTGCCCTCGGCTTGACACTGGGGGC
>CAZMVB010000043.1:0-2505 GCA_964569795.1 uncultured Desulfarculales bacterium | reverse complement strand
ACTTTTGAGGTGACGTCAGATCAGTTTTCCTTGCCCTCGGCTTGACACTGGGGGCACTGGCCGAAGACCTCGAGGCGGTGCCCCGAGACCTGAAAGCCGTATTCAGCACCCAGCCGGGAATGGAGTCCTTCCAGGGTCGGGGCCGAGAACTCGACCACCCGGCCGCAGACCAGACAGCGCAGGTGGCTGTGGCGCTCGTGGCCGAAGGTGTGCTCGTAGTGCATGTGGCCGTCCTCGAAGAAGACCTCGGAGATGAGTCCGGCCTCGATCAGCAGCGGCAGGGTGCGGTAAATGGACGCCTTGGAGACCCGGGCGCCGCGGCGCCGGAGCCGCAGGTAGAGTTCGTCCACGTCAAAGTGATCGTGTCGGCTGAAGATTTCGCGGATGATGGTCTCCCGCTCCGGGGTGTATCGCATCCCCTTGTGGCGGATGAACCTCTGAAAGACCGCTATCTCGTTCCCCATGGAAGCCCACCTGTTGCCGTTGGGCGCTATTGTTCCACCCCTGGTGAGCGGTCGTCAAGGGACAGAGGGACGATCGGTCAGGGGTTGGACTTGAGGGGCCTGATCCGCCGACGCCGAAGGTCCGAGGGCCGGGGCCGGGGGCCAGTCCGGCCCAGCCACTGCAAGGCCCGCTCGAGCACCCCGTCCAGATCGTCGCCGCTGGTCACCTCGCCCTGGTCGATGGCCAGGTCCACCCGCAATCCGCGGCGGTTGTACGTGCGGCCGTCCGGGGTCCTGATCACCCCGACCGTGAGCAGCAGGCCGTGTCCCTGGAGCAGGGGGAAGACCTCGGTGACCACGCCCTTGCCCCGGGTCCGCGAGCCGATGAGAAAGGCCAGTTGACGGTACCTCAGGGCCGCGGCCAGAAGCTCGGCGGCCGAGGCGGTGTCCCGGTTGACCAGGATGTAGATCGGATAGCGGCTGACCAGGGGCTTGTGGCGCGAGATGTACCGCCGTTCCCCGTGGCGATAGATGATCCGGATCAGCTCGATGCCCGGCGGGGCCAGCCAGTCGGCCACGTTGACCGCGGCCTGCAGGTCCCCGCCCTGGTTGTCCCGCAGGTCCAGCAGCAGCCGCCGCCCGGCGGCAAACCGGCTGAGGATGGTCCGGACCCGCTCGTCGGTCTGCGGCGTGAAAAAGCGGATGGTCAGGACCAGGATGTCCCCGGTGACGAAATACTCGATATCGTGGCGGACGATTCTGGTCCGGCGGATGGCGGCCCGGCGGTTTCGCCCCTGGTTGTCCTCCCAGCCCACCCGGACGCGGGACCCGGCCGGGCCCCGCAGCAGTCTGCCGGCCAGGGCCAGGTCCTGCCCCACCTGGCGGTTGCCGACGTTGACGATCCGGTCGCCGCGGCGGAGTCCGGCCCGGTCGGCCGGCGAGCCGGCCTCGACCCGGCGGACGAAGATGCCGCCCGGGCGACGAACCATCTCGACCCCGATCCCCTGATACCGGCCGGTGAGGGACCGCTGGAAGGCCAGAAACTCGTCCCGGGGCAAAAACCGGTTGTAGGGCCCCAGTCCGCGCAGGACCCGCTCCAGCACCTTCTGGAGAAACCCGGCCGGTGAGCCGGTTTGGGGGGAATGCTTGAGGATCAGCCCCAGGACCTCGACCAGGGTCTCGACGTTGACCGGCGGCTCGGCCGGCCGGGACCGGGGGGAAACCTGGGCCGCGCCGGACGCCCAGGCCGGGGCCGCGAGCCAGACGGCCAGGGCCAGCGCCGCCCACCTCCCTCGGCCGGGCCGGGAGGCTCGATCCCGAAACCGAGGCGTCCCGGGCCGCGCGCCGGCCCCCCTGAGGCTCGGGACCGGCCAGGGAAACAGAGGCACGTCGCGGGGAATCACGGCCGTCCGGACCCGGTTGCGCGGCGGGACGGCCGGCGCCGAGCCGGGGCAACGGCGGCCCGGCCCACCCGGCAGCGGCGGTCCAGCAGGCGGGCCACGCCGCCCTCGATCCGGCGCCGCTCGGACACGACCTGCCGCCGCGGGAAGCGGACCACCAGGCCGGGCTGGTAGTGTCCGTTCCAGGCGGAGAACGACACGACCTTGTAGCAGTGCCGCCGCCGGGGCACGCACCACCAGTTGGTCCGGTCGATGCCCTTTCGCCTGGGCCGGTAGCGGTACCCGTACCGGTGCTCGAGCTTGACCAGGGCCCATTTGCGGTCCAGGCGGGTGAGGCGTCCGCTGTAAACGATGGCCCAGTGGCCAAAGGTGGGCGAACACTTCCACCGGGCCAGGGCCAGGACCTCGGACCCGAGCTTGAGCGCCGGGAGGCGGGGGGCCGGGCGAAGCCTCGGTGGGACCGGAACCGGCGGAAGCTTCAGCTGGGTCGGGGGCCAGGGACCCCTCCGGGGCAGGCTGGCCACAACGGCCGGTTTCTTCACGGCCGGGGCAGGCTCGGACCGGGTGGGGGGCGAGATCGGGGCCGGCACGGGCAGGGGCGCCACCCGCAGGGGCGGCTTGGGGGTGCCCCGGGCCAGGAAATCGAGGCCGGACGCCGGGGG
>CAZMVB010000042.1:25686-32162 GCA_964569795.1 uncultured Desulfarculales bacterium | reverse complement strand
AAAAACCGCCAGTCTCCAGACTCAAAACCGTAAACAACCTGTTTGACAATTACACTTAGGGGCGGAGCCCCGAAGCGGCGCGGGAGTCCAGAGGGGGTTCGACGGGGAACCCCCTCTGGTCCTAGGGGGGCGCGGGGGACTGGAAGAAGCCCCCCGCAATGATGAAAGATCTTAGTCCTTAAAGAACCAGTGGACGTGCGCCCCAAACGCGTACCAGGTTACCCGAGTTCCTGCCTTTTCTTCACGGTCTGGAGGATGGGGTGATCGCCCTTCAGATAGGTCTCCCGGACCTGCTTGGCCTCGTTCTTGGCCCAGTCCTCCACGCCCACTTTTTGGATCCGCAACAGGTTATAGAGCTTGTGGTTGTGAGGCACGGCGTCGGCCCGATAGGCCGAGGGGTGCAGCCAGTAGCAGGGAAAGTCGTCGCACTCGTAACAGAAATCATACCCCTTGCCCTGGACGCAGGTGAACTGGGGGCAGGGCTCGGTCCAGCCCAGAAAGGGCATGTTGCCCTGGGCCCCACGGCAGCCCGGGCACTGGGCCGCATCGGGCGGGACGCCCAGTCTCTCGGCGATCATCTTGCGCAGATCTTCGTTTTCAACCGCGGCGTACAGCGGGCAGTTGAAACAATCGACCCCGCAGGGCGAGGTCATCTCCAGATAGTCCATGATTCCCCCTTGTGTATCAGGCGCCCGCGGCCTCGCGGCGCTGGAAATCGATCCGGGATTCGGCCCGGTGGAGACCCGGCTCGGACCGGATGTCGATCCGGGCCCGGTGCCGCTGTTCCATCTCGGCCAGCTCCATGCGCTTGACGTTCAGCAGATAGGCCGCCACCTCGGGCGGAAACACGCCCGTCACCCGCTGGACGTTGCCCTTGGCCAGGCGTCGCTGAATGCCCCGCAGATGCCCCAGGGCCGTGGGCTCGACGGCGCGGACCCGGCCCAGGCCGCTGCAGGCCGGGCAGGGCTCGAAGGTCCCGAACTCGATGGACGGCCGAATCCGCTGCCGGCTCATCTCGAGCATCCCGAACCGCGAGATGCGGCCGACCGTGGTCTTGGCCTTGTCCAGCTTGAGTTCCTCTTTCAGGCGCCGGACCACCTCGTGCTGATGTTTCTTGTCCCGCATGTCGATGAAGTCGATCACGATCAGGCCGCCCAGGTCCCGCAGTCGCAACTGCCGGGCGCTCTCGACGGCCGCCTCGAGGTTGGTCTGATAGGCCGTGTCCTCGATCCTCTTGCCGCGGGTGGCCTTGCCCGAGTTGACGTCCACGGACACCAGGGCCTCGGTGGTGTCGATGACGATCCAGCCGCCCGAGGGCAGTTCGACCCGGGACTGGTAAATGGACTCGATCTGCTCCTCGATCTGATACCTGGAGAAGATGGGCTTGGGTTCCTTGTGCAGCCTGACCGGAACCGCCTTCTGGGGGGTGTACAGGCGGACGAACCGCCGGATGCGCTCGTACACCTCGGTGTCATCCACCATGATCTCGTCGATGTCGCTGCCGTAAAAATCCCGGAGCACGCGCAGGGGCAGGTCCTCCTCCTTGTAGATGACCGCCGGCGGCGAGGCCTCGACGCCCTTTTTCCGCAGGTCCTCCCACAGCCGCAACAGGTACTTGAAGTTTCTCGTCAGGTCGGCCTTGGACCGGCCCTGGGCCGCGGTCCGGGCGATGACGCCCACGCCCTCGGGGGCCTTGAGTTCGCTCAGGACGCGCTTGAGCCGGGTCCGCTCGGCCTCGTCCTCGATCTTGCGGGAGACCCCCTTGGCCTCGCGCCCGGGCATGAGCACCAGGAACTGTCCGGGCAGACTCAGGAAGGTGGTCACCGAGGCCCCCTTGAGGTCGGTCTGCTCCTTGGTGACCTGGACCAGGATCTCCTGATTGCGGCGGATGACCTTCTGAATGGGCGGGTGAGACTGGTCCAGGACCTCGGCCGGACCGTGAAAGTACTCGGGGTGGATCTCGTCCATCTGGAGGAAGGCGTTCTTGCCGGTCCCGATGTCCACAAAGGCGGCCTGGAGGCTGGGCTCGACATTGACCACCCTGACCTTGTAGATGTTCCCGGTGGTCTGTTGCCGGGAGGCGGACTCGGTCTGGAACTCGAACAGCCGTCCGTCCAGGACCGTGGCCACCCGAAGCTCCTCCGGGGCCGCGGCGTTGATCAGCATCTTTTTCATCATTTCTCCGTGGCCCGGCGCCGATGATAGTCGTGGAGCTGATGGACAAAGGCCTCGATCCGGGTAGTGAAGGCCGCGTCCTCCTGTCCGTCACAGGCCAGGTTCAAGAAAGGCCATCCCCCCTTTTCAGATCGAAGGCGCTTCATGACCGCATCGACTATGGTGCCGGGCATGCAGGTGAAAGGCACGACGCTGACGATGCCCGCCGCCCCTTTCTGCAAAAAATCCAAACTCTTACCCACGCTCAGGCAGGTCTCGCCCTTGAAGGCGGGATCGACCCACGGGGCGGCCATCTGAAGGACCTCGCCGGTGCGGGGCTCCTCGAGATTGCCGATCGTCCCCCGGAACAGCTCCTGCAAGGCGCGTTCGTCTTTCTCTTGAATGTGTGTCTCGATCATCAGCCGCAGCCAGGCCTTCCTGCGACGCAGGTTGCTGGCCCGGACCTTGGCCTCGTACGAGACATAGTGGATCCACTCGCCGATGGGCGGCAGCCAGACCTTGGCGCCCATCTGCTCCAGGCGGCGGACGATGTCGCCGTTGGCGAATGGATTGGCCCGGGTGTAGATCTCGCCCACCACGCCGACCACGGGCCGGTTGTTGGGCGGCCCGACCGGCACGGTGGCAAAGGCCGCCCGGCAGCGCTCCAGGGCCTCGGGCAGATCTCCCTGGCCCTCGATGGTCTGGCAGATGTCGGCCAGGCCTTGGGCGTAAACCCGGTCGGTCTCCCCGGGATGCAGTTCCCGCGGCCGGATCTCGAGCAGCAGCTTCTGGATCAGGTCCACGGCCACGATCGCGTTCCAGCCCAGCCGGGTGAAGCCCTGGCCGCCCTCGACGTCCAGTTCCTGGTACATCTGATCCGACTGGTCCGGGGCGAAGATGGGCACGTCCGCATATCCCGCCTCATCCAGGACCAGGCGGTGATAGCGGTGGTACTGACCGAAGCGGCAGGGTCCCAGGCCCGAGGGCATGAAAAAGGCCACCTCGTCGCGGTCGGTGTCGGGGTCGGCCATCTTGCGGAGCATGTCGCCCGTGGTCAGGGCGCAGGGATAGCACTCGCGGCCCGAGGTGAACCGCCGGCCCAGCCGGAGGGTCTCCTGGTCCGAGTCGGGCAGCATCTCGGCCGGGACGCCGCAGGCCCTAAAGGCCGCGGCCACGGCCCGGCCGTGATCGGTCATGGGCGGGATGAACAGCTTGCGGCTCTTGGTCGAGGCGTTGCGGACGATTATCCGGGACGGGGCCGTCGGGATTTTCGGGGCGTTCTTGATCGAGTCCAGAAAGGCCTCGAGCCGGGTCACCGCCCCGACGTCGGCCGAGTGCTCGTCCACCTCGATGTCCAGGCTGGGCTTGACGCCCATCTTGTCCCGGAAGAAATGGTGGATGAACGAGTCCGGACCGCACCCGAAGTTGGTGATGAACACCCCGTAAAGGCGGGGATCGGTCCGGATGATCTCGGCCGCGGCCAGGATCTTCTGACCGAACCGCCAGTACATGTCCTTGAGTTCGTCCGGGTCGGTGTGGGCGTCCAGGTCCAGGAAGTCCATGGGGATGGCCCAGGCCCCCAGTTCGCCCATCTTGCGGGGCAGGCCCAGGTTCAGCCCCGGGTCCATGCCGTTGTAGGGCCGGCTGACGATGACCAGGCCCACGTCGCCGGCGGCCATCTGCTCCCGGACGGCCCGGCCGCGATCCAGGATTTTTTCCCTGAAATCAGCGTAGGCCGTAAGTCCCGCCTCGAGCGCCCGGCCGGCCCGCCGGGCCGGGGCGCCCAGCCGCCGGGCCAGGGCCGCGGCCATCCGCCGCAGCTGGCGGGGGTTCAGGCTGAAGTCGATCGGTCCGGTGATCAGCTCGGCCCCGTGGTCGTTGAACTTTATGCCCGAGGGCAGGACATAGCCCAGGGTCTGGGCATAGGGACACAGCGAGGCCAGTTCCATCTCGGACCTGGCCCGGGGCATGTTCTGGACGTGGGGCACGAAGATTTTCGTGATGCCGTCCGACAGCAGGCTCAGGACGTGGCCGTGGGCGACCTTGATCGGAAAGCAGGGCTCGTTGACCACGGCCTCGACTCCGGCGTGGATGATCCCCTTGTGGGTCGGCGGCGACAGGACGACCTCCAGGCCCAGCTCGTTCAGGAACACGCCGAAAAAGGGCAGGAGTTCCTTGAAGAACATGGCCCGGGGCACGCCGATGACGCCCCGTTTCCGGCGGTCGGGTATTTTCTTCAAATAGGAGGTGAGCAGGTCCTCCCGTTCCTGGATGAGATCGGGCAGGTTCGAGGCTGGCCGGTGACTTTGGCGCTCATACTTCTCGCACCGCGAGCCGTAGAACAGGGGCCGGGGTTCGCCCTCGACCTTGACCTTGCGCACCTGGCAACGGTTCTCGCAGCCTTCGCAGTAAAAGGAGGAAACCTGGTAATCCACCTCGCCCAGGCCGAAGCCCTTGAACCGGCTTTGCGGCCAGGTCCGCTCCTTCTGGGCCAGGCGGGCGGCGCCGATGGCCCCGGTCACGTCGCAGTGGGGCGGCACGACGATCGGCCGGCCGGTCACCGCCTCGAAGGCGGCGACGATGCCCAGGTTCTGGGCCGTGGCCCCCTGGTAGAAAATTTTCTGACCGACGCGGCGGTCCTCGACGACCTTGTTCAGGTAGTTATGGACAATGGCGTAGGACAGGCCGGCCACCAGGTCGGGCGTCTCGGCCCCCCGGGCCTGGTGGGACACCAGGTCGGACTCCATGAACACGGTGCAGCGCTCGCCCATCCGGACCGGGGCCGGGGCGGCCAGGGCCAGGCGGCCGAATTCCTCGCGGATCGAGATGCCCAGCTTCTCGGCCTGCTCCTCCAAGAACGAGCCGGTGCCTGCGGCGCAGACCTTGTTCATGGTGAAATCGACAATGGCCCCGTTTTTCAGCGAGATGTACTTCGAGTCCTGGCCGCCGATCTCGAAGATGGTGTCCACCTCGGGATCGATGGCCAGGGCCCCGGTGGCCTGGGCGGTGATCTCGTTCTTGACCAGATCGGCCCCCACAAAGTCGCCGATGAGATACCGGCCCGAGCCGGTGGTGCAGACCCCCAGGACCTCGAGCCGGTCCCCGATCTCGGCCCCGACCCGCCGCAGTCCCTCGCGGACCGCCTCCAGGGGCCGGCCGGCGGTCATCAGGTATTGCCGGGACAGCAGCCGGCCGGCCTCGTCGATGACCACGACGTTGGTCGAGATGGACCCGACGTCGATCCCCAGAAAGCCGCGCAGAGGACCGGACGGGGGTTCGACGTCTTCCTCGGGCGCTGTGCCGTGGTGCCCGCCCAGGCGAAGCGGGGCCAGGCGTTCCGTGGTCTGCCGCCGGTCGGTCAAATGAAGGCGGATGGGCTCGGGGCCGGGGAAGACGTAGTCCGCCGGGGCTTCCGGATTGACCAGGACGGCGCCGATGGCCGGCAGCGAGGTGAAGTGGTCCGGGACGACCAGCTCGCCTTCGGCCAGGCCCAGGACCTCGATCAGGGCCCGGCGGGCCCCGGGGTTGTGGGCCACCCCGCCGCAGAAGACCACCGGCGAGGCGATGGTCTTGCCCTGGCCGAGATTGCTCTTCAGGTTGCGGGCCAGGGCAAAGCACAGGCCGGCCACGATGTCATAGTCCGGGGTGGCCTCCTGCTGGAGGTGGATCATGTCCGTCTTGGCGAACACGGTGCACCGCCCGGCGATCCGGGGCGGGGCCTCGGATTTCAAGGCGATGCCCCCGAATGCCTCGATGGTCAGCCCCAGCCGGTGGGCCTGCTGGTCCAGAAACGAGCCCGTGCCCGCGGCGCACATGGAGTTCATGGCAAAGTCGGCGATCTGCAGGCCGCCATCCGGACCGGGCGCGGTCAGGACCAGCTTGGCGTCCTCGCCGCCCAGGTCGATGATCGTCGCCGCGTTACGAAAAACGTGGGCCGCGCCTTTGGTCAGGGCGATGATCTCGTTGACAAAGGCGCCGCCCAGGAGATCGGCCACCGGCGGTCCTCCGGCGCCGGTCACGGCCACGGACCGGATCTGGTCCGCGGCCGCCGGGAGCCGCTCCAGGACCGCGGCCACCGCGGCCAGGGGTTTGCCCTGGGTCCGGGTGTAGTCCTCCCAGACGATCCGGCCGTCCGGGTCGATCAAGACCGTGTCGATCGACACCGAGCCCACGTCCAGGCCGAGACGATAGGGTCCGCTCATGACTCAGCCGCCCCCATCGTGTCCCAGTCCCGGTCAGTGACCTTGCGCCGGCTCCGGCCGGGGGGGGGGCGCCCCCCCCCGCCCCCGGCCCGGGCGCCGGGGGAGGGGGGGGGCGCGCGG
>CAZMVB010000042.1:0-25676 GCA_964569795.1 uncultured Desulfarculales bacterium | reverse complement strand
CCCCTATCGGGGCCGCTCATCACCCCGCCCCCCCCATCGTGCCCCAGCCCCGGCCTGTGACCTGGCGCCGGCCCCGGCGGGCCGGCCCCCCAAAAAGGGGGGCCGGACCGGAGCCATTGAGAGCGTGGACGACCGTCCGGTATCGAAGTCTATTCCTCTGTCCGTTGCCGTTCATAAATGTCGCTTTCCTCGACCGCGCTTCGCGGAATTTAAAAACCGTCTCAGACTCGACCTATGCGCGCCCCATGGCCTTTTTGGATTAACGCCAGAACCGCGGGGCGGCCCCAGACCGGCCCGCCCGCCAAAAAGGCGGGCCGGTCTGGGCCGCTTGGACTGTCCGGGCGCCGCTTGTCTGGTGAGTAACTCATGTTTTCGGCTCAACGTCTGTTCACGAACCGGTAATAGGTCTCCGAGTCCAGGGTCTCGGCCACGGCCCGGCCCTCGGCCACCAGGGCCTGGAATCCCTGCTCGGCGGCCTCGGGCTCGATGCGGAGGCTCTGGGCCGCGTCAAGCGCGGTGACCGGGCGCCGCTGGATCATGGCCAGCAGTTGGGCCGGGTCCACCGACCCCTGATGGACCTTTTTCTCCCGGACCGGCCGGCCGGCCAGGTCGCAGGGATAGTCCAGGCGGTCGGCCGCGGCCCGGAGCTCGGCGTCGGTCAGGCCCCGCAGTCCCTTGACCGCCGTGGGCCGGACGATCGTGTTCAGGTGGACCTTTTCCGGACCCAGGCGGCGGATGACCGCGGCCAGGCGGTCCAGCTCGTCCGGGGAATCGTTCAGCCCGGCCACCAGCAGGACCTCGAGCCACCACCGGCCCGGATGGTTCGCGGCGAATTTTTCCAGACCTCGGATGTGATCGGCCGCGGTCAGCGAGGCGGGGGGGCGATTGACCTTCTCGAAGATTTCCTGGGAGACGGCGTCCAGGGAAGGGACGACCAGGTCGGCCCGGGCCAGCTCGGCCCGGACGCCCGCGTCGCCGAGCCGGGTGCCGTTGGTCAGGACGGCCTTCGGAACGTCGGTCGCGTCCTCGAGCCCGGCGATGACCGCCCCCAGCTCGAGTGACAGGGTCGGCTCGCCCGTTCCGGACAGGGTGACGTAATCGGGCGGCCGGTCCAGTTCGGCCAGGCGGGCGCAGACCTCGGCGATCACCGCCCGGGGATCGGCGGTTGACAGTCGCGTGGTCGTTGGTCGAGGGGTGGGGCCCAGTTGGCAATAGACGCAATCGAGACTGCACGTCTTGCGCGGGAAAAGGTCCACCCCCAGGCTCGCCCCCAGACGACGCGAGGGGACGGGCCCGAAAACGAAGCCCATGTGGTTCTCCACAAATTTTTATACAGCGCCGGAGCCCCTCGGCCCAGCGTTAGCTTTCCTGATTACTCTATATCATGGATAGGACGGGGAGGAAAGACCGTCGTGTCCCGACCGGATCGGATCGGCCGGGGTCATCGGACCAAAAACCGCTCGATCAGTAAAACTCCTCCTTCAACTCCCGGTTCATGAGGTCGGTCAGTCCCTGGACCGGGTCCTTGCCCTGGTAGAGGATGGCGTGGACCTGCTCGCAGATGGGCATCTCGACGCGGTGCCGCAGGGATAGATCATAAACCGATTTCGTGGTCCTGACCCCCTCGGCCACAAAGTGCATCGAATCCACGATCTGGCCTAAATTCTCGCCCCGGGCCAGACGCTTGCCCACGGTGTGGTTGCGGGACATGTCGCTGGAGCAGGTCAGCACCAGATCCCCGATCCCGGCCAGGCCGCCCATGGTCTTCATCTGTCCGCCCATGGCCCGGGTGAAGCGGCTCATCTCGGCCAGGCCCCGGGTTATCAGGGCGGCCAGGGTGTTCCGACCGAGTTGGAGCCCCTCGACCATGCCCGCGGCGATGGCGATGACGTTTTTCAGGGCCCCGCCCAGTTCCAGGCCCATGACGTCGGCCGAGGCGTAGATCCGAAACCGGGGCACGGCCAGCATGGTCTGGAGCCGCCGGGTCAGGGACGGGACCCGGGTGGCCAGGGTGACCGCCGTGGGCACCCCGGCGACCAATTCCTTGGCAAAGCTGGGACCGGACAGGCAGCCCAGCAGGCCGTGAAAGGATTCGTCCAGTTCCTGCTCCATGACCTGGACCATGGTCATCAGGGTC
The DNA here is from genome assembly GCA_964569795.1 of uncultured Desulfarculales bacterium. GTDB lineage: Bacteria > Desulfobacterota > Desulfarculia > Desulfarculales > JAHJDS01 > JAHJDS01. The sequence continues at coordinate 23,539 of CAZMVB010000042.1, read as the reverse complement.
TCGTTCTCAATGCCCTTGGCCGCGCTGATGATCGGCCGGGGCCCGGGCAAATGGGGCCGCATCCGGAGCAGGACCGACCGGAAGACATGGGAGGGCACGACCATCAGCGTCGCCTCGGCCCCCTCCAGGGCCTCGGCCAGGTCATTGGTCGCCTTAAGTGACGGGGCGAGTTTGAAGCCCGGCAGATAGGTCTGGTTCTCGTGGGATTGATTTATCTGACCACAGACCTCGGGCTCATAGACCCACAGGGTGACGTCATGCCCGAAGTCCGCCAACCGGTGGCCCAGGGAGGTGCCAAAGGTCCCGCCGCCCACGACCGCGATCCGGTTTGGGTGAGCGGTTTGCTCGGAGGACTCGAACACGCCGGCTATTCCGCCTCGGCCAGCCGGGCCACGCCCACCACGCGCTGGCCCTCATCCAGGTTGATCAGCTTGACCCCCTGGGTATTGCGGCCGATGACCTTGATCTCGCCCACCTTGATGCGGATGATGACCCCCGAGTCGGTGATGAGCATCAGCTCGTCCTCGTCGGCCACGGACAACACGCCCACCACCTGGCCGTTTCGCTCCGAGGTCTTGAGGGTGATGACCCCCTTGCCGCCGCGGCCCTGGACCGGGTACTCGTAGGCCGCGCTCCGCTTGCCGAAGCCGAACTCGGACACGGTCAGGACGGTGGTGCCCTCGCTGACCGTCTCCAGGCCGACCACCTCGTCGTCGGCCTCGAGGTTCATGCCCTTGACCCCGGCCGCGGTCCGGCCCATGGAGCGGACCTCGCTCTCCCGGAAGCGGATGGCCTTGCCGTGCCGGGAACCGATGAACAGATGCTGCTGGCCGTCGGTCATCCGGGCCGCCCACAGGCCGTCGTCCTCGCCAACGTTGATGGCGATGATCCCGCCCTTGCGCGGCCGGGAAAAGGCGCTGAGTTCCGTCTTCTTGATCTGCCCCCGGCGGGTGACCATGACCACGAACCGGCCCTCTTCCTCCAGGTCCCGCACTGGCAGGATGGTGGCCACTCCCTCACCCGGCTCCATGTTGACCAGGTTGACGATGGCCTTGCCCTTGGAGGCCCGGCCGGCCTGGGGGATCTCGTGGACCTTGAGCCAGTACAGCTTGCCCGCGGTCGAGAAGATCAGGACGTAGGAATGGGTCGAGGCCACGAACAGGTTCTCGACGAAATCCTCCTCCCTGGTGGACATGCCGGTCTTGCCCCGGCCGCCGCGGCGCTGGGCCCGGTAGAGGGTGATCGGATTCCGCTTGATGTAGCCCGAGTGGGAGACGGTGACGACCATCTCCTCCTCGGCGATCAGGTCCTCGACCGACAGTTCCTCCACGTCCTCGACGATCTCGGTCCGCCGGGTATCGGCGTAATCGGTCCGGATCTGCTCCATCTCCTGCCGGATCAGGCCCCGCTGCACGGATTCGCTGCCCAGGATCTCCCGGAACCGGGCGATGTCCTTGATCACCTGGGCGTATTCCTGGTTGATCTTGTCCCGTTCCAGGGCGGTCAGCCGGGCCAGGCGCATGTCCAGGATGGCCTGGGCCTGGAGGTCGCTCAGGCTGAGTTCCTCCATCAGCCGTTCCTTGGCCGCGGCCGGCGAGGCCGACTTGCGGATGATGTCGATGACCTGGTCCAGGTGATCCAGGGCGGTTTTCAGCCCCTCGAGGATGTGGGCTCGCTCCTCGGCCCGGGCCAGGTCGAACCTGGTCCGCCGGACGATGACCTCGAGGCGATGGGCGATGAAGTGGTTCAGGGTCTCCTTGAGGGTCAGGATCTCGGGGCGATTGTTGACGATGGCCAACATGATCACCCCGAAGGAGACCTTCATCTGGGTGAAGGCATAGAGCTGATTGACGATCACCCCGGCCACGGTGTCCTTCTTGAGTTCGACCACCACCCGGAGGCCTTCCCGGTCCGACTCGTCCCGGATGTCGCTGATGCCCTCGATCTTCTTGTCCCTGACCAAATCGGCGATTCGCTCCAGGAGGCGGGCCTTGTTGACCTGGTAGGGCAGTTCGGTGATGACGATCGATTCCCGGCCGGTGCGGGCGTGCTTCTCGACCATGGCCCGGGCCCGGATCTGGATGGTCCCCCGGCCAGTGGTGTAGGCCTCGCGAATGCCGCTTCGGCCGTAGATCATTCCGGCCGTGGGGAAGTCCGGACCGGGCAGATGGTCCATCATCCGGTCCAGGGTGATCTGGGGGTCGTCCAGGAGGGCGATGATGGCCGAGGTCAGCTCGCCCAGGTTGTGGGGCGGGACATTGGTCGCCATGCCCACGGCGATGCCGGCCGAGCCGTTTAGCAGCAGGTTGGGCACGACCGTGGGCAGGACCGTCGGCTCGACCAGCGAGCCGTCGTAGTTGGGCACGAAATCGACCGTGTCCTTGTCCAGGTCGGCCAGGAACTCGTGGGCCAGCTTGGCCATCCGGACCTCGGTGTACCTCATGGCCGCCGGCGGGTCGCCGTCCACCGAGCCGAAGTTGCCCTGGCCGTCCACCAGAGGACCCCGCATGGAGAAGTCCTGGGCCAGGCGAACCAGGGCGTCGTACACCGCTGAGTCGCCGTGGGGGTGGTACTTACCGATGACGTCGCCGACGATCCGGGCCGATTTCTTGTAGGCCTTGTTGTAGTCGTTCTTCAGTTCGCGCATGGCGAACAGGATCCGGCGGTGGACCGGCTTGAGGCCGTCGCGGACATCGGGCAGGGCCCGGCCGATTATGACACTCATGGCGTAATCGAGGTACGACCGCTTGAGCTCATCCTCGATGTTGATGTTCTGCTTGTTCGGTTCGCTGAAGATGGTCATCTGCAAGTCCTTGACTCCCTTATTCTACTCGAAAATCCCAACCTCTTAAGGTCCTACCTATGCGCAATTACTCAATATTAGGCTTCTTATCTCTTTCACTTGGAGTAAATATTTTTTCAAAAAGATTTTCCTGAAACCGATCAATTCCCCCAATAAGGCCAATTCCCGAGAGTCTTTTCCTTTCATTTTCATTTATCAATACCTTATATTCATCACTCACCGTAATTAGACATTGGTCAAAGGCCTTATGGTGTAGGGGGCATAGTGCCATCCCGTTTGGTGTAAGGTCCGTACTTCTTTCATCTGCAACTGGAATAATATGTGCAGCCTCAACTAATTCTAGCTGAACTCCACAAACTGCACATCTGTTTTCATAAGCATTGAGAATTCTTCTTCGAAAATCACTTTTTCTTAAACGTGTTCTTACAGACCTAATTGTCTCTCTTCTGTTTGGATTAGAAACTGCTTCTATTTCCGAATCATTAATTGTATCCGGATTCTCATATGTAGACACCAAAGTCTTTAAATCGTCTGGAACCTCTCCCATCTGATGTATATTTTCTTTTTCCATAACATACGCCATAAACAAATCTGGTCTAAAGGCTGCGACAATTTCTCCATTTTCCTTATCCATAACAGCCAGTCCATATTGTAGGGCTTGTTCTAAGCAAGATTTCCTTATTTGGATAGACGATGAACTTCCTAAAGGCAAAGAGTGTTTTTCATAGTCAAAGGCTGCAAACACACCCCCGTCTTGCCACCATCCAAGAATTATTGTTTGTGCGTCCCCTTCTTTAATGAAACGTTGATGACCATTTATCTCATCAATACCTGTGATCTGAATGCGATATTCATCAACTGGACGCGCTGTTCCGCCCCCATGTGTCAGATTCCAAATATAGACCAGCAAATCCATGCTAACATCATTATCTTCGTGGAATACTCGTATGCCAAACGGGTGTTCTTTTTTTGTTAACAATAGCCTCCAACCACTTTGAATAATAGCTCGTTCTACTAAATTAAGAAGATCGCTTTTTCCTAATGTCATTTATTAACTCCTACACCGAACAAATCGTTTTGCTTATCCGAACCATTCTCGAATCTGAACATCCCCCCTGCTAAATATTCTTCTGTATTATCAATTGCTATCCAGCGCCTGTCTTCATTCTCAGCTGCCCAGGCGGTTGTTAATGATCCAGCAAAGGGGTCAAAAACCAAATCGTTTTTATCAGTTAAGAGCCGGATAAAAAATAGAGGAAGTCCAACAGGAAACCTTGCTGGATGAGGTTTAATTCCTTCTTCCCGACATCTTCTTAAATATTGGCTATTTGATTCTGTATTTGCAAGTTCTATTAGATTTGGAGGGATTGCTCCGGCATGTTTTTTATTAAATTTGTCGGAAATATCGTGTCCGCTTGGCCTTAGTTTTGGCTTATAGCCATTTTTTAATAATTGTTTCATACTCTTGCTATATGGTTTCAGTACATTTCTATTATTAGCTTTGGGTTCCTTTGAAATGCTTAACCACCACACAACATTGACTGAATCTTTAACTCGAATTCTTCTGACTGTAACCCATTCAGCGGGTGCAGGAAGCCTTGAGGGGTTATAATGGAAAAACTCCTGAGCAAGATAAAAATTTAATTCTTTGCATATTCGAACCAGTAGTTCATATTGGTATATACTTCTGACAGGCGCTCCCGGGATATATGCGCCACCTAAATCAATTACCAATGATCCAGTGTCTTTTAATATTCTCTTAAAATGCTTCGCAAACCCCAAGAACCAGTCAACATATTTATCCTCTTCAACATTTCCGTATTCTTTTTTCCTAGTAAGAGCGAACGGTGGTGAGGTAACAATAAGATCAACAGAATCAGAAGGAATATATTTCACTAATTTCAGGGTATCCCCTAGATAGGCAGCCCCTTTCCTCGTGGAAAAGTAGGGCTCAATTTTTTTTGTTAGTTCATTCATCTAGATGTCGAGCTCCCTCACCTCGAGGGCGTTGTCGTAAATGAAATCGCGGCGCGGCTCGACCTTGTCGCCCATGAGCACGGTGAACAGATCGTCGGTGGCCATGGCGTCGGCCACCTTGACCTGCAGCAGGATCCGCCGCTCGGGATCCATGGTCGTCTCCCAGAGCTGCTCGGGATTCATCTCGCCCAGGCCCTTGTAGCGCTGGACGGTCAGGCCCTTCTTGCCGGTCTCGGTCAGGGTCTCGTAGAGTTCCTGGCGCGAGGCGCAGCGGGTCTGCCTGGCGTCATCGCCCGAATCCCCCTCGACCACGATAAAGGCCGTGTCGTCCAGATCGCTGATGGCCGCGTACAGTTTCTGGACGTTGACGAAATCGGCGTTGGCCAGGAGCTCCCAGTTGATCGTGCCCACCAGATGACCGTTGGTCGTGGTCCTGACCTTGAGGGTGTAGGCGTTGTGCTCCTCGTCCAGTTTGGTGTCCAGGACCTCCATGCCGGCATGGGTCAGGGATTTGGTCAGGGTCTGGACCTTTTCCTCGCTGCGCAGGTCCTGGCGGGTCTGGAACTGCTCGGTGAGCAGAATCCGGATCAGGGACCGGCTCAGGCCGCGCTTGGACAGCCGCTCCAGGTTCTCGTAGAACTGGGAAAGCTTGGCCAGGGTGGTCACCAGGTTCCGGCCGGAGATAACCTTGCCCGTCTTCTCGACGATGACCTTGCGCTGCTTGGCCGCCCGGTCGATCAGAAAGGCGCTGAAGGCGTCCTCGTTGACCAGGTACTGCCAGGTCTTGCCGTGGCCGACCCGGTACAGGGGAGGCTGGGCGATATACAGAAACCCGTTTTCGATGATTTCGGACATGTGGCGGTAGAAGAAGGTCAACAGCAGGGTCCGGATGTGGGCTCCGTCCACGTCGGCATCGGTCATGATGACGATCTTGTGATAGCGCAGCTTGGCGATGTCGAAGTCTTCCGGACCGATGCCCGTCCCCAGGGCGGTGACCATGGTCCGGATCTCGTTGGACTCGAGCATCTTGTCAAAGCGGGCCTTTTCGACGTTCAGGATCTTGCCCTTCAGGGGCAGGATGGCCTGGAAGCGGCGATCCCGGGCGACCTTGGCCGAACCGCCGGCCGAGTCGCCCTCGACCAGGAACAGCTCGGACAGGCCCGGGTCCTTTTCCTGGCAGTCGGCCAGCTTACCGGGCAGGCTGTGGTCCGAGAGGACCCCCTTGCGCCGGGCCAGTTCCTTGGCCTTGCGGGCCGCCTCCCGGGCCCGGGAGGCCTCGGTCACCTTGGACACGATCTTCTTGGCGACCCGGGGATCCTCCTCGAGAAAGGCCCCCAGCTTCTCGTTAACCAGTTGCTCGACCAGGCCCTTGACGTCCGAGTTGCCCAGCTTGGTCTTGGTCTGGCCCTCGAACTGGGGATTGGGCAGGCGGATACTGATGACCGCCACCAGGCCCTCGCGGGTGTCGTCCCCGGCGACCTTGCCCTTGAGCTTGGGGATGTTCTGGTTGATGTAGTTGTTGATGGTCCGGGTCAGGGCCGCCCGGAACCCGGACAGGTGGGTTCCGCCCTCGCGGGTGTTGATGTTGTTGGCGTACGAGAATATCTTCTCGGTGTAGCGGTCGTTATACTGGAAGGCCACCTCAGCGGTAATGCCCTCTTTCTCACCCTCGAAATAGATCACCTTGGGGTGGATCAGGTTCTTGTTCCGGTTCAGGTACTGGATGAACTGCCTGATCCCGCCCTTGGCCAGGAACTCCTCCTGCTTGTCCTCCCGCTCGTCGATGATGGTGATCTTGAGTCCGGGGTTGAGGAAGGCCAGTTCGCGCATGCGCTGGGCCAGGGTCTCGTAAACGAAGTGTGTCGTCTCGAAGATCTCGGAATCGGGCTTGAAGGTGACCGTGGTCCCGCTCCGTTTGCTCTTGCCGGTCCGGGTCAGCTTGGTGACGGTCTTTCCCCGCTCGAAACGCTGGGTAAAGACCCCGCCGTCGGTCATGACCTCGACCTCGAGCCATTCGGACAGGGCGTTGACCACACTGACGCCCACGCCGTGCAGGCCGCCGGCGACCTTGTAGGCCTTGTCGTCGAACTTGCCGCCGGCGTGGAGCTTGGTCATGACCACCTCGACCGCCGGCAGCTTCTCGGTCTGGTGTATCCCCACCGGGATGCCGCGGCCGTTATCGGACACGGTCACCGAGTCATCCGAGTGGATGATGACCTTGATCCGGTCGCAGTGACCGGCCATGGCCTCGTCCACCGAGTTGTCCACGACCTCGTAAACCAGATGGTGCAGTCCGACCTCGCCGGTCGATCCGATGTACATCGCCGGCCTTTTCCGGACCGCGGACAGGCCCTCGAGGACCTTGATCTTATCCGCTGTGTATCCTTCGCTCAATGTCGTTCGCCAATCTCTACGTTTAGATCCGCATGGGCATGACCACGCTCAGGAAGCCGGGGTCGTTTTCGGCGGTGACCATGGCCGGGGAGGCGTCATCATTGATGTTCAGGGTCACCTGATCGCTGTGCAGGCCGGTCAACAGGTCGATGAAAAAGCGGGGATTGAAGCCAATGATCTTTTCCTCGCCGTCATAATCGACCTCGATCCCTTCCCGGGATTCGCCCAGGTCCGGGTTCGAGGAGATCAGTTCCAGGACGCCCTTGGAAATCTTGAACTTCACGCCCCGGTATTTGTCCGTGGACAGGATCGACATCCGGTTCAGGGTATCCAGGAAATCCACCCGGTCCAGGAGCAGCTTGGTCTGGATCTTCTTGGGGATGACCAGCTTGTAGTCGGGAAAGGTTCCGTCCATCAGGCGCATGATCAGGACCATTTCCTGGAAGATGACGATGCACGAGTTGTCCCCGATGGCCACCTTGAGCTTGTCCTCGTCGCTCTTGATGGCGTCATCGGTCAGGCGCTTGAGTTCCTGGATGCCCTTGCGGGGGATGATGATCCCCTTGTCCAGATTGAGTTCCTCCAGCTTCTCCACCTCATGGTCCATCAGGGACAGGCGATGTCCGTCCGTGGCGACCATACGCAGGGTCTTGGCGCCTTCGGCGACCGCCTCCTCCCAGAAGACACCGGCCAGGTTGTACCGCGTCTCCTCGGTGGACACGGCGTAGGCCGTCTTGTCGATCATCTCTTTGAGCAAAGAGGGCTGTATTTCGACGTAATTCAGGCCCTCAAAGGAGGCCATGGTCGGAAATTCCTCGGCCGACAGCCCGACCATCTCGTACTCGGCCCGGCCGCCTGATATCTTGACATAGTTGTTTTCCATTTCCTTTATATAGACGTCCTCGGAGGCCAGGGACTTGATGATCTCGAACAGCTTGCGCGCCGGAACGGTCACCGCCCCGTCCTGGGTGACCTGGGCCGGGAAACGGCCTTGAAAGCTGATCTCGAGGTCCGTGGCGGTGATGGTCAGGCGGTCTGATTCGGCTCGAAGAAGCACGTTGCTCAGGATGGGCATCGAGCTTCGCTTCTCGACAATGGACTGCGACCGGTGGAGCCCCAGAAGCAGGTCTTCCCGATTGATCGTCGATTCCATGTTGGTCTCCTCTGACGTCTGTTAACGTCTTATTATTTTACAAAATATAATTTTAATATTCATCATAATAAGCGCCCCGTCCGGTTGACAACTCGAATAACGCCCGGATCTCATTATCTTTCTTTCCCACGGCCCCAGGAAGATCACCGGTTGAAAAGGTCCTCGCTTTGAACCGGTCCCGAGCCGCGGGGTTTAAAACAAAACACCTTTCAACCATGATCCGCCATCCGAGTCAACCGCTGATTCAACTCCAGGATCTCCGAGCTGCGCGCGTCTCCGTCCTCCAGGCAGGCGGAGACCTTGTTGACCGCGTGGACCACGGTGGAGTGATCCTTGCCCCCAAAGGCCTGACCGATCTCCTTGAGCGAGGAATTGGTCAGCTTGCGGCAGAGATACATGGCCACCTGACGGGGCCAGGCAAAGGCCTTGTTCTTCTTGGCCGAACACAGATCCTTGATCGAGACCTTGTAATAATCGGCCACCTCCTGCTGGACCGACTCCAGGCTGACCAATCGGATGCGGATCAGGTCTTTCATCACCTCCCGGGCCAGGTCCAGGTCAATGCTCCGCTTGGTAAATGAGGCGTAGGCGCTCAGGCGGACCAGATACCCCTCCAGGGCACGGATGTTGCTGCCGCTCTGCGAGGCCAGGAAAAAGGCCACGTCCTCGGGCAGGATGATGTTTTCCTCGTCGGCCTTTTTCTGCAGGATGGCCACCTTGGTCTCGTCGTCGGGAATGGCCATGTCCGCGATCAGCCCCCACTCGAACCGGGAGCGCAGCCGGTCTTCCAGGCCCGGGATCTCCTTGGGGAACCGGTCCGAGGTCAGGACGATCTGGTGCCGGGTCTCGTACAGGGTGTTGAAGGTGTGGAAGAACTCCTCCTGAATGGCCTCCCGGCCGGCGATGAACTGGATGTCATCGACCAGCAAGACCTCGATGCTCCGATATTTCTCCCGAAACTCGTTCAAGGTCTTGAACCGGATGGCGCTGATCAGTTCATTGGTGAACTGTTCGGAAGAGACGTAATGGGCCCGCAGCCCGGAGTGGTCCACCACGTGATTGCCGATGGCGTTCAGGAGGTGGGTCTTGCCCAGGCCCGTGCCGCCGTAGATGAACAGGGGGTTGTAATGACGGGCCGGTTCGTGGGCCACGGCCTGGGAGGCGGCGTGTGAAAACTGGTTGTACTTGCCCACCACGAAGTTGTCAAAGGTGTAACGGCTGTTCAGATTGGTCTTGCGGGGGCTGGGTTCGGCCGACACCTCCGGGGCGATCAGGCTGGCCAGAGATGCATCCGTCTCCCGGGGGGACGTGTACTGGGAGACGACCAGCCTGAAATCAGGAGGACTATCCAGCTCCTGGAGGACGCTCATCACCACCGGGGCGTATTTTTCCTTGACCCAGTCCAGAAAAAACTTGTTGGGCGCCACCAATACCAGGCTGGAACTGACAAAGGGATCGACCTGAAGGGGACTCATCCAGACCTGGAATTCTTCCTCACCGATCAATTCCCTGATTTGGGGGCAAATCTTTCGCCACAGTTGTTCCATGCAGTATGACGCCAAACCTGGTTGTTTGCGGGCGGGGCAACCGACCCGGGGGAATACGCCCTGAAAAACGCCACCCGTGCGGGCCGCTTTCAGCCCGAGACGTAAGGGCCGGTAGCCCGGTTCTATGGCCGCGGAGCAAGGACCGGCGGGTGGGCGGTCACTCGATTCGAGGCGGACGCTGGTCCTGACCATTTTCACGGGGTGGCAACCACAACATATGGGATTATAGGTTAGATCAATTTACCACATAAAGTGGTTGCCGTCCATGCCAAAAACAGGTTCGCCCCCCTCCCACAGGACACCAAAGTATAGCCCACACCAGAGGGTTTGGCAAGGTAAATCCCGGGCTGAAAAACGACCGCCAGAGACACGATGCCGGCCCGGAACCCCTGTTGCCCGGCCCGTTTGGCCTTGACAAGTCAAGGTGCTTATCTCCATTATGAACTTCCTTTTACCCGACCACAATCGAGGCCGACCACATGCCGACCGTAACCTTTCTGCCGTTCAACATCCAGATCCCGGTGGAGGCCGGCGAGACCGTTCTCCGGGCGGCCATGTTCGCCGGGGTCCACATCAACGCCTCGTGCGGCGGCCAGGGGGTCTGCGGCAAGTGCCGCATCCACGTCGAGGAGGGCCAGGTCGAGGGGGGCCGGGGCAAGTTCATCAACGACGAGGATTTCCAGGACGGTTTCCGCCTGGCCTGCAGCAGCCAGGTGGTCGGCGACGTGGTGGTGGCCATCCCCATCGAGTCGCAGATGGACAAGCGGGTCCAGGAGGCCACCGGCCGGCGGGCCGGCGCGGCCAAGCTGGCCACCCAGCTCGACCTGGCCACGCTCAAGGCCGAGGGGAAATTCGAACCGCCCTTTGAGAAGCGGGTCCTGGACCTGGACAAGCCGACCCTCGAGGACAACGTCTCGGACCTGGACCGGGTGATCCGGGCCCTGAAGCACACCGGCTACCAGCAGCTATCGGTTGATTACCACATGCTGGACCTCTTGCCCGACGCCCTGCGGGACGAGGATTTCAAGGTGACCGTCACCCTGGCCCGGTCGCGGACCAAGGTGGGCAAGGTCAACCTGCTCAGCATCGAGCCCGGAGACACCACGGCCACCCACCTGGCCGCGGCCATCGACATCGGCACGACCACCGTCTCGGCCGAGCTGCTGGACCTGAACACCGGGGAAGTCCTGGCCCACGAGGCCGAGTACAACCGGCAGGTCAGCTACGGCGAGGATGTCATCTCCCGGATCATCTACTCCCAGAAGCCGGGCGGCCTGGACAAGCTCCAGGAGCTGGTGGTCAAGAACATCAATTCCCTTTTGGCCAAGCTGCTCGACATCTCCGGCGCCGAGTGCAAGGACATCTCGCACCTGACCATCGCCGCCAACACGACCATGGTCCAACTCCTGCTGGCCATCAATCCCCAGTACCTGCGCATGGAGCCCTACACCCCGGCCGTCACCTACGTGCCGCCGGTCCGGGCCTCGCACCTGGGCATCCAGGTCCAGCCCCAGGTCATGGCCTACATCTCGCCCGCCCGGGCGTCCTACGTCGGGGGCGACGTCCTGGTCGGGGTCATGGGCTCCGGGTTTTACCGCGAGGAGCCGATCACCCTTTACCTCGACCTGGGGACAAACGGCGAGATCGTCATCGGCAATCGAGATTTCATGGTCTGCGCCGCGGCCTCGGCCGGGCCGGCCTTCGAGGGCGGGGGCGTCAAGTTCGGCATGCGGGCCACCAAGGGGGCCATCGAGGACTTCTCCATCGACCCGGTGACCTTCGAGAAGATGATCCTGACCATCGACCAGGGCAAGCCCAAGGGCATCTGCGGCTCGGGGCTGATCAACATCGTGGCCAGCCTCCTCGAGGACGGTTTTTTGGGCCACTCGGGCAAGTTCAACCGCGAGATGAACTGCCCCTGGATCCGCGACGGCGAGGACGGCGGCGAATTCCTGCTGGTCCCGGCCGAGGACGCGGCCGTGGACCGGGACATCGTCCTGACCGAGATCGACGTGGACAACCTGATGCGGGCCAAGGGGGCCATGTTCGCCGCCTACATGACCCTGCTGGAGAGCATCGGCCTGAGCGTCAAGGACATCCAGCGGGTGATCATCGCCGGCAACTTCGGCAACTACATCAACATCGACAAGGCCATGCTCATCGGCCTGCTGCCCGAACTCCGGACCGAGCGCTTCCATTTTATCGGCAACGGGTCCCTGCTGGGGGCCAAGCTGATCTCCTACTCCAACCAGCTCCGGACCGAGATGATGGGCATCACCCAGAAGATGACCAACTTCGAGCTGTCGGTCCACCCCCGGTACATGGACTATTACGTGGCCGCCCTGTTCTTCCCCCACACCGACCCCAAGACCTTTCCCAGGGTGTATGAGTTCTTGAACCGGACCTGGGGGGAGGTCAGCCAGGCCAGGCTACAGAAGGCCGCCAGCTGAATCACATAGCTACACCAAGGCACGAAGCCCTCGTTTGTAAAAAAATTTCAATACATCGCCAAGGTATCTCGGGTCACGGGTTGCGCCCGGGGCTCGGTTGTGCGAAGTTTTTATTTATTGGCCGATCGACTGAGATGGGCCGGCGGACGCATTGCCGACGCTTGAGTCTGTTCGGCAGCGACGGATGAGAGAGTATATATTTATCGGTCGCACGGCGGCGGTTCGCCTCGGCCAGAGACTACAGAGAGGTTAGAACATGGGGTTGACTTTCGCGTTAGCCGGCAAGGGCGGCACGGGCAAGACCACCCTGGCCGGTTTTTTGGTGAGGTATCTGATCGAGCACGATTTACGGCCGGTCCTGGCCGTGGACGCCGACGCCAACGCCAATCTGAACGAGGTCCTGGGCCAGGAGGTCGAGATCACCCTGGGCGACGCCCGGGAGGAGATGAAGACCACGCAGAGCGTGTCCATGACCAAGGACCAGCTCATCGAGATGCGGGTCAACCAGGCCCTGATCGAGTCCGAGGGGTATGACCTGATCGTCATGGGCCGGCCCGAGGGCGCGGGCTGCTACTGCGCGGCCAACTCGGTCCTGTCGTCCGTGCTGGACAAGCTGTCGGTGAACTACCCGTACATCGTCATGGACAACGAGGCCGGCCTGGAGCACATCAGCCGGCTGATCACCAAAAACATCGACCACATGCTGATCGTGACCGACCCCACCCGGCGGGGGATCCTGACCGCCGGCCGGATCAAGGATTTGACGCAAAACCTGCCCATGGCCGTGGGGGCGATCCATCTGATCCTGAACCAGGTCCGGGGCGAGGTTTTTCGTAATGTGGAAAAGATGGCGGCCGAGCACGGGTTGGATATTCTGGGGATGATCCCGGCCGACGACCAGTTGATGGAGTGGGACCTGGACGGCAAGCCGACGACCCAGTTACCGGCGGACAACCCGGCGGTCAAGGCGGCCTTTGGGTTGTTCGACAAGCTGGTCGAGGCCCATTTGGGCAAGGGCATGACCGGCGCGGCGGGATGAACGCAACAAATACTATACGTTTTTTAACCATATTAAAGTAATTTTGCGTCTCTTGCTCAAAGATTTTAGGCGGCACATACTATGAACCAGGAATGGTTTGAAATGCATAAGATTCGTAGGCGCCGCTTTTCAGAGCGCGTTTGGATACCTCTCCGTTCCATTCATGAAATAGAAAGAGATGGAGAATACGGATATATCGGTTTTCGGAAGGAGTTTTTCGGAGTTGGCTCTGTCGCATTGCCGAAAGATAAAAAAGAAATTTCTGTAAAACTTGGCTGGGATAATCTTGGAATCCGCTATTACCACGTGCCGTCTTTTCGTTCAGGTATTTACGTTCCATGTGACATTTTTGAAGATCCCTCTTTAGAATTGAGAGGTATTTCTTTGGTCCTTGATCAGAGAACAAGTGTTGAAGAAATTCCTGAATGGCATTTGCATCAAGACCTTGTCATTAGTCTTGGTCTTATGAGGGAGGACGATTCTTGGTTGTGCCCTAGCGAAGGTTATATTGAAGTCGTCCGATTAACTCGTTCATTGAATTCTGAGCCGTGTCTAATAGAAATAAAGTCAGAATTTCTCGGAGACTATTTATGTTCAAGACAAATGGCACTTTATATTACTTCTTGTCGTAATCGTGAAGAAGTTGTAGAGGAAGCGAGTTACATTGACTGGGAAAATGGTAAAAAGATTGAGGAATTAGAAAGAGGCCAATGGGAGGGCCGCATACTAGCTATACATGAAGGGGGAATGCCTTATGGTAGAAAAATGGCATTATTACATGCGTCACGCACGGATGTTGATGATGAAGAAGATGTCCCCACATTAGGTTTACCGAGCGATGAAAGTGTATCTACAGAATCGTCAGAAATTGAGTTTTCTGGAAAAAAACTATGTGTTATTGAAGGGGAATTGTGGTTAAATGAATGGATTGACCCTGCAGAGCATAGCCCGCGGGTCCGGGGCGATAGATTGCCACCAAATGTGTTTTTTATTACTGACACAGCAGGGAGGAAAGAATCGGGCGACAACCTGATCTATGGTCGTTGCTGGCTGTGGTTCAAACCGGATGTTATTATGGCCCTTATTAATAGGCGCGGGGGATCACTTAAGTGGTATACCAAGGACACTGGAGATGTTCGCTGTGCTACAGATGATGGGATACACTTTGGTGTTAACAGAATCGGCCTAGTAAATGTTTATGCAAAGGATATAGGATTACTGCCTGAATGGCAGCAAACAATCTGGGCTGGTTTCAATGTTAGTCCAGACGGAGGCGTATCTGAGGAACTTTTAGCCTCTCAGGCAAGGGCTAGGCCTGCGCAAACCCAGGCCCCGGAGGCGTTTCTCAATAATGCATTATCTTTACTAAATGAAATAGGTTTGCAATTGATAGGTGAACCGATTTTCAGTAAGCACGATAAGCATGAAGAAATAGTGAGACGTGCACATCGATTTCGGGCCATTGACAAAGAGGGACTTTATGCCCTAGCAAAAGATTTGGCAAGATTGACAGCAGACAGCATTAATAAACAGGCACTTAAAAAAGTAATGCGACCGCCGACAAAAGAAAATTGGGGGTCACTTAAGCTATTAGAAAAATTGTTAACAAAGATTATGGACGCTGACAATGCACACGCGGTCATGTCTCCTTTGGTCGGGATTTATGAATTACGACTTGCTGACGCTCATTTGCCGGGCAGCCAGTTACAGGAGTCAATGGCGAAAGTGGGAGTAAATCAGGATGATGTGCTGGTAACTCAAGGGTACCAGTTGTTGGTTTCATGTGTGTCAACACTTTTTGAGATTGCCGATATATTACAAACAATGAAAGTTGAATAAATATGGATATAGGACAAGATCATTACAGGAATTGCACGGACAAAGTCAGTAATACTGCATACAAGGAAAAAAACACTCTCATGCTCAACCGGGCAGTTGCTCGATGGTCTTTCGGACCGCCCGGGCGCTCTTTTCCACGGCCCAGGCCTCATCCCGGCTGAGAGGCGGCGTGAAGGTCTCGATGATCCCCTTGCCCCCGATCAGGCGGGGCAGGGCCACGGACACCTCCTCGACCCCGGCGATCTGGCTGACCGGGGCGGTCACGGTCAGGATCGAGCGGCGATCGTTGATCACGACCTTGACGATATCGGCGATGGCGCTGCCGATGCCGTAAAAGGTCGCCCCCTTGCCCGCGATAATCCGATAGGCCGCGTTTCGGACCTGATCGTCGATCCGGGCCTGGACCGTGCGGTCGAATTTCACGTTCCTGGCCTCGCAAAAATCCTCCAGGGAAGTTCCGCCCACGTTGACCAGGGACCAGGTCAGGACCTCGGAATCGCCGTGTTCTCCCACCACGTAGGCGTGGACGTGCCGGGAATCGACCCCCACCAGTTCGCCCAGCAGGGTTCGAAACCGGGCCGTGTCCAGGGTGGTCCCGGTCCCCATGATTTGTCTGGCGGGCAGGCCATAGGACCGGGCGCGGCGCCAGGTGTAATAGGTCAGGGCGTCCACCGGGTTGGTGGTCACCAGGAGGACCGCCCGGGGGGTGTGTTCCAGGATCAGGGGAACGATCCGGTCAAAGATGGAGACGTTCTTGGCCAGAAGTTCGGTACGGGCCTGGCCCGGCTCCTGGGCGGCCCCGGCGGTGATGACCACCACCCGGCAGCCCTTCAGGTCAGCGTAGTCCCCCTGGCGGACCCGGAGCGGGTGGGCAAAGGGCACGGCGTGCAACAGGTCTTCGGCCTCGGCCCGGGCCCGCTCCCTGGTCCGGTTGACCAGCACGATTTCCCGGCCGACCCCTTTCATGATCATGGCGTAGGCCGCCGTCGCACCGACTAACCCGGAGCCGACAATGCCTATTTTCATGCCCCTCTCCCCTCTAGTTACCGGCAATTGCTTCAAGCATATCCCCGGCTCAGGGGATCGTCCACGGGTCGATCATCTGTCTGGGTTCTTCGGTCAGGAAAGGCCGCGAGGCGTCATCAGGACCCGGCCCGGACCGCCCGGGTACGGACGACCGGACCGGATGGCCTTTGGCGACAGTTCGCCTCAGGTGAAGGGGCGATAAATCACCGCACCACCCTCAGGCAGCGCCTGGCCTGGGGACTCCACTGCTGGCCCGGCGGGCAGCGATGAATCACCGGCGGCCGGGGCCGCACGACCCGACGAACGCAGCGTCGCTGTCTGGGATTCCACCAGAGGCCCGGTGGGCAGACGCATCGCCTCAGTCCGGCGCTCCAGTCCTGACCCGGCGGACAGCGGCGAACCAGCGGAGACCTGGGCCGCAGGACCCGCCGGACACAACGTCGGACACGGGGATTCCACCGCAGGCCCGGCGGACAACGATGAACTATTGGTGTCCGACCAGGTGCGACCCGTCTGACGCAGCGCCTCTGCCCGGTGTTCCACCACAGGCCCGGGGGACAGAGACAGCGCCTGGCCCGGGCGTTCCAGTACTGTCCCGGCGGGCAGCGGCGCTGGAAGCCCGGCCGTTGACCGGGCCAAGGCCCGGGGCCTGCCCGTCCGGTCTTGACGCCCGACACGCAGCATCGACGTTCGACCGGGCGGGGGACGCCGTGCTTGAGCCAGCACCAGGCCCGGCGGCCCTGGAAACCCGGCCGGACATAAGTGTAGGCCCGGCAGCGAGGATCGGCCAGACAGGCCCGGCGGCAGTCGGCAGGGGCCTGGCCCGGCATGGCCAGCCGGCGATAGTCCAGACCGGGCCGGTCCACGTTGGGCTCAGCCGTCACCCCGGCCGGACCGGGTACCCTGACCGGCGGCCGATAGACCTGTCCCGGCCGCCTTGGCGGCCTGGTCACCATCCGCGGCGGAGGCGGGGAGGGCCGACCGGGCGCCGGCGGCGCCCGGTGTCCCTGGACCGTCCCGGTGGTCCACCAGAAGGGTTTGGCCTGCACCCCGTGGAGGGTGGCCTTCTGCATCTGGGCATAGGGGCAGGACACGATCCCGTCGCCATAGTCGGTGCACTTGAATTTGCCGGCCTGGCTGATGAGCCACATCTCCAGGGAGCGCACGTTTTCGCGCAGCCACAGCGGCAGAGGGACGACAAACCGCTTGTCACCGGGGCCGCCGGGCACGGTGTAGCACTGGCCGGTGAAATTCTGGCCGGTGCAGGCCCGCCAGGCCACGTCCAGGTTGGTCCGCGTGATCTGGATCATCCGGTTCGACGTGTAAGACCAGTTGGTAAATCGGACGCGGTACATGGACAGGAGGTTCGGGGCGGGGATGAACTTGTAGATGGTGCCGCCGCCGCCCGGCCAGGTCTTGGTATAGTGCATGTACACCTGGATGCCCAGCACGTCCGGCTGGTTGCGGCAGAAGACTATGAAGGACGATATCCGGTCATTCCACCCGGTCCCCGGGAGATTGAGGCTTTTTCGAAAAATGGTCGATTGGCCCTGGAAGTCATTGTGCTCGAAGACCTTGATCGCCAGGTCGCGGCCCAGGATGATGAACGAGATCCGGTTGTCACACTTTTGGCTGCCGACCACGTAGGCCTGGTGGCGGTGCTGGGGCGTAACCGACTTGTTTTTGCAATAGCAACACCCCGCAAAATATACATGGTCAGCATACCTCCCGCCCCTGACCGACGGATAGGCGTTCTCCCGGACCTCGAGGTAGTCTGAATAGGACATGTCGGAGTCGTAATCCGGGAGAGGGACGGCACAGACTGCCCCGCCGGGCCAGCCGATCAGCAGGGCGGTGGCCAGGAAGATCGCCGTTGCTCGGAATGCACCCCCCATGGCATCCTCCAGCACCGAATATTTTTATTATAACCGAAAATAGCACGGCCGGGCAACCCAAACCCGGGACATTCCCGCCGGGAGATTTGGCCTCCTGGCGGCCTGGGCCGTGGCATCTGGTGTCTATGATGCAGGACTATTTTTTATGAAAGACAAGAATACGAGGTTAATTCACCCCGGCGATCTGGCGGGCGATGTCTATCCGCGACTCCAGATCGTACAGCCGGTTGACCACGATCTTGTTGGTCACCGGCGAGCCGGCCGCGTTGATCGTGAAGCCCAGCAGGGTCCCGGTCAGGGGCGAGGTCACGGCGAACCGGTCCCTGGTTTCCGAGGAAAAAGCCTGGTCAAAACCGGCCCGGAGGTGACCTACGGTCTGGCGGAGCAGGGGATGGTCCCAGACCCTGTCCACCCGCTCGCCCCGGAAGTAGATTTCAGGACTAAAGGCCTTCAGGCTCTCGACATAGTCGTCGCCGCTTAAGAGGGCCATGCCTCACTCCTTGGAGGGGTGAATACCGGGGATCAATTGCCGGGCGGGACCGGGCTGGTCTTTGCGGGACCAGGCTAGTCATTCATACTGTTGAGGTCGGCCTGGATCTCTTTGATCTGATTGTCGGTAATCTGGGTGAACGCCACGCCCAGGCCGGGTATCCGAGGCCTGACGCCCCAGTTGATCTGGCGCTTGACCTCGCCCTGGACCGGCGTCAGGTCGGTCATGTCCATGAACCGCAGCCAGATCCGGCGGGAGCCGGTCCAGTTGTCCAGGAAGATCAGGAACACCCCGCCCTCGGAGATGTCCAGGGTCACGGCCCGCTTGCCATCCTCGGGACGGCAGTGCTCGTTGGGGTAGATGGTGACATTGTAGTGGAGGTCGTGCCGCTCATGGGCCCGAATGGTCCGGGCGTTGAAGGGCTGACATTCGGTCTGGATGAATTTTTCCAGGGTCAGCTCGGACGCCTGGGATTGTCCGTAGTATGACAGGACCACCCGATTATCCCAGTCGATCCGCATCACCGGAAATATTTGGAGGATGGTCTGCAGCTGTTTTTTTTCCCCGGACGAGACCCCCAACCCGGTGGTCACGTCCATGAGGATACCGTTATACGGGGTCTGGGATAGGGCCCTCAAGAGCCCGGTCAGGTTATCGACCGCGTCGAACTCGACCCCGATGCCGTGGAGGGCCTGCTGATACTTCTGGCGCGCCGGACTGGGCCGACAGACCAGGACCAAGCGCAAACTCACCTTTCCCTCCCGTCGTTGGCGCTGATAAGTGCCCGCCCCGGACTGTATCCGCAATGTATCATAACGCCCCCCGCCCCGCCAGTCCGACGGGTGATTGACCAGGCCGAGGGCGTTATTCCTCGGATTTTTCCTGGCCCTCGAGCAGGGCCTGGAGCTGGGATGGATCGGCCACGGCTTCGAGGATGGCTTGGATGAGCTTTGATTGGTCCGGGTCCAGGCCTTCGGTCAGGATGTTCGAGTCCTGTTCACCGCCCAGCAGACGGTCAAGCGCGTCGGCCAGCCTGGTCCACGGTCCGGCGGTTGCGCGCCTGCCGGCCTGGTGTTTGGCCACCAGTTCCCGGGATTCCTCACGACCCAGACAGGCGGCGGTCGCGGCCACTGCTCAGTCGGGCTTGCAACTCCCAGACCTGGTCGATGGCAATCTGCCTGAAGGCCACGCCAATGCCCGGTATCCGTTTCGAATTACCCCAGTTGACCTGGCGCCTGACCTCGCTCCGGATCGGCGTCTGGTCAGCCAGTTCGACGATCTTCAGCCAGATCTCCCGCGGGCCGCTCCACGGCTCGATCATCACCAGAAACGCGCCGCCCTCGGACAAGTCCAGGGTGACCGAGAGTCGCCTTTGTTCGGGCCGGCACTGCTCGTCCGGATAGACTTCGACGTTGAAGTGGACGCGGTATCGTTCATGGGCCCGAATGGTCCTGGCCTCGAAGGGCAGGCACTGGGTCTCGATGAACTGCCTCAGCGTCAGGTCGGTCGGCTGGGATTGTCCGTAGTAGAAGAGTTCCAGCTGTTGGGCCTGGTCGTTCCAGTTGACGCGAAGCACCGGAAAGATCTCGATGATGACGTGGAGTTGCCGTTTTTTCTCAAAGGAAGTCACCAGACCGGTGGCGGTGTCGATCAGGAGGCCGGAACAGGGCGTCCGGATCAACTGCTCGGCCAGCTCGTTTACGTCCGCCACCGTGTCAACGGTCACGCCCAAATCCGCCAGGGCCTGCTGGTACTTTTCCCGCGCCGGACTGGGCCGACAGACCAGGACCAAGCGCAAACGCACCTTTTCCTCCCGTCGCTGGCGCTGATGAATGCCCGCCCCGGATTGCACTGGCACTGTAGCATAACGCCCACCGCCCCGCCAGCCCAACTTGTGTACGACTTTGGTCATCGAGACGGCCAAAGACAGTGGCCCATTGCCCGTGGGGATGAAATTTGGCATTATGCCTCAATACGCCATCTACCCTTTCAAGGGGAAAGAGACATGCCCCGGGGGCAGTTGAACAAACTGGACGCCATCGCCTTGACCAATGACATCCGGGACGATTGGCGCAACTTCGAGGTCTGCCGGATCAACGATCACTCGGTGCGCCTGAGCGCAGTTCAAGAGGGCTTTGGCGTGGACTGGCACAGTCACCAGCGCGACGAGCTGCTGTACGTGGTCCAGGGGCGGCTGATCGTCGAGCTGGAGGATCGGACCGAGGAACTGGTCCCCGGCCAGATGATGGCCGTGCCCCGGGGGGTCCGCCACCGGACCACCTCTGCCGAGCGGACCGTCTGCCTGAACATCGAGCACGCCGGCAGCTCGCCCCAGGGGGACTGACGACCGTGGACGAGAAAGTCAGGCAGGCCATCTTCGCCCAGGTCGATAAAGAACCGTTCGCCCGCAAGTTCGACCTGAAACTGGTCGATCTGGACACCGGTTACTCGAAGGTGGAAATGAAATTCACGCCGGACATGGCCAACATCTACGGCCAGGCCCACGGCGGGGCCCTGTTCGCCCTGATCGACGAGGCCTTTGAGACCGCCTCCAACTCCCACGGCACCATGGCCGTGGCTCTGAACATGTCGATCACCTATATCGCCGCGCCGGAGGCCGGGGCGCGCCTCACGGCCGAGGCCCGGGAGTTCTCCCGGACCCGCAAGACGGCCAACTACGACATCAAGGTCCATGACCAGGACGGAAATCTGATCGCCTCGAGCACGGCCCTGGTCTATCGCATGGGCAAGCCCCTGCCTTTTTTAGCGGACCAGTAAGGAGATCATTGACCATGACCCGCCCGGCGGACCGGCCCTTTTTTGCGGCCACGAGCCTGGCCACGGTTCCCTTTCGGGACATGGCGACCGCCGCCCGGATCATCCTCGAAAATCTGCCCGAGGCCCCCTTTCTACCGATCATGACCCGGACCTATCGCTGGTTGTTCGAGGGGTTTCCCTGCCTGGTCATCGATCCTGAAAAAAAGACGGTGATGATGGCCCCGCCCGAGGAACGGGAGGCCGAGGTCCTGGAGTTCTACGACCGGGTCGAGCGAGACGATCTGGACTATTTCGCCACCACGACCGCCGCCGCCCCGTTTTACGAGGCCATGCTCGACGAGATCGTCAGGGCCGATCCGCCGGACCTGAAAAGGCTGGCCGTCCAGATCCCGGGCCCGGTGGTCCTGGCCGACTCCTGGCGGCAGCGGGACGGAAAGCCCTGCATCCACCACGAGACCCTGCGGGACATGATCGTCAAGACCGTGGCCATGAAAACCCGGTGGCTGGAGCGATGGATCAAGGAGGCCCTCCCCGGGGTCGAGGTCATCGCCGATCATCCCGAGCCGACCCTGGTCGGGTTCACCTCGGCCCTGGGCGGGGGCTCGCGCCAGGACCTGATCGCCGCCGTCGAGGGGGGATTCGCCGGCGTGACCGCCCTTCGCTGGGTCCACTGCTGCGCCAACATCGACTGGTCGCTTCTGACCGAGGCCGACATCGACGTCATCAACTTCGACGCCTTTGCCTATGCCGACAAGGTGGCCCTCTACGCCGAGGGTTTTAGAGGATTCCTGGAGCGGGGCGGGACCATCGGCTGGGGAATCGTCCCGGTCGAGTCCGAGACCCTGGCCGGCCAGACGGCCGAGTCCCTGGTGAATCGACTTCAGGAAGGCATCGACCTTCTGGTGGCTCAGGGCCTGGACGAGGCGAGGCTGGCTGAATCATCGTGGGTCCTGCCCTCGTGCGAGCCGGCCCTGCTTTCCACGGAACAGGCAGCCCGCGTCTTCGAGCTGACCGGTCAGGTGTCAGCGGCCATGCGGGCCCGCTACTCCTGAGGCCCCAGACCACTTGGCCCGGAGCCGTTGACCATAAACCGAGGCCAATATCGGCCATCGCTCGGGCCAAAAAAAATGGAGGATCAAAATGGGCGAGGTATCTTTTTCCGACATCGCCATTGTCGCCTGCGGCACCATGAGCCTCGAACTCAACTACCTGAAAAACGAGGGCTTCCTGGATGCCAAGGCCATCTATTACACCACCCCGGGGCTCCATCAAGACCCCCACGAGCTGGAGAGGCAACTGGTGGACCGGGTGGCCAAGGCCAAGCAGACGGCCGACCGGGTGGTGGTGGTTTACGGCGGAAAGTTCTGTTACGTCAACGCCGATCAGCCCCAACGGACGATGAAGACCATCATCGAGGAACTGGGGCCCGGGGTCAGCCGGGTGCAGGCCAGCCATTGTATCGACATGATGCTCAGCGAGGCGGGGCGCCAGGAGGCGGCCCAGGAGCTGGCCGGCGGCGAGCCGGTGTGGTGGATGACCCCGGGCTGGATCAAGTTCCGCCACCAGGTCTTCGCCGGCTGGGACAAGAGCGTGGCCAACGAGAATTTTCCGAAACACACCGGCGGGGCGATCGTGGCGGACGGCATCGGTTATGTGGATCAATACATGGCCGAGCACCCCGAGGATTTTCTGGAGTACTCGGACTGGATGGGGATTCCGATCCAGGGCTACCCGGTCACGCTGGATCGCCTTAAAAACCTGCTGAAGGAGCAGGCCGCGGGCTGAACGGCGATTGATTGGCCGGACCGGCGGCCGGCGGCGAATGACCGGGGAAATCGCGCCCCTCGGGACCGTGGCCGCGAGACCACGGACGGTCATGATCAGCAGAAACCAAAGGAGATGAGACCATGGACATAAAAAGGGGTGGCTCACAGCCTTCCGCCAAAGGACCCGCCGAGTGGTTTACCGGCACCGTGCGCATCGACCCCCTGTTTCTGCAGGCAAACGACCCCTCCCGCCGGCTCTGGCCCAGGTGGTAAACCTTGTCCGCGGCCTGGATGCAGATCGGCGGCGGGGACAGGGGCCAGGGCTCACCCCGGATGGCCCGGCGCTTGGCGTTGATGATCTTCAAGCAGACCGTCTCGACGG
>CAZMVB010000041.1:0-32954 GCA_964569795.1 uncultured Desulfarculales bacterium | reverse complement strand
ACGAGGCCCTGGCCGAGGTGGCCTGTTTCACCTCACCCGAAAAGGAGGAGGGGGTGACGGCTTTCTTTGACAAGCGTCCGGCCAAATTTCATCCCGAGGATGATTAGTCTTTTTTTTCGATGCCGGGATGGCCGTAGTCATAGCTGACAATCAGTCCCTTGAGTCATGTTAGCATATTGCTGGGGCATACTCCGGCTGGAGAGCCAACATCGGTCACTGCCCGGCGGCGAACGCCAGGTTAGAAAAATGGTCACAGTTTTTTTTGGGATACATTTACGGTAGGGAATTATGGTTATGGTCAGATGTTGGATATGCGGCAAACCAGCTGATTCTAGAGAACATATTATCAAACATTCTGATATAACTAGAGCCTATGGCAGAGGTCCTTACAAAAATGACTCCGGGCCAATTCATGTAAAGGGTGACGCCATCTCGCCCCATACAAGGGCCAAACTCCAGTAAAATTAAGTACGAACCGCTTCTGTGCCATCGATGTAACACAAGTACCACACAAAAATATGACAAATCTTACGACCAATTCATCAATTATATTTATAATAATGATCAACAAATCATGCGAAAGAAATATATTAATTTTGCTGACATATATGGGGTGAAAGAATATGCTGTTCAACAGATGTATTTATTTAAATATTTTGTAAAGTCATTCGGTTGTAGGATTGCCAGTTCGGGGTATAAGGTTCCGTTTGATCTAATCAGATTATTTCCAAAAACCAAATTTAAAACTCACTTGTGGACTTCATTTTCTATTGATGAGGGAGCGGTCAATTTTCTAGACAAAGAAACTAGAAATGGATTTATTGGTAAAGGCGATCTTGTTGTTTTTAAGAAAATTAGAACTGGCAAAATCAAAAATAAATTTTACTTTCATGAACGTGTTTCTTGGCTCATTATCCATTACTGGTATAGACTATGGCCAGATGGTAATCTCGGTAGTAGATGGGTTGGAGACAATCAACATATATATTTGGGCTATTTCGGTGACCACCAGGACGAGTATAATCGCTTATTTGGTGTGCGGTGACGGTATTATTCTAACAGTTGTGTCCTTACAGATAAGCGGCCAAGAACATCACTTGGTCTACCCACCTTGGCAGTCTGTAGTCCGTAGAGGTGGGGCCGTGCCCCACCTCAAAATTGTGTCGTGTAAGGAACAAGAGCCACTATCGTTGCGGGAGACTTCGTCCAGTCCCCCGCGCCCCCCTAGGACCAGAGGGGCCTCCCCGGCGAGGCCCCTCTGGACTCCCCCGCCGCTTAGGGGAAAAAGTTTTCCCCTAAGGACCCCTCCTAACACCATCGACTGTGCCATATAAACGCTGATGGCAAGCCTCGTTATGTAATCGAAATATCGTTGTCCGCGCTGCGTAATTTAGCGGAATGACGCAGCGCGAAGACGGCTTTTCTTCATGTTTTGTTCCGCCTGCGGCGGAACGTATGGGCCGCCGGGGTCGCCGCGCGGCCCGGCGGCCAAACGCGCTGCCGTTCTTCAATTACGGCAGCGCATCCAAATCTCTTCCAGCCTCGGAACAAACGACAACCAACCCGGAGCGGATAGCCAGACGTCTTGACCGGAGGCTAAGGTTTTAAGCGCGGCCAGAGGGCCGCAGGCCCGGCGTCGCGGTCAAGAACAGAGCCGGAGGGAATCACGTCTGGCGGTGTTCGAATCAGCACGATGGGGTTCTTAGGGGCGAAGCCCCTGAGTGGCGAGGGAGTCCAGAGGGGCCTCGCCGGTGCGTGGCCGCACGGGCGTAATTCGTTCAAGCTCGTGGTAAAGCGTCCGTCCTGCCTCGCCCGAACATCGGTCATGCTTCTGGCGCCAGCCAGCCCCTCTGGCCCTGGGGGTGTGGGGGCTGGGAGAAGCCCCCACAATGATGGACGCTCTTCTTCCACATTAGTTTTGATTGATCGGAAAGGGGCCGGGCCGGCCATTCATTGGAGCCGGCCCGGCCCTTTGATCATTTCCCGGCCCTACTGGAAATAGCTCAGGAACAACAGAAACTTCATGGGCGGGCCCTGGACCTTGATCTGACCCGAGGCCAGGGCCTTCATCGGACCCTCCCGCCGGCTCAAAATGTCCTTGAACACCCGGGAGTCCATGGTCACCAGCAGGGCCGGCGTAGCCGCGGCCCGGGGGGTGATCTCGGCCACGCCCCGCCGGACGTGGATGGTGTAGTCCTTTTTCACGTCCGGGAAGTGGAAGACGACCTGCATGTCGATCCGGCTGCACTTGGCCGGGTTGAGAAAGACCGGCATCAACTTGAAATACACGGCCAGGGGCAGGGAATAAACCACCCGGGCCGGCATCTGGCTGGGGTCCATGGGCCGGATGTAGAGGTCGCCCTTGTTCTCCAGGGCCAGGGTCAGCAGATAGTTGCGGGCGTTGGCGTTGACCTGCCCCGAGGCCAGGCCGATCAGGGCCGCGGTCTTGATCTTCCGGGCGGCCTGATGAATCGGGTTCAGGATCAAGACGTCGTCGGCCAGTTCCAGGGCCCACTGAAAGTCCTTGTGGTCCAGGGCGTCCTGGGCCCGGGCGGCCAGCTTGTCCAGGCCGCCGGCCAGGGCGGCCATGTGTTTGGCCCGGGACTTGGGGGCCAGGGGAAACAGGTCCCGGCCCCGGCCCGAGTACCAGCCCAGATACCCGGTGAAGATGGACCGGATCGACCAGCCGACCATGCCGTAATACTCGCGGAGCCAGGGGTCCTTGGCCAGGTGCGGCGGAAGCTTGAGCCGGGCCACGATCTCGTCCGGGCTCAGGCCCTGGTTCATCAGCCGGACCGTCTGGTCGTGGACGAACTGGATGGCGTCGCGGTAATTGGTCAGCTTGGCCTGGATCAATTTCGCCCCGGAGATGGGCCGGCCGTGCATCGGCACCAGGAACTCGGCCGGCAGGGCCCGCATCTTGTCCAGGCTGGCCACCCACTTGGTGACGTCGCGGTACGATGTGCCGCGGATGGTGTAGAGATTGGGGAAGGCGGGATAGATGTTGTCCGCCGCGATGAGGACCTTTTTGGCCGGATACCAGATCACGGTCTGGTCGTCGGTCTCGCCCGGGGCGTGGATCAGGATCAGCCTGACGCCGGCGATTTGGAGCTCGAGCCGGTCCTGATAGACCCGGGTCGGCTGCAGGCTGGCGGTCTTTTCTCCGGGGCCGAAGCGGAGCCGGGGCCCGATCCCGGCGTTGACCAGCCCGCCCGAAGGCAGCAGCACCCCGAACATGCGCATCGCCCGGTGATAGATGATCGGCCGGATGACCGTGGCCGTCCGGGCCATCAGCACCGGGGTCAGGGCCTGGGCGATGACCGGTATCTTGCGTCCGCCGGCGAACACGGCCGCGCCGCCGGTGTGATCGGCGTGGAAATGGGTGTAGATGATCGCCTTGATGGGCTTGGCGGTGATCTTCTTGAAGGCCGCCTTGACCTCCCGGGCCGCCGAGGCGCTCTCCATGGTGTCGATGATGATCACGCCGTCCGTGCCGACGATCATCGCCGAGTTGGCCAGCCCATAGCCCACGGCCAGGAAGACGTTGTCCGTGACCTTGATGACCTGCTTCTGGAACACGATGCTGTGCTTGACCAGGTGATCGTCGGCCGGGACCTCAAGCGCTGGTCCCACTTTTCCTGGCGCAGCCGAAATGAAAGGGAGGCGGCAAACGCGGACGAGGCCTGTCACAGGTATATAGCTTTCACCGCGAATCACGCCCGTGCGGCTTCGCACCGGTCCGGCGGGACCGGCGAACGCCGCGGCCAGGAACAGGTTCAATCCGATGAAGGTGATGAGCAACGCTTTACGAACCATCAATCCCTCCTCAGCTCCCGGGATGTCGAGTCCATCGTTCGATTCCGACGCGGTTACTTGGTCTGCATCTCGAAGACGCCGTCCCACGCGGGCGGCGGCGGATCGGCCGCGTACCGCCGGCAGCGCTCGGCAAAGACCCGGCTGGGTGCGTCGTCCGGGTACAGGGACAGGGCGGCCTGGAAGGAGACGCCGGCCGGGATGAAGCGGCGCTCGCGGAAGGCGGCCAGGCCCTCCTCGAACCGGTCCCTGACCTGGAGCCGGACCGGGTCCACCTCGCCCTTGAGCCCCAGGACCTCGAAGACCCGGATCGGCTCGCGCTTGCCCTTGACCCGCAGGAGGTCCAATTCCCGGAACTCGACGGCCGCCGCGGCCAGGTCGCGGCCTTGCTCGTTGATCAGGATTCTCGTGCCGTAAACCTTGTTGGCCCCCTCGAGGCGGGAGCCCAGATTGACCGTGTCGCCCATGACCGTGTAGTCGAACCGGTCCTCGGAGCCCATGTTGCCGACGATCATCGGACCCGAGGCCAGCCCGATCCGGACCTGGACCTCGGGTCCGCCCTCGGCGGCCAGCTCGCGCCGGAACCGGGCCAGGTCGCTCTGCTGCCTGAGGGCCGCCCGGCAGGCCCGGAGGGCGTGATCGGCCGCCGGGACCGGCGCCCCCCAGAAGGCCATCACCGCGTCGCCCTCGTACTTGTCCACGGTGCCGCCCTCGTCCATGACGATCCGGGTCATCCGGGTCAGGTAACGATTGAGTAGATTGACCAGGTCCTCGGGCGGCAGCGACTCGGAGATGCCGGTGAACGAGGCCACGTCCGAGAAAAAGACGGTCAGGTCCATTTTCCGGCCGCCCAGGCGCAAAAGCTCGGGCTGGTCGGCCACCTGCCGGACCACCTCGGGATGGAGGTACTGGCCGAAGGCCCGCCGGATGAACCGCTTTTGCTGCCCCTCGAGCACGTATCGGAGCAGGGCGGTGACCAGGAAGACCAGGAGCAGTCCGACCAGGGGCACGATGAAGTCCACCCACCAGCCCAGTCGAAAGGCCACGGCCGAACCCAGGACCACGGCTGCGCCCAGGCCGACGTTGGCCGCGCCCCCGCCCAGGGCCGAACTGAACCAGAGGGCCAGGACAAAGGCCAGCAGACAGACCGCGGCCACGACGCCGTCTTGAATCCACCAGGGGGCCGGCCGGAGGAAGTCGTCGGCCAGGAGGTTGGCCAGGACCGTGGCCTGGATCTCGACCCCGGGCGCGGCCGAGGCCACGGACGTGGTCCGCAGGTCGTACAGCCCGGCGGCGCTGGCCCCCAGGAAGACGATCTTGCCGGCGAAGACCCCGGGACCGACCAGGGGTTTCCGACCGGGTGCCAGGGCCGACCCGGCCTCCAGGGCCGCCCGCATCAAGACCTGATCGAACGGTCCAGATAGGGACACGAACGGCCTGACAGCGCGCCAGGGGAACAAGGCCGGGGCCCGGGCCACGGCCCACATGGGATCCGAGGCCCGGCCCCCGCTCAGACCGGCGGCCAGCCGCTTCAGGCGCAGGGCGCTCTGGATGACGGCCACGGCCGACACGGCCGGAAAGACCCCGGTCGAATCGTAATACTTGATCCAGGTCAGGCCCTTCTCGAGGGGCAGACACCGGCCCCCGCCGCACAGCCGGTCGCCGCTCAATCGCCAGCGCTTGATACCCTTGAGCCAGGCAAAGGCCGCCAGGGGCAGGGAGGGGAGCCATTCGCCTCGAAAGCGGTAGATCAGCCGGGCCCGCCGGGCCACCCCGTCCGGATCGGGCTGGAAATTGATCGCCCCCGCCCCGGCCGCCGGCCGGAGCATCTTGGCCAGGGGCAGGGTCACGTCAACGTGGGTAGGGCCCTCCCCGGCCGGACCCCCGGCTACCCGCAGCCGGCGCTCGGCCAGAAGGGCGAGTTGGGACGCCGACGTTCGGCAGCCTCCCTTGGCCCGGCGATGAAAAACCAGGGACTGAAACACGTTGCCCGCCTGGGCCATGGACCGGGCCAGGGCGTCGTCGTCGCCGACGTCATTCTGAAAGACGCTCGGCTCGGTGAAGATGGCGTCAAGGATCATCACCCGCGCCCCGGCGGCCCGCAGATAATCGATCATCAAGGCGTACAGGTCCCGCCGCCAGGGCCAGCCCAGGCCCTGGGCGCAGCGCAGGCTGTCCAGGGATTTCTGGTCGATGTAGATGATGACCATGTCCCGGCACACGGACGGCGCGCGGTTCAGATGCCGGCTCCACAGGTCAAAGGACTGGAACTGCACCACCCGGACGGTCGTCCACAGCGGGACCAGGAACAACCCGACCATGATGATCAGGGTGCCCAGCAGGGCCCACCCCACGGCCCGTTTCTTGCCCCCGGCGATCATTGACCCCCCTGTCCCCGGACTCGATTCACCACCGGCCGCCCTCCCCGGGCCCTGGGGCCGGATTGACCATTGCCCCCTTCCCGGTCATGGGCTACACTGGCCGGTAATCGTTCCCGGGTCAAGTGGTAAAGGTCGGAAGGTGAGCACCAAGGTAATCGCCACCATATATCTCATTTGCCGCCTGGTGGTCGGCGGGGCCTTTGTTTACGCCGGGCTGGGCAAGGTCGGGATGGGCGACGCCGATCTGACGGCCAAGCTGGCCCAGGTGATCGCCCAGTACGACCTCCTGCCGTGGTGGGCGATCAACATGACCGCCGTGCTGCTGCCCTGGCTGGAGCTGACGGCCGGCATCCTGATGGTCTTCGGCGCCTTCGAGCTACCGGCGGGCCTGATCATCTTGTTCATGGAAATGACCTCGACCGTGGCCGTGATCATCACCCTGGTGCGGGGCCTGAGCATCCGGGCCGGGGCCTTTTCCCTGTCCGCGACCAGCAGTCACGTCTCGTGGGGTCTGTTACTCCTCAACCTGTCGCTGATCGCCATGACCCTGTTCGTCATCCGCTACGCCTATCGCCGGGAGCGCTTTCGGGTCTATCACCGCGACTGACGCCCCCGGACTCCGGTCATTGGCGCCCCCGGGCGATCCAGGATCGTCCGGGGGCGCGGGTCTTACTGTTGGGGCGGAATCGAGCCCGGCGGCGGGGGCGGGGTCGTGCCCGGCGCCGAGGACGGCGGCTGATAGCCGGGCTGGGGCTGTCCCGAAGGGGGCGGCTGATAGCCGGGTCCGGGCTGGGGCTGTCCCGAGGGGGGCGGCGAATAGCCGGGTCCGGGCTGGGGCTGTCCCGAGGGGGGCGGCTGATACCCTGGACCGGGTTGCGGCTGGCCCGGCGTGGGGGTCGGGGACCCGGGCGGCGCCGGAGGCCAGGTCTTGATCAGGTTCCGGATGGTGGCCGCCATGGACGGCTTGGCCTGGGCGGCGGCCATCATGTCGGCCCGGGCGGCGCCGATATTGCCCAGGCGCTTGTAGGCCAGGCCGCGGTTGAACAGGATGTACCAGTACTTGCCGCAATAGGGCGGCGTGATCTGGAGGGCCTGGGTCAGGTAGCTCACCGCGGCCTGATGGTTACCGGCCTCGGTGGCCTGCATGGCCGCGGTCTGGGCCTGGCCGATGGCCGGGTTATAGCAGGCCGACATGGACGGTTGGGGAGGCTGTCCGGGCGGCATGCCGGGGCCGCCCGGGGGCATCTGGCCCGAGGGCGGCATTGGACCGGACGGCGGACCGCCGGGCGGCGCCCCGGGCGGGGGTGAATAGGTGGAAGGTCCGCTGGGCGGGGCCCCGGGGCCACCGCCGGGCGGCTGTCCCGGGCCGCCCCCCGGGGGTTCGCATCCGAGCAGTCCGGCCAGGGCGATCACCGCGACGGCCGATAAGAGCGTCTGGGCGATGGTGCGCATGGGCTACCTCCAGGGATTCATTACCTCATGATAACTTTTCATCCCGCCCGGATTCAAGCCTTGTCCTGGACGAAGAGTCGGTCGGCTCGGTCGACAGAGGTGAAAGGAGGTCAAAAAAATTTGCCCTTGATTTCGCAGGGGCCTATGTCATCATATCGAATTGAGATTAGCCCAGACGGGGAGGCGCGTCATGGCCGATGTTTTTGACCTGGCGGCGTACATTCTGGACCGTACCGGTCCCCTGACCGCCGCCAAACTCCAGAAGCTGGTCTATTACTGCCAGGCCTGGTCGCTGGTCTGGGACGAAAGGCCCATTTTCCCGGAGCGCATCGAGGCCTGGGCCAGCGGGCCGGTCGTTCCGGATTTGTTCCAGGCGCACAAGGGGAAATTCGAGATTGGACCGCAGGATCTGGTGCAAGGATCGCCTGAAAACTTGTCTTCGGATGAAATAGACACCGTCCTGGCGGTCCTGGAACATTACGGCGACAAAAGCGCCCAGTGGTTGGTTGATCTGACCCACATGGAAGAACCCTGGAAAGAGGCGCGGGGGCACTGTGGCCCCGGGGAGAAATGCAGCAACGAAGTTACCCACGGCTCGATGGCAGAATATTATCTTGGCCTGGTAAGTGAACAAAAAAAATAAGAAAACGGTTGGGCGGGCCATAGACCCTTCAACCCATAAAAAATCAAGGCATGCCCAAGACCCCGAGGGTTTTCAACATCTCTTCATTGCCTGGCATTTTCAGTGTATGGACACCGGAGGCGAATGGGCCTGCACCCTCTCGAACGTGGCCCAATTGATGCCGCGGCTGCGCGAATACGAGCGCCTGCGCTGGTGGGAGGTGCTGAGCATGCCCCACAATCACCCGATGCCGCTTGACAGAATCGCACCCGCCGCCCATAAACGCCTGGAAAAAATGTCCCTGGCCGACCATCCTCAACTATATCAGCTCAAGATCTCCAACGGCGGGGGAAAGCAGAGACTGTGGGGCATCCGGCGCGAAAACGTGTTCCAGATACTGTGGTGGGACCCCAATCACACTGTTTTTCCGATGGACAGGTAATGGCCGTCACGTGGCCAGGGCCCGGTCGATCAGCTCCCAGAGGTGAATGACCTCGACGCCCAGATCATAGTGCTCGCTCAAGCGCTGGATCTGGTCTCGGCAGTTGTGGCAGGGGGTGACCACGATCTTGGCGCCGGTATCGGCGATCTGCTTGGCCTTGATCCGGCCGGCGGCCAGGGTCTCGGGCCGGCGGCCGCCCAGCAGCAGGCCGCCCCCGCCGCCGCAGCAGAAATTGTGTTCGCCCCGGGGCCACATCTCTCGGAAATCGAGGCAGACCCGGCTGATGACGTATCGCTGGGGGGTGACGATGCCCCCCTTGCGGACCAGGTGACAGGGGTCCTGGAGGGTCACCGGCTCCGGGTTCCGTTTCGGGTCCACCGGCAAGCGGTTTTCCCGCAGATATCGAGCGTAGAGCTCGATGACGCTCTGGAGCTGGAACCTGGTCTTGATCCTGAATCTTTGCAGCCCCGACCGGAGCGCGTCGTAATTGTGGCCTCACTCGGTGTTGGCCAGGACAGCGCATCCCAGCCGATGGACCTCCTCGACCTGTCTCCTGATGGTCGTTTCCCATCCGGCCTCGTCCCCCAGGAACATGCAGTAGTTGGTCGCCTCCCAGTTTTCCCTGGGGTAGGTCCAGGATTCACCGGCCAGATGCAGGATCTTCCACAGGGGCCACATCCCGTAGGGATCGGCCTGGGGCTCCTTGGAGTTCTGGTTCAAGAAGACGCGGGCCCCTTTCACGCCCACGGGGACGCGGAAGTCCCCGAAGCCGGGTTCCTCCCGCAGCTCGGCCTCCATCCACTCCAGGGTCTCGAGCCAGCCGGCCTGATCGATGCCGGTGTTGTTGCCGGTGTCGAGGTGCATCCGGCAGGTCCGGGCCAGGGCCTCGGGCCGCCGGTCCTCGGGGAGCCGTCCCCGGGCGGCCCGGACCAGGGCCGGGACGTCGGCCCGCATGGGGCAGGCCATGACGCACCGGGAGCAGAGGGTGCAGTTCCACAGCCAGGGATGGGCCACGACCTCCTCGTCCCGGCCCAGCAGGGCCAGGGTCACCAGGCGGCGGGGATCGCCGCCCGACAGTCCGGCCGAGGGGCAGCGGCCCACGCACTCCTGGCATTCGCCGCACATGTCGATCCGCATCCGGCAGCCCGTTTCTCTTAATACCTCGGCCAGACCGGTCGGCGTCGAGTGACGCCGGCGGCGTGATTTGGGGGCGGTTGTGGCCATGAGCGACTCCAGGGGTTTACGAAAGTCTTGTCTTACACCGTACCAAAATGGTAGGGTACGGGTCACCAAGAATTAAGGAGAGGCGACGGTGAAGAAGTGGTATTTTCCGGTCTGGTTGCTGGTGGCGGCGCTGATTCTGGGCGGCTGCGGACTGGGCGGGGACAACAATGACGAGGCGCCCCTGACCAATGCGCCCCGGGTCGAAATCGTTAGCTGGAAACAGGGGGTCGAGACCTTCTACCACTATCTCCAGCGGCAGCAAAATGGCGGCCCCGGCTTCATCGCCTACTTCTACACGTCCTACTGCCCCTTTTGCAAGGACATGGAGAACCGCTATCTCCGGCAGACCTCCTTCATGAAGACCTTCTGGTGGTACCCCAAGGTCCTGATCGGGGTCGATTACACGGTCAGCGAAAAGGCCGTCTGGAAGGAAATGGGTCTCAAGCGGACCCCGGCCCTGCTGGTCTTCCCTCCCGGCGGAGGGCGACCGGTCCAGGTCTCGGCGTTCGTCTCCCGCTACGGGACCAATTACCGCAAATCGCTGCACAAGTTCGTGGACGAGGTCAGGCGGATTCTGCGGGTGCCGGCCAGTTACCGGCCCTGAAGCAGACGGCCGATCACGACCCCGGGCCCAGGGCCCCGGCCAGGATGTCCCGGGTTTCCAGACAACGGATGCAATAGGGGTTGGACCCGATGCGGCCGGTGGCGCTGTAGGCGATGCTGGTGCACCCGGCCCGGCATTTCTGGCCGTACGGGCAACGGGCGCAGTCATTGGTCAGGTTTTCTTCCTTGGTTCGCAACTTTCTGAAATAGCGCCCCGATTCCCAGATGTCCTTCAACGGCACGCGGCGCAGGTTGGCCTCGACAAAGGGGTCGCCCAGGGAGAGGCAGCCCGAGACGTCGCCGTTGCTGCGGACCCCGATCAGTTCGATCCCGGCGATGCAGCCCGCCCAGGTCTGATGCAGGAACCTGAGGGCCGGGTCCAGGGGAAAGTAACCGAAGTCGTCCATGTGCCTGAGCCGAAAGGTGTCCCCCTTCGAGGTGAACACGTCGCGCATCTTGCCTGCCAGCCAGGCGTACTGGTCCCGGGTGATGAACTGCTCGCGGCCGAAGCGCCGGCCCCCCTTGTTGGCGATCTGGACCTGCCAGGTGATCCCGGTCTGGTCGAACAGCTCGACGAACCGGTCGAACTCGCCCAGGTTCATCCGCATGAAGGTGGTGATGGCGTTGACGTGGGCGTGGCCGTCGTCCCGGAGTCGATGCAGCAGCCGGACCACCTGGTCGAAGCCGTCCACCCCGCGCACGGCCCGGTAGGAGGCGGCCGTGGCCCCGTCCAGGCTGACCGCGATCAGAAGCGGCCGCAGGCGCTTGAGCACGGCCAGTTCTTCCTGGCCCACCAGCAGGCCGTTGGTGATGACGATCAGCCGCATTCCCCGCTCGGCCACGGCCTGGCAGATGTCTACCCAGTCGGGCCGCAGAAAGACCTCGCCGCCGATGACCGTGATCTCCTCACCGCCCAGGTCGGCGATATCCGCGAGCAGCCCCTCGATCTCCGGCAGGGTCAGCTCGTCGGGCCGGGGCAGGCCCGAGGTCGAGGCGCAGTGGGGGCAGCGCAAATTGCACTGGTTGGTGACCTCGATGACGGCGTAGCGCAGGGGGCCCGGTTCAGTCACGTCCAGTGAACTCCCGCACCAGCCGGTCCCGCTCGATCCGGTGAAAGCAATACTCGTTCTCGGTCCGGTTTCGGCACATAGTTATGAGGATCTCGGGGCAGCCGCCGCGACAATCCTCCCGAAAGGCGCAGTCGGCGCAGGCCCCGGTCAGGGTCTCCGGCCCCAGCCAGGCCAGCCGCTCCCGGCAGCGCTCCTCGAGGCAGATATTTACGAGGGACTCGGTCCGGACGCTTCCGACCACGCACTCGTCAAAGGCCAGGGCCGAGCAGGGGGTCACCGCGCCGTCGGCCCGGATCATCAGGTTCAGCAGGCCCCCGGTGCATTTCCCCTGCCAGGTGGAGGCCAGGGCGGACAGGGGATAGAGCTGTGAGAAGGTCGCCAGGTCGTCCATGGGAATGAGGTTGATCGGCAGCTCACTGGTGAAGGCCGTGGCCACCTTTTCGCCCAGGGCGTAGTACTCGTCCGGCGTGATGGTTATTCCCGGCTTGCAGCGGCCCTTGGCCGAGGTTATCTGGACCTGCCAGTCGAACCCGCGCTCCAGGCAAAAGTCGAGCAGGGAGTCGAACTGGCCCAGGTTGATCTTCGAGAAGGCGGTGATGACGCTGACCTTGAAGCCGGCCTCGGCGAGCATGTCCAGGCCCCGCACCGCCGCCTGATGGCTGCCCGGGCCGCGGATCCGGTCGTGAACCGCGGCCTCGGTTGCGTCCAGGCTGACGGTGATCATCTTGATCGGCCGGCGGCAGAGTTCCCGCAGGAGATGGTCATCCAGCAGCGTGGCGTTGGACACGAACCTGACGTTGTAGCCCCTGTCCAGTCCGGCGTCGATGACCTCCAGGAAGTCGGGCCGGATCATGACCTCGCCGCCGGTCAGGGACAGCTCGGGGATGCCCAGTTTACGGCCGTCGTCCAACGCGGCCGAGATCTCGGCCAGGCTCAGATCGTTTTTCGGAACTTGGTCGGTCGCCTCGGCGTAGCAGTGGACGCACTTCAGGTTGCAGCGCCGGGTGATCTCGAACTCGAGGATAAAGGGCCGCTGGTATGAATATTCCTCGTCGGCGTCCCCCTCGGCCCGGAAATAGCGGTAAGCGCCGTCAGGCCCTTTCCGGACGATCATGTCGTCCGAGGGAAACTGACAGGCAATGGCCCGGGGTTGGGACACGACCCGCTCCACGGCCGGGCTTTAGGACCTGGGCTTGATCGGCCGGTACACCCCGCCGCTGTACTTGTGGGACGAGGGGGCCGTGCTGGGTACCGGCTGGGGCGGCTTGTACACCCCGCCGCTGTAACGATGGCTCGACGTGGGCTTCGAGGTATCCGGCTGGGTGAACGGTTTGAGGCCCGCGGGCGGTTGCACCGGCTGGGGCTTGACCGGGGGCTTGACCTGCTGGGACACGCCGGCGCTGTAACGGTGTCCCGAGAAGCGGGGCTGATTGGGCTGGGCCATGGCGTCGGCCGCGGTCAGGGCCACGGTGCCGATCAGCAGGGCCGTGGCCGTCACCTTGGCGAACAGCGACTGGTACTGGGCCCACAGCCGGGCCAGCTCGCGCCCCAGGTTTTTTGTCATGGCCACGGCGGCCTCGACCTGGTGAAAGATCTCGATGAAGCCCTGCTCCGAGCGGTTCAGGAGCAGGCAGATGCCCAGCCTCATCTTGGCCGCGAGGTCGTCCGGGTGGGCGGCCAGGTGCTGCTCGAACAGCTCGATGGCCTGGCTGAACCTCTTGGCCTTCATCTCGGTCTCGGCCAGGACGGCCGGTTCAGGGTTGACGCCCATTTCTCGTCTCCTTTCAGGCCTTACCTGTTAGCTCGAACAGACATGGCGATCACTTCCGGCCCAGCAGGGCCTGGTAGTGCTGCCAATCGGCCGCCGCCTTGGCTAAATAGAACCGGCCCCGGACCAGGGAGTGGCACAGCTGTCCCCACCGCTGATAGGCCAGGGCCCGATTGTAATAGGCGATCACGTATCCGGGCCGCAGCTTGATGGCCCGGGTGAAATCGGCGACCGCCCGGACGGGATGGCCATCCAAAAAATAGACCGCGCCCCGGTTGTTGTAGGCCTTGGCCACGGAGCCGCGGCGACACTTGATGGCCGCGGTGAAGTCGGCCTCGGCCCGGCGGTATTTATTGACATTCATCCAGACCAGGCCCCGGTTGATGAGGGCGGCCGCGTAACAGGGGCTCAGGCGGAGGGCCGTATTCAGATCGTCCACGGCCAAATAGGCCCAGCCCATGTTTTTCAAGGCCAGCCCTCTCAGGTTATAGGCATAGGCGGCGTCGTTCAGCCGGAGCGCGCCTGAATTGAGGGCCCGGGCCGTCAAGGCGATGACCGATTGATAATGGCGCTGCCGCAGCTCCCGGTAGGCGGCCCGCAGGTCTGACCCCGGGCTGGCCGGGGCGGTGGTCAAGGACGCCAGGACCAATAGTCCGGACAAGCAGGCCAGTCGCCAAGATCTCATGGTTTCCCTCCGCCGGGAATTGGGCCCGGCCGTTTTCATGCCGCCTCGATCCTCTCCTCGAGTTAGACTGACTCCCGGCCGTTGGGTTCCCCGGGGAAAGGGGTTGCCGGCGAGATTTTTTGGCACAGAACATGATATGGCCGCGCTCGATCATCGGTCAAGGGACATTTCCCGATGCCGACACGATATAATATAATTAATTTATTGAAATATGTTCGTCGTTCCCCCGGCTGATTCCCACGCCGATACTGGTCTGGACCTGATGATGAGCCATTGGGGTTGACCGCATACTGCCGCAGGCGGCTGCCCTCGGCCGACGAACGGTTTTCATTTCAGGGAGGAAAGGCCCTTCAGGTCCAGCCCCTGGAGCAGGTTCAGGGCCGTATCCTCGTCTCGCGCCCGGCTCTCGACCGAAATCCGGCCATTGACCACCACCCGAACCCGGCAGATCCAGGCGACAATCTTGAGCGGCCCTTGATAGAGATAATCGGCCTTGAAACCGGAAAAGCCCTTGACCTTGATCCGGCTGACCCGTATCAGCGTAAAGTAGTTGGGCCGGCGCCGCTCGAACCGGGCAGCCTGACCCGGCCGGGCGAACCGATTCCAGTAAATGGTGACACAAACGTCCTGACCCGATGCGTAACACCGGGTGGCGGAATGGACCGTTCGGCCGTTTCGCTTGAAAATCTTCAGCCGGGGCGCGGACTGGGCGGCCTGGCCGGCCAGCCGGTCGGGCAGAAAGCGGGCCAGGTCTTTCGGCGTGGCCGCCAAGGCCGAGACGGCCCCGAACGCGACCAGGGCCACCATTGAAACCAGCGCCTTTGTCATGGGTGACTCCTGCGAGATACTGGGGTTTCCGGATTCTCTCGAACGCGCCCGCCGGTCAAACGCTTCACCTGGCCAAGGACCGACGAGTCTAATTCTACATCAGTTTGACCAGAACCGGCCGATTCGGTTCCCGGGCGGGCTCAGGATCGGTTTTGGTTGATTCGGGGGTGGCGGCGGGGGCCTCAATCCTGGAGCTCGTAGCGCTTCAGCTTGCGCCAGAGCGAGGCCCGGTCAATGCCCAGGATCTCGGCGGCCTTGGTCTTGTTCCAGGCCGTGCGCTCCAAGACCCACTTGATGTATTTGATCTCCTGCTCCTGGAGGGAGGGCAGGTGCGAGCCGGACCGGCGATAGGTCTCGACCGCCAGCTCCAGGAGGTCGGCCGGCAGGTCCTGGACGCGGATGGTCTCGTCCGTGGCCAGGACCACCGCCCGCTCGATGACGTTTTCCAGCTCGCGGACGTTGCCCGGCCAGGAATAGCCGCGGAGGATGTCCATGGCCTCGGGATCGACGCCCTTGATCTCCTTGCCGGTCTGCTCGTTCTTCTGGGCCAGGAAGTGCTGGACCAACAGGGGGATGTCGTCCCCCAACTCGGCCAGGGGCGGCAGATGGATGGTGACCACGTTGAGGCGGTAGTAGAGGTCCTTGCGGAAGCGTCCGGTCTCGATCTCCCGGCGCAGGTCCCGGGCCGTGGCCGCCAGGAAGCGGACGTCCACCGGCCGGGGCGTGGTCCCGCCCACCCGGAGGACCTCGCGCTCCTCGATGACCCGCAGCAGCTTGACCTGCATGTTCAGGGGCATGTCGCCGATCTCGTCCAGGAAGACGGTGCCCTTGTCCGCCGCCTCGATCAGGCCGACCTTGGTCGAGGTGGCCCCGGTGAAGGCGTCCTTCTCGTGGCCGAACAGCTCGTTGGCCAGGAGTTCCTCGTTGAAGGCGCCGCAGTTGAAGGCCACGAAGCGCTCCTGCCGCCGGGTGCTGAGCTGATGGATGCTCCGGGCGGTCAGCTCCTTGCCGGTGCCGGTCTCGCCGATGATGAGCACGTTCGAGTCCGTGGGCGCCACCCGCTCGATCAGCTTGCGGACCCGGTTCATGGCCTCGCTGGTGCCGATCATCTGCCGGTGGTCCTGGGTCAGCAGGTCGGCCAGGGTCTGTTTCAGGGCCAGGTTCTCCAGGTACAGGCGCCGCTTCAAGAGGGCCTCCCGGACGACCTTGCGGACCAGCTCGATCTTGTAGGGCTTGGGGATGTAGTGATAGGCCCCCAGGCGCATGGCCTCCACGGCCGAATCGACCGTGGCGTAGGCCGTGATCATGATCACCTCGGTTTTGGGCTGATCGGCCCGGACCTTGCTCAAGACCTGGAGGCCATCCACCTGCTTCATCTTCAAGTCGGTCAGGACCAGGTCGAATTCCCGCTGGTCCAGCAGGGTCAGGGCCCGCTCGCCGGACGAGGCGGTCACGACCTCGTAACCCTCCCGGCCCAGGATATGCTCCAGGTTCCGGCGGGCCATTTCATCGTCCTCGACGACGAGAATGATCCCTGTGTCCTCTTTACTATCCGCCATCCGTGGTGATCCGCCCGGTGGGCAGGGTCAAGGTAAAGGTGGTTCCCTGTCCCTGCCGGCTCGAGACCGTTATTTCACCGCCATGCTTATGGATGATACCATAAGTGACGTACAAACCGAGTCCCGTA
Organism: uncultured Desulfarculales bacterium; assembly: GCA_964569795.1. Classification (GTDB taxonomy): domain Bacteria; phylum Desulfobacterota; class Desulfarculia; order Desulfarculales; family JAHJDS01; genus JAHJDS01. The sequence goes on along the minus strand of CAZMVB010000041.1, from coordinate 16,379 downwards.
CCGTGTCCGTCGGCCTTGGTCGAGAAGAAGGGGTCGAAGATCTTGTCCAGGTTTTCGGGGGCGATGCCGTCCCCGGTGTCGGTCACCTGGAGGGTCACCTGGCGGTCCCCGGGTTTCCCGGCGGCGCTGATGGTCAACACGCCCCCCGCCCCCTCCATGGCCTGGACGCCGTTGAGAATGAGGTTCATCAGGGCCTGGGACAGGCGGCGCTGATCGGCCTGGATCTCGATGGGGCCGGGGATTTCCAGCTGGATATCGACCTCGGGCGGGACCTCGCTCCGGAGGAGCTTGATCGTGTTTTCGATCAGGCCCCCCAGTTCCACCGGGACCAGCTCGAACTCCTTTTCCCGGGCGAATTCCAGCAGGGACTTGACGATGTCCCGGGCCTTTTCCACCTGGCTTTCCACCCCGGCCAGCAGGGTGCGCTGGAAATCCACGTCGGGCTCCTCGAGTTCCTCGATCAGGATCTGGACCGAGCTGGAGATGTTGGACAGCGGGTTGTTCAGTTCGTGGGCCACCCCCGAGGTCAGCGTCCCCAGGGAGACCATCTTTTCCCGCTGGATGAGCTGCTCGGTCTTGCGGTCCAGTTCCCGGATCATCTGGTTCAATGCCGCCACCAGGGACTGGACCTCCGGGGCGCCCCGGACAGGAGGGATGGCCCGGACGTTACCGGCGATGATCTCGCTGGCCGCGCCCTGGATCGAGGACATGGGCCGGAATATCAGGAAAAACAAATAAAAGGCCACGGCCACGGACAACAGAAAAAAGGCGCCCAGGGAATAGAACAGTGACCGCATCTGATTGTTGACCAGGATGTCGATCTCCCGCCGCTGGCTCTTGACCAGACTGACCATCTTGGCGGTCAAGTCCCGGCCCAGGCTCCGGATCGCGTCCTTCATGCTCTCGAGTCGGGCCGGGGCGACGCGCGAGGCGGCATTGACCAGGGCCTTCCGGTAACCGACGGCCACCCGGCGGTAGGCCAGGATCATCTTCCGGCTCTGCTGCAACTGATCGCGATGGCCGGGCCGGCCTCCCTTGCGCAGCAGGCTGTCCACCTTTTGCCGGGCCCGGGTCAGATAGCGCAGCATCAAGGAGAAGTTGTTTTCCCCGCCGTACAGGAAATAGTTTTTCTCGTACCGCCGGACCTCGAGGATGTTGTTGACCATGTCATCGGCCACCTCGACGAACCGGAGGCGGTCCTGAATGACCAGGTGGCGGCTGTAAACGACCCCCCCGAACACCAGCCCGCCCAGGAGCAGCAGGAGGGTGGCGAACATGACCTTGTGCCGCAGGGGCGTGACGATCAACCGTTTCATGGCGACCCGCCTCACCGGGGCCCGGCGCCCCCAGGGGCGCCGGATCACCGATCCTGATTGTCAGATGCCATAGAATAGATATAGCACGCCGATCATGACCGCAATAAAGATAATCGACATGACCGAGCCGGCCTTGATGAAATCGAGGCTCCGATAGCGGCCGGGCCCCATGTACAGGGCGTTGACCTGATGGGTGGGCAGGATGAAGGAGTTGGAGGTGGCCAGGCCGACCACCAGGGCGGCCACCCGGGGATCCATGTGGGCCTGCTGGGCCATGCTGACCACCAGCGGCACCAGGAGCACCGTGGCCCCGACGTTGGACACCACCAGGGTGAACACGGTCGAGATGACGGCGATCACGGTCAGCAACATGATGGGCGACACCGGCCCCAGCAGGCTGAGGGTCAGCTTGGCGATATAGGCCGCCGTGCCCGTCTTCATGGTGGCGATCCCCAGGGGGATCAGCCCGCCCAGGAGGAAGATGGTCCGCCAGTCCACGGATTGATAGGCCTCGTCGATGGACAGGACCCGGGTGACGATCATGCCCAGGGCCCCGGTCATCAGGCAGATGGACAGGTGGATGTGGAAGACCAGGATCATGACCAGGGCCACCGCCAGCCACAGGCCGGCCCAGAGGGCCTTCTGGGGCCGCAGCAGCTCGGTCTCGACCGGGGTCGAGAACAGAAGATCACGGTTCTCCTTGAGGATGTGGAACCGCTCCCAGGGCGCCTGCATCAGGATGGCGTCGCCGGGCTGGAGAATGATGTCGGCCAGTCCGGCGTAAAAGGTCTTGTCCCCCCGGTAGATGGCCAGGCTGTTGACCCGGTACTTCTGCCGGAAGTGGACCTGGGCCAGGGTCTTGCCCACCAGCGAGGACCGGGGCGCCACCACGGCCTCGACCGTGCCGGCCATGGCGGACGACATGTCGTCCTTGAAGACGTCCAGATCGTAGGACACCTCGAAACCGTAGTACTCGGCCAGGCGGAGGACGTTGGCCTCCTGGCCCAGGACCACCAGGTCGTCTCCGGGATGGACGTCGCAGTCCCGTTCCGGGGCGTAGATCCGGGTGCCGGTGGCGTGCCGGGCCAGGGCCACCAGGTGGACCAGGTACAGGTCCCGCATCATCTCCATGGTCAGATTTTCTTTGAAATCCTCGGGCACCTTGAGTTCAAAGGTGTCGCCCAGGCGATGGTAGGCCGTCTCCAGGTGATTGGGCAGGTCCAGTTCGTCCTCGCCGCCCTTTTTGCCAGGCAGGACCAGACGCCCGAACACGACGAAGTACAGGATGCCGCTGGCCACCAGGGCCAGGCCGACCGGGGTGACCGAAAACAGGGAAAACGGCTTGAGGTTGAAGGGCTTGATCAGGTCGTTGAGCAGGATCAGGGGGCTGGAGCCGACCAGGGTGACCGTCCCGCCCAGAATGGCGCAGAAACCGATGGGCATCAGCAGCCGGGACAGGGGGATGTTCATCTGCTTGCTGATGCGCTGGACCGCCGGCAGAAACAGGGCCGCCGCGCCGATGTTCTGCATGAAGCTCGAGATCCCGGCCACGGTGGACGAGATGAGGATCACGATCCGGGATTCGCTTTTGCCGGCCAGCTTGACGATGGGGTTCACCAGCCGGTTGATCAGGCCGGTCTTGTCCAGACCGGCGCCGATGATGATCACGGCGATGATCGACACCACGGCGTTGCTGGACAGTCCGCTGAAGGCCTCGTCCGGCTTGACCAGGCCTAGGAGCGGCAAGGTGACCATCATCAGGATGGCCACCACGTCCACCCGAACCCACTCGACGATAAAAAGAAAAACGGCCACGCCGATCATGGCCAGCACCAGGATGATATCGGTCGTCAGTACCATTGGAAATCGTGCTCCCGCGTCTGAGATCTCGACCGCTTCCGGGTCAAGGAGGTGAAATCGGTTCCGCTCTGAGCGCGCTGCTGGGGCCGGTCATGGGGTCGGGTCGCCGCCGGGGCGACCCGGCCGGGCTAGGTCGCCACCAGGGAGAAGACCGGGATGGCCGGCTTGACCCCGACCGGACGCTCGACCGACTCGTCGGGTTCGGTCAGGACGTATTCCAGGCCGGGGTAGGCCTGATGCAGGTCCCGCATCACCGCGTTGGACTCGCCGAACTTGACCTCGTACTGAAAACAGATACCCGCCGCCCGGCACTCGTCTTCGAATTCGCGGGCCGCCTCTTGGGACTGCCGGGTGAAATCCTGGCGGAGGTGCTCCCGGAACTGGTCGGCCTCCGGGGAGAACCTGCCGGGAATATGCCGGGAATTGACGGCCAAAATATCATAGCCCAGCCGGCCGGCCAGACCCAAGGCATAATCCCTCAGGTCCCGCGAGAAGGTGTGATCCCGGCCCATCACCAGGATCATGGGCCGTTCCCGGGGCGTGGGTTCCAGGCTGGCGATCGCCTCGGCGGGCAGGTTGGCCTCGGCAAAGGTCACCGCCTCCTGGTACCGGTCCACCGCCCGGGTCAGTTTCGACATCCTGTTCTTCCGCGTCAGTTTTACCTTGCCCATCGTTTCTCCTCGCTTCGGCCGTTTGGCGATGGCCACCGTGGGAACCGCCAACTGCTGCCCCAAATCCTCCGGCGAAACCGCGTCACTGCCGCTGGCGTCCGCGTCGAACACGGCCAGGACCACGTCCGGATGATCCTCCACGAACCGGACGATCTCCTGGGTCGGGTCTCCGACCCTGGTCGTCACCTCGTAGTCCACCCCGGCCTCGGCAAAGGCCGCCGTGGCCATGGTCGATTCCAGGACCCGGCTGGCCTGACTGAGGCCCTGCTTGACCTTGCGCCACCCCTTGGCCATTGACGGCCCCAGGACCTGCAGGACCTCGAGTCTGGCCTTGAGCCGCTGGGCCAGCCCCAGCGAGTACTGGAGCGCCTCTTCCCGCGGCGGGCCGCCGATGATGGCCAGCACAATCTTTTTCATGTCATCCCTTCCTCTTGGCGCCTATGAATCGCCGTCGATGGCCAGGTCATTCCTTGGGGGACGGGGCCCTCAGTTGCGGCCGGGGCCGGGGCGCCTCGTCCCGCGCCTCGGGCCGCTTCCGCTGGCGGGCCGTTTCCCGGGACGACATGATCTGGCGGCAGGTCTCGGCGTCGTTGGCCTCGGCAAAGGCCGCCGCGGCCATGGTCCGTTCCAGCCTTTCCAGGAAACCCTTCATGTCTTCCTCCTGTGGTTGTGAGCCGGCCTCTATTAACTCAAGATGCGGGCCAAAGGCGGGCAGGCTGGATAACATATTGATATAACGAGAAAAATAGAATATTGTCCCGGACGATTATCGCCTGATGACCGTTGCATAATATCACGTTACTTGGTAACTATTTAATTAATAGTAATTATATTAGCTAGTTATCATGAACGCCCTGTAACGAACGACATCGTGATAATCCGCAACGGTTTGGGCCGGCTCGGGATATTCCCCAAGGGGGGTGGCCCGGGCCGATTGTGGCCCAGGCCGGATTAGGCTATGATCAGGGGGTCACCGGGGACCGGCATGAAAATATTCAGCAAAAACGACAAGCCCTCGGAACCGGACGAGGACCTGGAGGCCCTGGGCCGGGCCCTTACGGCCGCCCGTCTGCCCGAGGCGGTGGCCTTGACGGCCTCGGCCGAGCTGGAAAGGCTGAGCAAGACCCACCCCAGCGCGGTCGAATACGCCATCGGCCTGACCTATCTCGATTACCTGATCGGGCTGCCCTGGAACATCCACAGCCGGGACAAACTTGACCTGGCCCGGGCCGAGAAGATACTCAATCAGGCCCACTTCGGACTGGCCGAGGTCAAGGAGCGGATCCTGGAGTACCTGGCCGTCCGGACCCTGCGGGCCCGTCGCAAGCCCCGGGTCCTGGTGGCGGACGACGAGGAGATCACCCGGACCAACCTGCGGCATATCCTGACCAAGGAGGGTTACGCCGTGGTCCTGGCGGCCAGCGGCGAGGAGGCCCTGGCCCAGCTGGACCGGTCCGAGTTCGACGTGGTCCTGACCGACATGCGGATGGGCCGGGTGGACGGCGTCCGCCTCCTGGAGGAGGTCAAGGGCAGAAGTCCGGAGACCGAGGTGGTGATGATCACCGGGTACGCCACGGTCGATTCGGCGGTCGAGGTCATGAAGAAGGGCGCCTTTCATTACCTGAGCAAGCCCTTCAAGAACGAGGAGGTCCGGGACACCCTGCGCCAGATCGTCGAGGAGCAGGGCCGGACCCGCACGGGCCGGGGCCCGATCCTGTGCTTCGTCGGTCCGCCGGGGACGGGCAAGACCTCGCTGGGGCGGTCCATCGCCCGGGCCCTGGGCCGCAAGTTCATCCGCCTGTCCCTGGCCGGCCTCAAGGACGAGGCCGAGATCCGGGGCCACCGCCGGACCTACGCCGGGGCCATGCCCGGCCGGATCATCCAGGAGATCCGGCGGGCCGGGGTCAACAACCCGGTCTTCCTCCTGGACGAGATCGACAAGGCCATCGGGGGCTTCAAGAGCGATCCGACCGCGGCCCTTTTGGAGGTCCTGGATCCGGAGCAGAACGCCCGGTTCACCGATTACTACCTGGACATCCCCTTTGATCTGTCCCGGATCATCTTCATCACCACGGCCAACGTGACCGATCCGATTCCCGGGGCGCTGCTGGACCGGATGGAGGTCATCCTTCTGGAGAGCTACACCGAGACCGAGAAGATCCACATCGCCATGCAGTTCATCATTCCCCGGCAGATCGAGGAAAACGGCCTCCAGGACAATTCGCCCGAGTTCAGCGTCGAGGCGGTCAAAAAGATCATCCGGGAACACACCCGGGAGGCCGGGCTGCGGAACCTGGAGCGGGAGATCGCCCGTCTCTGCCGCCGCCTGGCCCGGGAGGAGGTGTCAGGGGCGGCCGGCGTCCGGCCGGTCCGGATCACCCCCGAGCTGGTCGAGAAGATCCTGGGCCCCCGGCGATATTACCGCGAGGTGGCCCAGGCCGAGGACCGGGTCGGGGTGGCCACGGGCATCTTCCTGACCGAAAACGGCGGCGAGATAGTCTTTGTCGAGGCGACGATGATGAAGGGCGACTCGGAACTTATCCTGACCGGTTCCCTGGGCGAGGTGATGCAGGAATCGGCCCAGGCGGCCCTGAGCTATCTGCGGGCCAACGCCGCCCAGTTCGGGCTGGCCGACGATTTCTTCCAGGGCCGGGACATCCACATCCATGTTCCGGCCGGGGCCGTGCCCAAGGACGGACCCTCGGCCGGCCTGACCATCGCCGTGGCCCTGTTGTCCCTGCTGTCGGGGAGGCCGGCCCGTCGGGACCTGGCCCTGACCGGCGAACTGACCCTGTCCGGACGGCTCCTGCCGGTGGGCGGGGTCAAGGACAAGATCCTGGCGGCCCGGCGGGCCGGGGTCCGGACGGTGGTCCTGCCGGGCAAGAACCGGCCCGATCTCCAGCGCCTGACGGGCAAGGCCCATGAGGGGCTCGAGATCGTCTTCGTCGATTCCCTCCAGGAAGTGGTGGACCGGGTCCTCGGGCCGGCCGGCCCCCGGTCCGCTCCGGGGTAGGTCCCCGCCCCCCGCCCGGCTCAACCGCCGTCAGCCATCCAGGACATCCCGGACCTTGTGGAGCATGTCGTGGAGCCGATATGGCTTGCCGATGTATCCGGCCGCCCCGGCGGCCAGGGAATCCTTGACCAGACCGTTGACCGAATAGCCGCTGGCGATGACGACCTTGACCTTTGGATCCAGCTCCAGCAGCCTTTTCAAGGTCTTGTGGCCGCCCATGCCGGGCATCCCCAGATCGAGGATGATCAGGTCGATGCCCCGGCCCCGCTCCCGGTAGATCTCCAGGGCCTCTTCGCCCCGGCTGGCCAGGACGACCGTATAGCCGCGGCGTTCCAGGAGGTCGCGAGCCACCTCGAGGATCGAGTCCTCATCGTCCACCACCAGGATGGTCTCGTCGCCGCCGGTTATCTCTTTCTCGACGTCGGGCGTCGTCTCGAGGCCCGAGGCGTTGGTCTTAAGGGCGGGCAGGTAAATGTTGAAGATGGTCCCTGACCCGGCCTCGCTGTAGCAGGTGATATGGCCGCCGTGGTCCTTGACGATGCCGTACACCAGGGCCAGGCCGAGGCCGGTGCCCCGGCCCACCTCCTTGGTGGTGAAGAAGGGATCATAGATCTGACTGATCGTCTGCTGATCCATGCCCACCCCGGTGTCCGAGACCCGGAGCCAAACGTATCGCCCGGGCTCGACCTCCATGTGGGTTCGGCAGTACTCGTCCCCCAGAAAGACGTCCTGGGTCTCGATCAGCAGTTGGCCGCCGTCGGGCATGGCGTCCACGGCGTTGGTCCCCAGGTTGATCAGGACCTGCTCCAACTGGGTGTCGTCGCCCTGGATGGCCCGCAGGTCTTCGGACAGCCTCAGTTCGATTTCGATCATCTTGGGGATGGTTCGTTCCAGCATGCCGGCGACGCGACGCACCAACCGGTTCAGGTCCATGGGGTGGGAGTGGGCCTCGACCTTGCGGCTGAAGGTCAGGATCTGCCGCACCAGGCTCTTGGCCCGCTCGGCGGCCTCGAGGACCTGCTCCAGTTCCCGCGGGGTGGAACGGCCGGCCCGGGCGTTGTCCAGGGCCAGGTCGGCGTAGCCCATGACCGCCGCCAGAATATTGTTGAAGTCGTGGGCGATGCCGCCGGCCAGGGTGCCGATGGCCTCCATCTTCTGGGATTGCTGGATCTGGACCGTCAGCTTGGCCTTTTCCTCCTCGGCCCGCTTGATGTCGGTGACGTCCCGGATGGATTCGATGGCCCCCACGATCCGGCCCTCGGCGTCGTACAGGGTCCGGGCCGTGTTGTAGAGATAGGCCCCGCCCGGTTTGAGGCCGGGGATGAACGACTCGGAGACCAGCCGGTCCCCCTCGGCCTTGATGGACTGGTATTGCCGTTCGATGCCCTGGTCGCGCTTGATGACCAGGTCGATCATGACCGGCCTTCTCTCGCCGTAGAAGGGTAGGGCGTATTCGTAGTCCCCCTGGCCGAGCATGTCCTCGGCCTTGATTCCGGTCATGTCCTCGATGGCCTGGTTCCAGGCGATGACCTTGCCCTCGAGATCGATGACGAACGTGGCGTCGGGCAGGAAATTGACGATCTGGCTCAGACGCTGCTCCGAATCCCGAAGGGCCTCCTCGGACCGCTTGCGTTCGGTGACGTCGCGCACCATCCCTCGAAAACCGATCGGGTTCCCCTCGGCGTCCTGACGCAGGGACACCGACGACTCGATGATGGCCGGGGACCCGTCTCCGCGGGTGATCTGCCAGTCCAGGGATTCGGCCGGCTGCCCGGTCCGGTAAACCTGATTGAAGACCCTATAGACCTTCCGGGCGTTTTCTTCATCTGAATACTGGCGGTAATTCATCCCCATCATCTTTACCCGGGGATAGCCCAGAATGCGGCAATTGGATTCGTTGAAAAAGGTGAAGTTCCCGGCCAGATCGACCTCGTAATAGCCATCCTGGACGTTCCTGAGGATGGCTTCGTATTTTCGTTCGCTTTCCCTGAGGGCCGCCTCTTTGCGTTTACGCTCGGTGACGTCGCTGAACACGGACAGGAGGGCCGGCTGTCCCTGGTAGGTGAAGCGTCTGGCCCGGGCCTCGACGTCCACCGGCCGTCCGTCCACCCGGACGTACCGGTACTCCACGGTCGGCAGGACCTCGTCCCGCGTCGCGATGCGGTCGATTCGATTCCGGGCCAGCTGGTGAAAGTCGGGATGGACGACCTCCCAGATGGTTTTGCCCAGCAACTCCTTCTGATCGGCCGCGCCCAGGACCGCCGCCGCGGCCGGGTTGGCGAACACGAGCTGGTCGTTCTGATAAACGACCACGCAGTCGGGCGAGACCTCGACCAACTGGCGGTATCGATCCTCGCTCTCCCGGAGCGCCGCTTCGGCCCGTTTGCGGTCGGTGATGTCCTGGACCATGGGGATGAAATAGAGCGGCGCCCCGGTGTCGTCGCGGACCAGACTGATCGACAGGCGCCCCCAGACCTCCTGGCCATCCTTTCTGATATAACGCTTTTCCCTGGAATAATGGTCGATCTCACCGCGGAGCATGCGCTGGATGAAGTCACTGTCCGCGGCCAGGTCTTCGGGGTGGGTTATCTGCTGGAAGGTGAGTCGCTTGAGTTCATCCTCGGTATAACCCAGAAAGCGGCATAACTGGTTGTTGGATCGAAGAAATCGAAAGTCGTCCGGGTCGGTCATGGCCGCCCCGATGGGCGCCTCGTCAAAGGTCAATCTGAGTCGGTACTCGCTTTCCCGGAGCGCCTCCTCGGCCCGCTTGCTGGCGGTGATGTCCCGGAGGCTGGCCACCAGGCCCAAGGGGCGGCCGTCCCGGTCCCGATAACAGGCCCCGCTGAGGCTGACCTCGATCACTTCGCCGGTCTTGGTGTACCGTCTCGTCTCGAAGTGGGACTCCGGCTCTCCAGCCAGGACCCGGTAGATGCGTCGTCGGCTCTCCTCCATCAGCTCCGGGGGCACGAAATCGATTCTTTTGCCCAGGAGCTCCTCCCTCGTCCACCCGAACAGCCGGGTGAAGGCCGGGTTGACATAGGTGGTCCGGCCCTCCATGTCGTAAACAACGAAAGGATCTGCCGCCGACTCCATGGCCGAATGCAGCCGCTCCTCGCTCTCCCTGAGCGCCGCCTCGGCCTGCAGGCGATCGGTGACATCCCGCCAGATCTGCAGCTTGGACACCGTACCGTCGGCGTTGTGCAGGGGAGTATCGATCAGATCATAGGTCCGGCCGCTTTTCGGCGCGGTCCATTCCCAGTGAAATCTCCGGCCGGCCAAGGTCTCCTCGTGCCGGCACCATCGACACTTGTCCTGAAACCGGTGAAAGTACTGGTAACACTTCTTGCCATCGGGCCGGCCGTATTCACTCAGCAGCAGCGGATTGACGTACTGGACGTTGTAATCCGCGTCGATGATGTTCACCCCGTCCTGCATGGAGTCCATGATCGCCCGCAACTGGGCGCCCTGCTGTCTGATCTCCGCCTCGGCCCGCTTGAGGTCGGTCATGTCGCGCACCCAGACCTGGATGCCGGGCTCGCCTTCCACGACCATGGCCCGGACCCTGATCTCGCCGTCAAAGGACGAGCCGTCCTTTCTCTGGAGTCTGACCTCGTACCGGGCGGGGATCTCCTCGCCGCGCAATCGCGCCTGGGCTCGGGCGCGGGTCAGTTCCTGGTAGTCGGGGTGATAGACGCGCCAGTGCTCGAGTCCAATGAGTTCGCTTTCCTCATAACCCAGCATTTCGCACAGCCGGCCGTTGACAAAGGCGATCCGGGCCCCCTTTTGGACGAAGATGCCGTCAAAACTCTCCTCGATCAGGGTCTGATAAAGTTCCGTGGCCGACCGGAGGGACGTTTCGACCTGGCGGCACTCGGCCTCCCGGGCCTCGAACTCGGTGACCCGGCGGCGCAACTGATTCAGTTCTTGGATGAGCCGAGCCTTTGTCTTCGATTCATCCTTCATGATGAGGACCCTTGACGTCGAACGGCGGCTGGATCAGGCTCCCAGGTCTCGTCTCGCCAAACCAAGTTTCCGGCTCCGTGGTGAACTGGCTCACTCTGCCCTGGAGATACAGTTCCATTAATGCAAAATAATGGCACGGTCTAACCAGAAGCTCAATGCTTTTCCGACAAAAGGGCACGGTTGGGCCGGAATATAAGGGGCCGGCCACTTCGGTCCCGGACGTCACCCCTTCCCGCGGCCGACCTCGGCGCGCCCGCCCGCTTCATGGCCAGCGCGGGCGCGCCTCCGGGGTGATTCGCCGCCTGTTCATAACAAGGTCAACGCCTCGATCGTCACTCCGGCGTTGAAGTCAAACCCCGAGACATTGGCCGGGAGCGCCACCGTCCCTCCCCGGGCGGCCGATCGCCCGGCCATACGAGGCGGGCCGTCGGCCGCCCGCCTTGATTCAAACCTTATGCCGAAGCCGTCCCCGGCGCGCCCGCCCGCTATGCCTTCTCGACCCCGACCATGGAATCGTAATAAGACGAACTGCCGCCGATGGGATCCTGGAGGCTGACGTCTTTGAGGTGGGGATCGACCTGCATCACCGGGTTGGCCGAACAGCCGGTCCCGACCCGGGGGCTGGAATCGGTCTTTTTTCCGTCAATGATGTTGGATCGGCTGCCGTATTGCCAGTGCCCCAGCGAGTGCGGAATGGCGATGATGCCCGGCCGGACCAGCTCGCAGACCAGGGCCTTACCCTTGACCCCCTTGGGGTTGCTGGGCGAGAAGATCCGGACCAGGTCACCGTTTTCGATGCCCAGACGCCGGGCGTCGCTGGTATGGATTTGGACGATCTCCTGGGGGGTCACGCCCATCAACCACGAACTGGCCGCCGTGCGGGCCTGGGCGTGATAGACCGGCTTGAAGGTGGTCAAGGAGAAGGGATACTTCTTCTGATCGACCTTGACCCGGCGTCCCCGGCAATCGAGCACCGGGTCGTACCGGGGCAGGCCGTCGTAGGGCTTGCCGGTCATCGAGTCCTTGGACAGGGCCAGCTTTTCATTGTAGATGCGGCAGATGCCCTTGTAGGCATGGCGGGTGTAGGGATCCCGGTAGGCCCGATCATAGGCCTCGAAGCGCCCGCCCCGGGCCAGGACATAGGCCACCTTGTCCTGTTCGGTGGCGCCGGGCACGGCGTTGCCCTTTTTGTCGCCATAGGCGATGTTGGCCACCAGCATCTTGTACCAGTCCCATTCGGTGAACAGGTCGCGCCCCGGGCCGAGGCCGTTCTTGCCGTAGCCGGGCAACTTCATCTTGAGGGCCAGATCGATGAAGATCTGCTCGATGCTCTTGGTGTCCTTGTGGACCGGCGGCACCACCGGCTGGCGTACGCCGCTGGTCTGGGTCAGGATGGTCGGGGCCACGTGGGGCGTGCCGTATTCCTCCAGGAAGTGGCGGCAGGGCAGGATGTAATCGGCCAGGGCCGACGTCTCGCCGATGACCACGTCGATGGCCACGAAGAGCGGCAGCTTCTTGGTGTCCTTGAGAAGCCCGATCTGGTGATTGCCGGCCGGGGCCGAATAGACGACGTTGTTCCAGTAGGTGATCAGGCACTTGATCGGATAGGGATACCCGGCGGCGATGCTCGGCACGACCTCCTGGTAGTTGTGGTTGGCGGCGAAGGGGAACCAGGGCCGGCGCGCCGGGTAGCCCTTTTGCTTGAACTCGGTGGTTTTTTCGTAAGAGTTCTTGTGGCGCTCGATGTGGACCCCCCGGGCCCTGACCTTGCCCGGGTGGTGCTTCTTTTTGAGCTGATAGGGGTTGCCGGGCTTGCCGCCCGTCTCGTGCCAGTGGCTGCCGCCGTGGGCCTCACAGCCGCCCTTCCAGGACACGTTGCCGATCAGGAAGTTCAAGACGGCGATGGTCCGGGCGGAGTAGGTGCCGTTGGTGTGCTGGGCCGGTCCCCGGTAGAAGTCGGCCACGGCCCGCCGTCCGTGGGAAGTGAAGTCGTCGGCCTCGCGGGCGATGTCGGCGGCCTTGACGCCGCAGATATCGGCGTACTGCTGGACCGTCCGCTCCTTGACCCGATCCACCAGAAGCCGGTAAACGCTCTTGACCTTGACTCCTCCGACGGTGGCCTCGACCAGGAGGTCCGCCCGGGACGCCTCGGCGGCCGGAACCGGTTTTCCGCCGGACATGACCATGATCGCCTTGCCTTTACGCAGCAGACTTCCGTTGTCGGCCCGGACCAGATAGGCGGCGTCGGACCAGGTCAGATGGCCGCCGCCCTTTTTGGCGGCCTTTTTATTGGGAAAGGACAGGTAGTCCAGGTCCACCCGCTTGTGGTCCATCATCCAGCGCATCATCCCCAGGGCAAAGGCGGCGTCGGTGCCGGGCCGGACCGGGACCCACCTTCTGGCCTTGGCCGCCGAGTTGGAGAAACGGGGATCGACGATGACCAGGGTGCCGCCTCGTTCCCGGAAGAAGTTGAGCTTTCGGGCCAGGGCCTGCATCGGGAAGTTGGCCTCGTAGGGCGAGGTCCCGAAGAAGATGATGTACTCGCTGTTGAGGATGTCGGGCTTGATGTGGTTCTTCTTGTGGAAGCACAGGTCCAGGCCGATATGATGCGACGTCTCGCAGATCGAGGTGTGGTCGTTGCGCTTGTTGACCGTGCCGAAGGCCCCGGCGAACCACCGGTCGGTGAATTCCTTGCGGCCGTGCTCGATGCGGCCGGCCATGAAGCACAACTGGTTGGCCTTGGGGCCCAGTTCCGGGGCCGTGGGGTCGATGGGCTCGAAGCTTCTGATGGCCTTCAGGCCGTCGACGTGCCCCCCGCCGAACAGATTGCCGCCCTCGATGATCTCCCGGTAGGCCGTCTCCCAGGTGATGGTCGTCCACCTGCCCGAGCCCCGGGGGCCGACCCGTTTGAGGGGATGCTGGATTCGGTGGGGATTGTACAGGGTTTGAAGGGCCGCCCCGCCCTTGGCGCAGACGGTGCCGCCGACGCGATTGGCCTTGGCCGGGTCGGTGTCGTAGGGCAGGTGCGGCTCCATGACGTTGGGATGGTAGGGGTTGCCCTCGACCTTGACCGCCACTCCGTTTTTGACCTTGACCTGGAGACCGCAGGCGCTGTGGCACATCAGGCAGACCGTCCGGACCATTTTGTAGCCGGCCACGGGATCGACCTCGGGGCCGCCGGCGATCCACTTGGGGGCCTCCGTTATGCGCTTGCAACCGGAGGCGATCGCTGCCAGGCCGCCCAGGGCCAGGGTCATCTTGAGGACGTCTCTTCGGCTGGAGCTGTCGGACATGGACTTACCCTCCTACTTCCAGATTGTCGTAGGGCAGGACCTTGTAGCTGACCAGGAATACCGCCAGCATGACCGCCATGACGATCAGGCCGAAAACCATCTTGCCCGGCTCGGGCGCCAGGTGCTCCCAGCGGAAGCCGGTCAGGGGCAGACTCTGACCGCCCAGGAAGATGCCGACGACTCCCGTAAAGGTGCCGATCAGGGTCGCCACCGCGGCCAGACTGGCGATCGGGACACTGTTGCGGAGACGACGATGAACACTCAGTCCGAAGGGCACGATCAGGCCGACTGCCACCATCAGGACCCAGAACTGGAGGGACCGGGCCCCGCTCAGGAAGACCTGGGCGGCCAAGTGTCCCCCGGTGCCGGTGTAGTAGAGCATCACCAGGTAAACGAACAGGACCGCCGCCTGGGCGATGAGGGCGTATTTCAACACCAGGCCGAACCGAGACAGGTAGAACCGTTGTTGGGCCAGGACGGCCTCCGGGGTTTTCACCAGGACGTTCTTGAGGTGGGAGAACAGGATCAGGAAGGCCGCACCGCTGGTCAACCCGAAACTGGTGAAGATGAAGACCATGATCGTGGAGTGCCACATCACCCGGCCCTTGAACGAGGCCAGCAGAATTCCCAGGTAGATCAGGCCCAGAAAGGAAAAGGCCAGACTGATGGCCGCCCAGGTCCGCTCGCGGCCCCGCTGCCGTTCATGGATCTGCTCGGCGGTCCCCTCGGGCCGGCCGGCGAAGATGAGCAGTAGCCGGTACAGGCGGGGCGCAAAACCTTGTTCCCGGGCCCGAACGATCAACTCCGGTCGGAAGAGGTAGTAGGAGTGCACGGCGTAGGAGATCATGCACAGGGTGATGATATAGACACCGTAGGCCACCGGCGAGGTCCAGTGCCAGTTGTAAAACATGGTGTAGAACCGCTCGGGATGGCCCAGGTCGGCTACCAGCAAGAGCGGCACCAGGAGCAGGATGATGAAGGGCAGAAAGGTGCCCACCTTCTCCAGGGGACGGATCTCGGGTTTGCGGTAGTAGAGCCAGGACAGATGGGCGACGATGTGGGTGCCTTCGGCCAGGGAGATCAGCCACAGGTACCAGGCGATGAGGTATCCCAGGGGCGCCCCGTGTTGTATCCCGTAAATATGTTGAACCGCCTGATCCATCACGACCTCCCTGCCAGCAGCCGGCTGTAATCCGGTCCCATGATCGACCGGTCGGCGTTGACGTAGTAAACCTTGGGCCGGGTGTCCAGGTCGGCCCGCAGGCGCTGGGTGGGCCGGCCGGCCATGTACCTCGACGCCTCGCCATTCGGGTCGTTCAAGTCCCCGAAGATCCGGGCCCGGCCGGTGCAGGCGTCCACGCAGGCCGGGTTCATCCCCCGGGTGATGCGGTGATAGCAGAAGTCGCATTTGTCAGCGGTGTTGGTCAGAGGGTTGACGAACCTCGAGCCGTAGGGGCAGGCC
The DNA here is from genome assembly GCA_964569795.1 of uncultured Desulfarculales bacterium. Taxonomy (GTDB): domain Bacteria; phylum Desulfobacterota; class Desulfarculia; order Desulfarculales; family JAHJDS01; genus JAHJDS01. The sequence goes on along the minus strand of CAZMVB010000041.1, from coordinate 801 downwards.
GTCACGCAGATCCGGCAACCGACGCACACCTTGCGGTTGACGTGGACCACGCCGTCTTCCGGGGTCCGGTAGGTGGCCCCGGTCGGGCACAGGTTCAGGCAGGGCGCGTCCTCGCAGTTGTTGCACAGTCGCGGCAGGAAGTGGATGCTGGCCACGGGGTAGCGGCCCTTGGCCATGACCTTGACCCAGGCCCGATAAAAGCCGTCCGGAACGTTGTTCTCGCTCAGGCAGGCGATGGTGCAGCCGTGGCACCCGGTACAGCGGTTGGCGTCGATCACCATCCCGTATTTCTTGACCTTGCCCGCCGCCAGGGCGCCGCCCACGGGCATCATCAGGACCGCGCCCACCCCCACGGCACCCCGGACAAAGGTCCGCCGGCTCATCCGGCCGTGCTTGACGGCCCCCTTGGTTTCAGACCCCATAAGCCCCTCCTGTCCTGAAGATGTCGCCTCTCGGAACAGAAAACCGACCGGCCTCCAGGATCACCTCATCCCGCCGGTGTTCCTGGGCATATAGTATTACTATTCACATGGGAATACTAATAAATAATTCTGGGCTGAGTTGGGCGTCCGGCCGGTCCGGAGGGCCGGCCCCGGGACAGGGACTCGGGTCAATCCAAGGTCTCGATTTTCTGGATTTTATCTGTTTTCCGCGACTCGGGTGCGGTGAATCCTCAGAACGAGGGCGCGGCCTTGAAGCTCAGGAGCACGTCGCCGGTCTCCACGGCCTGGCCGGCCTGGACCATGATCTCGTCCACCTCGCCGTCCCGGGTCCCGGCCACGCCCGACTCCATCTTCATCG
>CAZMVB010000040.1:0-34264 GCA_964569795.1 uncultured Desulfarculales bacterium | reverse complement strand
GCTGGTTTGTATCCGCGCTTGCCGCGGGCGGCAGTGGCCGCTCTTACTTCGCGATGAAGGTTTTTACAGACAGGCCGGTTTGAGTCCGCGCTTGCCGCGGGCGGCAGTGGCCGCTTTTACTTCGCGATGAAGGTTATGGGTGAGGGCTGGTTTGTATCCGCGCTTGCCGCGGGCGGCAGTGGCCGCTCTTACTTCGCGATAAAGGTTTTTACAGGTGGCTCGGTTTGAGTCCGCGCCTGCCGCGGGCGGCAGTGGCCGCTCTTACTTCGCGATAAAGGTTTCTACAGATGGATCGGTTTGAGTCGGCGCCTGCCGCGGGCGGCAGTGGCCGCTTTCAATTCGCGATCAACGCCTTGCCGGGGGCTTTTTGGTCGTCCGCGCCTGCCGCGGCCATTACATTGGCCGCTGCGCCCTGGTAATTACTCGGTTCGTCGGCCCCTGACCGGGCGGAGAGACGGTGAGGTGAGGTCCGGGTCGAGCGTGTCACGGGTGGAAATGATATAATTCAACCAATGAAATTATTCGAGGGGGCCGACGATAAATGGGATCATTGGTCCTGGCGATAACAATGATGGTCGTGTGGCCGGGGCAGTCTCCGCCCCCGCGTAACCAGGGGCGGCTGCCCGACGTGATCCAGCGGCTCGACCAGCGGCTGGACCGCGGACGCCGCAACTATAATCTGCGCCGGGACAACACCCGCCGCCTCCTGGACCGCCTCGACCGGCAGCAGCGCGAAAACCGCCTCCAGATCGAACAAATCCAGAAAGACCTCCGCGACCGCCTGGATGAGCGGCGGCTCGACATCTATCGCCGCTGATCCAGGACCACCCCGCCTGTATCATTTTTGATACGGACTCAGGACTCCTCGGACAGGGTCAGGCCGTGCTTGGCCAGCTTCTTGTAAAACAGGGTGCGGTGGATGCCCAGGGCCCGGGCGGCCCGGGCCTTGTTGTACTTGCAAAAGATCAGGGCGTCGCGCAGGGCGTCGCGTTCGGCCTTGGCCACCACCTCCCGGAGCGGCTGCAGTCCGCCCTGGGCGACGGCGCTGCGACTGGTCAGGTAGAACGGCAGGTGGTCGGGCTCGATTATCCCGGCCTCGGCCGTGGCCATGATCCGCTCGAGCACGTTCTGGACTTCCCGGACGTTGCCCGGCCAGTCATAGCCGGTCATCACTTTCAAGGCCTCGGGCGTGAACTCCCGGGGGGCCGGTCCGCTGTGGACGGTCATCCGGGCCATGAGCCCCCTGGCCAAAGGCGCCACGTCCTCGCGGCGGTCCCGCAGGGCCGGGATGTGCAGCGGGATGACGTTCAAGCGGTAGAACAGGTCCTTGCGGAAACGACGCCGGGAGATCAGCTCCTCGAGGCTCTGGTTGGTGGCCGCGATCAGGCGGAAATCGGACTTGAGCAGCTGGGTCCCGCCGACGCGCTCGAACTCCTTTTCCTCGATGACCCGGAGCAGCTTCGGCTGCATCTCCAGGGGCAATTCGCCGATCTCGTCCAGGAACAGGGTCCCGCCGTGGGCCAGCTCGAACTTGCCCGGCTTGCCGTCGCTGCTGGCCCCGGTGAAGGCCCCCTTGTCGTACCCGAACAGCTCGGACTCGAACAGGTCCCGGGGGATGGTGGCGCAGTTGATGCGCACGAAGGGGCGCATCCGCCGCTTGGAGGCGTGGTGGATGGCCTGGGCGAACATCTCCTTGCCGGTCCCCGACTCGCCGGTGATCAGGACGGGCAGGTTGTTGGTGGCGGCCTTGACCGCCTCCTTTTTGAGCGACTTGATGGCCCGGCTTTGACCCAGGATGCTCTCGGCGGTGTAGCGGGTCGAGCGCAAGGACGACAGCTCCTCCTCGTAGAGCTTGACCTTGGATTCGAGCAGGGACAGCTTCTCGGCCAGCCGGCCCACGTCCCGCACGTTCTTGAACATCACCTGGCCGAACACGGCGATGACCTTCCCGTCCTTCTTGATCGGGATGCGCTGGACGATCATGTCCTCGCCCTTGATGGTCTGCCGGGCGTTGATCTCCGGCCGGCCGGTCTTGGCCACGATGTGCATCCGGGAGTTCTCGACCACCTCGGTGGTGTGCCTCCCGATCTGCTCCTTGGGCTCCACGCCCAGGAACCGGCCGTAGGGCTCGTTGAAGTGGGTGACGTACCCCTCGGCGTCGGTGACCAGGACGCCGTTGTAGATGTGGTTGAAGATGAGGTGATAGAACTCCAGTTGTTCCTGGAGCCGGGTGATCTCGGCCCGGAGGCCCTCCTCCCCCGCGGCCCGCGGCCTCAAGGCGGTGGCCTGGGCCGGTGATCGGCTGGTCATGTCCCCCTCCCCCGTAGTTACTCTGCTACATGTAGCATGAGGGCTACATGATTTCAATCTTTTTTTCGGCGCCGCCGACCGTACGAGCCGGCAATGAAACCCGGGGACTCCAGGGATTGAGATTCGATATCTAATTGAATTTACTATTTGTTGACGGCCGGCTGCGCGGTCGTGGTTCTGGCCGGGCGCCTGTTTGGCCTGACATTTGCCTGGGGTGATAGGCCACGGGAGGGGGATCCCTTTGGACATCACCGAACCGGCCATCACCCGGGAAGAGATTCTGGTCCTGGACGACCCGGACTATACCGCCGACAACGTGATCATCGTCACCGGCGCGGCCACGGGCATCGGCCGGGCGACCTGCGCCGCCGCGGCGGCCAACGGCCTGATGACCGTGGGCCTGGACGTCAACGAGTCCGAGGGGAAAAAGACCGTGGACACCGCCCGGGACCTGGGCGGCCAGATGATCTTCATCAAGGCCGATCTGACCCAGGTCGCGGACATGGACCGGGCCGTCCGGGAGGCGGCCAAGCTGGGCACGATCCGGTACCTGATCAACATCGCCGGGATCCAGCACATCGACTTCATCGAAGACTTTCCCCTGGAGCGCTTCGACTACATGCAGTCCCTGATGGTCCGCGCTCCGTTCTACCTCTCCAAGCTGACCATCCCCCACATGAAAAACAGCCCGGACGGCCGGGGCGTGATCGGCAACATGTCCTCGGTCCACGGCCATATCACCACCGTGGCCAAGGTCTCCTACAACGTCTCCAAGTTCGCCATGCGGGCCCTGTCCCAGTCCATCTCGGCCGAGGGCCAGGGCCGGGTCCGTTCCTTTTCGGTGAGCACCGCCTTTGTCCGGACGCCGCTGGCCCTGAACCAGATTCCGGCCCAGGCCAAAAAAAGGGGCATCACCCCCGAGCAGGTGGTGACCGACGTCATGTGCGGCCACACCCGGATCAAGGAGATGATGACGCCGATCGAGGTGGCCAACCTGTTTATGTTCGGCTGTTCGCGCTTCGCCCAATACCTGGTCGGAGGCGACCTCCTGTTCGACGGCGGCATGGTCCTGACCTACGGCGAGACCTAGCCCCGAATTTTTCATTCGGGACCTCCGGGGGGCAGGCGATGTCCTCCTGAATCGGGCTGCCAGAGGGCAGCCCAGGACTATCGAGGGGAGCATTCCGGTGAGCGCCGCGGCCCGCGGGCCGCTCCGGCGCCCGGCCGGTTGTCAACAACACTAATGTTTTCGCCCAACAAAGGAGGGGAGGGGACCATGACGAGGAAATGCCTTTGGGTCCTGATCGTAGTCCTGGCCTTGAGCCTGGCGGTGGGAATGAGTCTGCCGCAACCGGTTCAGGCCAAAAAGAAGTATTACAACCTGGGGGTGGCCCTGGCCATCACCGGCACCGGCGCCCTGTACTGCCGTGACGGCGTGGACGCCATCAAGCTGGCCGTCGAGGAGATCAACAAGAAGGGCGGCTTCCTGGGCCGGTACCCGATCAAGATCTTCATCCAGGACACCCACACCAAACCGCCCATGGCCGTCCGGGCCGTGAGGCACCTGATCCTGCGCAACAAGGTCCAGGCCGTGTTCGGGACCTACTCCAGCGCCTGCGCCGTGGCCATCAAGCCGGTCTGCCAGCAGTACAAGGTCCTGCACCTGCCGGCCATCTCCAACTCGGAGAACATCACCCGGATCCACTTCTCGCCCTGGACCTATCAGGTCGTGCCCAACAGCTACATGCAGGCCAAGTCGGTCGTTCTGGGCGTGGCCGCCCTGGCCAAGAAGAAGGGCTGGAAGAAATACATCACCATCGCCAGCAACTACGAGTGGGGCAAGTCCACCCAGGCCAACACCGTGGCCCTGCTCAAGAAGTTCGCCCCCAAGCTGAAGCTGATCAAGGCCTACTGGCCCCGCCTGGGCGAGACCGAGTTCGGCTCGTTCATCACCGCCATCATGGCCCAGAAGCCTGACTTTGTCATCGGCTGCCTGGCCAGCAAGGACAACGCCGCCTGGATGAAGCAGGCCCAGGCCTACGGCTTCTTCAAGAAGATCCCGTATCCCGGCAGCCTGATCAGCGTCTCCGAGCTGATCGCCCAGGCCAAGACCATCCCCCGCGGCATCATCGGTCTGTGCCGGGCGCCGTTCTTCGCCCACATGAACAACCCGAGGATGCGTCACTTCGTCGCCGCCTTCCGCAAGAAGTACGGCCGCTATCCCAGCGACTGGGGCGTCATGGAGTACGACGCGGTCTATATCCTCAAGCAGGGCATTGACAAGGCCAGGAGCATCAACAACGAGAAGGTCCGCCGGGCCCTCAAGGGCGCGCACGTGGTCACCACCCGCGGCAGGTTCTACTTCCGCAAGATCGACAACCAGCTCAGCTGTTACGGCGGCTACGTCGGTCCGGTCGAGGACTCGCCCAAGTACCCGTTCCCGATCTACGTCCCGGTGATCAAGGTCCCCGGCCCCAAGTCCTGGCGTCCGGCGGCCGAGATCATCAAGGCCCGTAAGGCCAACCCGTAGGAGCCCGCATGCCCCCAACTCAGCTGCCGGCGAGGGCGCCTCGAAGACTGGCCTGGGGCGTGGGTCTTTTCGCCCTGATCGTGGTCCTGTTCCTGGTTTTCCGCTATTTCTTTGACAAGACCCTCGCCGCGCAGCTGAATCAGGTCCTGAGCGGCCTGAACCGGGGGATGATGCTCTTTTTGATCGCCTCGGGGCTGAGCCTCATCTTCGGGGTGATGAACATCCTCAACTTCGCCCACGCCACCCTGTGGATGCTGGGCGCCTACTTCTGCTGGTTTTTCTGGAACGTGATGCAGTCCTGGGGGATGGCCGTCTGGGTGGCCATCCCCCTGGCCGCACTGTGCCTGGCGGTCATCGGGTTCGTCATCGAGTTCCTGCTGGTCCGGTGGGTTTACGAGCGGGACCTGCCCGAGCAGCTCCTGTTGACCTACGGCCTGGTCCTGGTCCTGCAGGACCTGGTCAAGCTGGTCTTCACCGTAAATGACCGCAACCTGCCCAAGCCGGCCATCCTGGCGAGATCCATCGACATCAAGGACTTCCCCTTTAGTCCCGAGCCGGTCTTGAACCACGGCGCCAAATTCTGGGATTTGACCATGAACTTCGGCAGCGCGGTATCCTTCAAGCCCGCCAGTTACCTGTTCCAGGGCGGCGACATCTCCTTCGCCTCATACAACCTGTTCATCATCGGGGCCGGGGTGGCCGTGTTCATCGGGTTGTGGCTGTTCTTGAACAAGACCCGGTACGGACACATCATCCGGGCGGCGGTCTTCAGCCGGGAGATGGTCAGCGCCCTGGGCATCCCCATCCCGATGATCTACGCCGGGGTGTTCACCCTGGGCATCTTCATCGCCGGTCTGGCCGGCGGGATCCAGGCCCCGGACAGCACGGTGACCCTGGGGATGGACATGCACTGGATCATCCAGGCCTTCTGCGTGGTGGTCATCGGCGGCTTCGGCTCGCTGGTGGGGACGCTGGTCGGGTCGCTGATCGTGGGCATGGTCTATGCCTTCTCGATCTTCATCTGGCCGGCCGGGGCGATGGTCCTGATCTTCATTGTCACGGCCATCGTGCTGATCGTTCGGCCCTGGGGCCTGTTCGGCACGCCGATGCGGCACTGATCCGGGAGAGCTGACTAGTGGGTATGTGGTTCTACGTCCTGATCATCTCCCTGGGGGAGGCGGCCGCGGCCGCCTCCGTGGGGCTCGTCTTTTTCGGCCTCCCCCGGATCACCCGGGGCCTGAAGGAGTCCCAGGGCAGACCGGCCCGGCACCTGGGGCGCCTGGGCGTCCTGGCCGTGGGTCTGTTCGTGTTGCGGCCGCTCTTGGTCCTGGTCTGCGCCGGGGCGGGCCTGTCGGACCAGGTCGAGTGGTTCCTGACCCCCCTGGAGATCATGCTCGTCGGCCTGTGGGGGGCCCTGATTTATTTCCTGCTCCAGGACTACGGCCGGCGGACCGGATGGCGCTACCTCTGGCTGGTCCTGGGCGCCCTGGTCGCGGGCGGGATGTCGGTCCTGCTGACGTCCAACTACGGCGACACCGTGGCGGTGACGGTCTTTATCTTTCTGGCCCTGGTCATCCTGAACCGCGTCGTGGCGGACATCCCCTGGACCCGGTATTTGCTGCTGGGCCTGTTCGCGGCGGGCAGTCTGATCCTGCCCTGGGTGGTGTCCGAGTACTGGATCCGGGAGGTCACCCTGATCCTGATCCTGGGGCTGTTCGCGGTCAGTTTCAACATGATCTTCGGCTACATGGGCCAGCTGTCCTTCGGTCAGGCCGCCTATTTCGGCGTGGGGGCCTACACCGCCGGGCTGCTCATCGTCAAGCTCAAGCCGTTCTGGATGGCGACCCTGGCGGCCTCGCCGGTGCTGCAACTGCTCCTTTTCGCCGCCTATCTGGTGGCGTCGATGCTGTTGGCCGGGCTGGTGGCCTTCATCCTGGGCTACTTCTGCGTCCGGCTGACCGGGATCTACTTCGCCATCCTGACCCTGGCCTTCGGCCAGCTCATCTTCTACATCGTCTTCCAGTGGTACGGCTTCACCGGCGGGGACAACGGCCTGCTGGGGGTGGCGCCGCCGGCCCTGATCGCCGGCAAGGTGGGGTACTATTACTTCACCTGGGGGACGACGGTCGTGGCCCTGGTGGCCATGTGGCTGATCACCGAGTCGCCCTTCGGCTACACCATGCGGGCCATCCGGGACAACTCCGACCGGACCCGGTTCATCGGCATCAACACCCGGTGGTACATGCTGATCAACTTCGCCGTGGCCGGGGCCTTCGCCGGGCTGGCCGGGGCCCTGTACGGACCGTTCAACCTGAGCGTCTCGCCGGATCTGTGCAACTGGGAGCAGTCGGGCGTGCCGGTGTTCATGACCCTCATCGGCGGGGCCGGCGGATTCATGGGGCCCATGGCCGGGGCGGTCGTCTTCCAGTACCTGCACGCCCGGGTGACCAATTTCACCCAGTACTGGCCCCTGACCATCGGTCTGATCGTCATCTTCATCGTCCTGTTCATGCCCGGCGGGGTCAAGGGCCTGGCCGACCGGGTCCGGGACATCGTGTCCCGGTCCAGCCTGGCCGACGAGGCCGGCGAAGGGCGGGAGGCGGCCTGACATGGCGACCGACGCGATCCTGAAGGTCGATAGCCTGAACAAGTCCTTCGGCGGGCTCCAGGCCACGAGCAACGTCACCTATCAAATGGCCCCGGGCGAGCTGTCGGCCATCATCGGCCCCAACGGCGCCGGCAAGAGCACCTTCTTCAACCTGATCTCCGGATACCACCGTCCGGACAGCGGGAGCGTGGTCTTCAAGGGGGTGGACATCACCCACTGGTCGCCCCACCGGATCGCCCGCTTCGGCATGAGCCGGGCCTTCCAGGTGAGCAACATCTACCCCAAGCTGACCGCCTATGAAAACATCCGCCAGGCGGTCCTGGCCCAGCAGAAACGGACGCTCAACTTCTTCACGCCGGCCGGGAGGCTGGCCAAGGAGGACACCCTGGAACTGCTGGAGGTGACCGGTCTGGGAGAGTTATCCCAAACCGAGGCCGGGAACCTGAGCCAGGGGGACAAGAAGCGCCTCGAGCTGGCCCTGGCCCTGGCGGTCAAGCCGGACCTGCTGCTCCTGGACGAGCCCACCGCCGGGATGTCCGGGGCCGAAACCACGGCCACCATGGAGCTGGTCGCCCGGCTGAACCGGGACCTGGGGGTGACGACGCTGTTCACCGAGCACGACATGAGGGTCGTCTTCGGGTACGCCCACCGGCTGACCGTGCTCCATCAGGGGGCGATCATCGCCGACGGCAAGCCCGAGGAGGTCCGGTCCAACCAAGAGGCCCAGCGGGTCTATCTGGGGGAAGTGGTTTGATACTCGAGGTCGAAGAGATCCACACCTATTACGGCACCAGCCACATCCTGTTCGGCGTTTCGCTTACGGTGGACGCCGGCGAGATCGTGTGTCTGCTGGGCCGCAACGGGGCCGGCAAGACGACCACGCTCCGGAGCCTGATGGGTCTCACCCCGGCCCGCTCGGGCAGCATCCGCTTCCGGGGCGAGCAGATGCGGAAGAAGCCGCCCTATCACATCGCCCGCAAGGGCATGGGTTACGTCCCGGACACCCGGCTGATCTTTCCCGATCTGACCGTCCGCCAGAACCTGGAGGTCGCCGCCCGCGTCCCCAAGGGGTTCTCCGGCGAGCCGTGGACCGTGGACCGGGTCTATGGCCTGTTTCCCAAGCTCCGGGGCCTGGACAAGAACCTGGGCGGGTATCTGTCCGGCGGCGAGCAGCAGATGTTGACCCTGGGCCGGACCCTGATGGGCAACCCGGAACTGATCCTCCTGGACGAGCCGGTCGAGGGCCTGGCCCCCCTGGTGGTCCGGGAGTTCGCCCGGCAGATAAAGGCCCTGGGCGAGATCGGCCAGACCATCCTCTTCTCCGAGCAGAACGTCTCGTTCGCCATCAGCGTCGCCGAGCGGGCCTACGTCATCGACCGGGGCCGCATCCGCTACCACGGCACCATGGACGAGCTGAGCGCCAACGAGGAGGTCAAGCAGAAGTACCTCATGATTTGATCCCTGGCCTCAGGCGGGCCACGAGGCCGAGATAGACCCCGCGCCCCCCGTCCTCAAACCGATACCGCCAACCCGACCGCGTCCCGGCGCGGCCGAGAGGAGTCCGGCCATGACCAAGACCAGATTCGACAACCCGGACGTCATCATTCCCGACGTGATCCGCAGCCACGGCAAGTGGCGGGCCCGGAAACCGGCCGTCATCTTCGGGGACAAGCGGCTGACCTGGGGCGAGTTCGACCGCCGCGTGGACCGGGTGGCCGGCGGCCTGATCGCCGGGGGCCTGCAAAAGGGGGACAAGGTCAGCCTCCTGTCGTCCAACCGGATCGAGTACCTGGAAGTATTGTTCGGAATCATGCGGGCCGGGGGGGTGGCCGTGCCCCTGTCGGCCCTGGTGGCCGGCCGGGACCTGGCCCGGATGGTGGACGACTCGGACTCGACCTTCCTGTTCGTGGGCGGTCCCCAGCGCGAATTGCTCGAGCCCTTCACGGACGGGTTCGGCCGCATCCCGGCCGACCATCGCTTCCTGATCGGCCCGAAAAGCGCCGGCTGGGTCGAGTACGAGCCCTGGCTGGCCGAGCAGATCGGGGACCCGGTTCACGTCCCCCTGACCTACGAGGACCCGATCAACATCATGTACACCTCGGGGACCACCGGCGTGCCCAAGGGGATCCTCCACACCCACCACAACCGGACCCACTTCGCCTTGAGCTTCGGCCTGGACTACCGCCTCGACTCCACGGCCACGACCATCGTCACCACCTCCCTCTACGCCAACGGCACCTGGCTGGTCATGCTGCCGACCGTGTTCGCCGGCGGCACCCTGGTGATCATGTCCAAGTTCGAGCCGGCCGATTTCCTGGCCCTGGTCGAGAAGTACCGGTGCACCCACACCTTCATGGTTCCGACCCAGTTCGTGGTCCTGTTCGAATACCCCCGGTGGCGCGACCACGACATCTCCTCGATGCGCATCTGGAACTCGGCCGGCTCCCCCCTGCGGATCGAGACCAAGAAACAGATAGTGGGCGACCTGCCCGGCGAGCTGATCGAGCTGTGGGGCCTGACCGAGGGCGTGGCCACGACCCTCAAGCCCGACGACGTGCTGCGCAAGGTCGAGTCCGTGGGCAAACCCCTGGTCGGCTGGGACGTGGGGATCATCGGCCCGGACAACCAGTTGCTTCCGCCGGGCGAGATCGGCGAGATCATCGCCCACTCGGCCTTCCTGATGCCCGAGTACTACAAGCTGCCCGAAAAGACCGCCCAGGAGATCTGGCTGGATGAAGACGGCAAGACCTTTCTCCGGACCGGCGACATGGGCAAGCTGGACGAGGACGGGTTCCTCTACATCCTGGACCGCAAGAAGGACATGATCCTGTCCGGCGGGATAAACATCTTCGCCATCGACCTGGAGTCGGTCCTGATCGGCCACCCCGACGTGGACGACGTGGCCGTGATCGGCGTGGCCCACGCCAAGTGGGGCGAGACCCCGGTGGCCGTGGTTTGCCGCGCAGAGGGCGCCACCGCCTCGGCCGAGGACATCCTGGCCTGGGCCAACCCCCAGCTGGCCAAGTACCAGCGCCTGTCCAGGGTGATCCTCCACCCGGGTGATTTTCCGCGCAACGCCCTGGGCAAGGTCCTCAAGCGGGAGCTGCGGGACATGTATCCGCCCGATTGACGGCCCCGCCATCCCGGGACCAGGTTGACTATCACCCGATCCGCTAATAAAATTATCAGTGGAGGTTACTGGCGGAACCTGTGGATTCGACCTGGGTGGGATGCGGTTTTTTCCCGGCGACAGGGGCCAGACCGCGAACCATCGAGTCTCCTTCGTCCTGAGCCTCTTGGGGACCTCCTCGAGAAATTCTGAAGAAGATTTCGATAGTTGTTTTCCCCCAGGGAGGGGGCCATGGACCCGGTCCGCGTTCTGGTGGTGGATGACCACGCCGTTTTTCGGGAGTCTCTCAAGTTCCTGCTGGAGACCCGGGAGGACCTGCGCGTGGTCGGCCTGGCCGGGGACGGCCGGGAGGCGGTCGCCCTGGCCGAGGCGGTCCGGCCGGACGTGGTCCTGATGGACCTGGTCATGCCCGAGATGAACGGGGTCGAGGCCACCCGCCGCATCCTCAAGAACCGACCGGAGACCCTGGTCATCGCCCTGACCATGTACGCCGACACCGAATCGGTCCACGAGGTCCTGAGCGCCGGGGCCCGGGGCTACCTGGTCAAGCAGATCGACTCGGCGATGCTGTTTCAGGCCATTGACTGCGTCCGGAGCGGCGAGTTCTTTCTCTGTCCGGCCGTGTCCCAGGTGGTGGTCAAGGGCTTTTTGGGCGGCGGCAGCAACGGCAACGGGTCCCGGCGGCCGGGCAAGGGCCTGCTCACCCGGCGGGAGGAGGAGGTTCTCAAGCTGCTGGCCGAGGGACTCCACAAGAAGGACATCGCCGACCGGCTGTGCATCAGCGTCCGGACCGTGGAGGCCCACCGCCACAACGTCCAGCAGAAGCTGGGGGTCCACTCCCTGTCCGACCTGGTCCGGTTCGCCATCCGCCATCACCTGGTCGAGCCCTGATTGAATTTTTCAATTAAATTCCATCAAGTATCCTTGCCTGGGCCCGCCCCGACCGGCCCTGTCGGCCGAAAATAGGTAATTCTTCCCCTCCAATTAGGGAAATGAACAATTGTCGGCTGGCGCCGGGGCCGGCTAGGGTGGAATTAAGGGCCATGGGCCCCGCGCCCCGGAAACGCCCCAGGGCCCAACCCGGAGGGGAGTCAAATGAACAAACCCGAGACCATGACCGACGACAAGAGGTTGGCCCTGGCCGACACGGTCATCAACGCCGCGGACCGGATCATCGCCGCGCACCGTTACGACGAGGCCGAGATGATCGGGATGCTCCTGGACGTCCAGCAGGAGCTGGGTTACCTGATGCCCCACGTGGTGGAGCGCATCGCCGAAAAGACCTCGACCCCGCTGTCGAGGCTGTACGGGCTGGCCACCTTTTACCGCGGCTTCTCCCTCGAGCCCCGGGGCCGGCACCAGGTCCACGTCTGCCTGGGGACCGCCTGTCACGTCCGCGGCGGCCGGTCGATCCTGGACCACGTGCTCAAGATCCTGAACGTCCGGGCCGGGGGCACCACCCGGGATTTCCGTTATACCGTGGACACGGTCCGCTGTCTGGGCTGCTGTTCCCTGAGCCCGGTGATGCAGATCGACGGCCAGGTCTTCGGCCGGCTGCGCAGCACCGAGCTGGCCGGGGTCCTGGAACGCTTCGAATAGGGGGCGGCTGATGAAGATTACCAGCCTGCAGGGACTGGAGAGACTGCGGCGTCAGGGCCTGGGGTCCCTCTATCCACCGGGGATCAAGATCGGCGTGGGCATGGCCACCTGCGGGGTGGCCACCGGCGCGGGCGACGTGATGGCGGCCCTCAAGGAGGAGGCGGCCGGGGCCGGGCTGGCGGTGACCATCAGTCCGGTGGGCTGCATGGGCTTTTGCCAGCAGGAGCCCCTGGTCAGCCTGTCCCGGGAGGGCAAACCGACGGTGGTTTACTCCCATATGGACCCGGACAAGGCCCGCCACCTGATAAGCATCCTGGCCAAGGACGGCGTGGAAGAGCCTACGGACGGGGCGCTGTGCCTCCTGGGGACAGACTACGAGGCCGTGCCCGAGGGCTCCCTGGACGGGGTGCCGGCCTACCACGCCGTGGACTTCTGGCGTCAACAGCAGAAGGTGGTCCTGGCCAACTGCGGCCTGATCGACCCGGAACGGATCGAGGAGTACGCCGCCCGGGACGGTTACTTTGCCCTGTACTTCGCCCTGACCCGGATGAGCCCCCAGGAGGTCATCGAGGAGGTGACCAAGTCCGGCCTGCGGGGCCGGGGCGGGGCCGGCTTCCCGACCGGGATCAAGTGGCGGGCCGCCCGGGAGTCGCCCGGCCGCGAGAAATTCATCATCTGCAACGCCGACGAGGGCGACCCCGGGGCCTACATGGACCGGAGCGTGCTCGAGGGCGACCCCCACGCCGTGCTCGAGGGCATGGCCATCGCCGCCTACGCCGTGGGGGCGCGCCGGGGCGTGGTTTACGTCCGCCAGGAGTACCCCCAGGCCATCGTCCGCGTCACCCGGGCCGTGGAGCAGGCCCGGGCCCACGGCCTGCTGGGCAACCGCATCCTGGGCTCGGACTTCAGCTTCGACGTCCGCATCAGCCGCGGGGCCGGGGCCTTTGTCTGCGGCGAGGAGACCTCGCTGATCGCCTCGGTCGAGGGCCGGATGGGCAACCCCCGGCCCCGGCCGCCCTTCCCGGTCCAGAGCGGTCTGTGGGGGCGGCCGACGGTCATCAACAACGTCGAGACCTGCGCCAACGTCTCCCGGATCATCCTCAACGGGGCCGACTGGTACACCCAGATGGGCACCGAGAAGAGCCGGGGGACCAAGGTCTTCTCCCTGGTCGGACGGGTCCGCCACACCGGGCTGGTCGAGGTCCCCATGGGAACCACCCTCCGGGACATCGTCTTCGGCATGGGCGGCGGCATCCAGGGCTGGGGCAAGTTCAAGGCCGTCCAGACCGGCGGGCCCTCGGGGGGGTGCCTCCCCGAGAAGTACCTGGACCTGCCCGTGGACTACGAGTCCCTGGCCGCGGCCGGCTCGATCATGGGCTCGGGCGGGATGATCGTCCTGGACGCCACGACCTGCATGGTTGACCTGGCCAAATACTTCATCGACTTCTTGCGCGAGGAGTCCTGCGGCAAGTGTCTCCCCTGCCGCGAGGGCCTGGAGCACCTGTCCGAGATCCTGGGGCGGATCTGCGCGGGCGAGGGCCAGCTCTCGGACCTGGACCTGCTCCGCGAACTGGGCACGGCCATCAAGGACTTCTCCCTGTGCGGCCTGGGACAGACCTCCCCCAACTCGGTCCTGACCACGCTCAAGTACTTCGAGGACGAATACCGGGCCCACATCCTGGACAAGCGGTGTCCGGCCGGCGTCTGCGCCGGCCTGGTCCTCTCCCCCTGCCAGAATACCTGCCCGGCCGGGGTGGACGTCCCCAACTACGTCAACCTGACCGCCCTGGGCAAGTACCAGGAGGCCTGGGAGGTGATCCTGAGGACCAACCCCTTCCCGGCCACCTGCGGCCGCATCTGCTCCCACCCCTGCGAGTTCAACTGCCGCCGGGGGGAGCTGGACCAGTCAGTGGCCATCAAGGACCTCAAGCGGTTCGTCACCGACTGGGCCATGGCCCATTACCAACCGCCCGAGCCCTTCCCGGTGACCAAGGACGAGAAAATGGCCGTGGTCGGGGCCGGCCCGGCCGGGCTGACCTGCGCCTATTTCCTGCGGCAGATGGGCTACGAGGTCAAGGTCTTCGAGGCCGGGGACAAGGCCGGGGGCATGCTCCGTATGGCGGTGCCCGAGTTCCGGATGCCGACCGAGGTGATCGACTGGGAGGTCGCGCACATCGTCGCCCGGGGCGTCGAGATCCAGTACAACTCCCCCCTGGGCCAGTACCGGACCCCCGAGTCCCTGCTCGGAGAGGGTTACGCCGCCGTGTTCCTGGGCCTGGGGGCCCAGCGGCCGGCCTTCCTCCACGTCGAATCTCCCCCGGGGGAGGTCGAGGGGTTCTGGTCGGGCCTGGAGTTTCTCCGGGGCATCCGCAACGGGAAGGAGTTCCAACTGGGTGACAAGGTGCTGATCATCGGCGGGGGAAACGTCGCCCTGGACACGGCCCGGACCGCCAAGCGGCTGGGGTCCAAGGAGGTGTTGATCTGCTACCGCCGCGACGAGGAGGACATGCCCTCCACGGCGGCTGAGGTCGCGGAGTGCCGGACCGAGGGGATCGACTTCGAATTCCGGGCCTGGCCCCAGAAGATCCACTCCCGCGAGGGCCGGGTCAGCGGGGCCTCCTTTGTCCGGTCCGAACCCCGGGAGCACGATTCCTCGGGCCGCCGCCGCTTCGTGCCGGTGGCCAGTTCGGAGTTCATGATCCCGGCGGACACGGTCCTGGTCAGCATCGGTCAGACCCAGCGGATGGATTTCGGGGAGGGCAACCCGCTTCGAATCTCCAACGGCGGGACCCTGGACGTGGACCCCAACAACCTGGTGACCATGGTCCCCGGGGTCTTCGCCGGCGGGGACGTGGTCTCTGGTCCGGGATACGTCATCGAGGCCATCGCCATGGGTCGCCGGGCGGCGGTGGCCATGGACAAGTACGTTCGGGGCGACACCTCGCGGGTGATCTTCGAGATCCCCGGGGCCCGGTACGGCGAGGAGAGGCGCCTGCCTCCGGTCCGTTTTTCCCAGGCCGCCCGGGCCCGAATGGCCACCCTGGCCGCCCGGGATCGGGTGTCCACCTTCCGCGAGGTCGAATTAGGTCTGGACGAGGAACAGGCCCAGGAGGAGGCCCGGCGCTGCCTGCGGTGCGATCTGGAGCGGTGACACACCGGCGCGGCGGGGTCGTAAATCGTCAAGGGAGTCAATCGTGGCCAATCTGACCATCGACGGACAACAAGTCGAGGCGCCCGGGGGGACGCTGCTCCTGGACGTCCTGCGCAATCAGGGCATCGACATTCCCACCCTGTGCCACCGGCGGGAACTGCCGTCCTTCGGGGCCTGCCGGTTGTGCACGGTCGAGGTCGAACTGGGCGGCCGGACAAGGCTGCTGTCTTCGTGCTCGACGCCGGTGGGCGACGACATGGTCGTCCGGACCGACACCGAGCGGGTCACTAACGGTCGGCGGATCATGGGCGAGCTGCTGTTGGCCCGCTGCCCGGACAACGAGGCGGTGCAGGAGATCGTCGCCAAGCTGGGCGTCACCTCGACCGGGTTCACCAAGCGCCAGATCGCCCGCGAGGAGGGCGAGGAGGACCCCTTCAACCGGCCGGCGGCCCGGACCGAGGACTGCGTCCTGTGCGGGCTGTGCGTCCGGGCCTGCGGCGAACTGGCCGGCGTCAGCGCCATCGAGTTCGCCGGCCGGGGCAGCCAGCGCCAGGTGACCACCCCCTTCGGCCGCATCAGCCGGGTCTGCGTCGGCTGCGGGGCCTGCGCCTACGTCTGCCCCACCGGGGCGATCGACATGGAGGGCCCGGCCCTGGCCCGCTTCCGGGAGCTGTCGGCCGAGCGGCGGCTGTGCCGCTACATGCGGATGGGCATCGTCTCCCACAAGATTTGCCCCAACGATTACCGTTGCGGCGTGTGCGAGTATGACCAGGAGATGGAGGACATGATGGGCAGCCACCCGGTCCTGGCCGCCCGGCCGGGCCAGGCCCGGCAGCGGGCCCGGATCGAGGGGCTGACCTACCTGCCGTCGGTGGCCTACCATCCCCAGGGCCACACCTGGGTCCGGCGGGTGGGCGAGGTGCTCAAGGTGGGTCTGGACGCCTTCCGGGTGGCCTTTCTGGGGGGCGTCACCCGGATCGAACTGCCGGCGCTGGAGACCGAGGTCTCCCGGGGCGAACCGGTGCTGGGCATCGAGACCGATCAGGGGCGATTCGATCTTCCTTGCCCGGTGTCCGGCGAAGTGGTATCGGTCAACCAGGACCTGGCCGTCCAGCCGGAACTGGTCGGCCTGGACCCCTACGGCCGGGGCTGGCTGGTGATCGTCAAGCCCCAGAACGTGGAACTGGAACTGCAGTATCTGATCAAGGAACTGGGCGTGCCGACCTGGCTCAACCGGGAGGTCAGACGCCTGCGTGACTGTCTGCCTCCGGGCCACGACCAGGTCGATGATCTGGAGGAGCTGTTGGCCGGACTGGACCCGGAGACCCTGGGTGCGGTCGGCCGGGAGTTTTTCATTCCGGTCCGTCCGATGCCGACCGCGGGCTCGCGGTGAGCGGCCCCGGGCCGGGATAACCTTGACCTTCGAGCGGGCCGGCGTCGGCCGGTCCGCATGGACACCGGGGAGGGAGGCCATGGCGCTTGACGACAAACAGATGTTCGCAGCCTTTCAGGAGGCCTGCCGGATCATCCACGGTCCGACCGATCCCGACCCCATCGTCCGGCATACGGCCGAAACGGTCTGCCGCCTGATGGAAGGCCGGGGGGCGGCTATCCGGCTCCTGGACCGGGATACCGGCAAGCTGACCCTGTCGGCCGCCTACGGTCTGTCCGAGGACTACCTGCTAAAGGGTCCGGTGCTGGCCGATGAATCGCTGCCCGACGTGGCCGGCGCGGCGACGGTGATCATCAAGGACGTCGAGACGGACGACCGGGTCCAGTACCGCCGCGAGGCCCTGGCCGAGGGCATCCGGTCCATCGTCGGGGTGCCGATGAAGGTCGGCAACACCACCGTGGGCTCCATCCGGATCTATTCCGGACAACTCCGCGAGTTCTCACCCGGGGAGATGGGGCTGCTCGAGGCCATCGCCGAACAGCTCGCCCTGGCCCTGCGCAAGGGGTTCTACCTGAGGGCCATGCGCGAGATGTCCCAGGCGATCCACACCCGGTCCGAGGCCCGGGACGTGCTGACCCTGATCTGCGACCAGGCCCGGCGCATCTTCAACGCCAAGGGCGCGGCCATCCGGCTCGTCTCCCGCGACTCGGGCGACCTGATGCTGTCCGGGGCCTCGGGTCTGTCCGAGTCCTACCTGAAGAAGGGGCCGATCCTGCCCGACCAGAGCCTGGCCGAGGTGATGAGCGGCGGCCCGGTCTTCATCGCCGACGTGGCCGTGGACCCCCGGGTCCAGTATCCCCAGGACGCCATTGCCGAGGGCGTGGCCAGCATCGCCGGGGTGCCGCTGTTCGTGGGCGGCCGGACGGTGGGGGCGCTGCGGATCTACTTCTCCGACAAGCGACGGTTCACCGGCGAGGAACAGGAACTGCTCGAGGCCCTGGCCGAACAGGCCAACCTGGCCCTCCGGGAGGACCTCCACATCCAGGACCTCCAGGAGATCACCCAGGCCGTCCGGCGGCGCATGGCCGTCAAGGACACCCTGACCCTGATCTGCCACAAGGCCAGCGAGGCCATGGGCGCCCTGGGGGCCAGCATCCGTATCCGGGACAAGGACAGCGGCGAACTCAAGCTCAGCACCTCCTGCGGCCTGTCCGAGGAATATCTGGCCAAGGGCCGGGTCCTCTCGGACCAGAGCGTGGGCGAGATCCACGCCGGCAAGCCGGTGGTCATCTCCGACGTGCTGTCCGATCCACGGGTCCAGCACCCCGAGGCGGCCCAGAAAGAGGGCATCCGGGGCATCATCGGCGTGCCCGTGCGCGTCGGCGAGAACACGGTCGGGGTGATGCGGATTTACCTGCCCATGTTCTGGCAGCCCGACGCCGGGGACCTGGATTACCTGATCGCCCTGGCCGAGCAGGGGGGCCTGGCCATCGAGAAGAACCTGCTCTACGACGAGAGCAAGCTGGGCTTCCGGGCCCTCATGGACAAGGTCCAGTCCGTGGGCCCGAAGGCCGCGGCCCCGAAGAAAAAGAAGTAATCGATTTTTGGATCTGTTGGACCCCGCCCCCGTGGTCGCCGCCCCGGGGGCGGGTTTCCTATGAATAATCCGGGTCAGTTAATCCGGCCGGACGGGATCGACCCCGGCCCCTCGGGCCGCCTCGATCAGGGAGGGGTCCCTCTCGGCCCGCGCCAGCCAGTCGGCCACGGCCGCCCCGGGATCGTCGTTCGCCACCTCCAGGCGGGCCACTTCCTGGTCGTTGAAGTTGAGGAAGACCAGCCAGATTCGGCCGGTCCCGAACTTTTCCCCCTTGACGCCGCCGCCCAGATAGGTGCCCGGGAAGGGGACCAGGCTGACGGCCGGATCGGGCGGTGCGCCCGAGGTCCTGGCCTCGAGGCGCCGGGCCAGATCGGCGGCGATCAGGCCGACCACGGACGGTTTCTCGGCGGCCGGCCGGCCCGGGGCCAGGGGCGAGCCCGGGGCGGTCTTGACCGCCTCGAATTTCTCCCGGGGCGCCCCGATGGATTCCAGGATCATCAGCTTCTGAATCAGGTTCCGCTCGTCGAAATCCAGGTCTTCCGAGGTGTCATAGACCCGATGGTCGGAGCATTTGAGGCGCATCTGGCTCCCCCGGCCCTGGTGGGGACCGTGTCTTGCCCGGGCGCCTGCCATTGTATTGATTGCCGCCCGCCCGGTCAAGGGGACCGTCCCGGAGATCACCGCCCGGTCACCTGCCCCCGGGGATGGTCCCGACGGGAAGATTGGTTGACATTACCAGTCGTTCCGGGTAGTAATCTTAGCCATGCCGCACACCAAGCGGACCAATATCTTCGGCCTCAACCCCCCGCCGGAACCCGAGCCCCAGCCCCAACGGAGCCGTCCGGCGCCGATTCCCGACGCCCAGCCGGAAGCCGAGGAAATCCGCCCGCCCCGGGCCGGGGAAGGCCGTTCCCGGGCCCTGATCGTCCCCCGGGGCGAGCACTCCCTGTCCCGGCGCATGGTGGATCCGGACGCCCTCAAGGTCCTCTACCGCCTGCACAACCACGGTCACATCGCCTATCTGGTCGGGGGCGGGGTCCGGGATCTGCTCCTGGGCCGGACGCCCAAGGACTTCGACGTGGGCACCGACGCCCGGCCGTCCCAGATGCGCCGCCTGTTCGGCAACTCCAGGATCATCGGCCGGCGGTTCCGGCTGGTCCAGGTCTTCTTCAAGGGCGGCAAGACCATCGAGGTCTCGACCTTCCGGTCCCGGTCCGAATTCGATCGGGCCGACAACGGCGTTCTGGCCGACCAGAACACATTTGGCACGCCCATGGAGGACGCCTGGCGTCGGGACCTGACCATCAACGCCCTGTTCTACAACATCGCCGATCACTCGATCATCGACTACGTGGGCGGGCTGAAGGACCTCAAGGCCCGAATCATCCGAACGGTGGGCGATCCGGACCAGCGTTTCGTGCGCGACCCGGTGCGGATGATCCGGGCGGTCCGCCACGCTGTGCGGATGGGATTCACCATCGAGCCGCGCACCCACCAGAGCATCCTCCGGCACGCCGGGCAACTGGCCGAATGCGATCCCTCGCGACTGCGGGCCGAGTTCGTCCGGGACCTGAGCGGCGGCGCGGCCCACGAGACCATTCCCCTGCTGGCCGAGACCGGGCTGCTGCGGGCCCTGCTGCCCCGGCTGGCCGATTACTACTCGTCGGCCGTGCCCGAGGGACCGGACAACCGGGGCCTGCTCACCGCCCTGATGCGCCTGGCCGAGCGGGACTGGGCCGAGGCCAAGCGCCCCGAGGAGGCCCTGGCCCTGGCGGTGATGATCCTGCCGCCGCTATTGCGGATGTGTCTGGACAAGGGACCCATCACCAACCGCCGCCAGGAAGCGGCCCTCAACAACATGTTTCGGGAAACCGTCCCCGAGCTGTGCCAGGGTTTGGCCTTTCCCCGGCGGACCATCGAGACGGCGATCCAGATCTTGAGCGCGGTCTTCGCCTTTGATTATTTCCTGTCCAAGGGGTTCATCCCCAAGCGCATAACCTCGCGGAACTCCTTTGCCCTGGCCGTGCGGCTCTACGCCCACATCGAACGGGCCCTGGGCCGGACGCCGCCCGACCTGACGGCCCTGACCGGGGAACCCTCGCCGGGCCGGCGCCCGGGACGCCGCCGCCGGCCCCGCCGCCGCCGGAAAAAACCGGCCGATGCCTCGAGCCCCTCCCCGACTCAAGCCCCGGTTTGAGTTCTTAACTGACAGATACTTAGAGCCTGACGTCGATCACCCCGCCGGAATGGCTGGTCAGCTTGGCCGCCAGCAGGGCCGCCCTGGTCTGGATCTGGGGCCCGTTCAGGGACCGACCCCGGTGGGAATAGCTGATCTGCCGGGCGATGACCCGGGCCACGAAACTCTGCCTGATCTGGGCACCGAGATCATATCGCCAATCGGCCAGCTGAGCCGCCCATTCGCTCGGGCCGACCCCGGAAAAGAGGTTCGATCCCAAACGGAACAGCCCCGGGCCCGGGGAGCCGGTGACCAGTTCAACCACGGCGGCCCGGCCTCAGACCCTGCGGCTGATCAGGCCGCCCGTCAGGCCCACCGCGCCCGTCGGCCGGGTGCCCAGGGCCAGGGTCGAGGCCTTTTTCATGCCCAGGCCGCCCAGCAGGCCGGTCTGGGTCTGAAGGCCCATCATCAGGCCCGTCTTCCTGGACGAGCCGAGGGGGATCAGCCCGCTTTTCGGGGACGACATCAGGCCGCCCATGGGATTATTATTCAGTTGGCTGAAGGCCAGGTCCGGCCGGCCGAGGTTCATCGCCGCGCTGGCCAGACGACCGGTGATGCCCGCCGCTTGACCGATGGTGACCATGGAACGCCTCCTGGTTCGGGTCCGTTTCCAAGGAGCGCGCCTGGGGCCGTTGGGGCCACCAAAAAAGGACGCTCTCCCTGTGCGGAGCGTCCCTCTCAGACTCAATAAAAAAGGACGCTCCCCATGTTGGAACGCCCTTCTCCGTCCAGATCCCAAAACAAAAGGACGTCCCGGCGAGACGTCCCTGTCTCCAGCTATCTTCCCTGGATGTTTATTCTATTCTAGTCGGGTGGCCTGGTCTTGTCAAGCCGAGATTTCAGGGACCGGTCCCCGGTCCGGCAGGAATCGCGCAGTCAGGTCTCGACCCCCATCTTGGGCAGGACCCACCACTGCAGCACGAACCAGGCGGCGATGATCGCCAGGAAGATGATGATTTCCATACAAAAAACTCCAGGGCGGCCGACCGCCGCCCGGGGTTTCAGGCTCAGGAAAAGCCGCTGGACGGCCCGCAGCCGCCGGACGGCATGCTACCCAGGGACACCGTGCCGGTCGTGGAACCGCAGGAAAAGGCGGACAAGAGACGCTCGACCTTGTTGTCCCCGCACTTGGGGCACTGGACCCCTTCCTCGGAGCCGAAGACCAGTTCCTCGAATCGGTGGCCGCACTGGGAACACTCATATTCGTAAATGGGCATGAAATCAACCTCCTCGATCGCTTGTTCCGATAGTAAGCACTCCAATGGCGCGTGTCAACCCGGCATTAACGTCTTGACCCGGGCCGGGAAGCGGTGTTGTATGGGGGGGCCGGAAGTCCGGCGCCTGGTTTTTTAACAACAAAGTGAGGTCGGGCAGTTGCGGGCCGTGGTTCAGCGGGTCTCCCGGGCACGGGTCAAGGTCGCCGATGAAACCATCGGGGCCATCGGTCCGGGCCTGATGGTCCTGGTGGGGGTGGGGGTCGAGGACGCGGCCCGGGACGCGACCTATCTGGCCGACAAGATCGTCAACCTGCGCATCTTCGAGGATTCGGGCGGCAAGCTGAACCGGTCACTGCTGGACGTGGGCGGCGAGCTGCTGGCGGTCAGTCAGTTCACCCTCTGGGGGGACTCCCGCAAGGGCCGGCGGCCGTCGTTCGTCCGGGCCGCACCGGGGGAGGCGGCCGAGCCGTTGTTCATGGCCTTTGTGGCCCGGGTGGAATCCCTGGGGGTGAGGACGGCCCGGGGCCGGTTCGGGGCGATGATGGACGTGGAACTGGTCAATCAGGGCCCGGTGACCTTGATCCTGGACAGCCGGTCGGAAAAATAGGGACAGCCTCCTATTTCAGCAACAGGCTGTTGTTGTTGGATTAACAATAATTGGAGGCTGTCCCCAATTTTAGAGGAGGATGTATGTCGTCGTCTGAATCGCCGGAAATTCCCCCTTGTCTGGTGGAAGTGGACCGGGACGGAAAATTCTGGCACAAGGGGGCCGAGATCTTTCGGGAAAACATCCTCGAGGTCTTCTTTGACAACGTGCGCCTGGACGAGCAGGGCCGCTACGTCATCGTCTGGCAGGGCAAGCCCTGCTACGTGGACGTGGCCGACACCTTTTTCGTGGTCTGGCGGGTCGAGGAAGACGCCTCGGGAACCATCATCCTGACCCTCAACGACGGGCGCTCCGAGCCGCTGGCGCCGGATACTTTAAAAATGGGCGAGGATAACGTGATCTACTGCCGGGTCCGGTACAAAAAATTTCCGGCCCGGTTCTCCCGCAAGGCCTATTACCAGCTGGCCGAAAGGCTGGGGCAAGAGGGAGATCGTTTTTTTCTGGAACTGGGTGGCGAGCGCCACTATTTGGCGACCGATCCGTCGTGACCCTGTTCGGCCTTGATCCCGCCACCTCCGGTGACCGGGGGTGACGGGATTTATTGTCGATTACTTGGGCTCGGTCGGATACCGGGCCCAGCGCCAGGCGTGCCAGCCGCCCAGGAGCACATAAACCTTCTTGTATCCCATCCTGATCAACTGCCTCGCCGTACCGGCGGAGGTATGCTCGTGGGGTCAGGCGCAGTACAGGACCAGGGTCTGGTCCTTGCCGTACTTCTTGGCCCACTTGGCGGCCTGAAAGGGCTCCTCGCGGATCGCGCCCTTGATCTTGATGGTGCTGGCCGCCCAGTCCGAGCCGGCCCGGACGTCGATGATCTTGACCTGCGGGTTGCCCAGCATTTTTTTGAGTTGATCTATGCTGATTCGCGGCACAGTCTGGGCCCCGGCCGCAGTGACCGTCAGCCCGGTCAGGAAGACCATCCCGACCAGAACGGCAAGCCGTTTCATACGCTCATCCTCCTGTTCAGGGTCACGTCATGGGCATCGGCCGGCCCGGCGTCGGGTCGAGGCCATTTTGCCCCACATTGTTGTTCAGAAAACCAGTAACGTCATTTGAACTATACCGGAATAGCGGGAAAATCCAACACCGGACAGGGACCCCACCGCCCGGTCGGGGCGGGATCGGCCGAGGGGCCTAGCGATCTATTCTGTCCCAGGAAAAGGGGATATGCGACTCGTGGGCCGGGAGGCGGTACTCGTCGGGCGCCGCGTGGTTGTAAGGCCGGGTGACGGTGTTGACGATCAGCGCCTCGTCCGGGCTGACGCACTTCCAGCCATGAAAAACAAAGGGCGGGACCTGGACCAGAAGCGGTCTGTGAACGCCCAGATAGAAATCGTTGACCAGACCGAAGGTGGACGAGCCGTCCCGTTCGTCGTACATCGCCAGCCGGATCATGCCGGCCACGCAGCAGATGTTGTCGGTCTGGAGGTGGTGGCAGTGCCAGGCCTTGACCACGCCGGGCAGGGTCGTCGTCAGATAGACCTGACCGAACTCCTCGAACATCTCGTCATCGGCCCGCAGGATCTCCATGAGCCGGCCCCGGTCGTCGGGGATGACCGTGAGCTCCTTCACCTTGACACCGTCGATCAGGTCCATGGCCTCCGTCCTTGTTAAACCGTCCCGGACAATTTAACATAAGTCCCATGAATACAAAAGCCGAGCGGCCCCGTTTTATCGACGTCGAGCGCACCGTCTATCCTGACGAGCGCGGCTGGGCCGCCTTCCCCTGGGACCATTTGCCCCAGCCGGCGGCCCTGGACCCGGCCTCGCTCCACGTGGTCATGACCGAACCCGGCCGCGTCCGGGGCAACCACCTCCACCCGGCCGCCGGCGAGTGGCTGTATGTCTTCGCCGGTGAGGCCCAATTCTTCTGGGCCGACCAGGGCGGCCGCCGCTCCCGCCGGCTGACCGGGCATCAGACCCTGGTTTACATCCCGCCGGGAGTGCCCCACGCCCTGATCGCCCTGGGCGACGAACCCATGTGGCTGGTCGCCGTCCGGGATGAGCCCCGCCGCCCGACCGCGGAACACACCCGGCCCGCGCCCCTGGCCGAGGCCGGCCCGGGCCGGCCCGGCTGACACCGGCTGTTTCGACCAAATTTTTTAACTTATTTTCCAAAAAAATTGAAATCTTCCCTTGAAATCGGGTCAGGGTATGCTTAATTTTTTTGGCAATCAAGGGGGGGGAGTGCCAGGTTTAAAGTTAAATGATTGAAATAATGGCTTGAAACACAACAGGGCCCTTGGCCCTGATGAGCATCATCACCCATATCATTTGGCAACCAGGCCCACGAACGCCAGCGTCCGTGGTCGAACATTGAACTAACGCAAGCATTTCGGAGGTGGACATATGAAGATTCGACCGCTGCAGGATAGGGTTATCATCAGCCGGGTGGAAGAGGAAGAAATGACCGCCGGCGGGATCATCATTCCGGACACGGCCAAGGAAAAGCCCCAGGAGGGCAAGGTGGTCGCCGTGGGCCCGGGCAAGGTCCTCGAGAACGGCACCAAGCTCGAGCTGACCGTCAAGAAGGGCAATCGGGTCCTGTTCGGCAAGTACGCCGGGACCGAGGTCACCCTGGACGGGGAAGAGTACCTCATCATGCGTGAAGACGACATCCTGGGCATTATCGAGTAACCACGCCTGTCCCGAAGGGAGGACTGATTCATGTCGAAAGAGATCAAGTACGACGCCAAGGCCCGCGAAAGGATGATGCGGGGCGTTGACACCCTGGCCGACGCGGTCAAGGTGACCTTGGGTCCCAAAGGCCGCAACGTGATCATCGAAAAGACCTTCGGCTCGCCGACCATCACCAAGGACGGCGTGACCGTGGCCAAGGAAATCGACCTGGAAGACAAGTTCGAGAACATGGGCGCCCAGATGGTCAAGGAGGTCGCCTCAAAAACTTCGGACGTGGCCGGCGACGGGACCACCACGGCCACCATCCTGGCCCAGGCCATCTACCGCGAGGGGAGCAAGATGGTCGCCGCCGGGTCCAACCCCATGGCCCTGAAGCGCGGCATCGAAAAGGCCGTCGAGTCGGTGGTGGACAAGCTCAGGAAGATCAGCAAGCCGACCAAGGACCAGACCGAAATCGCCCAGGTGGGCACCATCAGCGCCAACAACGACGAGACCATCGGCAACATCATCGCCGAGGCCATGAACAAGGTCGGCAAGGAGGGCGTCATCACCGTCGAGGAGGCCAAGGGCATGGAGACCACCCTGGAGGTGGTCGAGGGCATGCAGTTCGACCGCGGCTACGTCTCGCCCTACTTTGTCACCGACCCGGAGAAGATGGAGGCCAGCCTCGAGGAGCCGGTGCTCCTGATCCACGAAAAGAAGATCTCGAACATGAAGGACCTGCTGCCCATCCTGGAGCAGATCGCCAAGATGGGCCGGCCGCTGGTGATCGTGGCCGAGGACATCGAGGGCGAGGCCCTGGCGACCCTGGTCGTCAACAAGATCCGCGGCACCCTCAACTGCGCCGCGGTCAAGGCCCCGGGCTTCGGCGATCGCCGCAAGGCCATGCTCGAGGACATCGCCATCCTGACCGGCGGCCAGGTCATCTCCGAGGACATGGGCATCAAGCTCGAGAACGTGACCCTCAACGACCTGGGCAAGGCCAAGCGGATCCTGATCGACAAGGACAACACGACCAT
Source organism: uncultured Desulfarculales bacterium (assembly GCA_964569795.1). Lineage (GTDB taxonomy): Bacteria > Desulfobacterota > Desulfarculia > Desulfarculales > JAHJDS01 > JAHJDS01. The sequence continues at coordinate 8,167 of CAZMVB010000040.1, read as the reverse complement.
CATCGACGGCGCCGGCTCCAAGAAGGCCCTCGAGGGCCGGGTCAAGCAGATCCGGACCCAGATCGACGAGACCACCTCTGACTACGACCGGGAGAAGCTCCAGGAGCGCCTGGCCAAGCTGATCGGCGGCGTGGCGGTGATCAACGTCGGCGCGGCCACCGAGACCGAGATGAAGGAGAAGAAGGCCCGCGTCGAGGACGCCCTGAACGCCACCCGGGCCGCGGTCGAGGAAGGCATCGTCCCCGGCGGCGGGGTGGCCCTGCTCCGGTGCATGACCGTCCTGGAAAAGCTCGATTTCGAGGGCGATATGCTGGTCGGCTCCAACATCGTCAAGCGGGCCCTCGAGGAGCCGGTCCGCCAGATCGCCAACAACGCCGGCTTCGAGGGCTCGATCGTCGTCGAGCACGTCAAGGCCGACAAGCAGAACATGGGCTTCAACGCCGAGACCGGCCAGTACGAGGACCTGATGAAGTCGGGCATCATCGACCCGACCAAGGTCGTCCGCTTCGCCCTGCAGAACGCCTCGTCCGTGGCCGGCCTGCTGCTGACCACCGAGGCCATGATCGCCGAGAAGCCCAAAGAGGACAAGGGCGGCGGCATGCCCGGCGGGATGCCCGGCGGCATGGGCGGCATGGAAGGCATGTACTAAACCGCTCGTCGCGTCCGACAACAACCGGGTCCCTCGGGACCCGGTTCACATAGAAACCCCGCCCCGAGTTTCGGGCGGGGTTTTTTCGTCCCCGGCCGCCGGCGGGACGGACCCTTTCGCCCGCCCCCGGGAACAATCGCCTTCTTGACAGTCACCGCCCCGGGGAAATAAGGTGTCTCAGATTCGCCTGTTATTCAAGGGCGAGGCCATGGAGGACAGGGGGGCACCATGACATCGGGGCCGATCAATCGGCGGATGGGCTTTTCCTTTGAACAACTCGAAGTGGGCATGTCGGCCTCCTTTGCCAAGACCCTGACCGAGACCGACGTTTACCTGTACGCCGGCGTCAGCGGGGACTTCAATCCGATCCACGTCGATCGCGAGTACGCCCGCGAGACCCAGTTCGGCCGCCGCCTGGTGCACGGCGGTCTGGTCCAGGCCCTGATGTCCATGGTCGTCGGGACGATGCTGCCCGGGGTGGGGACCGTCGCCCTCGAGGTCAAGACCCGGTTCAAGGCCCCCGTCTTTTTCGGGGACACGGTCACCGTCACCGCCGAGATATCCGAGAAAATAGACCGGACCAGGTGGGTCCGGATCAAGACCTCGGCCCACAATCAGGACGGCAAGCTGGTCGTCATCGGCGAGGGCCTGGTCATTCCCCCCCAGGCCAACCAGGGACAGTCATGATCGAACTGACCGACGAACAGCGGATGCTCGAGGAGACGGTCTATCGCTGGGCCGTGAAAGAGATCGGCCCCTTACAGGAAAAGATCGACGAGGAAGACTGGATGCCGCCCGGCCTGTTCAAGCAACTGGGCGAGCTGGGACTGCTGGGCGTGTCCATTGACGAGAAATACGGCGGGGCCGGCCTGGACGTGGTCTCCGAGGTCATCGTCGGCGAGCAGATGTCCCGCATCTGCCCGGCCCTGACCCTGTCCTTCGGGGCCCACTCCAACCTGTGCGCCAGCAACATCCACCTCAACGCCAGCGAGGAACTCAAGGCCAAGTATCTGCCGCCCCTGGTCAAGGGCGAAAAGATCGGGGCCCTGGCCCTGACCGAGCCCGGGGCCGGCTCGGACGCCATGGGCATCCGCACCCGGGCCGTGCCCGACGGCGACTTTTTCGTGCTCAACGGCTCGAAGATGTTCATCACCAACGGACCCATCGCCGATATCATCCTGGTGTACGCCAAGACCGAACCCGAGCGGGGTCCGGCCGGGATCTCGGCCTTCATCGTCGAAAAGGAGTTCGAGGGTTTCTCGGTCTCGCGCCAGATCAAGAAGGTGGGCATGCGCGGCTCGCCCACGGGCGAGCTGTCCTTTGACAACTGCCGGGTCCCGGCGGCGAACGTGGTCGGCGGGTTGAACGAGGGGGTCAAGGTCATGACCCGGGGCCTGGACATCGAGCGGGTCCTGGTGGCGGCCTGCTGCCTGGGTATCGCCCGCCAGGCGACCGATTACGCCATCAAGTACGCCCGCGAGCGCGAGCAGTTCGGCCGGCCCATCGCCTCGTTCCAGATGATCCAGGCCAAGCTGGCCGAGATGTACACCGCCTACGCCGCGGCCCGGTCCCTGACCTTCGAGGCGGCGGCCGTCGCCTCCAAGGCCGAGCGGGGCGGCAAGGGGACCGACCTGACCCAGATGGCCGCCGCGGCGGCCCTGTTCGCGGCCGAGGCCGCCACCCGGGTCTGCTCGGACGCCATCCAGATCCACGGCGGCTACGGCTACTGCCTCGAGTTCCCGGTCCAGAAGCTGTGGCGGGACGCCAAGCTGTTCGAGATCGGGGCCGGCACGTCAGAGATTAGAAAATTGGTCATCGCCCGCGAATTGATCATGCGCGGCCGGGTCGGAGAGTTTTAAGCACGCTTCTCGGGCAACCGACGGTCAAATTTTTTTAACAACGGAACGACTGATGGCAACCGGGCTTTCGTGGTTCATATGTACCGTGGGCTTGCTGATGAGCGCCGGTTGCTGGTCATCGCCCGGGAACTGATCATGAGGGGCCGGGTCGGCGAGTTTTAGGATCAACGCTCGGGATAGACGGGCGGGAATTTTTTACAAAGGAACTGCGGATGGTAGCCAAGCTTTCGTGGTTCATGGTTTTGGTGGGATTTCTCGCCAGCGCCGCGTGCGGCATCCTCGCCGGCCAGATCCCGCCGGGCCAGATCCTGGACAAGACCCCGGCCGATCACTATCTGAAGATAAACGGCGTCAGATATCACTTCCAGGAATATGCCGGACCAAAGCAGACCGTCTTCCTGCTGCACGGTTTCGCCTCATCGACCTATACCTGGCGGGAAATCGCGCCCCGGCTCAACCGGGCCGGGTTCCGGGTGGTGGCCCTGGACATGAAGGGTTTCGGCTGGTCGGACAAGCCGCTTGACGCCAAGTACGATCCGGCCACCCTGGCCGCCGAGGTAGCCGAGTTCATCCGGGTCAAAAAACTGGGCCGGGTGGTCTTTGTGGGCAATTCCCTGGGCGGGGCCATCGGGCTGATCGTGACCCTGCAGCATCCCACGAAAATCTCCCGGCTGGTCCTGATCGACGCCGCCAATCCCCAGGCCAAGACCTTCTGGCGCAAGGTGGCCTCGCTGCCCCTGGCCGGGCTGGTGATCCGGCTCACCTTCGGTCGCTGGGCGATCTGGGACTCCCTGGACGAGGTCTATCACGACCCCAAAAAGGTGACCTATGAGCTGGTCAAGGCCTATTACGACCGCCTGCGAACCGTGGGGGCCCTGGAGGCCCAGCGGGCGGTCCTGACCTCGATTCACGAGATCAAGCCGTTTTACGACCGGGTGGGCGAGATCAAGGTCCCGACCCTGATCATCTGGGGGGCGAGCGACAAGTGGGTGCCCGTGGCGGTCGGCCGCAAGCTGAATAAGTCCATCCCTGGTTCGAGAATGGTTATCTTGAAAAACTGCGGCCACGTCCCCCAGGAGGAATGCCCAGGCCGGACGGCCAAGCTCCTCGCCGATTTTGCTGCGGGCCGCGATTAGGGGCGGATTGCCGGGTCGCCCGCCCGATCTCCAAGATCTGAAAGGAACTGAATCAAATAAAGTATATCATTCTCGGAAGCCAACGCACCAAAATATGCTTTACTGATTATTTAGAGGCCGTTCGCCAATCACTGATGATGGACTGGAGGGCCTCGTTGGTCGAGGAAAGGCGGTCCCGCAAGACCTCACGATCCGACGCGCTTAACTCCCGCCTTCTGGTGTTCCACTTCTGAAGGATTCTGATCAAAAGCGGCTTTTCTGGCGGATATGCGGTCAAGATTTTTCTGGCGCCCTTTTCGCCGTGAAATAGTTTTAAATAGTAAAATAAAAGACCGTGAACTTTTCGATATCTGAACGGCTGGGATAGGTTGGCTGGGAAAATATTGACAAGCTCTGTGTTATCCAGGAAGTCTATCCCAATAAAATCAAACAGGTTGTTAAAAAATAAATTGCGGTCTCGCTTCATTTCTTTATAATGGCAAATATAGACCGATCTGGCGGGAAACATACCCAGCATTCGGTCCAAGAATATGTCGAATCGGACCCGATCCATGATGCCATTTAAATTATTTTCAATGACCTCGGACACGCGGATCCGATGGTCAAGTCTGTAATTCATGATCATGTAATTCACAAAAGATAAAACGGTCTCTTCCGGGGGGCGGATGCAAACCAGCAACTTGATTTCCGGTCCCAAGTCTTGCCGGATCTTCTCTAGAGCATTAAGGTCATAAATGTAACTATTTGACCATTCGGCCACGACTCGATGGTTTGCCTGGTTGAAATGGGAAAAGTAACCCGCATAGTAAGCCAATCCAAGGTGATAGGTCTTGCTGAAAAAATTGGTTTCCTTGGCGGTTGAAAAGCAGACTTGGGGATGATCCGCCAGGACGTTACTGATAAACGTGGTTCCGGCCTTGGGGAATCCCACGCCGATTACATTGGGTAACGGCTGTTGTCTTTGGCCGGACATCTTAAAACCCCTAAGTATCGAGAATAGTCTATTCCAAGGTAATGGACTAGTCAAGGAAAAAAAGGAATTTATCGAAGTATATTTAACACAAATTGAAAATAAAGGAAAATTCTGTAATAAATGGCGACCCGACCGCCTTCGGCTTCGGGTCGCGGACTTCCTTTTTTAGCCCAGGGGACAAGACTGGGAAAAATTTTTCTCCACCCATGGCTTGACTTCAGCGGCATATTGTCGTATTATCTAAATGACCGACGAGTCGGTCATTTAAAGGTGACGGGCTGGAACATCAGGACGGAGGCAAGAGATCGTGCCCAAGATAGTCGATAAGCAGGTCAAAAAACAGGACATCGCCGCCGCGGCGATCAAGGTCTTTCGGGAGCGGGGCTTTCACCAGACCCGCATGGCCGACGTCGCCCAGGCCGCCGGGGTGGGCAAGGGCACCCTGTACGAGTATTTCCAGGACAAGGCCGATATCCTCCGCTTCGCCTTTGACGACTATTTCACGACCTTCATCACCGGGGCCGCCAAGGCCATGGAGCAGGAGTCCCGGGCCGCGAACAAGCTCCTGGCCATGGCTCAGTTCGCCCTGGATCACGCCGCCCAGTGGGAGGACCACTGCGCGGTTTACGTGGACTATTACGGCGCCGCCCGGACCGGCCCAGCGGAGCAGATCAGTCTGTCCGAGATTTACGGACGGATGCGTCTGATCCTGGAGTACCTGATCGCCGAGGCCCAGGCCGACGGCGACGTGCCGGAAGACTTCGAGCCCGGGGCCCTGGCCGAGGTCTTGATCTCGGTCTTTGACGGCCTGATCCTGCATCACATTTTCGAAGAGAGCGGCGCCGACCCGGCGGCCGTTCGACGTCAGACCATGAGGCTGCTGTCCCGGGGCGTCCTGAAGGAGGCCGACGGGACCGAGCCCCACCAGTAATCAGGGGGGGGACGTGTTCAGTTACGTGTTCATGAAGATTCTGGAGATGAGACCCGGGTCCTATGACGCCCGGATGGACCGGGTCTCCCGGGGCCGGGTCCGGGCCGTCAAGGAAGCGGTGGCGGCCGAGATATCGCCCGGCAGTCACGTCCTGGAGATGGGCTGCGGCACGGGCGAACTGGCGGCGATGATGATCGGCCGCGGGGCCACGGTGGACGGCTTTGACCTCAGCCCGGCCATGCTGGCCGCGGCCGAGAGGCGGATTCAGACGGAAAACCTGGGCGGCCGGCTGAGCCTCCGCCCCATGGGCGTGGACGGCATGGACCGCCTCCCGGATATGGCCTATGACGCCGTGGTGGCGACCCTGGTCCTGAGCGAACTGAGTGACGACGAGCGGCGATTCGCCCTGAAGCACGCCGGCCGGGTGCTCAGGCCGGGCGGCCGGCTGATCGTGGCCGACGAGGTGGTTCCCCGAGGCCGGGGCCGCCGGATGCTCCAGGCCCTGCTCCGGTGGCCGCTGCTGGCCCTGACCTATCTGGTGTCCCAGGCCTCGACCCGGCCCCTGAAAAATTTGACGGAAGAGGTGACAACGGCCGGTCTGAAGGTTGACCGGGAGACTCGAAGCCACGGCGGCGCCTTTGCCCTGGTGATCGCCCACCGCCCCATGGAGAACCAAAGCCAATGAGTATGTTCAAGACCGTTTGGGGATTGCTGTTCAGGCTGTTTCCCTGTCCGACCCGGGTCGGCCTGCGCCGGATCGGCACGCCGGGGCGGAACAGTCCGGTCCTGGTGACCTGCAACTTTTATCTGACCGTCAGGCGTCTGACCCGGATCCTGTCCAGGGCCAAGGTTGACGCCTGGCTCCTGACCGCCGACTCCAGGGGGGACAACGTCTGGTGCGGGGCCGGGGGTGGGGAGTTCAACACCCATTCCCTGGTCTCGGCAATCAAGACCAGTGGCCTGGCCGACGTGGTGGACCACCGGCGCCTGATCCTGCCTCCCCTGGCCGCGCCCGGCGTCAGGGCCAAGGACGTGGAAAAGGAGACGGGCTGGTCCGTGCACTGGGGGCCGGTCCGGGCCAAAGACATCCCCGGCTACCTGGCCGACGGGCTCAGGCGATCCGAGGCCATGAAGCGGGTGACCTATACCTGGCGCGAGCGGCTGGATACGGCCCTGGGAAGCCTGTTTCCCTTTTATATCCTGGGGGCGATCGGCTTCCTGATCTTCGGGCCCGGCCTGGTCCTGGACTATCTGGTGGTCGCGGCGGCGGCCTGGCTGTTCTTCTTTATCACCTGCCCCTGGCTGCCCGGCCGGCACGGACTGACCAAGGTCATGTGGCTGGACGTCCTGCTCGGGGCGGCCCTGGTCGTCTCCGTTTTTTATCCCGGCAGCGGCCCGGTCCGGGCCGACCTGATCATCGCCATGGTCATGCTGCTCATCTACGGGACCGAGCTGGGCGGCCTGGCCTCGACCCTGCCCAGCGACCTGGACCCCTTCCTGGCCCGGCTCGGCCTCCGGCACATCGGTAACATCGCCTTTGCGGGCACCGTCCGGGCCGAGCTGTTGACCGGCGCCCGGGTCCTGACCCACGACGCGGCGCAGTGCATCGGTTGCGGCCAGTGCGTCGAGGTCTGCCCCCAGGGGGCCCGGGAGATGAGTGCTGACAGGAAGGGGCTCCTGGCCCGTCCGGAAGACTGCACCTCCTGCCGGGCCTGCCTGGTCCAGTGCCCGACCGGGGCGATTCAGGCCGTGATCGCCGGTCTTGATCACGCCGGGGCCGTGGTGTAACCGCCGTGGTGAGGGGTTAGAACAAGGCTTCAGTTGTAAAAAATCCAGTGTAACTACGATCTCACTCTGAACCAGGCCCGGCAGCACTCATCCCCGGCGGCCAGGGACTGCTCGATTTTACCTTCCATCTGATCTTCATCCAGGCCCAGTAGCGCCAGGAAGATGCCGTCGTCCATGGCCATCAGGGCCTCGTACACCTGCCGATGGGTGTTCGTCAGTTCGAACGGGCAGCCGTGACCCTCAAACCGGGCCACGCCGTCCGCGTCGATCTCCACCCTCGACGGATACCCGTTGGCGTTGGTCATCTCGATGAACGCCCGGGCCGCCTCCTCCAGGTCTTTCGGCCGATATTTTTCGCGCAAACCCAGGCCGATCTCGTAACCGTAATCAAAGTACACCCGCCGCAGGACAGGCAGGACCGCCTCCCCGAATTCCTCATACAGGGCCAGGGCCAGCCGGCCCTGTACGGCCTGGGGCGTGGTCCGGAGAGCGGTCGTCGCCTTTTTGGTGTTCTGTTCGATCATAGGTCAATTCTCGATGGCGGCAGTGGTCATGGTCGCTTTTATTTATAAACGGATCCAACTCGAATTAAACGGCTCCGAGGTTCAGGCTGAGTCCTCCGTTTTTTAATAACGGTAGGCCTCGATGTCACCGGCTCCGCGATTCAGGCTAGGTCCTCTTCTTTTAACATTCGACGTAAAACCTTCCCGACCATGGTCTTGGGCAGCTCCTTGCGGAAGGCGATCACCTGGGGCACCTTGTAGTGGCTCATGTTTTCCTGGCACCACTTCTTGAGTTCCTCCTCGGTGACCTTCCCCTCGTATTCCGGCT
>CAZMVB010000039.1:0-36109 GCA_964569795.1 uncultured Desulfarculales bacterium | reverse complement strand
GCGGCCACGCCGCCGTGACCCCGCTGGGCGCCGCAGGCCGGCTTGTTGGTGTAGAGCCGCCAGCCGTCGTACTTCATGTTGGGCAGCCGGTAGGGGCCGCCCAGGAGCGACCCGGCGTAATAGACCGTGGCGATGCCGAAGGACGAGTAGGCCCCGCCGTCCAGCCAGCACTTGTTGTGCAGGGCCAACACCGTCCCGTCGCGCTTGACCCCGGTCTTCATCTCGTGGACGAACTGGTGCCGGGCCCGGCTGTGGAGGAAGACCTGCTCGCGGGAGTAGGTGATCTTGACCGGCCGGCCGGTCCTCATGGCCAGGAGGCAGGAGCACATGTCCACCGGCGTGGCCTCGGCCTTGGGTCCGAAGCCGCCGCCCACGCTGGGCTTGATCACCCGGACCCGGCCGATGGGCACCCCGGTGACCATGGCCACCGTCCGCTGGACGTAGTGGGGGACCTGGGTGGCGCTGTACAGGGTCAGCCGGCCGCTCAGGTCAAAGGTGGCCACGGCGGCGTGGGGCTCGATAAAGGCCGCGTCCTGGCGCTTGTTGACGAAGCGATGTTCGTGGATGAGGTCGCACTGCTTGAAGGCGGCCTCCACGTCGCCGAACTCCTGGTGGACCTCGGCGCAGATGTTGAACGGGAACTCGTCGTGGAGCTGGGGCGCGCCGTCGGCCATGGCCTCCAGGGGGTCGAAGACCGCCGGCAGTTCCTGGTAATCGACCCGGATCAGCCGCAGGGCCTCCTGGGCCGTCTCCGGGTCCTCGGCCGCAACGCAGGCCACCTCGTCGCCCACGTAGCGGACCTTGTCCGTGGCCAGCAGGACCTCGTCGTACCGGGCCGGGCTGACCCCGTAACGGATCGGCTCGATGTCGGCCCCGGTCAACACCGCCCGGACGCCCTTCAGCCGGACCGCCCGGGAGACATCGATGTTCTTGATGATCCCGTGGGCGATGGGGCTCTGCAGGATGGCCCCGTAAAGCATCCCCGGGAAACTCAGATCGTCCGTGTACCGGGCTCGGCCGGTGGCCTTGTCCGGACCGTCCAGCTTGGCCGCGCGGCTACCGATGACGTCATACATCACTTGTCCTCCCCGTGAGCCACCGCCAGCACCGCCTCGACGATCTTCTGGTAACCGGTGCACCGGCACAGGTTGCCGCTGATCGCCTCCCGGACCTCGGCCTCGGTGGGCGAGGGATTGGCCGCCAGCAGGGCCGTGGACGTCAGGATCATCCCCGGCGTGCAAAAGCCGCACTGGATGGCGCCGTGCTCGATAAAGGATTTCTGGAGCGCCGACAGATCGCCGCCCGCGGCCAGGCCCTCGATGGTCGTGATCTCCTTGCCGACGCAGGCCACGGCCAGGACCAGGCAGGAATTCACCGGCCGGCCGTCCACCAGCACGGTGCACGACCCGCACTCACCCACCCCGCAGCCGTGCTTGGCCCCGGTCAGGTCCAGTTCGACGCGCAGCACGTCCAGCAGGGTCCGGTGGGGTTCGATCAACAGATCGTGATCCCGGCCGTTGACCGTCAGGGTCACCAGCCTCTTGGCGGCAACCGCCGCCTTGGGGCCGGGCCTCTTGGGACTCGGCTTCTTGGGGGCCGGTTTCTTGGGGGCAGCTTTTTTAGGAGCCGACTTTTTGGGGGCCGGTTTCCTGGCCGTCGTTTTCTTGGGTTTCTGGGCCATGGTCGATCCTCCCCCTATTCGCCGAGGGCCCTGTCCGCCGCGCCGGTCAGGCAGCGCCTGGTCAGGGTCCTGACCATCTCCCGGCGGTAGGCGGCCGAGCCGCGAAAATCGTCTATGGGACTGCATTCCTCGGAGGCGGCCTCGGCCGCGTCCTCGATCAGGGCCGTGGACAAGACCTTCCGGCGCATCACCCGCTCGGCGGCCTTGGCCCGGATCGGTTTGGGGGCGACCGCGCCCAGGGTGATCCGGATGTCGGTCACGATCTCGCCGGTCTTGTCCAGGGCCAGCCAGGCCCCGACGTTGACCATGGAGATCTCGAGGGTCTGCCGGGCCCCCAGTTTGAGGTACTTGCCGCCGGATTTGGGCGGCAGCGGGTCGATCAGGAGGTGGGTCAGGATCTCGCCGCGGGTGGCCCGGGTCTTACCCGGTCCGCTGAAGAACTTGTCCAGCTCGACCTGGCGGGTGCCGGCCGGACCCGCCAGCACGGCCCTGGCCCCGAGGCAGATCAGGGCCGGGGGAAAATCGGCCGCGGGCCGGGCGGTGACCACGTTGCCGGCCACCGTGGCCAGGTTGCGGATCAGGGGCGAGCCCAGGACCGAGGCGGCCTCGGCCAGCATCGGATAGCGCTGCCGGACCACCTCGTCCGCGGCCACGGCGGCCGCCGTGACCAGGCAGCCGATGGACAGGCCCTTACGGGGCGAACACTCGATCCGGTCCAGGTGGGGGACCTTGGCCAGGGACACCACCGCCGACGGCTTGACCAGGCCCTTTTTCAGGTTGACCAGCAGGTCGGTCCCGCCGGCCAGCAGCGCCGCCTTGGGCTGGTCCGCCAGCAGCTTGACCGCCGCCTTGAGAGACGGCGGCTCCATGAATTCAAAGCGTGGTAACAGCATGGGAATACTCCTGAAGATATCTGCCCCTCACGGACGCACCCTGATTCATGTCACAGGACGGGCGGACCGACGGAGCGATAGCCCTTGCCGGACTGCAAAGCGTTTGTTACTTTAAAATAAAAATGAATGTACTTCAATTGAAAAATGAGGAACCGGCCTTGACCCGAAGGATGGAATAGCGGCTATGAGATTGATTATAGACGGTTTTGAGGAAAACCACCCCGATGGACTCACTGTGGCCGATCTGCTCGACCGGCTGGGCGAACCGCCCCAGGACCTGGTTTTCGAGTTAAATCATCGATATGTCAATCAAAAAGACTATGCTGCCACCCGGCTCCAGGACGGGGACCAGATCGAACTCATCCATGCCGCCTTTGGCGGTTGACCATCAGACCGCGCCCCGACCCCCGGCCCTCAGGTGGAAGAACCCCCGGAGGCGATCTCGGTGCCGGCCGTGCTCATCCGGCCGCTGACTCCCTGACCCAAGGCCAGCATCGTTGTGGCGATGGCCGCCCCGATCAGCGCCAGCAGCAGACCGTACTCCACGGCGCTCACGCCCCTTTCCTCGGACCAGAAACGACGCGCCGTGGCCCGCCATGATTTCATCAACCTGCCTCCCCTGGTTTGATACGGACGAGAAACCCCTCCCGCCCCTTGGAAGACGAGGCAAATTCGATGCCAGGCACCGGAGGGCGTTCGCCGGAGTAAGGCCGCCCAGTCGTTATCTAACGACTCTTTAAGATATAAGTCTATGATTTAATAAGATTTATTTAATATTGCCGGGGCGACTGCGTCCCTTGAACGGTCGTGGTTGTAGGCCTGGTTCGGGTGCGGTCCTGAACGGTCTCGAATTACCAAATCGACACGTCCGGTTTCGTAATGGTATCCCAATCGCGGCCGACAGCCCCCGTGGCCGGCCCTGTGTCCAGCTGGTCCAGGCGCCGGTCGATCACCCTAAGGAGCGGTCCCAGGGTCCCGGGGTCCGGGGCGGAGATGCAGACCCCGTCATGGCGCCGGGCCAGGGCCCGGGCCTTGGCCGGGGGCACCAGGTCCATCTTGTTCAGGACCGCGACCGTGGGGATGCGTCCCAGTCCCAGCCGGCCGAGCAGGTCGTGGACGATGGCCGCCTGTTGGTCCAGGTCGGGGTGGGACAGGTCCATGACGTGGAGCAGCAGGTCGGCCTCGTGCAATTCCTCGAGGGTGGCGGCAAAGGCGGTCAGCAGGTCAGGGGGCAGGTCCCGGATGAAGCCGACGGTGTCGGTGATGATCACCTGCCGGTCCCGGGGCAGGCGCAGTCGCCGGGAACTGGGGTCCAGGGTGGCGAACAGCCGGTCCTCGGCCGTGACCCGGCTCCGGGTCAGGGTGTTCAGTAAAGTCGATTTGCCGGCGTTGGTGTAACCGACGATGGAGATGACCGGCAGCCCGCGGCGGGTCCGCCGGCGGCGCTGTCCCTGGCGCTGGCGGCTGACCGCCGAAATCTGGGCGGCCAGATGGTCCAGGCGGGTCCTGACCCGGCGGCGATCGACCTCGAGTCTGGTCTCGCCCGGACCGCGCAGCCCGATGCCGCCCGAGAGCCGGGACAGGGAATCATCCCGGGTGGACAGCCGGGGCAGGAGGTACCTCAACTGGGCCATCTCGACCTGGAGCTTGCCTTCCCGGGACTTGGCCCGCCGGGCGAAGATGTCCAGGATCAGCTGGGTCCGGTCGATGACCCGCAGCTCGGTCTGCTCGGTCAGGGAGCGGACCTGGGATGGATTGAGGTCCCGGTCGAAGACGATCAGGTCGGCCCCCAGGCGCAGCGAGGCGATGACCAGCTCGGACAGCTTGCCCCGGCCCATCAGGAACCGGGGGTTGACCTTCTTGACCCGCTGGATGACGTTCCCGACCACGTCGATATCGGCCGAGGCGGCCAGATCGGCCAGTTCCTTGAGGGAAGACTCGATCTCGGCCCGGGGGGCGTCCGAGACGCTGACCAGGATGGCCCGGTCCCGGTCGTCGCCGGCCCGGTGGACCGGCCGGCGGCGGGCCAGCTCCTCCTCGAGGGCCCGGAAGAGCTCGCCCACGTCCAGGGGCGATTGACCGGGCAGGTGCGCCGGGATGAGATCCACCAGCTCGCCGCCCATGCCCTGGGGCCGGATATGGGCGGCCTGGACCCGGCCGGGGAGACCCTCAGGCCTGGTCTCGATCACGGCCATGGCGTCCAGCTTCAAAAGCAGCAGGTCGGTCAGGTCTTCCCGGGACAGGGGCGAGGCGTCCAGGTGGGTGTGGACCAGGCGCAGGCCGGCCAGGCGGGGCAGGCCGGCCCGGGCCCGGGGCAGGGGCGGGATGGTCAGCGAGTGATGGTCGCCGACGATGACCGACAGGACCTCGCCCCCCCGGCCGAGCAGGACCCCGATCTGCCGCCCGGTCTCGGCGGACAGCTCGGTCATGGCCCGGGCCAGCTCCCGGCCGACGATCTGGTCAATGGGATTTTTTCGGCGCCCCAGGGCGGCCAGTCGCCGCAACTGGTTGGGCTTGAGGCCGGTGATATTGCCGTTCGGACGTCCTACCTTTTCCCCCAAGATCAATCCTTGATTACCTCAATTTTCCCTTGGCCCGCGGTCGATTGTCAAGTCCGCCGGGGTGGCGGGCAGCGGGCCGCTCCGGGGTAACCGGCCGGCGGCGCGGCGGACCGGGGCCGGATTGACCGGTCGCGGACGGCGTGTTACTTTCACGGTAACACGCCACGGGGGGAGCGATCGTGAAAGTCCTGGTTGTCGGCGGGGGCGGACGGGAACACGCCATCGTCTGGAAGCTGGCCCGGAGCCCGAAAACCACCCAAGTCATCTGCGCCCCGGGGAGCGACGCCATCGGCGCCGAGCCCAAGACCAGGTGCGTCCAGGTCAAGGCCAATGACGTGGCGGCCCTGAAGGAACTGGCTGCGGCCGAAAAGGTGGACTTGGCCGTGATCGGCCCCGAGGAGCCGCTCACCCTGGGGCTGACCGACGCCCTGGAGGCCGAGGGCATTCCCGTGGCCGGACCCTCGCAAGCGGCGGCCGAGATGGAGGGCTCCAAGGTCTTTGCCAAGGAATTCATGGCCCGCCACAACGTGCCCACCGCCGCCTTCCAGGTCTTTCGTGATTTTCAGGCAGCCCTGAAGCACGTCAGGCAAAGGGGCGCGCCGGTGGTGGTCAAGGCCGACGGCCTGGCCGCGGGCAAGGGGGTCATCGTCTGCCAGACTATCGAGCAGGCCGAGGACGCCCTGAAGCTGATCATGAAGGACAAGAAATTCGGCGAGGCCGGAAACCGGGCGATCGTCGAGGACCTGGTCACTGGCGAGGAGGCCTCCTACATCGTCTTTACCGACGGACGGACGATCATCCCGATGCCGTCCTCGCAGGACCACAAGGCCGTGTTCGACGGCGACACCGGGCCCAACACCGGCGGCATGGGGGCCTACTCGCCGGCGCCGGTGGTCACGCCCAGGATCGAACAAAAAATAATGAAGCAGGTCATCGAGCCGACGATCAAGGGCCTGGCCGCCGAGGGCCGGCCCTACAAGGGCGTGCTCTACGCCGGGCTGATGATCAAAGGCCAGACGTTAAATGTCCTCGAGTTCAACTGCCGGCTGGGCGATCCCGAGGCCCAGCCGCTGTTGATGAGGCTCGACGGCGATCTGGCCGATATTTTCCTGAAAATGGCCCAGGGCCGGCTGGATCAGGCCCGGGCCAAATGGCGGGCCCAGGCCACGGTCTGCGTGGTCCTGGCCTCGGGCGGCTACCCGGGCGATTACGACAAGGGATTTCCTATTCGCGGACTGGACGCGGCCGGACAGATGAAGGACGTGGTCGTGTTTCACGCCGGCACGGCGCGGCGAGGACGAGGCTACGTCACCACCGGCGGGCGGGTCCTGGGCGTGACCGCCCGGGGCCGGACCATCCAGGCGGCCATCAAGCGGGCCTATATGGCGGCCGGGGCCATTGACTGGAAGGGGATGCACCGGCGCAACGACATCGGACTGAAGGCCCTGGACAAGCCCGGCCCGGCCTCCAAAAGCCGGACCAGGACGACGGCCTCCCCTTCCGCCACCAAGGGGCTCGCCATAAAAAAACAACTACCGCGGGTTATAGTGGTCATGGGCTCCGAGTCGGACCGGGAGACCATGTCGGCCGCCCTGGAGATTTTCGGGAAATTCAAGGTGGCCGCCGAGCTGACCGTGGCCTCGGCCCACCGGACGCCGAAAAAGGTCGAGGCCCTGATCGACCAGGCCCACAAGGACGGTGTCCAGGTCATCATCGCCGGGGCGGGCATGGCCGCCCATCTGGCCGGGGCCATCGCCGGCCGGACCTCGCTGCCGGTCATCGGCGTGCCTCTTGATAATTCGCCCCTGACCGGCCTGGATTCACTGCTGAGCACGGTCCAGATGCCGCCGGGCGTGCCCGTGGCCACGGTCAGCCTGGGCAAGGCCGGGGCCAAGAACGCCGCCTGGCTGGCCCTGCGCATCCTGGCCCTGTCCGATCCCGGTCTCAGGTCCCGGCTGGAAAGACACCGGCGGGCCCAGGACCGATGATCCCCATCGACGGCAATGCCCCTGATCCCGAGGTCCTGGACCGGGCCGCGGCAGTGATCGCCGCCGGCGGGGTGGTCGCCCTCCGGTTCGAGACCCTCTACGGCCTGGCCGCCGACGCCACCAACCCGGCCGCCCTGGAGCGGGTCCAGGGATTGAAGGGCCGGGACGCCAAGCCCCCGCCCCTGGTCATCGGCCGGGTCACGGACCTGATCGACCTGGTCGAGGCCCCGCCGCCCCAGGTCCTGGGTCTGATCGAGACCTTCTGGCCCGGGCCGCTGACCCTGGTCTTTCGGGCCAAGGGGAACCGGCTGGCCCCGGGCTGCCGCCCCGGGGGCAAGGTCGGTCTGCGCCTGTCGCCCCTGGCCCTGCCCACCCGTCTGGCCCAGGAGGTGGGCCGGCCCCTGACCGCCACCAGCGCCAATCCGACGGGCGCAAAGCCGGCGACCACGGCCGCTGAGGTCGAGGCCTATTTCGAGGATAAAATAGATTTGATCCTGGACAGCGGTCCGGTCGCCTCGGACACCCCGTCCACGGTGGTGGACGTGACCGGCGAGCGGCCCCGCGTCCTGAGGCCGGGCCTAATACCTGAGGAAAAGATCACGACCATCTGGGAAGCCGGCGGTCGTTGAATTCCACTTAGTCGAATCCGTAGCGGATTAACCGTCCCGTATTTTTCCGGGGTCGATCAGGAATGAAGATGACGGAGTCAGGCGTCGCCTTTGGCCTGGACCTGGCCGGTTACACCAGCGGCAAGTCCGGATTCGCCCGGGCCGAGCGGCTGACTGACGGGACGATCCGGGTCACGGTCTTCCGGGACCACGCCTTCAGGAGAAAGCTGGCCGGCCGCGATCCGGGCTTTGCCCAAGTGGTCCGCCAGGAACGGGAACTCGTCAGACGATGTCTTGAATCCGGGGCACTGTATGTTGATGTGCCTATAGACTTGCAAGGGTTGCCGATCGTGGCCGCCCCTGTTTATGCCTGGCAACTGACCAAGAGACCGGTCGATTACGCCATCGGCGGATTGCCGGCCCTGGCCAGCTGGATCGGGTCGCCCACGGCCAGGTTCTTGAATGTTTTGCAAGGAATCGACTCCCCGGAAAATCTCCTTGGGTCGGTCGTGTTCGAGACCTATCCGGCGGCGTCGCTCGAAGCCATGGGCCTGCCCGCCAAGGGCTATAAAGGCCAGACGATCAGGATCTCGGGGGCCGAGGTAACGGTCGTCCACCATCCCCGGGGCCGGGAACCCAAACTGGACCGGATCGCCCGGGGGCTCAACTTGCGGTCCGAGACCGAGGCCGTCCTGAACGATGACGACGTTGACGCCATCGTCTGCGCCTTGACCGGCGTATTGGAGGAGGACTGTCGTTTGCAGGGCCGTACGCTTTCAAACATAGTGAGGGCGCGATTACTGGCAAAGCTCGGCCTCGAGGCCCGGGTGTTGGAAGGGCAAATGGGTCAAGCTGAACTGTTGCCCCGGGGCTATGTCCTGTTGGGTTCGCGGCCGGACCGGCCGATTCGGGTTTCGGTTCAAACCGGGGAAGAAATGAAATAGCCGATTATTCCGTGTCTCCGCTGGCTATGGCCCGACCACGGGGCTGCGCCGCTCCAGCAGGATCACGTCCCGCCAGACCCCGTACAGACGGCCCCGGCGGCGGCCACATAGACGCTGACCTCGGCCACGGTGCGAAGCCGCACGGGCGTACTTCGCGACGAACCGCGGTGCCAGTAAAACGCCCCGTCCGCGCGTGCCGCCTCCATTCCATTCCGGCTCCGCCGTACGAAAAAAGCGTGGAATTTGCTGGACAGTATGAGCGCGCACCTCTACTCAAGTCCCGAGTCAGGTGGCGAGCCCGGCCGCTCTCACAAAAAGCGGGCCGAGGCTCGCCGATCGCCCGTCGCGGGCACGAACAAGACATTAAAATGTTTGGTGTGGAAGGGAAGTTTCTACAACCAGAGTGACGCCCGCCCGGCCCCTTTACACGCCGAATCGCATTGGTCAGAATTTTTTTCGAACGCGCGGACCGTCCCTCCCGAATGGCCTGCCTTCAGGTCCAACCTTCCAGGAGTCGCCATGAAGACCAAGCTCGGCCCGGTCAACGTCATGTATCCCACCCCGGTCGTCCTCATCGGGGCCATGGTCAACAACAGACCCAACTTCATCACCGTGGCCCACGTGGGCATCGCCACCGTGGGCACGCCCAACTGCGTCACCTTCGGCCTGGGCAAGATCCACTACACCAACCAGGGCATCAAGGAGCAAAAAACCTTCAGCGTGAACATCCCGAGCGAAGACTTGGTCGTCGAGACCGACTACTGCGGCCTGGTCACCGGCAAGAACACGGACAAATCAAAAGTCTTCGAACTTTTCTACGGGGACCTTGCGGCCGCCCCACTGATCGCCCAGTGCCATCTAAATATGGAGTGCCGCCTCTACGACGTGGTCGATTTCCCCAGCCACGACCTGTTCGTCGGCGAGATCGTTCAGACCCACGCCGACCCGGCGGTCCTGACCGACGGCGCCGTGGATCTGACCAAGCTCAGGCCGCTGCTGTTCGACATGGCCACCCGGTCCTATGTCGGGGCGGGGCCCCACGTGGCCCGGGCCTGGAACGTGGGAAAGAAGTTAAAAAAACAAAGCGAGACGCCGCGTGAGGCTTAGCCAAGGACAGCACCAGATGGCGGGTCGTTGACGAATTAATTGATAAACAAAGGGCCGACTTTCGCCGGCCCCCGGGGTTCAGGCGAGCCTAGTCGGCCTTGATCTCGATCTTCTTGCCCCGCTCCTCTTCGGGCTTGGGCACGGTCAGGGTCAGGATGCCCTTCTTGAACTTGGCCTTGATCCCTTCCGGATCGACCTTGCCGGGCAGGCGCAGGGACCGGGTGAACGAGCCGTAACTGCGCTCGACGCGGTGGTAGCTCTCGTCCTTGTCCTCGGACTCCTTTTTCTTCTCGCCCCGGATGATCAGGACGTCGTCCTCGAGGGTCACGTCCAGGTCATCCTGGTCCACGCCGGGCAGTTCCACGGTCACGGTGTATTTGTCGCGCGTCTCGGAGACGTCGATGGACGGCCACAGGTCCCACTCCCGCCACGGGCCAGGCAGGCCGCCCAGGAGCCGGTCGAACAGGGTGTTCCATTCGCTGCGGACCCGGTCCAGGTCGGTTCTCTTGCCTCTGGTGATAAGGTCGAACATTTTCTCCCTCCTTTAGTGGAAAGGCTTTGTGATAAAGTGACGACCTTGTTAACCAACAAGTTAGTTATGAGGCCGGGGGTGTCAAGAAGGGGCAACCAAAAAAAGATTCTATTCGCGTTATTGTTTGAATTTATTGGTTTTAAACCAAAACGGGGGCCGAAGCTCCGGCCGATCACGGCTGGTTCGAGGGTCAGTCCCGGAGCCGGGTGGCCTTGACCGGCCCTTTCCCGGGAGCAGAACGAAGAGGCGTGCCGGCAAGACCGGCCCCGATCAGCCGGGCCGGGGGCGTCAGGTCCTGAGGCGGCCGATCTTGGCGTCCTTTTCGGCCCACAGGGCGTTGAGCCAGGCCTGGAACGAGCGGCGGTATGCCTCGTCCGTGGAATACTTGCCGCGCAACCGGTCGGTCAGGGCGATCCGCTCGACGACCACGATCACTTTCCTCACCCGGCCGCACAAAAAATCCCAGAACCCGGTCCGGTCGTCCGGATAGACGATGGTCACGTCCAGGGTTTCGGTCAGGATGTCCCCCATGACCTCCAGGACGAACCCCACGCCCCCGGCCCGGGGCTTGAGCAGGTGCTGATACGGCGAATTCTGGCGGGCGTGTTTTTCAACCGTGAACCGGGTGCCCTCGACGAAATTGACGATGGTCACCGCCCCGCGCCGGTACTTGAGACTCGATTGGCGGGTGGCCTCGAGGTCCTTGCCCGCCAGTTCGGGCCGCCGGGCCAGTTGCTCGCGGGAGTAGCGTTTTACTATCGGCATGTCCAGGACCCAGCAGGTGAAGCCGACCACGGGCAGCCAGATCAATTCCTGTTTCATGAAGTACCGGGTCAGGGGAATCTTTCCGGAAAAGACGTCCACCAGGATGAAGATATCGGCCCAGGTCTGGTGGTTGCACAGGACCAGGTACCGGCCCCGGCGCTCGAGGCCCTCCTGGCCGTAAACCTCGACCGACAACCGATTGACCACCCGGAAATAGGTCCGGTTGGTGGCCACCCAGGCGTTGGCCAGTCCGAGGACCAGCCAGGTCATCAGCCGCCGCCAGGCCGGAACGGGAATGACCAGCTTCAACAGTCCCAGGGGAAAGATGGCCCAGCCCCACCAAAAGGTGCTGACCATCAGAAACAGGAGGGCCGAGACCCCCCGGACCGGACCGAACAGGGTGGAGAGCATTCCTTTTCCTGCTGGAGGGAAAATCGACCTGAGGAGCGGTAATATACCATCCCGACCAAGGGCCGGTCAAACAGTCCCGCCTGGACCGGCCTCACCGCCTGACCGGACGGATGGACCGGGCGCCCCGGAAACCGACCCAGGCAAAGGCCTGCCAGGGGTGTTTGGCCTGGAACCGGGGCGGTCCGGCCGGGACCGCGACCATGACCCCGTATTTGACCCGGCCCGCGCCGCCTGGGACGACTACCCACTCGCCGCCGCCCGGACCCAGACCCCTCAGGCCGAATTCATTGGGCCGGTTCCGGCTGACGTCCAGATAGGGCGTCCCCGCGGGCGAGGGTTTCCGGCCAATGGCACCGTGCATGGCGCCGTGATGCTCGACCGAAGGGGCGGCCCTGGCCGGCGGGGAGGGCGTTCGTCCTGAGGCGGCCCGACGCCACTCGTCCGGGCGGGGCAGCCGGCGGCCGTAGTGGGCGGCATAGGCCGCCGCCCCAACCGCCGTCACCCGGTAAACCGGGTGGGCGGCCAGTTGGGGGTCCGTGATCCGGAAGCGCCCGCCGCGATAGACGATCGGCTCGACGCCCGGTCGCAGTTCGCCCAGATAGAGCCAGACCCGGCCGCCGGCCCGCACCAGGCCGTCGGCGACCCTGATCCGGGACAGGTTGGCGTTCAGAAACTCGACGAACTGGTGGTTGGTGACCCTGGTCTCGTCCAGGTAGAACGGCGGCACCGCCTTTTCCCGGCCGCCGGCCGCCTTGACCCTTCCCGCCGGGACCAGGCGCATGACCTCCCCGTCCGCGGCCTTGATCGTGGCCGGCGGGGGACCGGTGACCGGGATCGGGCCCGGCCCGACCCGGGCGGCGACCGGCGGTTGGTGTCGTCCCCGGAAATGGTAGATCAGGCCGGCGGCCAGCAGACCGGCCAGGACCAGGGCCAGGGCCGCCAGGCCGATCATGGCCTTTTGACGCCGGCCGCGGCCGACAGACTCGACGGCCACCAGCCGCTGCACCTCTTCCCGGAGGGCCTGGACCGAGGGCAGGCGCTGGTTGCGGTCCTCGGCCGTGGCCCGGCGGATGATCCGGTCCAGGGTCTTCAGAAAGGGCGTGTCCGGGCCGGGCAGCCGGGCCATCTGGAGCGGATACATGGTCCCCTTGCCCAGCTTGCCCACCGCGGCGTGGTACAGGATCTTGCCCAGGGAGTAAACGTCGGCCCGCAAGTCGGTGTCCGCCAGTTCCAGGTACTGCTCGGGGGCCATGTAGGCCAGGGTCCCGATGACGTGGTGGCTCCGGGTGACCGGCTCCCACTGCCGGCCGCCGACCAGGCCGAAATCGGTGATCCGCGGCACGTCCCCGTCCAACAGGACGTTGCCCGGTTTCAGGTCGCGGTGGATGATGCCCTGGCGGTGGATGTGCTCGACGCCGTCCAGGATCGGCAGGAAGTACCTGGTGATCCACGACCTGAGGGCCGGCTCGTCGTCCCGCAGGCCGTCCTCGGGAATGGTCGGGCCCAGGGTCGGCCCGGGCACGTATTCCATGACGATGTACTCGAGGGTCAGCTCCCGGCCGTCCTTGACCACGACCGCTGTCTCGAAGTCGAACACCGTCAGGACGTTGGGATGACGGGCCCGGGCCATGGCCAGGACCTCGCGCCGGAAGCGGGCCATCTCGCCGTCTATTTCCTCCTGGTCCCCCTCGTAGGCCTCGATCAGTTCCGGGGAGACGATCTTGATCGCCACCTCGCGGTCCAGGTTGGTCTGGCGGGCCCGGTAGATCTCGCCCTTGCCGCCGGTGGCGATGTGCTCGATGATCTCCCACCGCTCGCCCAGGCGATCGCCCTTGGTCAACACCGGCTCTCTGGTCGTCCCGGCCATGTTTCCTCTGGATACCCGGCTTCTGGTTCTGATAGTCTGTAACCTATCATGTCCCTTCGCACCGGTCCAACCACTTCACCTTATGCGCCCCGGACCGGCCTCTGATCGTGAGCGAGCCTGGATGAACGCCGTCGCCCGGACCCACCAGGGCCTGAAACGCCGCCACAACGAGGACCGGCACCTGATCGTCGAGTTGGGGCCGGAGGCGGCGCTGCTGGCCGTGGCCGACGGCATGGGCGGCGAGGCCGCCGGCGATCTGGCGGCGACCATGGCCGTGGAGCATCTGGCCTCCGGGTCCTGGAAGGGAGAGCCCGACCCGGCGGCCCTGGTCAGTCGTTTCCGGGCCGCCTGCGACCTGATCTACGCCCGGGCCCGGACCGATCCGAAAACAACGGGCATGGGCACCACCCTGACCGCGGTCTGGCGCCTGGGGGGCCGGGCCGCCTGGGCCCACGTCGGCGACAGCCGGCTGTATCTGTGGCGCGAGGGACAACTGGATCGGGTCACCCGGGACCACACCGCGGTGGAGGCCATGGTCGAACAGGGGACCCTCAGCCCGGCCGAGGCCGCCTTCCATCCGGCCCGGAACATGCTCCTGGATTGCGTGGGCTGCGGCGGATGCTCGCCGGACTCGGGACACCTGATGATCCGTCCCGGCGACCTGATCCTGCTGACCACCGACGGCCTGCACGATCACGTCCCCGAGGGCTCGGTGGCCGAGGTCCTGGGCCGCGACGATACCCTTCACCACAAGCTGTCGGCCCTGATCCAGGCGGCGCTCACGGCCGGGGGCCCGGACAACATCACCGTGGTCGGCCTGGAGACACCGGTCGATCCGGGGGCCGACAGCCGCTGAAAACGGTCCCTCAATTCTTTGCTTGCGCCCCTCGCCCTGAGTTATAATCAATAAAAAAGGGGGTGGGCTCACACCTTGGTCAGGCCGGCCTCGACATCGGTCCCTGTTCATGGGGACCGGCGCGTCGCCCCTGGCGGCCTCCATTCGCTGACGTCCTGACAAAACGAGGTTGATCGGCGGCGACCCGGGTCGCCCGCCGGGAAAGTAGTCATCGGGCCGTGGTCCTCTTTTCGGGAAGACCACGACGAAAAGATCCTTTCATCAAGGAGAGCATTTTATGGCCAAGAGAGCGATCGTCATCCTGTTGGCTCTGGGGCTGGCGCTGGCGGTGGTCCAATCCCTGCCGGCCGCCCGCAAGGTCAGGCCCCGCGGCGACGCAGCGGCCTGGTATGCCAAGCGGCAGAAGATCAGGGCCGACTGGCTCAAGCACCAGTTGGCGATGCTGCCGCTCAAGCAGCAACTGAGGGTCCTGAAGCTGGAACTTAAGATCCTCCTGCTTCGGGACAAGGTGGACATGGCCGCCGTCAAGGCCAAGGTCGAGCAGATCGGCGCCCAGAAGGCCAAGATCATGCTTCAGAAGGTCACATTCTTGCTGATGATGCGCAAGAAGTATCCCAAGCTGGCCTTGTACCGGAGTCTGCGCCGGTGGCGTCGGGGCTGGCATGGCCCGGGGGCCTGGTCGGGCAGGAGGCCGCGCGGTTGGTACGGCTACCGCATGGGGCCGGGCATGATGTGGGGCGGCTGGTCCCGTTACCACATGGGTCCTGGTTATCGCGGCTGGTACCGCTACCACATGGGGCCTGGTTATCGCGGCGGACGCGGCTATCGCGGCGAACGCGGCTATCGCGGCGAACGCGGCTATCGCGGCCAACGCGGTTATTACAGCGGACGCGATTATTACATGGGTCCGGGGATGGGTCCGGGCTACATGATGGGTCCGGGAGACGAGGGGTCCACGGCCCCTGGTCCCGGCGGGGGGCCGATGCGGTGATCTAGTTGTCGTCCTGGGGCCCGGACGACGGTTTGCGCCTCATCCGGGCCCCGGGTTTCCTGCCTGACGGTTTCCGGGAACGAGGGCCTGGGATTACGATTTCGTTTCGGAAATCGAAAAATAATACCCCTTTGATTACCAGGTGATTCGTCCGAGTTCTGGCCGGACATGCCGTTAAAGCAATAGGTTGGATGATAGAGTGCCGGTATCGCCCGCGGTGGCATGACATTTGCCTTTTTACAAGGCGGACAACAACGTCAATCATGGGCTCCAGCCGGGTCGTCACCTGGCCGCTGCGGCTGGAACCATAAAAATTATAAGAGTTGGGGCCGCCTCCCCGGCGGTCACCGACCGTGGCGGCAGTCGAGACCTCCCCCCTCACTGACCGCCAAGTCCCCCCCCTCCACCCCGGCCGCCAGGCCGGGGTTTTTTTTGGGCCAGACCCCAGGACCGCGCGAGGACAGGCACCCCGGGAAAAAACAACTGGCGTGTCGGAACTCATCACGGCCAAGGCTGTGGCACGAATTGCCAACGCTCGCACCGGGTGGCCAGGGCAGTCCCGCTCGCCAATAAGCGGGACTGCCCTGGCCAATTGTCGGTTTTTTTGTGGAGCTGAAGAGGAGGATTTATTTAACGGCCGTCCGGCTGGGGCGATCAATTAAAGGGCACGAATTGCCAGCGTTGGCGCCAGGTGGCCGGGTCGGTCCCACCAGCCATCAAAAGGGACCGAGCCCGGCCAATCGTCCGCCCGGAGCAAATGGAAACAAGCAATTCTTATAGGTCGTCCGACCGGCCAGGGCGGCTAATTAAAGGGGACGAATAGACAGCGCTGGTGCCAGGTGGCCAAGCCGGTCCCGCTCGCCAAAAAAGCGGGACTGGCTTGGCCACCTGTAAGCCCGGAGCAAGGGGGGCAACTCAGATTTATTTATCGGCCGACCGGCTGGGGTGGGGGACGGTCCCGGTTCGGTCCGCCATTGGGGGCGGGGCGAGCCTTGTCGAGCTTGACATCCTCCCCTTGGTCGTCGTATTGATGTAGGTCGCAAGTGAATATTCGTACATGTCGGAAGGAGGATCAACAATGGCCGATATCAAATCCATCGGCGTCGTCGGCGCCGGGACCATGGGCAACGGCATCGCCCAGCTGGCCGCCCAGACGGGCTACAACGTGGTCATGCGCGACATCAACGACGAGTTCGTGAACCGCGGTCTGGCCAGCATCGACGCTTTCCTGGGCAAGGGCGTCAAGCGCGGCAAGATGACCGAGGAGCAAAAGGCCGAGGTCCAGGGTCGGATCAAGGGGACCACCGAGATGAAAGACCTGGCCGGCTGCGACTTCATCATCGAGGCCGTCATCGAGGATTTATCGCTCAAGAAAGAGGTCTTCGGTGAGCTGGACAAGCTCTGCCGGCCCGAGGTCGTCCTGGCCACCAACACCAGCTCCATGTCGGTCACCGTCATCGGCCAGTCCACCAAGCGGCCGGACAAGGTGGTCGGGATGCACTTCTTCAACCCGGTGCCCCTGATGCGCCTGGTCGAGGTCATCCACGGCTTCAACACCAGCGACGAGACCGTGGCCCTGACCACCGAGCTGGCCCAGAAGATGGGCAAGCAGACCGTCGAGGTCAAGATCGACTCGCCCGGCTTCATCGTCAACCGGGTGATGATCCCCCACATGCTCGAGGCGGTGGCCATCGTCCAGGAAGGCATCGCCACCCCAGAGGACGTGGACAAGGCGGTCAAGCTGGGCCTGAACTACCCCATGGGGCCCTTCGAGCTGATGGACCTGACCGGGGTGGACATCTGCCGGTTTGTGGCCGACTATTTCCGGGACGAACTGAACCGCGAACTCAAGTGGACCGCCCCGACCCTGCTGAAAAACATGATCCGGGCCGGCCGCCTGGGCCGCAAGTCAGGCCAGGGCTGGTACGACTACTCCAAATAGCTCGAAAAAAGTATGAGTTGATGAGGCCCCCGGTATCGGGGGCCTTTTTTTGAAAAATGATTGACCCGTCTATAACTTCATGGTTCAGGCTTGACCCTGGTTTGAAAAACTTCCCTCACGCCAGGAGTCAAATCATGCCTGAGAAGTTGATGATCGGATTGTGGCGGTTCATCGTCAAGCTGCCGCCGTCCTTGTGGGAAAAGCGGATCGCCGGGGCGGCCCGGGCCTTCGAGGCCCGGGCGGGCCGGTTCACCGCGGATCACCGCCGGGTGCATCACTTCGCGGTCCGAAAGCTGCCGGCCGCCGGGGGACCGCTGGCCCCCTCGGTGGTGGCCGACGGACTGGGACTGCCCGTCCCGAAGGTGACGTCAATCCTGGACGACCTGGAAAAGAACATGACCTATCTCTGGCGCAACGATCGGGGCGAGGTCATCTGGGCCTACCCGGTCACGGTCGAGCCCACGCCCCACCGGGTGACCTTCAGCACCGGCGAGCGGCTCTATGCCGCCTGAGCGGCCGACGTGTTTGCCACGCCCTTCGTGCAAGGGCGCTTACGAAAAAGGCCGCTGTCCATTACGGTCAAGACCGAGTGCGCCCACTGCGGCCGGTCCATGGAAATGGCCCTCGACCAGGACTTGAATCTTCAAATTTTCAGCCCAAAATGCCGGCCGATCGTCTTCGTGCCGGACGTGAATCCGTTCAGGCTGGCCGAGCCGAGCATCATCGACTCGTTCTGACGCCAGTGCGTCTTCTTCTGGTCAGAAGAACACGCCAAGTCTTTTCGCCGGTCCAACCATCGTCTGCGTGGGGCATATTTGACCGTGGATCAGATGATCAAGGGCACTGAAGTCATTCAGAGCGCGATCTTCGGATTCAAATCGGGGACCGCGAAATAGCCAGGTTGGCCGATTCAGAGACACTTGTTCAGGCCGGCCCGGACCACCCCTCAACAAGGGGCTCCGGTGCGGGCGTTCATCACGAGGTTTCCTGATAACCATCGGGCTTGACTGGTTGTTTTTGGAGTTCAATCGGTTCCCCTTTCCAGATCAACCTTGAACGTGATACCCTATCCAATACGGGGAAAAGCCTCTTTTGAGGCACTCTTTTTCATGGGGGCGACCCCATGTCCTCAGTCAGGCGAAAGCTGGCGGCCATCCTCAGCGCCGACGTGCGCGGCTACTCCCGGCTCATGGCCGACGACGAGGCGGCCACGGTCAAGAGCATCACCGCCCACCGCCGGGTGTTCAAACAAATCATCGAGCAGTATCACGGCCGGGTGATCGACTCGCCCGGGGACAATCTCCTGGCCGAGTTTGACAGCGCGGTCAACGCCGTGGCGGGCGCGGTCGAGATCCAGCAAGAACTCCAGATATTCAACGCCGAGCTTCCCGAGCACCGCCGGATGGAGTGGCGGATCGGGATCAACCTGGGCGACGTCATCCTCGAGGACGAGCGGATCTACGGCGACGGGGTCAACGTCGCCGCCCGGATCGAGGCCATCGCCGAGCCGGGCGGGATTTTTGTATCGCGCTCGGTCCATGACCAGGTCAAGGGCAAGCTGGCCTTCGGGTTCGAATACCTGGGCGAGCATGGCGTCAAGAACATCGCCGATCCGGTGCGGGTTTACCGGGTCGAAATGAAGACCGAACCACCGGCCTGGGGCGGGGAACTGAAAATACCCGACAGGCCGTCCATCGCCGTGCTGCCCTTTGTCAATATGAGCGGAGACCCGGACCAGGAATACTTCAGCGACGGCATCACCGAGGAGATCATTGCCAGTCTGTCCAAGGTGCATCAGTTGTTTGTCATCGCCAGCCACTCCTCGTTTTCCTACAAGGGCCAGCCGGTCAAGGTCCAGCAGGTCGGCCGGGACCTGGGGGTGGCCTTTGTCCTGGAGGGCAGCGTCCGCCGGTCCGGAAACCGGGTCCGGATCACGGCCCAGTTGATCGACGCCGCCACGGGCGGGCATCTGTGGGCGGACAGCTATGACCGGGATCTGGACGACATCTTCTTCGTCCAGGACGAGATCACCTTTAAAATTTTGACCGAACTGCAGGTCAAGCTGACCGAGGGGGAGCAAGCCAGGGTCCATTCCCGGGGCACGAAAAATATTCAGGCCTATCTCCGGTTTCTGGAGGCCAGGCAGTACGTGAGTCAGATCACCCCGGAACGGATCGCCCGGGCCCGTCAACTCAAGGAGGAGGCCCTGGCCTTGGACCCGGATTTCCCCCGGGCCTGGGTGGCCCTGGGACTGACCCACTTGATAGAGGCGACTCACAGAATGAGCGACTCCCCGATGGAGTCACTGGCCAAGGCCGAAGCAGCGGCCCAAAAAGCCCTGTCCCTGGACGACTCCTTGCCCGATGGACTTGGGTTGCTGGGCTTGATTCTCTGCTTCAAGAGGGACCACGATCGGGCCATCGTTCTGGGGGAATCGGCGGTCTCACGCAATCCCAATCACGCCGATTCCCATCACTACCTGGCCACGATCTATCACTGGGCGGGCCGGCATCAGCAGTCCATCCTGACGATCAACAAGGCGCTGCGTCTCAACCCCTTCCCGCACCATATGTACTATATGATCCTGGGGCTTGCCAACAATCACGCCGGCCGGCAAAAGGAGGCCATCGAGGCCTTCCAGCAGGCCTTGAACCTGGCCCCCCAGGACTTGCTGGCGGCGGCGGGCCTGGCCGAGGCCTACGCCATCTCGGGACATGAGGAACAGGCCCGGGCTGCGGCCGCCCGGGTCCTGGAGATCGATCCTGATTTTTCCGTCGCATACCATGAAATGGCGGCTCCCTACAAAGAGCCGGCCGACCGGGAGCTTATGGGCAAATCCCTGCGCCTGGCCGGTCTGAAATGAGGGGGCGGCCATGAAACGCAAGCTGACCGCTATCCTCAGCGCTGACGTCAAGGGCTACAGCCGTTTGATGGCCGACGACGAGGCGGCCACGGTCAAGACCATCACCGCCCACCGCCAGGTGTTCAGACAAGTCATCGACAAGCATGACGGCCGGGTGATCGACTCGCCCGGGGACAACCTCCTGGCCGAGTTTGACAGCGCGGTCAACGCCGTGGCGGGCGCGGCCGAGATCCAGCAAGAACTCCAGACAATGAACGCCGAGCTTCCCAAGCAGCGCCGGATGGAGTGGCGGATCGGGATCAACCTGGGCGACGTCATCCTCGAGGACGAGCGGATCTACGGCGACGGGGTCAACGTCGCCGCCCGGATCGAGGCCATGGCCGAGCCGGGCGCGATTTCTGTATCGCGCTCGGTCTATGACCAGGTCAAGGGCAAGCTGGCCTTTCAGTATGAATACCTGGGCGAGCATGCCGTAAAAAACATCGCCGAGCCGGTCCGGGTCTATCGGGTCGAAATCCGGGACACCAAGGACGCCGCCCGCCCCGGGCCGGACCGGCCCGGCCGGGCGGCCGCCTCCGACCTTCGCCGGACCGAGCGGCCGTCCATCGCCGTGCTGCCCTTTGAAAGCCTGGGACGCGACCCGGGGGATGAATTCCTGGGCGACGGCATGTCCGAGAGCATCATCACCGCCCTGTCCAAGATTCCCGACATGCTGGTCATCGCCCGCAACTCGACCTTCACCTACAAGGGCAAACACGTCAAGGTCCAGGAGGTGGGCCGGGACCTGGGGGTGAGGTACGTCCTGGAAGGCAGCGTCCAGCGGGCCGGTGACCGGGTGCGGGTCACGGCCCAGTTGATCGACGCCGCCACGGGGCATCACCTCTGGGCCGACCGGTATGACCGGGACATCCGGGACATCTTCGCCCTGCAGGACGAGATCACCCTGGAAATCGTCCTGGCCCTGCAGGTCAAGTTGACCAGCGGCGAACAGACCCGCGTATTTCACAAGTCAACCAGGAACCTCGAGGCCTGGGGACTTTGCGTCCAGGCCATCGGCCTGGCCGAGGGATTCACCCGGGAGGGCCTGGCCACCGCCCGAAGGCTGGTGGACCAGGCCCTCGAACTCGAGCCCGGATATGTGGCCGCCCTGACCATGAAGGCCATGTGCCACATCGAAGACGTCCGGCAGGGATTCAGCCGATCCCCGCTCGAGTCCCTCGGGGAGGCGGAACGCCTGGTCAAACAGGCCCTGGCCATCGATGACGCGGACCCCGTCGCCCTGATGGCCATGGGATACCTGTCACTGGTGCAGTGGCGGCATGACCAGGCGACCGACTACGGAGAACGGGCCGTAGCCCTGGACCCCAACAACGCCATGGCCCACGCCCTGCTGGCGCACACCAAGTACTACACCGGCCAGTATGACCAGGCCATCTTGCTGACCAGGAAGGCCATGCGGCTCCATCCCCATTATCCCTACTGGCACCTGGTCCATCTGGGCCTGGCCTACCTCCAGACCGAACAGTATGACCTGGCCCAGGAGGTTTTGAGGGAGCTGGTCGCCCGGGCGCCGGACCGGCACTGGGGGTACGCCGGCCTGGCCCTGGTCCACGCCCGGCTGGGCCAGGAAGAGGAGGCCCGCCGCCAGGTGGCCCTGGCCAGGAAAGTGAATCCTGCCCTGACCCTTACGACCTATGCCATGACCGACTTCTATCAGGACCCCCAGGTCCTGGAACGCATCCTCGACGACCTGCGCCGGGCCGGATTGGAGTGAGGCGGGCGGTCGAGATCCAGGTCGCCCTGGGGGGGCTTGACAAACGGCCTGGGCGGCCATAATATTTAAGCGGTGACTGAAATGCCGGAAAAGCGCAACAAGGCCGATATGTTCAAGGTCCTGGGCGTGGAAACGCGCCTCAAGATCATCGAACTGCTCAAGGAAAGGGGGCCGCTGGGCGCCAACGAGATGTCCGAGATCCTGGGCATCACCCCGTCGGCCGTGTCCCAGCACCTCAAGGTCCTGAAACACGCCGGCCTGGTCCGCGACCAGCGCCAGGGCTACTGGATCCCCTATGACATCGACCCGCAGGCCCTGGAGCGCTGCGGGGCCATGCTCTCCACGGTCTGCCACTGCGGCTGCGCCGGCCCCGGGCATCCGGAGGCCCTTTACCGAGGCGGGGACGACATGGACCGGTTGAAAAAGTACGAGCGGGAACTCGAGGCCGAACTGGCCAAGGTCCGGGCCCGGTTGGAGGAACTGGAGGATGGGAAGTGATCGCCCATTTTTTTGAGGACAATTGAAGTACATGCTAAACCACTTAAACACGACAACAAAACGGCAACCAGGGACACCTGAAAGGAGGTGATTCAGATGTGCCAGGCAGTGGTGACTCCGCACCAGATGACGGGCTGCGGGTGCGCCGGCCGGGGGATGTTCCGTCGTTTCTGGTCCAAGGCCGAGGAACAGGAGCGACTGGAGGCCTATGCCGAAAATCTCCAGCAGGAACTGGCCGGCGTGAGGGAACGCATCGACGAACTCGAAGGCAAGTGAGCCCAAATCGGTCCGAAAGGAGGTGAGACTTATGGCCACGGAGAAACAAAGCGGTTGCGGATGCGGGTGCCTGCCCTTGAGCAAGCCCGGTCCGAAGCCCGAGGACAAGAAGTCCGAAGGCGAGTAACCGTGACGACCGGGCCGGGATTTACAAAAAACTCCCGGACCGGTCGTTTTCAGGAACTGATCAAGACCATTCGGCGATGAGGTCCTGCCGGGTCATCACCCGGAACAGGGGATGAATCGGATTGTGCCGGTAGAGGTCCAGACACTGGGTCCGCATCTCCTCGGTGGGCGAGGCGCAGCAGTCCTCGACGACGATTGTCCGGAAATCATTCTGCACCGCGTCCAAGGCCGTGGCCAGGACGCAGATCTGGGTGATGATCCCGCCGACGGCCACCTGCTCGACCCCCCACGTCCGTAAGGTCTGGTCCAGATCGGTCTTGTAAAAGGCCGAAAACCGCCGCTTGGGCAGCCAGACGTCTGACGGCTCGCGGACCACGCCTTCCACCACCTCGGCCCCGGCCGTGCCCCGGATGGAGTGGGGCTCCATCTTGCCCTTGAAGATGAAGTCGTCTTCCAGGAACGAGTCGGTCGAATGGATGACCGGCATGCCGGCCGCGCGGGCGGCGGCGTTCAGCTCGTTGATCGCGCCGATGATCGCCCGGGCCGGTTCGGTGATCGGGTAGCCGTGGGTGAAGTAATCCTGCACCATGTCGATGATCAAGACAGCGGTCTTCATTTGTTGTCCCTTGCTGTGGATTCCAGGAGAGAACGGCAGGCAGCCCACACCGCCTCGAAGACCTCGTCCGCGGGCCGGGCGGCGTCTATACGAAAAATGTTGTCGTCGGTCATTTGGGCGAAGATGGCGGCCACCTGGTTCAGATAGTCCGGACGCTCGTAACCGAGGTTGGTCCCGCCGGCGCGGCCGGCCTCGATCCTCTGCCGGCCGATGTCCGGTGGAATTTCCAGGAGGATGACCAGGTCGGGCCGCGGAAATTTTTCCTCATTGATCCGGCGGATCGACCCGGGGTCCAGGCCCAGGGCCCCCTGGTAGGCCATGGTGCTGTAATAGTAGCGGTCGCTGATGACCACCTTACCCGCGGCCAGGGCCGGAGCGATCACCCCGGCGACGTGCTCGGCCCGGTCATTGACGAAATATTCCAGTTCGGTTTGGGGATCGATGCCGGCCCGTCCCTGGGCGGCGATGCGTCTGATCTTCTGGCCCCACGGCCCTTCGGTCGGCTCCCGGGTCAGGACCACCTCGAAGCCCTTGGCCCGCAAGGTCTCGGCCAGGCGGCGGGCCTGGGTGGATTTGCCCGAGCCGTCGATCCCCTCGAAGACGATGAACCGTCCCGGGCGCGGGGCGTTGTCCTTGTCCGGCGCGGAGGTCATGGACTACCCGTGTGCGGGGGAAATCTTGGAGAAATGGCGAGCCTCGGCGATCACCGCCTTAGCCTAGTCACGTCGGGACCGCTCGTCAAGCCCGGCAGGCAGGCCCGGCGAAGCGGGTAGTTGTCCCGGGGATGACACCGGACGCAGCTCGGCTTCTTGCCCGGACCCCACTTGTTGACGTGACAGGCCAGGCAGGTCAGCCCGGCGTGGACCGCGTCCAGGCGGCAGCGCGACTTGTCGTGGTTCCACACACCGGGCGAAAAATCCTGGTGGCAGCCGTCGCAGGTCGGCTGGACCGCCCGGTATGGCCCTCCGGGGAGGTGGCACTTGGCGCAGGCCAGCCCCTGGTGAAACTTACCCCACACGAATCCGGTCCAGCGGTGATCGAACCGCCGGGGATCGACCCAGGCCGAGGCCAGGGGATAGGCCCGCATCCGGTGCTCGACGTGGCAGTCGGCGCAGCGCTTGATCGGGGCGAAGCGGTGGATGCCTTGATCAGTGACCAGCTTCATCTTGGCCTTGCACCGCATGCAGGTCCGGTTGGGCGTACCCTGGAAACCGGGGTGGCACTGGGCGCACTTGCCTTCCAGGGCCGCATGATGGCGGCTGACCGGACCGGGCATCAGCCAGGTCTCGTCGGCCACGACCATGACCAGCATCGCCGCTCCGAGGATGACCAGGGGATGGATCAACCGTCGCCACTTCATGTCAGTAGTACGTCCAGGCGAAAAGGTGCATCGCCAGCAGCCACCACATCAGCCACGACACGGGGACGTGAACCTTGCGCCACACCGAGAAGACCTCGTTCAGGGCCACCAGGTTCCGGGTATCGCGCTCGAGGCGGAGCAGTTCATAAAGGGTCAGCTTGCGGAGGGCCGTGGCCCGCCGCTCGTCGCGGACCCGGGCCTTGACCCGGCGCTTGAGGCCGGTCACCTGGCGGCCAGCGGCCCAGAAGTCGCGCCACAGTTGGGCGGCCTGACGCCAATCCTTGACCAGCCTGGCCCGGGGCAGCTTGATTTTTTCTTTCTGGGCCAGTTCGGCCAGGGGGCCTGTTGCCTCGAGATCTTGGAGCAGGCCGGCCTCGTCGGCCCGGCGGGCCTCGATCTCTTTCTCCAGGGCGGCCAGGTCCTGTTCGAGCCGGGCCCGCTCCTCGGCCCGGATGGCCACCTCCTCCCCCAGGCGACGATACAGGAAATGCCCGATGACGCCCGTGGCCAGCACGATCCACAGGCAGAGCAGGGTCAGTCCGCCGATGCCGTAGTACTTGCCGTAGGCGTGGAGAATGATCAGGAGCGGCCCGGTCAGGCCCATGGCCACGTGGAACCGGTACCAGGTCCGGACCTTGCCCCAGGTGAACCACTTCTTCTTGCGGGGGATGTAGAGCAGGCACAGGGCCATGGCCGCGCCGCCGGCCCAGCCGGCCCAGTGACCGAACCAGTGGATCACGTCCCACAGCGGCCGCCAGCCCCAGAAGTGGGCCATGTATCCCACCTGGGCCGCTATCAGCAGGCCGCCGACGCCCCACAACAGCAGGCTGTAGCGCCGGTACCGCCTCATGAGCCGGCCCCTCGCATTTTCCGCTTGAGCTCGGCCGTGGACACGGGGAGCCTGGTCAGGCTGACGCCGACGGCGTCCCGGATGGCGTTCAGGATCGCCGGGGCGGTGGGCAGGACGGGCACCTCGCCGATGCCCTTGGCCCCCAGGGGACCCAGCGGGTCCGGGACCTCGACGATCAGGGGGACGATGACCGGCGTATCCTCGGTCCGGGGCACGAAGTAGGTGTCCAGGTTGTCGGTGACCACCCGGCCTTGCTCGATCCGGAGGTCCTCCTTGAGGCACCAGCCCAGGCCCATCATCACCCCGCCCTCGATCTGGCCCTCGGCCCCGGCCCGGAACATGGTCTGGCCCGTGTCCTGGGCGGCGAAGACCTGGAGCACCCGGACCTGCCCGGTGCGCTGGTGGACGGCCACCAGGGCCGCCTGGGCGGCGTAGCCCAGGGACGGCAGGATCGCCCGGTCCGGCCCGACCCGTCTCACCCGATGGGGGGCGGCGATGGTCTTGACCGGCGGCTCATAGGTATATGACCGCCGGAGCCTGTGCCCGGCCAGGGCGCAGCGCCAGGCCACCTCGGGGTACGAGGCGATCTTCCGCCCCGCGGCCTCGAGGCCGTCCGGGCCCAGGCTCAGCCTGTCGGCCTCGGCCGGCCAGACCTTGGCCGCGGCCCTCAGGAGAAGGGACGAAAAACGGGGCGCCGCGTCAAGGACCGCCCCGCCGGTCAGGAACGTCTGCTGGCTGGAGGTGGTCTGGATCGGGGCCCGGGTGCGGCGGGTCGAGCCGAAGACGATCCTGATCCGCTCGGCCGGCACGCCCAGACCCTGGGCGGCGATTTCAGTCAGAACCGTGACCAGGCCCTGGCCCAGCTCGCTCCCGCCGACAAAGACCACGAACCTGCCGTGCCGGTTCAAGGCATAGGTCACCTCGGCCCGGCCCAGATTCATGTTCGGCGGCCAGTTGGTCGGAAAGCTGGTGTTCTTGTAGCCCGCGGCCAACCCCAGGCCGACCCGCTCGCCCGGCTTGAGACTGAAATCTCGAGCCGCCGTGTGTTTGGCCCCCCGGGTGGCTTTTTGGAGCGCTTTCAGGCAGGCCTTGACGCCCACGCCAGGGCCCATGACCTGGCCCCACTGGCTGACCTTGCCCTGGTCCAGGGCGTTTTTGAGGCGCATTTCGAGGGGGTCCAGCCCCAGCCGGGCGGCCAGCTCGTCCATCTGGCGCTCCATGGCCAGGCAGACCTGGGGCACGCCAAAGCCCCGCATCGCCCCGCAGGTCGGGTTGTTGGTAAAGGCGGCCGTGACCTTGACGTCCAGGTGATCGACCTGGTACGGCCCGGTGGCGAACACGGCGGCGTTGTCGGCCACGGCCGGGGTGGCCGAGGTATAGGCCCCGGCGTCGGCCAGGGCCCGGACCCGGGCGTGGGTCAGCCGGCCGGTCTCGTCGGCCCCGGTCTCGCACTCGATGGTGAAGGGGTGGCGCTTGACGCTGGCCCGCAGCGATTCCTCGCGGGTCAGGTCCAGGCGGACCGGCCGGCCGGTGACCAGGGTCGCCAGGGCGCACAAATGCTGGATGCTCAGGTCGGCCTTGGCCCCGAATGCCCCGCCGGCCACGGTCGTCTCCATCTGGACCTTTTCGGGCGGCAGCTGGCAGATGGCCGCGATCTGGGACTGATAGGAGTGCGGGCTCTGGGAGGCGCTGACCACCCGGAGGACGTTGCCCCGGTCCACGTAGGTCAGGCACGACTCGGTCTCCAGGTAGGCGTGCTCCACGAACGGCGTGGCGTAGGTCTGCTTGACCACGACCTTGGCCCGGGCCCGGCCCTTGGCCAGGTCGCCCTTGAGGTAGTGTGACGCGGCGCAGACGTTGCCCTTGGCCGTCAGCCGGGGCGCGCCCGGGGCCAAGGACTCCTTCGGGGTGAACAGCCCGGGCAGGGGCCGATAGTCGATGGCCACCCGGGCCGCGCCCCTTCGGGCGGCCCCGAGAGATTCAGCCACGACCACGGCCAGGGCGTCGCCCTGGAACCTGACCCGGTCCCGGGCCAGGACCGGCTGGTCGGCGACCATGGACCCGAAGGTCTTCCGGCCGGGCACGTCGCGGTGGGTCAGCACCCGGACCACGCCGGGCACCCGCCGGGCGGCGGCAATATTGATCCCCAGGATGCGGGCGTGGGGGTGCGCGCTCCAGACCACCTGGGCAAAGAGCTGGCCGGGCAGGTGACGGTCCCGGGCATAGGCCAGCCGGCCGGTGACCTTGGGTTCGGCCAGGACGTCCTGGACGGTGCTGACCACGCCGAAAATCTTCCGGGGGAAGAGCAGCGAGCGCAACTGGGGGTCGTTGACCACCCGCACGGCGTTGACGATCCGCTGGTACCCGGTGCAGCGGCAGAGATTGCCGTACAAAGTTTCCCTGACTTGTGCCTCGGTCGGGTAGGGGTGGTGATTGAGCAGGGCCCGGGCGGTCAGGACGAATCCCGGGGCGCAGTAGCCGCACTGGAACACGGACAGGTCGGCAAAGGTCTTCTGGATGGGGTCCAAAACGCCGGGGCCGCCCAGGCCTTCGATGGTGGTCACCCGGAAGCCGTCCAGGTGGGCCAGGTTGACCACGCAGGACCGGATGGGACGCTGGTTGATCAGCACGGTGCAGGCCCCGCACACCCCCGTGCCGCAGCCGTACTTGGCCCCGCGAAGGTTCAGATCGGTGCGGAGAAAATCGAGCAGGCTGACCCTGGGTCCCGGCCGGAGGCGGAGGGGCCGGCCGTTGACCGTCAGTCTGACCGTCCCCCGGGGCGCGGACGGGAGCGGCCCCGGAGCCAACCCGACGGTCGGACCGAGGCCGACAAGCTTGAGGAATTCGCGTCGGGAAAGCAGGGCCATCAATACCGCCGGAGAGGGGAAGAGAGAGACCGACCGGCCGGCGAATCAATCCCGGCGAGGACTGCCTGGTCATATTTTCTAAAGCCGGTCCGGCCCGCCTGTTTGGCGGGCGGGCGGCCCGGCATGTGCCCGACGACTCCGCGGCTTGCGGTCCAGCGGCGCGGTGACCGCGCCCGCTCTACTTGACCACCAGGTTCAGCAGCTTGTCCGGAACAAAGACCCTCTTGATTATTTGCTTGCCCTCGAGCCACTTGCTGACGTTGGGGTCGGCTTCGGCCAGGGCCTCGATCTCCTCCTGGCCGGTCCCGGCCTCGACCTGGAACTTTCCGCGGATCTTGCCCAGGACCTGGACCACGAACTCGATCGTCTTTTTGGCGGTGTAGTCCTCGATCCACTCCGGCCAGCCGGCCTCGAAGATCGAGGTCTCATGCCCCAGCCGGGACCACAGTTCCTCGCACAGATGGGGCGCGAACGGCGACAGCAGGCGCAGGAAATTCTCGCTGACGACCCGGTTCTTGACGCTCGCCCGGGTGACGTGATTGAGCAGTTCCATCAGCCGGGCCAGGGCGGTGTTGAACGACATCCGCTCCACGTCCTGGGTGACGGCCTTGATGGTCCGGTGGAGCCAGTATCGGGTCTCGGGATCGTCCGGCTCGGCCGCCTCGAGTTCGGCCGGGTCGTCCGGGACGACATGGGCCCAGACCCGGTCCAGAAAGCCGCGCATGGCCCTGACCCCCTCGTCCCGGAAGTCACCGCCCACCAGGTAATCGCCCATGAACATCAGATACACCCGGAAGGTATCGGCCCCGTAGGCGGCGATGTACTCATCCGGATTGACCACGTTGCCCTTGGACTTGCTCATCTTGCCGCCGTCGCGGGTGATGATCCCGTGGGCCACGAATTTCTTGAACGGCTCCTCGAAGTCGATCAGGCCGATCTTTTTGAGGGCCATGCACAGGAACCGCGAGTAGAGCAGGTGGAGCACGGCGTGTTCGTTGCCGCCGATGTAGAGGTCCACGGGCAGCCACTTCCGGGTCAGGTCGGGGTCAAAGGCCCGGTCGTCAAAGGAGGTGGACGGGTAGCGGTAGAAGTACCAGGCCGAGCACAGGAAGTTATCCGAGACGTCGGTCTCCCGGTGGGCCGGGCCGCCGCAGGTCGGACATTCGGTCTCGAAAAACTCGGGGACGCGCCGCAGGGGCGAGAATCCCGACCCGTCGGGCTGGTAGTCCTCCATGTAGGGCAGGATCACCGGCAGGTCCTCGTCAGGGACCGGCATTGGGCCGCACTTGTCGCAGTGGATGATCGGGATGGGCGGGCCCCAGTACCGCTGCCGGGAGATGCACCAGTCGCGGAGTCGATAGTTGACCTGGAACCGGGCCAGGCCCTTTTCGGCCAGCCACTCGGTGACCTTTTTCATCCCCTCCCGATAGGGCGTGCCGTCGAACTGCCCCGAGTTGACCATGATCCCCTCGCCGACATAGGCCTCGTCCAGGGGATGGATCCGGCCGTCAGGGGAGATGACCGTCCGGATCTCGAGGCCGAAGGTCTGGGCGAACTCGAAGTCCCGCTGGTCGTGGGCGGGCACGGCCATGATCGCCCCGGTGCCGTAGCCCAGGAGCACGTAGTCGCTGATCCAGATGGGCACCCGCTCGCCGTTGACCGGGTTTGTGGCATAGGCCCCGGTGAACACCCCGGTCTTCTCGCCCCGCTCGGCCTGGCGCTCGACCTCGGTCATCCGGGCGGCCCGGGCCCGATACTCCTCGACCGCCGGGCGCTGGGCGTCGGTGACGAAACTGTCGATCATCGGGTGCTCGGGGGCGAAGACCATGTAGGTCACCCCGAACAGGGTGTCGGGCCGGGTGGTGTAGATCTCGAAGTTTTCGTTGGCCACCTGGAAGACCACCTGGGCGCCCTCGGACCGGCCGATCCAGTTCCTCTGGGCGATTTTCGTCTTGTCCGACCAGTCGATCCAGGCCAGGTTGTCCAGGAGTTTCTCGGCAAAGGCCGTGGTCTTGAAGAACCACTGGACCATGCTCTTCTTCTCGGCCTCGGTCGAGCACCGCTCGCACAGGCCGTCGATGACCTGCTCGGCGGCCAGGACCGTCTTGCACGAGGGGCACCAGTTGACCGGGGCCTCGGCCCGGTAGGCCAGGCCGGCCTTGAAGAGCTGGAGGAAGATCCACTGGGTCCAGTGGTAGTACTCGGGCGAGGTGGTGTCCACCACGTGGGTCCAGTCGAACATGTTGCCGATCTTCTTGAGCTGATTGTCGGTGAAGTGGGCGATGTTCTTGGGGACCAGCACGGCCGGGTGGGTCCCGGTCTTGAGGGCGAAATTTTCCGAGTGGATGCCGAAGGCGTCGAAGCCGATCGGCTCGAACACGTCCAGGCCCCGGAGGCGATGGTAGCGTCCCTGGACGTCCGAGCCGACAAAGGCGAACACGTTGCCCACGTGCAGGCCCTCGGCCGAGGGGTAGGGAAACATCATCAGATTGTAAAAGGGCCGGTCGGCCCGGTTGAGATCGACCCGGTAGAGGCCGGATTCGTCCCAGCGCTTCTGCCACTTGGCCTCGATGTCCTGATGCGCGTACTTGGTCATAAACGTCACGTCCTGATTTTGATCCGAATTCCTTAGGGCCTGGGGCCGTAAGATTGTTTATTCCATTAGGGGGGCGGGCGTCAAGCCCGGGGTCGGCCGCCTTGACTCGGGGGGAGGATCGTGGGAAAAAGGGCGGAATATCCAGCAATGATCAAGGCTGAGCGGAGGCCGGCGGGCATGAGGTTCAAGGGCGGGATTCAGGCGGTCATCGGCGGCGCGGCGGCCATCTTCTGGCCGGGGGCGCTGGTCTTCGGCTTCCCCGGGGTGATGGGCCCCCAGTGGGCGCGGATGCTGGGCGTCGGGCCGGGGGCGATCGGGGCCTGCCTGTTCTTTCTCCTGGCCGGGGTCGGCCTGATGATGTTCGTGGTCGGCAAGCTCCAGGTGCGCCTGGGCATCCGCCGGATGATCTTCGTCGGCATATTGCTGTGCGGCCTGTCCACGCTCCTGGTGGCCTGGCCGGTGCGGACCCTGTGGCAGGTGTACGCCTGGGCCTTCGGGATCGGTCTGGGCGCCAGCTTTGTCTATCTGCCGGCCCTGACCACGGTCCAGTTGTGGCACCCGGCCCGGCGGGGAATAATGTCCGGGATCGTCAACACCATGTTCGGCGGCTCGGCGGCGGTGGCCGCCCCCCTGCTGGCCGTGGGGTTGAAGGGTCTGGGCTACGCGGGGACCAATCTGATCCTGGTGGGCAGCGTCCTTGTCGGGGGACTGCTGGCCGCGCTGTGGTGCGCCCCGCCCGGCAAGGGCGATTTGCCGGCCACGGACACGGCCGCCCCGGCGGCCCTGCCGGGTGAGTCCCTGACCGCGGCCCAGGCCGCGCGGACCCGGGCCTTCTGGTTCTTGTGGGTGACCTGGGCCCTGATGGGCGCGGCCGGGATCGCCATGGTCACCCTGGCCGCCCCGCTGGGTAAGACCTTTGCCGGGGCGGCCGCGGCCGGGGTGGTCATCCTGACCGCCTTCAACCTGACCAACGGCCTGAGCCGCATCCTGACCGGGTATCTGTCCGACCTGATCGGCCGGCGCCTGGTGATGACCCTGGCCTTTGTGGCCGCCGGAGCGGCCTATCTGGTCCTGCCCTACCTGCATTCCTTGGGCCTGACCGCCTTTCTGGCGGCCGTGGTCGGATTCGGGTTCGGAACCCTGTTCGCCGTGTCGGCCCCCCTGGCCAGCGACGTCTTCGGCCTGAAGCACTTCGGGGCCGTGTTCGGCCTGGTGTTCACGGCCTACGGTTTTCTGGCCGGGGCCCTGGGACCGTGGCTCAGCGGGCACCTGCTGACCGTCCCGACCGGGGCCGCCGCGGCCGGGACCTCGAACCTGGTCCTGGTCTGCTCCTACCTGGGGGTCTTCTGCCTGGTGTCGGCCGGGCTGATCCCCTTTGTCCGCCGTCCGGCCGGGTCAGCTGAACAAATCGGGTAAAAAAAAGAGGCCGCGTTGCCGCGACCTCGGATCAGGCCGATTCAATGACAAGCCGGCCCGCGCCGGCGGTGGTTCACCACCAGCGCTGGGGCTCGGGGAACTTGACGCTCGGCTTTTCCCGGACCGGGGCCGGCGGCGCGGTGGCCTTGGGCTGGTACTGGTAGCCCCGGGGCGCGGGCTCGTAGGCCGAACCGCCGCCGGGCAAATACCGGGGCGGCGGGGCATAGCCGGTCTGGAGGGGCGGCCGGCCCCTCAACTGGCGCAGGCGGTTCCTGACCCGGCGCTCCAGGAGCCGGGACCGGAGGCTGTTGATCTCGCGGACCAGGGACATGACCCGGGCCCGGTCGGGATTGGGTCCCCGGAGCTCGGATCGCAGGGCGTACAGGGATTGCTGCAAACGCTGGCGCAGGCGGGCCAGGTGGGGATCGCCCCACCGGCGTCGCGCCCGAAAGCCCCACCTGGGCGGCGGGCCGAACCGGCGATAGCCAAAGTTGTGACCGGGCCCCATGGGCGGCCGTCCGTAGCCATAGGCCGGCGGGCCCTGGTATTGGGTGTACACCGGACGCTGGTAGGCGGGCGGCGGCGAGTAGTGCTGTTCGGGATCGATCGGAGGCTGGTACTGGGCCACCCGGAACCCGACGCTGCGATTGCGGATGTACTGGAGGGACGGCGGCATGTAATTGGGATCAGTGCCCGGACAGTAGCTGCCCCCGCTGGCCCTGGTCCCGTCAGTCGAGAAGGCCCGGACCGAATCGATCCCCGCCAGGCCCCACAGCATCACCAAAGCCGCCCCGGACAACACCCCGATTGTTCGAGTCATGAACCGGCCCCCTGTTCTCCCCCTGGTCGGATTCGCTCCCCTGGCTTCCTCCGATTAATCATGAGAGATGCTTCCGAGGGCCCCGCAACCCCGGTCAGTCCCATGAATAAATTATAACCGGGCGGGTTGGGGCGAATTCAAGTTTATTTGCAACGAGGCGCGGATCGGGATCAGGGACGGGACGTGATCAATGGCCTTAAAAAAGGCGGGGCCGCCGAAGCGGCCCCTTGGCGATGAAGAAGAGGATTATGTGAACGCCGGGCCGTGACCCGGCCTTGAATCACTGCAAGCAACCACCGTAGCCCATGCCGTAGCCGGGACCCATGCCGTAGCCGGGACCCATCATACCGTAGCCGGGACCCATCATGCCGTAACCGTAACCCATGTGGTAACCGCCCCAGCCGCCACGGCCCCAAGCACCGCGCCTGGCCTGGTACTGGGTGGTCCGGGAGAACAGCTTGTTGCGCACGGCGTTGACCTCGGCCGTCAGGGTGCGCACCTTGGCCGCGTTGGGCTTGGCCTGGCTCAGCTCGTCGTACAGGGCCCGCTGCTTCTGCCACAGCTCCTGCCGCAGATTGATCGTGGTCTGATCGGCCGGACCGTACCAGCCCGGGCCGCCCCCCCACCGCTGGGCCAAAACCGGGGTGGTCATGAGGCCGACGAACATCAGGGCCAGGGCCATCAGCAACATCTTTTTCATTTTATTTCCCCTTTCCTGCTCCGCAAGGCCCGCGGCCTCGCTTTGCCGTGTGGTTTTTGTTTTGGCCACTTATAGAGCAGGCAGCGTGCCAAGTCAGATTGGGCGGGTAGGCTATATTGGTATCATGCTGATATTCAAATATATTTTTAAATTAATTTCTCGGTGGTCGGCCGCCGAATAATGATCGGCGAGTAAAAAACATCCAAATCACCATTCCGTCGGTAGTCATTACGAGTAAATTTTATACATCGACGCCCGGACCGTCGGAACGATCCCCAGCAGGCCGAACCTTTTGGACATCCGGGCAGGCATGGACTATGGTGGGTCGATCCGGCCGGGGAGCGGTCCGGAGGAGGCGACAGGGGGCTTCATGCCGTTCGTACTGGCCGGCGCCTTTATGATCAGCTTTTCGGCGGTGTTCGTCAAGCTGGCCCACGTCGGACCGAGCGTGGCCGCGTTTTACCGGCTGGTGTTCGGCGGCGTGGTCCTGCTGGGCCTGGCCCTGATCCGGCGGGAGAACCTGGGGCCGAGCCGCGGCGCCCTGGCCTGGAGCGCCGCGGCCGCCCTGGCCTTTTCCGGGGACCTGTTTTTCTGGCACCGGTCCATCGCCTACGTCGGGGTCGGCCTGGCCACCCTGCTGGCCAACTTCGAGGTCTTCGTGCTCGCCCTCGTGGGCGTGGTTTTCATGCATGAAAGACTGACCTGGCGGCTGTCCCTGGCCGTGCCCCTGGCCCTGGTCGGGCTGTTCATGATCGTGGGCTGGAACTGGTCGGCCCTGCCGGGCGGCTACCACTGGGGCGTCTGGCTGGGCCTGCTCACGGCCGGGTGCTACTCGGTATATATCCTGACCCTGCGCCGGGCCCAGGGGATGCCGGGGGGACTCACGCCCATGGCCAACATCGCCCTGGTCAGCCTGATGGCGGCGGCGATCATTGGCCTGGCCGCCTGGGGCACTGGCGAGAGTTTTGTCATTCCGGACCTTCAGTCCTGGCTGTCGCTCTTGGGTTACGGGCTGCTGTGTCAGGCCCTGGGCTGGACCCTGATCTCGCGGGGCCTGCCCCGGATCCCGGCCTCCCGGGTGGGCCTGATATTGATCCTGCAGCCGACCTTGTCCTACGTCTGGGACGTGGCCTTCTTTGCCGGCCCCCTGGGGGTGATCCAGTTCGTCGGCGCGGCCCTGGCCATCACCGCGATCTATCTGGGGGCCACGGGGAGGAGTGCGAAATAAGTGGTGGGAGGGGTCAAGAAAATATGAAGCCACAATATATGGTGTAAGGACCCTTTTTTAATTCGGTTTTGAGGTTGACCCCCTGGTTTTCGAGTGATTAAAATTGACAATAAGCGGCGTCATCTTGCGCTGCATTTTGAGGAAGCGTGTTCATGATCGTCGAGTTCGAGGTCAAGTTACCCGTCGAGGTCAAGCCGGAAGGGCGATGGTTCATTGCCCGCTGCACCCTGCTTGACGTCTATTCTCAGGGCGAATCCGAGGACGAGGCGCTCAACAACGCGGCCGAGGCCCTGCAGCTGTTTTTGATTTCGTGCTTCGAGCGGGGCGTCCTGGACGAGGTATTGAAAAACTGCGGCTTCCAGGCGATCACCCCGGAAACGGTTGTTACTGAAGAGCCATTGGCGCCCGGTATCTGGCTGGTCAATGTGCCCCTGCCGTTCATGATCCCCCCGAAATCTGAATGCCGCGCCTGACGCCCGTATCCTGGAAGACGCTGGTCTGCATTTTTGAAAAGGACGGTTTCGTTTTCGAGCGTGAAGGAAAGAAACATCTTGTTTACTCCAAGCCGGGCGTCCTCCGTCCGGTGATCATTCCCAAGTATGATGAAGTGGGCCTGGATATCATCAAGGCCAATATGCGCACGGCGGGCATGAGCCGCGACAGATATTTCGAGCTATTGGATCAGTGCTGAAACGTTAGCAGACATGATTCATTAACCCAAGGATCGGACTACCCCTTCTTATCTCATCAGGACTCATGACCATTCCGTACCATACTTAGTTGTTTAGATGCTGTCATCGGTAGTTTTTGAAAACGATCATATTCTGATCAGCGATGTGAACGAAGAATTACTTCTCGGGCTTCCCCAGCCACCGGCCGTCATCACGATACTTGACCACGATTTCCTTGAGTTCTTTCTTATTATCGAAAAAGCGCTGCTTCATGCCCCGGAGCCAGTCCACGTGGCCCAGAC
>CAZMVB010000038.1:0-37592 GCA_964569795.1 uncultured Desulfarculales bacterium | reverse complement strand
CCCGTCCCGGGGTGGCCCTGGCCCGGCGGCTGGCCGTGGCCCGGGAGCGCATGTTCTACGCCTGGAACCTGGCCGGCGGGGCCGTGGTCCTGGTCTGGAGCCGGCAGCAGGGCGCGGGCCTGCTCTACATCAGCACCCAGCAGTGGTGCGCCGACGCCACCGGCCCCTACCTCCGCCAGATCGTCCAGTTCAGGCAGGAGTAGCAATATCCACGCTGACCGCGGCATTCCCGGTCAGTTCCAGGCAGGCCCAGTCACCAGGGATGGCCCGGAGATCGAGGGTGGTCTAAAAACATTGATCCTCGAGGGCGACTGTGGC
This sequence comes from uncultured Desulfarculales bacterium, assembly GCA_964569795.1. Taxonomy (GTDB): domain Bacteria; phylum Desulfobacterota; class Desulfarculia; order Desulfarculales; family JAHJDS01; genus JAHJDS01. Next base: position 37,274 of record CAZMVB010000038.1, on the reverse strand, counting down.
AGAATTATTACGAAGAGGATATTGTACCAAGTTGTAGCGGAACTAGACATCAACCGGTCTGAAACGCGACCGGGCAAGGAGGGAACGAGGCGACGTCGCCGCCACTGTAGATTGATTGAAGATAAGAACATAAACAGTGAAAGCATTGCGATCAGCGATGCGCACTGACGGCCGGCGAAACGTGCACCCCGGGCCATGAACCGGGCGCCGGCCAGCAGGACGGAAGCATTTGATGACGACCGGGTCATCGCTGGAGCGAAGACGGATTTCAGGTGACTTCGTCAGGTTAGCCAAGCCACCACCCGCCATTGGATTGGATCACCCCAACGTTAATAGCAGACCAAAAGCATCGGCTTTGGCGCGGCGATTCTTGACATCGCTTTTTGTCGCCCTGGGGATCTTGTCAATATTCCTGCCCGTGTCTCCTGCCGCGAACCCGCCGCCCATAAAACATGTATTGCTCTTGTTTACGCACGATTTTGAAATGCCATGGCAAAGAAAAGTGACGATAGGCGTCCAAGAGATATTTGACAAGAATAAAAAAATTACGATAAGAACTTTTTCCGAGTTCACCGGCCTGTCTCATTTCTGGCAGGCAAACTACGTCAACCTGTTGATCGACTTCTATCGCCATAAATACAGCCGTCGGAAAATAGATCTGATCCTGGCCGTGGACCCGGACGCGACCTCATTCGCGCTCAAGCACGGCGACGCGCTGTTTCCGGGCCTGCCGATCGTCTTCATCATCTCCGGCCGGGTCAACATAGTGAGGCGCAAAGGCAGCTCCATCACCGGGGTGGCCGGACGCCTCGACATCAAGTGCACCCTGGCCGCGGCCCTCAAGCTGCAACCGCGCACCAGACGGGTCGTGGTCATCGCCGGCGTTTCGCCCATCGATCGCCTATATCTGGGCCAGGTCCGGACGGTTTTGAAGGCCTATCAGAACCGATTGAGGTTCACCTACCTGGTCGGGCTGCCCCTGTCCGAATTGCTGTCGCGGGTGGCCCGTCTGCCCCGGCACACGATCATCTTCTACGTCTTGACCCTCAAGGACCGGACCGGGGCGACCCACATCCCGCAGCACGTGGTGGAACGGCTCGCCGCCCGGGCCAACGCCCCGATCTACGGACTCTGGGACACCTTCATCGGTCACGGCCTGGTCGGCGGCAGCCTCAGCAGCGGCTTGGTCCTGGGCCGGAAGGCCGCCCAACTGGCCCTGCGGGTCCTCTCCGGAGAGAAGGCGTCCGACATTCCCATCGTCACGGCTGTCACGGCAAATATGTATGACTGGCGCCAGTTGCGACGCTGGGACCTTGACGTGGACCGCTTGCCCCCGGGGAGCATCGTCCAGTATCGTACTTATTCTGTTTGGTACCGCTATCGCGGATACATCATCGCCGTCGCCCTCTTTGTCATACTCCAGTCACTGCTCATCGGCTTTCTGCTGTTCAATTGGCGCCGCCGCTACCGGGTGGAGGCCGACCTGCGCCGGGCCCGGGACGAGCTGGAAATCCGGGTTGAGGAGCGGACCGCCGCCCTCCACCAGGCCAACCAGGACCTGAGCCGGGAAATCGACCAGAGACGCCGGACCGAAGGCGAATTGAGGGAGAGCCTGGCCCAGGTCAAGCAGCTCAGCGGCCTGCTGCCTATCTGCTCCAGTTGCAAAAAGATCCGCAACGACGAGGGCTACTGGGAGCAGGTCGAGGGATACATCACCAAGCACTCGGACGCCCAGTTTTCCCACGGCATCTGCCCCAAATGCGCCCGGAAGCTCTACCCTGAACTATTTGACAAGAAAGATCCTGAATAAGGGCGGAGAGCATCTGATTTTGCGGGGGACTTCATCTCTCCCCATGCGGCCCCTCAGTATGAATGGCCGGGTCCTTGGCACAAGAGCTGAGGCCAAGCGGTTCAAGACTACAAGGACTAAGATCTTTCATCATTGCGGGGGACTTCTTCCAGTCCCCCGCGCCCCCCAGGGCCAGAGGGTGTTCCTCGTCGAACACCCTCTGGACTCCTACGCCGCTCAGGGGCTTCGCCCCTGAGAACCCCATCGAGGTTATTCGAGCAACGCCAGACGTGATTCCCTACGGCTCAGTTTTTCGGCGCGACGCCGGGCCTGCGGCCCTTTCGCCCGGATTATCCATGAGGCTTCTACTGCGGCGCCGCTCTCCCGGCTGCAAGTCTTGTTTCGCCATTTTGGTGCTCGACATACTTACAAGTATGCCTGCGCGCCAAAATTGCTCCAACTTCGCCTCTCGCTCGGGATATCGACGCCTCGCTACGAACCCCCATGGATAATCCGGGCGGGCCGCGCCGCAAAACCTTCGCCTCCGGTCAAGACGTCTGGCTCGCCGCTCTGGTTGGGCTGGTGGTTGTTCCACGGCTGGAAGAACTAAGGCTGCGCGGCCGTGACCAAAAAACGGCCGCGCGCCCGGCCGCCGGGCCGCGATGCGACTCCGGCGACCCATTCGTTCTGCCGCAAAATCTTGACTAGAACCCCCTAGTTGCAGCATGATAGCAACATGAACCTTCACCCAGATGCGAAAAAAGCAGTTCGAAAAAAAATTTGGTCTATTCTTGAAATTACTTACGTCATTAGACGTCAAAATCCTCTTCCTAACGAATACGCTGAAATTAATAATGAATCAAAGGAGATTGTTGTTGATTATAGCGTGAATTGGTATGCTGTATTTGATAAAATAAAGTCTGTTTTTGAAAGTTTCTCAAAGGCTGACCGAGACACCTTTAAAGGACTGTTAGGTACGATCGGAATTCTCTATACGATTGAAGATGTTTTAAAGAGCAAATTTCAAGAATATAAATGGAATTTAGAGGATGATAAACTTACACTTATTAGCCAAGCTATACGAAGAGAAAAATTTGCTGATCTTGTCGAGTCAATAGTAGAAGAAGTGCTATCATATCCCCACCATTACGAAATATTTGTTAGATTGCCTAGAATAAAATATGATAGGGAGATTATATCAATGGGAGAATATGTAAAAATAATTCAAGGAACATCGCGAGAATTGACCAATTATCCTAAGCCAAGTATGGATGAGTTGCCGCCTCCATTTTTACTTTGGCAAGATGAATATTCCTATTTATCTGCTATAGTGTCTGGGTACGATAATAGCTTTGGCGGATCAAACTTTCAAACTTTGGTTGAGGACAAAATATATTCTAGTTTGGGTCTTTTATTAGCCCTTGGCGTGTTATCTGTCGGTTCAGAAAATTATAATAATACTTTGTTTGAGTCCATTCTCGGCTCGGCTCGTATGTTAAAAGTACCCACGTACGATTTGAATAGTAAAGATGGGATATCATTCAATAGAATCATTAACTTACCCACGACCGCAACAGCCTTTATTGAAAGACTTGAACCGCAATTGAATTTTCATGATAAGTTTTTGACCGTGGAATCCATTTTTGATTTTAATTGGTTTTTGGATGAGCATGGTACAATAGCTAAAGAGATTTTAAGTGCTGCAAGGTGGTATTTTAATTCGCTTATAGAACCTAATCATACTCAATCATATATTCAGGCAAGTGTAGGATTGGAAATATTACTTGGTCAACCCAATCAGCATCAAAATATTGTTGAAAGATTGGCAGACCGATATGCCTATTTGGTGGGGACTTCACGCTTGACTAGAGATAAGTTGCGTCACCACTTTATATCATTGTACAAAACAAGGAGCAGAATAATTCATGGTGGAAAAATTGTATTACCGGCATCTGAGTCGGGACAGTTAAAATTTATTCAAGTGGCATTACAGAATGTCTTAGATATTGAGGCATCAAAGTTTGTAGATATACGCTTGACGACACAAAAAAAATAAAGTGAATCAGTTGAATAAAAAAGTTTAGGGGACGGCGGTGGCCGTCCCCTTCCTCATTCCTAAAAAGCTCGTTCGTCGACGTTGCTACCCCTTGATAATCCTCGGGATCATCATGTGGTGCTGGGGGCAGATGCTGGTCGGGTTCTGATAGGCGCAATTCGCAAAGGCCACCATGTAGTCCCGCATGGCCGCGTTGGACACCACCTCGTCCACGAAACCCCGCTTGGCACAGTAGGTCGGCCGGCTCTTCTCGTAATACTCCTGGGCCAGCTCGTTCATCTTCTCGATCACCGGATCGAGACTCCGGCCGGCGTCCTTTTCCTTGACCAGACGGCGCGAGAAACTGGCCGCGGCCGCGGTCTCGCCGTGCATGACGTAGATCTCGGTCGTGGCCGTGCCCAGGGTAAAGGCGTTGTTGTTGTTGGCCGTGGGGCCACCCATGACGTAATGGGCCGCGGCCGTGCCCTTTCTGAGCACGACCAGCATCATCGGCACGTCGGTCTGCTCGATGGAGTAGATCAGGCTCTGGCCCAGGCCCAGGAGCTCGGCCTTTTCGGCGATGTCGCCCACGTCAATGCCCGAGGTGTCCTGGAACCAGATGATCGGCACCCGGTCCCGGCCGCACAGGGTCACGAACTCGTTCATCTTGATCAGGCCCTGACGGTAGAGCTTGCCGCCGATGCCCATGTACTGCCCCTCGGCGTACTCGGGGTATTTCGGCCCCAAAAATCCCTGGCGGTTGCCGATCACCCCGCAGAGGTAGCCGTCCACCTTGACCAGGCCGGTATAGACCTCGGGGCCGTAGTCGGGCTTGAACTCCAGGTGCTCGGAGTTGTCGATCAGCCGGGCCAGGAGGTTGTCAAAGTCATAGACCGCCTTCTGGTTGAAGGCGATGATCGAGTCGATCTCGGCCGGGTCGTACTTGGGCGCGGCCGGGTCGGCCACCCGGAAGAATTTCGGGTCATAGGCCGGCATCCAGGTCATCAGCTCCTTGAGCCCGTCCAGGACCCCTTCCTCGGTCTCGTACACCGCCTTGAAGAAGCCGGTCTGATCGAAGTGGATGGGCACGGACCCGGGCGGGACCTCCTTGAAGTGGCGGGTGGCCTCGATCAACTGCTCGGCGCCCTCCAGGTCGAAAAAGCCCTTGGGGCTCATGCCGCCGACGATACCGCCGCCGCCCACGGCGATGTTGCAGTCCTTGTGGGCCAGCAGGTAGGTCGGGGAGATGCCCTGGTAGCCGCCGCCGGCCGGGTTGGTCCCGTAGATCCCGGCCAGGATGGGCACGCCCAGTTTTTCCAGTTCGGCGTGCCGGAAAAAGGTGGTGCCGTTGCCCCGCCGGTCGGCGTACACCTCCTGCTGCTCGGTGAGCTTGACCCCCGAGCAGTTGACCAGCCAGACCAGGGGCACGTGGAGCCGCTTGGCCAGGTCGGTCACCCGGAGCTGGTTTTCGGCCTGCCCCGAGATCCAGGCCCCGGCGATGACCTTGTTGTCAAAGCCGATGAGCACGCACCACTTTCCCGAGATCTTGGCCAGGCCGTCGATGACCCCGGTCATGCCCTCTTCGTTGCCCCGAGGGTTGTAAAGGGTGTGGAGCGGGAAGAAATAGCTGTCGTCGATCAGATACTCGATCCGGTCCCAGACGGTCATCTGGCCGCGCTTGTGGATCTTCTCGGCCGGCAGGCCGGCGTTTTTGACCCGGTCGATCTCGGCGGCCACGCCGGCCATGACCTCGGCGATCTGCTCGCGGTTCTCGGCCATCTTCTTGATCTGGTTTTCCTTGAGGGGCTTGCCCAGGTCATCCATCTTCTTGAAATAGGGCCACATGGCTGGGGCCTCCCGGTTTTGTTGAACGGGCCTCGGGCCCGGAGGTTAACGATTGGCCTTGCGATAGCCCAGGGCGTCCAGGGCGACGATCCACTTGCAGATGTTGGCCGAGCCCTCGACCATGGCATAGGTCGGCGCGTCGCGGTAGAAGCGGGCGACCGGGTACTCGGTCGAGTAGCCGTAGGCCCCCAGGATGCGCATGGCAAAGTTGGACGCCTTGTAGGCGATCTCGCCGGCCAGGTACTTGGACATGGCCACCTCGAGGGTGTTGCCGATGTTGCCCTTGTCCTTTTGCCAGGCGGCCTTATAGACCATCAGCCGGGCGGCCTCGATCTCGCAGGCGAGCTGGGCGACCTGGTCCTGGTTCATCTGGTACTGGCCGATCTGCTTGCCGAACTGCTCGCGCTCGTTGGCGTAGGCGATGATCGCGTCCAGGCAGGCCTGGGCCAGGCCCACCCCGCCGGCCGCGGCGGACAGGCGCGTCTGGTTGAGCGAGCCGAAGACGATCTTGGCCCCGTCGCCCTCCTTGCCCAGGAGGTTTTCGGCCGGGACCTTTGTATCTTCGAGGACGATCTCGCCGGTGGGCGAGGAGCGCGAGCCCAGCTTGTCCAGGTCAGTGGTGGTGATCCCGTTGAAATTTCTGGGTTCGATGACAAAGGCGCTCAGGCCCCGCGAGCCGGACTCGCGGTCGGTGTAGGCGTAGAAGACGAGGACGTCGGCGATGGTGGCGTTGCTGATCCAGGTCTTCTGGCCGTTCAGGACATAAAAGTCGCCGTCCTTCTTGGCCGTGGACTTGAGGGCCATGACGTCGGAGCCGGCGTTGGGCTCGGTGATCCCGAAGCCGCCCATGAACTCGCCGGAGACCAGCTTGGGGATGTACTTTTCCTTGGCCGCCTCGGTGCCGTAACGCTGGATGGTGTAGGCGCAGCCGAGCATGTTCATGTTGACCTGGACGCGCAGGGAGGACGAGCCGCGGGCGACCTCCTCGGTGATGATGGCCGCGGCCAGGTGCCCCATGCCGTTGCCGCCGTATTTCTCGTCGATCACGGTCCCGAAGAAGCCCAGCTCGCCCATCTTGAGGATGACTTCCTGATAGGGGAAGTAGTGGTCCTCGTCCCACTGGTCAGCGAAGGGGGTGATCTCGTTCTTGACGAAATCCTGGACCATTTCCCTAAGCATTTTGAGGTCTTCGTTGAGTTCGAAATCCATGGATTCCCTCCTGCCTTGCAGGCAACGGATGCTATTTCGCGGCCCGGGGAAATTGGCGCTCCTGGGCGTCGCCGGGCCCTGGTGGCTACAAAATCGCTACATTATAGTCAAGGGGTCGTGGATTGTCGAGACCAAAATTCGTCCGGTCCCGAACAAAATTATCGTAACACAAAAAGCCACCGGGTTGGCCACCCTGCTTTTCGTTCATCAAGGAGTGAGTCGGCTTTACGAGGCTCGAACAATCAAATATATTTTTAAGATACAGGGCGATACCAGGAGGCGAACATGGACTTCAACGCGCCCCGGACCCTGGGCCGGACCGGTCTCAAGGCGGGACGGCTGGGGCTGGCGGCCAGCTTCGGGGCCGAGACCGAGGCCTTTGAGGAGGCCTTTGACCGCGGCTGCAACTACTTTTACTGGGGGTCCATCCGCCGGGACACCATGCGCCGGGCGATCATCAATATCTGCGCCCGGGGGAGGCGGGACGACCTGATCATCGTCCTGCAGAGTTATTCCCGCTCGGCCCGGCTGATGGAGTTTGTCGTGAAAAAAGGCCTGCGGGCCCTGTCCCTTGACGCGGCCGACGTGCTGCTTTTGGGCTGGCATAACAAGCCGCCTTCGCCCCGAATCATTGATCGGGCCCTGGCCCTGAAGGAAAAGGGCCTGGTCCGGCACCTGGGCCTGTCCGGCCACAACCGCGAGCTATTTCCCCGCCTGGCCGAGGACGGAATATTCGACCTGTTCCACGTCCGGTACAACGCCGCCCACCGGGGCGCGGAGACCGAGGTCTTTGCCAAGCTGCAAGACCTGCCCGACCGTGACCGGCCCGGGCTGGTGACCTACACCGCCACACGGTGGCGTCACCTGCTCGATCCCGGGAAGATGCCGCCGGGCGAGCCGCCGGCCACCGCCCCGGACTGTTACCGGTTCGCCCTGTCCCATCCGGCCGTGGACGTGGCCCTGTGCGGCGCCAAGAACATCGGGGAAATGCGGGAGGACCTGCAGGTCCTGGACCTGGGTCCCCTCGGCCCCGAGGAGATGGACCGGATGAAAAAGATAGGCGACCACCTCCACGCCCACAGCCGCGGGTTTTTCGGATAATTGAAGCGGGCTAAATCACTTGACGTGGATGGTGACCGAGCGCTTGACCTGGGGCCGTCCGGTGCGGTTGAGGACCAGGGTGAACACGTGGCGGCCCGGCCGGAGCGGCCAGCGCAGATCGGTCAGTTCCGCCATTTTTTGTAATCGCCGGCCGTCCACCAGCCACTCGGCCGAGGTGTAGCGCTCCCCGGCGCAGGCCCGGACCACCAGGAACTGAAGCGAGCTCGGAATCCCGGGATCCACGGCATAGACGTCGCCCGACCGGGGATCGATGATCTGGGGACAGCGGCGCTCCGAGTTGGGTTCGGGCTGCCCCTGCCCGGGTCCGGGCTCGAGATCGTGGCCCGTGGCCAGGCCCCATTGACGGTACAGATCGGGCAGGACCGTGACCACTTTCTGGCCCCGCTTCTGGTGCAGGGTGCAGGTCTGATGCGGCACCTCGCTGGCCGGAAAATACTCGGGCACCACCCGGGGACAATACGGCCCGGCCAGTTGCCCGGACAGGGGACAGATGTAGGCCTTGACCGTCCCGGGCGGGGGCTCGAAGGGCCCGGGCAGCCGGTCCCGGTGCAGCAGTTCCATCACCTCCCGCCACAGCGGCCCGGCGCCGGTGACCCCGCTGACCTTTTTCATGGGCGCGCCGTTGAAGTTGCCCACCCAGACGCCGACGGTGTACAGGCGCGAGAAGCCGACGGTCCAGTTGTCCCGGAAGCCCTTGGAGGTGCCCGTCTTGACCGCGGCCGGGAAATCCAGGCACAGGATCCCGTCGCGGCCGAAGCTCGCCGCCCGGGCCCGGTCGTCGGACAGGACGTTGGCCAGCCAGAAGGCGACAAAGGGACTGAAGACCCGCCGCCGGCCCTTGACCAGGGCCGGCCCGGGGGTGAACCGGAGGGGTTGGAACACCCCGCCCCGGGCCAGGGCCAAAAAGGCCCGGGTCAACTCCAGCAGGGTGACCTCTCCCGCGCCCAGGACCAGGCCCAGGCCGTAGTAATCCGGTTGCTTGACCAACGTGGAGAAGCCCAGGAGTTTCAGGCGGTCCAGGACCTCGCTCACCCCCAGGTCATGGGCCAGGACCACGGCCGGGACGTTGAGCGACGAGGCCAGGGCCACCCGGAGCCGGACCGGCCCCCGAAAGATCCGGTCGTAATTGATGGGGATGTACGAGCCCGAGGGGGTGGGAAAGGTCAGGGGCAGATCGGGCAGGATGGTCGCCGGCGACAGGCCGCCCTCCAGGGCCAGGCCGTAGAGGAATGGTTTCAGGGCCGAGCCCGGCTGGCGTTTGGCCGTCACCCCGTCCACCTCGCCGTCGTGGGCGGCGTCAAAGAAGTTGCGCGAGCCGACCCAGGCCAGGATCTCGCCGGTGGAGTTCTTGATGACCAGGACCGCGGCGTTGGTCACCCCCCGGCCCTTGAGCCGTTTCAGGTGCGCCCGGACCATCCGCTGGATCCGTTCCTGGAGGGTCAGATCGAGGCTGGTCCGAATGGTGCTCTGGCCTTTGATCCGGACGTGGCTCAGGACGTAGCGCACGAAATGGGGGGCCCGGAAGGCCGAGTTCAGGGGCCTGAGCCGGAGCGGCTCGGCCAGGGCCCGGCGCAGGGCGTCCGGCGACAGATGTCCGGCCCGGGCCATGGCCCGGAGGATGCGGTTGCGCCGGGCCAATAGCGCCTTGGGGCGGCGGTAGGGGTTGAAGAACGAAGGGGCCTTGGGAATGGCCATCAGCAGCGCCGCCTCGGCCGGGGTGACCAGGGCCGGGTCCTTGCCCAGATACATCCGGCAGGCGGCCTTGACTCCGAACAACTGGTTGCCCAGGGGGACCCGGTTGAGATACTGCTCCAGAATTTCGAGCTTGGAGTGATGGGCCTCCAGGCGCAGGGCGACAAAGGACTGGACCAGCTTGTTGATCAGGGTCCGCCGGTGTTCCTTGAGGATCAGCCGGGCCAGCTGCTGGGTGATGGTCGAGCCGCCGTACTTGATCCCCCAGGCGGCCACGTCGCGGACCAGGGCCGCCAGGACGGCCGCCGGGTCCACCCCGGGATGGAAGAAGAACCGTCTGTCCTCAGCGGCCAGGGCGGCGTGAATCAGGTGGGGCGATATGCCCGCCAGGGGGACCCACCGGCTGCGGCTCTGGTCCGGGGACAGCAGTTGCCGCAGGGGCCGCCCGGCCCGGTCGGTGACCATGATCGAGGGTTCAAACCTGGCCGAGGGCCGGCTCAGGGGATCGGGCAACAACCAGGCCGCCAGCCAGACGGCCAGTCCCAGGCCGAACACCCCCAGGCAGAACCAGGTGATCTTGCGGAGCATGACTCAACTATAGCACAAAGCGGGGTGTCAATCGCCACCAGCCCAAAGGGCCGGCGGCCCAAAAAAACGGGCCCCCGAACGAGGGCCCCAAGGTTTCGGTCGGCGGGAGGTCTGTCAGCCCTTTTTCTGCTCCACGTCGGTCAGTTCGTCGGCCGCGGTGTACAGAACGACGAAGTTCTGCTCCAGTTCGCGTCGCAGGGCCTCGAGCCGGTCGGCCTCCATGTTCATGATCCGGATGAAGACCTTGCGGGAGCCCTCCTCGACGCCGTCGTAGGAACTCAGGATGGACAGCATCTGACCGCCGTGCTTGCGGATGACGTCGGCCACGTCCTTGATCGAACCGGGCCGGTCCTCGAGCGTGAAGGCGAACTGGACGCCGCCGCGATAAACCCCGGTGATGGAGATGAGCACCCGGAAGATGTCGCCCTGGGAAAGCATGCCCGTCAGGCTGCCCTCGTCATCGACCACCGGCAGGCCGGTGACCCGGTTCTCGAGCATGATCACCGCCGCCCGCTCGATGGTATCGGTCTCCTTGATGGTCACCACCCGCTTGGCCATGATGTCCTTGACCTTGAGCTCGGCCAAAAGGTAGTAGAGTTCATGCATGTCCAGGGTGGTCGCCTTGGACGGGGAGGCCTCTTTCAGGTCCCGGTCGGTCACCAGGCCGATCATCCGGCCTTCCTCCATGACGGGCAGGCGGCGGATGTTGTTTTGCTTGAGGATCTGGGAGGCCTTCATCACCGAGGTTTCGGGGTCCACGGTGATCAGATCGGTGGACATCCAGTCCTTGACCAGCATGGGCTCTCCTCCACTGGCGAGGGGGGTGCTCGTGACCGAACGGCCGCGGCGGCCGTCATTCAAAGACAAAATAGCCTCTGGGTAGGGATTGTCAAGTTATTTCGGCCGACTTGCCAGGGGCGGCGCTCAGGGATTAGGATGTGTCGATGAAGCGCATCTTCGGGCCGGAAGGGCTGTTGTCCCGGGTCCTGCCGGGATACGAACACCGGGCCGGGCAGCAGGACATGGCCGACGCCGTTCTGGCCGCCCTGGAGCTGGGCGGGGTGCTGTTGATCGAGGCCGGAACGGGCATCGGCAAGACGCTGGCCTATCTGGCCCCCCTGCTGTCCTCGGGCGTCAAGGGCCTGGTGTCCACCGGCACCAAAAACCTTCAGGAACAGATCATCGACCGGGACCTGCCCCTGCTGAGCCGGCTGGCCGGGCGGGACCTGGGGGTGGTCCTGATGAAGGGCCGGCGCAACTACCTGTGCCGCCGCCGGTTCAAGACCTTTCTGTCCCAGCCCACCTTCCGGGAGCTGGCCGAGACCGAGGTGTTCGAGGACCTGACGCGCTGGGCCGGACAGACCCGGACCGGCGACATCGCCGAGTTCGCCGCCGCCCCCGAGACGGCCCGGTTCTGGACCGACCTGACGGTCGGCTCCGAATCCTGCCTGGGCTCCAAGTGTCCCGACCTGGAGGACTGTTTTGTCCTGAAAATCAGGCGGGAGGCGGCCGGGGCGGACGTGGTCGTGGTCAATCACCACCTCCTGTTCGCCGATCTGGCGGTCAGGCAGGCCGGGTTCGGCGAGGTATTGCCCCGGGCCGGGGCGGTGGTCCTGGATGAGGCCCACCTGGTGACCCCCACGGCGGTTCGTTTTTTCGGGCTGAGCCTGTCGCGCCGGATGATCGAGGATTTTTCGCGCGACGTCACCCGCGGGCTGGCCGGGGCCTCAAAAACCGTCCGGGGTCTGCTGCCCGATCTGGAGCGGCTCGATTTGGGGGTGGGCGCCTGGCTGGGGCCGCTGGCGGCGGTCGAGGGCAGCCGGGGCCTGTCGGCCGAACTGCGGGATGAAAATTTTCGCCAAGGGGCGCTTCGGGTGGCTGACCTGTTGACCGCGATCGGAGAAAAGGTCAGGACCGCGGCCGGGCCCGGACCCGAGAGCGAGAACCTGGTCCGCCGGGCCGCGGACCTGGCCGGGCAGGCTAGGCGCCTGGTGGACGACGAGGACGATGACCTGGTCAGGTGGGTCGAGGTCAAGGGCCGGGGGGTGACCCTCCATGCCTCGCCGGTGGACGTGGGGCCTTATCTGGCCGACGCCCTGTACGCCAGCGTCCGGACCGTGGTCTTCACCTCGGCCACCTTGTCCGTGGCCGGCTCGCTGGACTACGCCAAGACCGACCTGGGCCTGCCGGGTGACGCCGCGGACGAGCTGATCGTGCCCTCCCCCTTTGACTTTCAGCGCCAGACGATCCTGTACGTCCCCCGCGATCTGCCGCCCCCCGGGGACCCGGGCTTTATCGAGGCCGCCGCCGATCGCGTCTTCGAACTGCTGACGGCCACCCGGGGCCGGGCCTTTGTCCTGTGCACCAGTTTTAAGAACATGACCGGCTTCCATGAACGGTTGGAGGGGCGGCTGGAATATCCCTGTCTGGTCCAGGGCCAGGCGCCGCGGTCGATCCTGCTCGAAAAGTTCCGGAACACCCCGGGGGCGGTCCTGTTCGCCACCATGAGCTTCTGGCAGGGGGTGGACGTGCCCGGAGAGGCACTGAGCGCGGTCATCGTCGATCGGCTGCCCTTTGACCCGCCCGACGAACCCCTGGTGGCGGCCAAGATCGCCCGGCTCCGCCAGGACGGCGGCGATCCGTTCTTCCAGTTTCAGGTGCCCGCGGCGGTCCTGGCCCTCAAGCAGGGCCTGGGCCGCCTGATCCGATCCCAGGCCGACCGGGGGCTGCTGTCCGTTCTGGACGTCCGCCTGATCAAGAAGGGATACGGCCGCCTTTTTTTGGAGAGCCTGCCGGACAGCCCCTTGACCCACGACCTGATCGACGTTGAGAAATTTTTCGAGGAGGAACCAGATGAAGTGTGACGCCTGCCAGGCGGAAATCGAGGCCGGCGACGAGCGCGAGCAAGCCGGCCGGACCCTGTGCGAGGACTGCTACATGGACGCCCTGAGCCCGGCCCGCTCCTGCGACCCCTGGGCCGTGTTCACCGCCAAGTCGGCCGCCGAACTGAACGGCGGCTCGGAGTTGAGCGAGGTCCACCAGCGGATCCTCGGGATTCTCCAGCAGGAAAAATACGTGCCGCCGTCTGACCTGGCGGCCAAGGTCGGCCTCTCCCTGGACGCGTTGCAGAAGGAGCTGGCCACCCTGAGGCACCTGGAACTGACCCGGGGGGCCAGGAAGGGCGGGCAGGTCTTTATCACCCGGTTCGACACGCCCCACCAGGGCGAGGATGACTGACCCTCGGCCGCCCGGGTCCGGCCCTTGCCGAGAAGGAACCAGGGATTGAGCGCCGAACCGGCCCGGGACGGACTCAGAGGGAGCCCTTTCCTTCCCCTGCCCGGGCCGCCTCGAGGGCCCCTCGAATCAGGCCCCGGGGCGGAATCTTGGAGAGCCGACCGCCCTCGCCGGGGTAGGTCCTTCAGCCCAACCCGAAACCCAGGGGAGCCTCCGGCTCCAGGTCCCGGCCGTTGATCCGCACCGTGGGCGACCCCGGAAACCGCAGTTCCCGGGCCTGGTCCGTTGTTTCGACCACCGTGACCTGCAACGCGGCGTCAGAATTCAGTTCGGTCAGCAGGTCTTGAATCAGGCCCTCCAGTTCCGTCCGGGAGGAGCAGCCGGGTACGACCAGTAACTCGATCTCCATTGACTTTCCTCGTTATTCAGCCGGAGCGACCAAGACCATTAAGCATTGAACCATCTTGGCCATGACCCGGCCTCAGTTGAGATTGTCTGCTCGAAAATCATACCCCATGACCGGCGCCCCGCGCCAGGCCGCCCCACATCTCCAGAAAATGTGGGGCGGCCTGGCCCGCCGGGAATGTCTCCCGCGCCTGCGTCCGGACACATAAAAAACCCGCCCCGAAATGCCGGGGCGGGCGGTGTCGATCAGGGGCGGAAATTAATCTAATGCCACCAAGCCTCCCTCCCCTTAACCGACCTTGACCACCAAGGCCGCGGCGGTGTCGCCGGCGGCGCACCCGGCGAACAATCCATATCCGCCGCCCTTGAGGATCAGTTCCTCGATCAGCTCGACCGTGCAGCGCATCCCGGTCGGTCCCTGGGGATGGCCGAAGATGAGCGAGCTGCCGTAATTGTTGAAGATTTCCGGTGGGATGCCCATCACCCGGCCCATGACGATGTCGTTGGTCGAGAAGGGATTGTGGGTCTTGACCGCGGCCAGGTCCTTGACCTCGAGGCCGGCCTTGGCCAGGGCCATCTGGGCCGCCGGGGTGACCGCCGCGGCCATGTGGGCCTTCTTGGCCCGGGCCTGACCATAGGACAGGAGCTGGATCTTGACCTTGGGGTCGGCCGACAGCTCGTCCGCCTTGGACTCGGTGCAGACGATGATCGCCGCGTTGCCGTCGGCCGGGTGGGTCTGGGCGCCGAAGCTGATGCACCCCCCGGGGATGACCGGTTTCAGGCCGGCCAGGCCCTCGGCCGTGGTCTCCATGATCCCCTCGTCCCCCTCGACCAGCTTGGTCTTCTTTTTGCCCACCGGGACATCGACGCCGATCATGTATCGCTTCTGGAAGGCCCGGTCGTCGGCCAGGGCGTCCAGATACTGCTGGTAGCGCCGAAGCGCCATCTCGTCGGACTCCTCCTTGCTGACCCCCCCGGCGTCCTTGGCCACGTTTTCGGCGGTCTGGACCATGGCCTGGCCGGCGTAGGGATCGCGGTTGAAGTTGTCCATCAGCCAGTTCTCGCTCAAGACCTCGCCGCCGGGGCCCATGGGGTTGGGCCACACGGTGTGGGGGCCGTTACTGCAGCGGTCCGTGGTCGCGGCCAGGATGCAGTCGTACAGGCCGGTCTCCACGGCCGCGCCGGCGTAACCGGTGGTCGTGGCGCTGGTGGCGCAGGCCTGGGAGATGACCGGTCCCGAGATCCGGTCGTTGCCGATCAGGGCTGAGTACCAGGGGCCGCCGTAGAACCAGGACGGCTGGCCCACGGTCATCCCCAGGTAGCAGCCGTCAAAATTTTTGGGGTCGATGTTTCGTTCGGCCAGGGCCTTGCGGGTGGTGGCGGCGCCGAGTTCGATGGAATTGACGTTCTGGAAACTCATCTGCCAGCGGGAAAAGGGGGAACTCCAGTAGCCGCGATAGGGGATAAAGACCTTTTGGTACATCTATGACCTCCGTGGTCAGGGAGTAGGCGTCGATGGATTGGGCCGGGTGGACGTCCTTTTTATCACGAAGGTGTTAGGCCGTCAATATCCACCCGGATCGACCCGACCGCCGTCAGTGACCGGGAACACCCGTGCGTCCCCGGCGGGAAACTCCGGCCAGAGGTCAGTTCCCGGCCCCTTGACGAAACCTTTGTCCGGGCAGGGGTTGATGAATGGGGTTGATCAGGGCCGGCGGGGTTTCCGCTCGTGGGCCTCGTTGACCCGCATGGGCCGACCGCCGAAATCGCTCCCGTCCAGGGCCTCGATGGCGGCCTGGGCGGCCTCGGCGTCCATCTCGACGAAACCAAAACCCCGGAACTGGCCGGTGTACCGGTCCGTGATCCAGTTCAGGGAATGGATCTCGCCATAGGGCGTGAACAGCTCCTTGATCTCCTCTTGGTTGGCGCTGTAAGGCAGGTTGCCGACGTACAGTTTCTTCAGCATCTCTCTTCTCTCCAAAAAAAAACGAACATCCGTCGCCGTCGGCCCCGGTCCGGCCGGCAACGGCCGCCAACCCGGCCTCATTTTCGGCGCATCCGAAACCCAGGCTGAGAACCGGATGATCGGGCCAGCCCCGGCCGCTTGGCGGACATTGCATATTATTGAACAATCAGGGTCTGCTGTCAAAGTGGTTTTCGGTTTTTGCCCGTTTTTTTCGGGCCGTCCGGAGATTCGCGCCTGGGGCGCTCACGCCCTATCGCCTTGACAGGGCTGCCCCGGAGAACGACAATAAATAAAATGGATCGGGGGGAGACGGGATGCTGTTCCAAGCTTCAGCAGAGTGGGAAAAGGCCTATCCCGGCGCGGCGGTGGGCGTCCTGGCCGTGAGCGGGGCGGCCAATCCCCGGTCGCACCCGGGGCTGGACAAGGTCAAGGCCGAGGTCGAGGCCGAACTCCGGGCCAGGTGGCCCGACCGGGCCACGATCAAGGCCGACCCGGTGATCGCCGCCTTTCAGGCCTATTACAAGAAATTCAAGAAGACCTACCATGTCCTGAGCCAGGTCGAGTCAGTGGCCCTCAAGGACCGGACCATCCCGAAAGTGGCGGCCCTGGTCGAGGCCATGTTCGCCGCTGAACTCAAGAACCGGCTGCTGACCGCCGGTCACGATTTGGGCGCGGTGGAACCGCCTTTGCGGGTCGAGGTGGCCACCGGCGAGGAGACCTACGTCAAGCTCAACGGTCAGGACCAGGTCCTGAAGGCGGGCGACATGTACATCGCCGACCGGGCGGGCGTTACCTCCTCGATCATCTACGGCCCGGATCAGCGGACGGCCATCGGCCCGAACACCACCCGGGCCGTGTTCACGGTCTATGCCCCGGCCGGCGTGCCGGCCGCGGCCCTCGAGACCCACCTGGACGACATCGAGTCCTACGCCCGCCTCATCAGCCCCGGCCTGACCACGGAGTTGAAACAGGTCTTCCGGGCCGCTTGAGGGTCAAGGCCCCTGGGGCGCGATTCGCGGTGAACGGCGGCGACTGGTCAGGCTCAGAGTCCGCGCTTGCCGCTTTGCGGCTACGCTGTACATGAACAAACCAATGCCCTGTCGCCAGGCATGAGCGTGCACGAATAACCCACCACCGAACCAGGTGGCGCGCCCGGCCGGGCCCACTAAATAGGCCGGGCCGAGGCGCGCCGACTGCAGGCCTCGAGCACGGCCAAAAAAACGACCCCCTGTATTTTCTACAAGGGGGCCGTTGTACTACGATCGGGCCGCGGTGGTTCAGGCTGGGGGTGGGAGACTACTTTCCAGCCCAGTGGCCGTACTTCTCCCTCAGCTTGCGGTGCAGGATCTTGCCCGTGCCGGTCCGGGGCATCTCCTCGTCGGCGATGAAGTCCAGCCGCTTGGGCCGCTTGAACCCGGCGATCTTGCCCTTGCAGTGGTCCATGATCTCCTGGCCCAGCTCGGGCGAGGGCTGATAGCCCTCGTTCAGGATGACCACGGCCGCGACCATCTCGCCCCACTTGGGGTCCGGGATGCCGATCACGGCCACGTCCCGGACCGCCTTGTGGGCCCCGACCACGTTCTCCACCTCGGACGGATAGACGTTCTCGCCGCCGGTGATGATCATGTTCTTCTTGCGATCCACCAGGAAGTAGTAGCCGTCCTTGTCCCGGCGGGCCATGTCCCCGGCGGAAAACCACTGGCCGGCAAAGGCGTTCTTGGTCTCCTCGGGCATCTTCCAGTACTCGGTGAAGGTCTCGGGCGTCCGCGAGTAGAGTTCGCCCACCTCCCCGTCCGGGACCTCTTTACCGTTCTCGTCCAGGAGCTTGATCTTGTCCGAACCCGGGATCTCCCGGCCGATGGACCCCAGCTTGTCGAACTGCTCCTCGGGCAGAAGCAGGGTCACCAGGCCGGCCTCGGTCGAGCCGTAGGCCTCGTACAGCCGCGACTTGGGGAACAGGACCTTGAGGATGCCCTCCTTGGTGTCCCGCCGGGCCGGGGCCGACGAGCACATCAACTGCCGGACGCACGAGGTGTCGTACTTCTTGCGGACCTCATCGGGCAGGGCCAGCATCATGATGTAGTGGGTCGGCACCAGGGAGGTGAAGGTGATCTTCTTGTCGCTCAGGGTCTTGAGCATGTGCTCGGGGTTGAACGAGATCTGGTCGTACACCACGCAGGTGGCGGCGACATAGGTGAACACGAAGCTGTAAAAGATGGAGTTGACGTGGCACATGGGCATGACCAGCAGCATCCGGTCGTCACGTCGCAATTCGAGGGCGGCGACGTTGAGCAGGTACTGGGCGATGTAGGATTCGTGGTTGCGGACCACGCCCTTGGGCCGGCCGGTGGTCCCCGAGGTGTACATGATCGTCCAGACGTCGGCGTGATGGACCTCGACCCCCGGCTCGGCGGCCGAAGACTTCTTGATCAGGGCCTCGTACCCGACGTAGCCCTTGGGCGTGCGGTCCGCCCCCAGGCAGATCCAGTGCGCCACCCGCTTGCACCGGTCGCGGATCGATTCGGCCCCCTCGATGAACTCGTGGGCGACGATGAAGGCCTTGCACCCGGAATTCTTGATGATGTATTCGTACTCGGGGGGAGCCAGGCGGAACATGATCGGCACGGCCACCAGCCCGGACTTGGCCGCGGCGGCGTACATCTCCAGCCACTCGACGCAGTTGTAGGCGATGACGGCGAACCGGTCTCCCTTCCTGAGGCCCATTTGCAGCAGACCGTTGGCCAGACGATTGGACCGCTCGTTCCACTGTTTGAAGGTCAGGGAACGTTTGAGATCGGCCGCGCCTTCCTTGTCCGGATAGAGATAGGCGTTCATCCGCAGCACTTCACCGACGTGCAGCCAACGGCTCATGGGTGAACCTCCTTTCGAGCAACCAGCGGCCCGGCCGGCGATCCGGGCCATAAAAAAGGCCAGGGAAAACCCCTGACCGACCCGAGGCTAAGCGACCGCGGGACCTCTGAAGCCGATAAAGCCGAAGTTGAAACAACCCCCCACGATCATCACCCCCTGATACCAGAACCCAGGCTAGCACAAATTTCCCGCCTTGCCAAGGCCGCGTAAAAGGCCCCGCCTCCGACCGATCGGAGACGGGGCCTTGGATGGCGGTCAGTCAGCGTCGGTCAGTGAACGTTCCTGCACCGGACGATGAGACGACAGCGGGGCACGACCTTGCAGACCCGGTGGCACTTCCGGCGCATGAAGCACCTCTTGACGGGCTTGCAGACCCGGTGGCACTTCCGGCGCACGAAGCACCTCTTGACGGGCTTGCAGACCTTGACCAGGCGATGCTTGACGATGATCCGGCAGACCAGCTTGCCCTGGACCTTACGGCACTGCTTGACCCTCACCGGCACGCGCTTGACCCGGCAGATCCTGCGGGTGACGCACCGCTTGACCGGCACGCACCTGACCCGGCAGACCTTGCGGGTGACGCACCGCCTGACCGGCACGCACTTGATCCGGCACAGCTTGTGGGGCTTGCAGACCTTGACCTTCTTGCAGACCCGCCTGGCCACCTGGTTCTGACCGGTGTCGGCGCTCGCCACGGCGGCGGTCAACATCAGGCCGAGAGTCAGGGCAAACAACACGACAAACAACTTTTTCATGCGCTCTCTCCTCCATCAACAACTGACGTTCAATCAAGGTCGTGGCCGTGCCCGGACGTCACCACTCGACACCGGTGAATGGCACCACAACCGCTAAACCGTGGCAAAAAAAATCTTCCATCAGCCAAGATCGGCTGCGAGGCAATCCAGCGGCCAGCGCGGATATTCCCACAGAAAATTTATAAAAGTCAACTTTAAAAAGCGGGATGCAGGGCCGGATTCGCCCGCCCGCCCCGCCCCGGGCCGAGGGAGCGGGTCGGAACCGGCTAGTCTTCGGCCTGGACCAGGACCTCGCCGGAGGCGACGTCCCGGCGGACCAGGTCCAGCAGGGCCCGGGCCACCGGTCCGGGCCGGCCGTCGGCCACCCCTCGGCCGTCGAACTCGGTCACGGGCAGGACGTCGATGCTGGTCCCCAGGAGCAGCACCTCCCGGGCCTGGGTCACGTCCTCGGGTCCGAACTTGGCGATGTCAACCCCGGTCAAGAGCCCGCCCACCAGGTCCGGGGCCAGTTCCTTGACCCGGGCCGCGGTGACCCCGGGCAGGACCCGGTCCGCCGGGGGCATCAGGAGCCGGCCCTCGGCCGTGACCAGGGCCAGGCTTTCCATGGCCCCCTCGGCCAGCATCCCCTCCTCGTCCAGGGTCAGACCGTAATCCGCCCCCTTGAGCAGGGCCTCGCGCAGGACCAGGACGTTGGGCAGGTAGTTGCACGACTTGATGTTGGCAAAGGCCCCCGGCTTGATCGGCACCCGGGTGGTGGCGACCTTGATCCCCTGGTCGTAGCTCTCGGGCGGCGGGGGCTTGAGCCGGTAGGCGATGACGTACACCTGGGGAGCGGCGGACTCGAAGGGGTTGGCCGTGAACCCGCCCGGTCCCCGGGAGACGATGATCCGGAGGCTGCACGTCCGCCGGCCGCCGGCCCGGATGACCGCCGCCGTCACCCGGCGCAGCCGCTCCCGCTTCACGGGCAGTTCCAGCCAGATGCCCCCGGCCGAGCGCTCCAGCCGGTCCAGGTGCGCCTCGAAGCGGTAAACCACGCCGTTTTCGCACTTGCACGACTCGAACACCCCGTCGCCGCGGTGAACCAGGTGATCGTCCACCGGGACCATCATCGCCCACGGTTCGGTGACGATTCCGCCCCAGACCGAGGAATACATGGCATAATAGTCCCGGCCCCAGGGGGCGACCCGGTCCCTGACCTCGGCCAGGGCCTGATCGGCCGTCAGCACCGGAATGTCGTCGGTCATGATCCCTCGCCCCTTGCGGTCCGAACCGAACCATAGCCCGGATCATTGGTCTAGGCAAGTCATTTGCCCGTCTCCCCTTGCCACCGGCCGCCAGATGAGGTAACTAATGGCGAAACCCCGCCCCGGTCCTGAACCGGGGCGTCCCCTGAAGCGGCAATGACCATGGACTCCCTGGAAGACGACATCGAGGTGCCGTCCCGCCTCAACGGTCAGGTGGCGGTCCTGTACGAGATCACCCGGGCCCTGACCTCGTCCCTGGACCTGGAGGAGTGTCTGGGTCGGGTCCTGGAGATCCTGTCCTCGGGTCTGGGCTGGAACCACCCCACGGTGACCATCCTCAATCCCCGGACGGGCGAGTTGTCCATCCGGGCGGCCAAGGGTCTGACCGACGAGGCCAAGCGGCGGGGGCGGTACCGGCTGGGCGAGGGCGTCACCGGCCGGGTGGTGGCCACGGGCGAGCCGGCGGTCATCCTCGACCTGGGCGAGGAGGACGAGTTCCTCCACCGGACCCGGAGCCGGGGGGACCTGTCCAAGACCAAGACGTCCTTCATCTGCGTGCCCGTTTCGGCCGGGGCCGAGGTCCTGGGCGCCCTGAGTATCGACCTGACCGGGGCCGACCAGGCCCGGCTGGACGAGGACCGGCACCTGCTGACCATCATCGCCGGCCTCATCGCCCAGACGGTCAAGAACATCCAGGGCATCCAGATGGAGCGGGAGGAGCTGCTGACCGACAACCTGCATCTGCGGCGCAAGCTGGCCGAGCGGTACCAGGTGGCCAACATCATCGGCCACGCCTCGCGGATGCAGGAGGTCTTTGACATGATCTACCGGGTGGCCGCCTCGAGGGCCACCGTCCTGATCCGGGGCGAGTCGGGCACGGGCAAGGAACTGGTGGCCAACGCCATCCACTACAACTCGGACCGGGCCGAATGTCCCCTGGTCAAGGTCAACTGCGCCGCCCTGCCCGAGGGACTGCTGGAGAGCGAGCTCTTCGGCCACGAGAAGGGCGCCTTTACCGGGGCCGTCAACCGCAAGAAGGGACGCTTCGAACAGGCCGAGGGCGGGACCATCTTTCTGGACGAGATCGGCGATCTGTCCCCGGCCCTGCAAACCAAGCTCCTGAGGGTCATCCAGGAGCGGGAATTCACCCGGGTCGGCGGCCTGGAGACCCTGACCACCAACGTCCGGATCATCGCCGCCACCCACCAGGACCTGGAGGAACTGCTGGCCGCGGGCAGATTCCGGGAGGACCTGTACTACCGGCTCAACGTCTTTCCGATCTACCTGCCGCCCCTGCGGGAGCGCCGCAGCGACATCCTGCTGTTGGCCGAGCATTTTTTGGAAAAATACAACCTCGAAAACGGCAAGCAGATCCGGCGCATCTCGACCCCGGCCATCGACCTGTTGATGCAGTATCACTGGCCGGGCAACGTCCGGGAGCTGCAGAACGTCATCGAACGGGCGGTCCTGGTCTGCGACGAGGACGTCATCAAGGGGATGCACCTGCCCCCCTCGCTCCAGACCGGCGAGTCCTCGGACACGGCCTCGACGGTCTCCCTGGCCACGGCGGTGGCCAACTTCGAGCGGGAGCTGATCATCGAGGCCCTCAAACAGGCCCGCGGCGTCCGGTCCCGGGCCGCCCGGATCCTGTCCACCTCGAACCGGATCATCAATTACAAGATCAATAAATACGCCATCAACGCCGACCTGTACCGGGGAGACTGAGCCGTGGCCGCCGAATCAGACCGCGGCCAGGGGACCGGGACGCCCGGGAACCGGTGGTTGAGGCGGGGCTTTCTGGCCGGCCTGATCGCCGCCCTGGCCGGGGTCCTGACCATCACCGGCCGCCTCCTGGGGCACAAGCCGCCCAGGGAGAAACCCCGGCCGGCCCGGTTCAAGGCCGCCGAGGTACGGTCCGGGGCCCGGGTCCTGGTCAAGAACGGGGTGGCCCTGGTCAAGGACGGGCCCAGACTGATTGGTCTGTTGCTGGTCTGCCCCCATCTGGGATGCCGCCCCCAGTGGCGGCCCGGGCTGAAGCTGTTCGTCTGTCCCTGCCACGGCAGCCGGTTCGCCCGGGACGGCGCCCTGCGCCACGGCCCGGCCACCCGGGGACTGACCCACCTCCAGGTGATCCGCCTCAAGGACGGCGGGGTGCGGATCGATCCGACGCGGCCCGTGAACCGAGGACGGTGACGGGTGACCGGGCGCGGGTCCATTGGCCGGTCCCAGTCGTTCCTGGAGCACATCCACCCCCGGAAACTTCCTGTCTGGCGGATCAAGGTCTCGGCCACCTTCTGCCTGGGCGGCACGGCCTTTTTTTGTTTCGTGGTCCTGGGGTTGACCGGCCTGCTGCTGATGTTCTTCTACCGGCCCACGCCCGCGGGGGCCTACGCCAGCCTGGTGGACCTCCAGGGGGGCGTGCCCTTTGGCTGGTGGCTGCGGAGGCTGCACTTCTGGGCCGGGCAGGTCATGGTCTTTGTCCTGATCGGCCACATGATCCGGGTGGTCTGGCAGCGGGCCTTTGCCCCGCCGCGTCACCTGAACTGGCTGGTGGGCGTGGCCCTGCTCGTCCTGACCCTGGCCCTGGACCTGACCGGATACCTGCTCCGGACCGACGTCCACACCTGGTGGGCGGCCGAGGTGGTGGTCCACCTGGCCCAGCAAATCCCGCTCATCGGCGACCAGATCCGGTCATTTTTCCTGCCCTTGGGCGCCGGCCGGGACCTGGGTCTGCTGCGGTTTTACGTCCTGCACTGCCTGGCCCTGCCCGGGCTGGCCCTGGCGCTGATGCTCTATCATTTCTGGCGGGTAAGAAGGGACGGACCCCCGCCCCGGTTGTAGGGCCGGGGGGCGGGCACCGGCCGGGTCCGGCTCAGCGGTGACGAATCAGATCGGGCGGATAGACGAATTTCGGATCGATTTCATAGGTCAGCGGCAAGCCCCAGTACACCCATCCGGCCACCCGGCCCGGCCGGGGGGTCGAGTACTTGGCCGCCAGGCGGCGGACCTCCTCGGGCAGGCGGGGATCGACACTCGGGCCCCAGTAGCCGTCGGTCACGTTATACACCTTCTGGAACCCGGCCCCGAGCAGGGCCTCGGCCGCCTTGGCGCTCCGCCGTCCCCGGGCCGAAAGCAGCAGCAGCCGGTCGGTGGGCTTGAACAGCGAGCGGACCACGGCCATGAACCGGGGGTTGGGCCCGGGACCGAGTTGGTACCCGGTGACCGCCACCGGGCGGCCGCGGTGGATACGATCACCCTGGACGGCAAAGGTGGCCGTCAGGAACCGCCAGGGAATGTTGTAGGCCATTACCGGGTGGCCGGCGAACTGGTACTCGGCCCGGGTGCGGACGTCGATCAGGAAGGTGTGCCCCGGGTCCTTTTTGAGCAGGTCATAGGCCTGGAGGCTGTCTATGTCCGTCGGCCGCTGGGCCGGGCTCAGGGCCGGGAAGGACGCCACCCCGAGGACCACCATCATCGCCGCCAGCCAGCCGCGCATCTTGTCTTCTCCTGAAATTAAAAAAACAGGGACGGCCCCCGGGGCCGCCCCTGGGAGTATCGATTCTCAACCGTTAACGCTGGTGCCGCCACTCGCGGATGAAGAAGCCACGCTCATCCAGTTTTTGAGGGGGCTTGCGGTAGTGGACGCCCGTTCTGTCGGCCCGGCCCAGGAAGTAGTTGAAGATCGGGTAGCCGGCCTTGACCCAGCCCACCATGCCGCCGTGGACCCACTTGACGTTCTTGTAACCGATCTTGTACAGCATGCCGGCAATGTAGCCGCTCCGGTGCTGGGTCCGGCAGTACACCCAGATGTCGGCTTTGGGATTCTTGATCCACCCGGGAATGGTGTACCAATGGCCGTCGTGGATGTGGCTGGCGCCCTCGATGTGGAAGGCGTTGAATTCGGGATGGCTGCGGACGTCAAGCAGATAGACATGGGTCTTGCCGGCCAGGTTGGTCAGCCAGACCTTGTACAGATCGTTGACGGTCCGCCACATCTTCTTGGGAACCAGCTTGGCGATCGATTTTTGATAGGCTTTCTCGTGGGTCTTGAGAATGTTCTTGGCCGAGACCAGCGACACCATGCTCAGCATGAAGACCAGGGCCAGCAAAACCACAAAAAACTTTCTCATCCTTATTCCTCCTTGGCGAAATGTGGTTGAAACTGTTTTCGACCCGAGGCGACGCCCCCTGCGTCCCTCGGGGCCGGTTTTTTAACGCCTGACCACCGAACGTCAGCAGCCCTCGTCCGGCGGGCTCGGGGGTATGGGCGCGGCGGCCGGGGCCGGCTTCTTGACCGCCGGGGCCGACGGCTTGGGGCCCGCGGCCGGGCCCGGGGTGAACTTGGGGGCCGTCCCCGGCTTGAACAGGCGGCCGGTCTTCTTGAAGTTCCAGCTCAGGGACAGGACCAGGGCCCGGTTGTAATAGGCCCAGGCCAACTGCGAGGTCGGATCGGCCTGGATGGCCTTCTGGAACATGTTACGGGCTTCGACGTAACTGTGACGGACCAGGGCATCCTTGCCGTAACGAATCATTAACGCGCACAGCGCCTGACGTTTCTTGACGTCCCGGGGACAGACGACAAACTGATCGGCCATGGCGTAACCGGCGGCCAGCAGGCCCAGAGTCAAGGCGAGCAGGATCGCCCAGGTCCATTTCTTCATGCGCCCCACCTCCTGTTCATGCCGGTGTTTATACCCCTCGGCCGTTATCTTGTCAAGTCCTGGGAAATGCCGATCACAATCGAACGCCGCCCTGTTTCCCCCACGGTCTCGACCTCAACTGGTCATAACTACTTTTAATTTGAGCCTTCCAGCCGCCTTCGCCGGGCCGCCAGGAGCTTGAACACACTCATCACCACCACCTGGGGAATCACGACTAAACCGATCGCGATTACGACCACCTCGGTTCGCAAAAACAGGATCCGATCCGTGGACAGAAAGATCGCCCCCAGGGAGGTGGGAATGAGGTAGAGCAGGGGACCGAGGCTGATCAGGAAGATCGGGGTCACCTGATCGGTCAGGCCCAGCCAGCGGATGAGCCGAAAGGATATCACCCACCAGACCACCAGCCCCCACAGCCAGATGACACCGCTGACCAGAAAGCGTTCCCAGTTCAGCTTGACCGGGAACAGGTTGCGGGGCACGAAATAGAACCGGGGGAAGCCGGAATTGTAGCCGGAGTGGTTGCGGACCTCCAGGCCGCTGACGGTGATGCTGTACCGGTCCCGGTTGGTGACGCACAGCCGGGCGCCCTGGGCCGGGACCGGTCCGGGAATGAAGAAATGGCTGTTGTGGAGCCAGGCCAGGTCCTTGCCGCCCAGGCGGACCCCCAGCGAGGTCGCGGACCCGTCGTTGAAGACCTCGAGGATCAGACCCTTCCGGCCGTAGATCGTCCCGGTGACGCAGACCTCGCTCTTGACCGGCCACCCGGGGACGCAGTAGGTCTTGACCGGCACCAGGTCGCTGACGCAGAGGCTTTTCCCGGGCGCGAGGATGATCGGCCAGGAAGCCCCTTTGGGGCTGATGATCGTCTCCGGGTTGTACTTGATCCGGTCATACTTGGCCGTGGTCAGACAGTCGTACCAGGCGGCCAGGGACAGGGCGATCAGGACCAGTACCACGGCTCGAAACGGGCTTCTGATTAACGGTCGGCCCCTCGGTCTCAAACCTCCTCCTTGCGGACCCCCTCCGGTCCCCGCCCCCCTGCCGCGGCCTGTTTTGGTGCGGCCTGGGCCGCTGACACCCTCCCCGGGCCTGGCCCCGGATCAGCCCTCCCAGCCCTGCTGGCCGATCAGGGCCACGAACCGGCAGCCGCCGAAGTCGTCCTCGTCCAGGCCGCTCGGGGTGCGGATGAATCGCTTCAGGCGCTGGACGCCCCGGTCACCCACCGGGATGACCAGACGGCCGCCCACGGCCAACTGCTCGGTCAGGGCCCGGGGAACGTCGGGCGAGGCGGCGGTGACGATGATGGCGTCAAAGGGGGCCTGCTCGGGCCAGCCCAGGGTCCCGTCACCGGTCTTGAGGCTGACGTTGAACAGCTTGAGTTCGTCCAGGATGCGGCGGGCCCTGATCCTCAGTTCCGGCAGCCGCTCGATCGAGTAAACGTGCTCGGTCAGGTCGGCCAGGATGGCCGTCTGGTAGCCCGAGCCGGTGCCGATCTCGAGGACGATGTCGTCGGGCTTGAGCCTCAGTTCCTGGGTCATCAGGGCGACGATGTAGGGTTGGGAAATGGTCTGTCCCAGGCCGATGGGCAGGGGATTGTCGTCGTAGGCCTGGCCCTGGAGGGCCTCGTCCACGAACAGGTGGCGGGGCAGCCGGCTCATGACCTCGAGGACCCGAAGATCGGTGATCCCCCGGACAACGAGCTGGGTGTCGATCATTTTCTGGCGGGCCAGGGCGTAGTCCACGGTCGATACCATTGTTCGTGGCCGAAATTTATGCCAGAATCCGGTTGGGGTCAAGATGGGCCTTCGGCGGTCTCGGCCACATTCGGACGCCCGGTCAGGCCCATTTCTCGGGGGGCCGCAGTTCGACCCGGCCGCCGCTGTTCCGGGGCAGTTCGATGATCCGGCGTTGGGCCAGTTCCCGGAGGGCCTGGTCCAGGGCGTCGGGGGTGCCGGTCCAGACGTTCAGGGCCAGCTCGACGCTCGGCCCCTGGGGGGCGTCGCGCAGGGAGTCCAGGAGGATGTAGGCCGAGGTGGCCTCGACGGACAGTCCCTGGTCAAAGATGCGTTGCTCCATGGTGGCCTAAGCCTAACACACTTGCAGACCAAGGGGAAGGAGATGACGGGGGCGGTTTACTTTCCGGGAATATACATGTCGCCGGCCCGGGCCAAGGCGTTTCAGTCGGCCTTTGGGCCGATCCGGGTGCTCCGGCCAAAGGGGCTGCCCCTGGACGGGGACACGGCGGCCGCGGCCGAGGCGGGTCTGGTCCGGCTGGAAGACGTGGCCTGGCGCGGCCAGGCGGCCCGGGACCTGGAGGCGCGGCTGGCCCGGGCCCGATCCTGGGTGGCGACGCTCATGGACCACGACGCCCTGGAGTCGGTCAAGCATCCGGCCCCGCCGGTTCCTAGGCGCGAGACGACCCGCTCGATCCTGGCCGATCTCAAGGGCCGGCCCGCCGGCCCCCAACCGGCCCGGCCCGAGACCCCTTCCCTTACGGCCGAACTGAGCGATCCCGGGGCGATCCTCTATCTGGCCGCCGGGCTGGAGCGGGATTGGGCCGCGGCCCAGGCCGGCCTGGCCGGCGCCCGGGCCAGGGAGAAAGACATGCTCCGGGCGGCCCTGGGCGAGTTCGAGCCGGCCGGGCCCGAGGACCCGGCCGGGACCGATTGGTTCACCCCGACCGAGGAGATGGCCCTGGTCTGGCTGGCCGCCTGGCAGACCCTGTGGGCCGACCAGGGGGACTGGCGGACCCGGCTGGTGACCGACGTCCCCGGCCTGGCCCAGCTGATCGTTCACCAAACGACCGAGGCCGTGTTCACCGCGCCCACCGAGGTGGTCATGCCCCCCGGCCTGGGGCCCCGCCCCAAGCTCTGGTTCGGCCTCGATCTGCCCCAGGCGGCCCTCCCGGGCGCGGATGACCGGATCAATGAGGCCCTGGCCCTGGCCCTGGAGGACCTGCGGGTCGAGGCCGAAGGGGCGGCCTGGTCGGTTGAGTTCGAGGCCGAGGCCCCGGCCAAGGTCAAGGAAGCTGCGGCGGCCCTGGACGAGGCCTGCCGGGCCGAATCGCCCCCGGAGACGGCCCTGGCCCGGATTCACCTGGACGTGTTCGCCTTTCCCGGCCTGGGCCTCGAGGACGTCTTCCGCGCCGCCGCCGGGGCGCTGTTACACAAACCGCCCGATCCCGCCGACTGGCCGGACGCCTGGCCCGCCGGGGCGGGCCTCCTGTTTTCGATCCGGCCCGGCGGGCCCGGGCCGGCGTGAAGCGAGGTCGCCGCAGGTGAAGGACGCCCCGGAACATTCGACCCCGGACCAGGCCGAGATTGACCAGCGCTCGGGCCGGCGGGAACTGGTCGTCAAGGAACTGCTCTGCCTGGGCGCCTTGTCCGTGGCCCTTTTCCTGGTGGCCCTGATCCTGCCGGCCGCCCTGGGACCGCCGCCCCGGGCCGTCGGCGGACCCGAGCACATCCAGGCCCCGTGGCCCTTTGCCGGGATCCAGTACATGTTGCAGTATCTGCCGGCCTGGCTGGGGGGCCTGGTCATTCCGGCCCTGGGGCTCGTCTTTGTCGCCCTGTTGCCCCTGGTGGCCCGGGTCGTGCCGCGGGGGGTCTATCTGCCCTTGTTTTTGGGGCTGCTGGCCGCGGGCGGGGTCTTGACGGTCCTGGGCCTGAGCCACTGAAGCCATTGCAGACGCCGGAGTTCCTCGAGCCACCAGCGCTCATAGGCCCGGCTGAAGACCAGGAGCCGTCTCAGCTCGACGGCGTTGAAGAACCTGGCCTTGGGCCGGGTGGTCACCTGGAGCGGACGGCCCGCCGGATCGACCACCTGCGGCAGTTCGGGCGCCCCCCGAAGACCGTCCCTGCCCGGAAAGGTCAACGGCCCGGACAGTTTCACGTTTGAATTTTTCTTGATCGCATAACGCAATCGCCGGTTGCCCAGGCCCAGGGCCCGGGGCCGGCCGTGACAGGCGGTGCAGGTCACCGTCCGGGGGCGGATGGTGTGGGGGGTGTAGGGGTTCATGGCCCAGCCCCGCCGGCCGTCCGCGGTCTTCGGGACGACCGAGTCCAGCCGGACCCGCCGCTTTTGATACACCCAGGTGATAACGTATTGATACCGGGGCCGGAGACACGAGGCCTGGCCGCGTCGATTGATCCCCAGGATCCGTCCCTCCCAGCGGCGATACGAAAATCCCTGGTACCAGAGGCCGGTCGATGTCCGCCCGGTCAGCCAGTCCCGGGCCCGGGGCGGCCCCCAGCGGGCCGGGGGCAGGGCCAGGTTTTTTCCCAGAATTCGCTGGACCTGGGGATCGTCCTGGTCCCGGGTGGCGGACCAGTTGAGATAGTTGGCGTAGTCCTCGCGGAACAGATGAAAGCCGAAGTCCTGGCTGGTCCAGGCGGCGTGGCAGGCCGAGCAGGCCATCCGGGTCAGGTGCCCCGGGATGCGGTGATCGACGATCCGGGCCAGGGAGTCCTGGATCTGGGGGATGACGTGTCGCGAGCCGGTCACCCGCGAGGTCAGCACAAAGCGCCCGTGGATCAGCTTGACGTGGGTCAGCAGATGCCCGCCCGAGGTGACCACCACCTGGTCGCCGATCTTCAGGCTGACGTGGGGATTGACCCGGGCCCGGCGCAGGGCCGTCTGGTTTGCCGCGGTGATCCTGACCGTGCGGGGCGGCCGGCCGGGCCGGCCGTGGCAGTCCTGGCAGCGGATGCGGACCTGATCCGTGGCAAAGCGATGCAGCCGGCCGGTCCCCATCAGTTCCTCGGCCGGGTGGCAGTCGATGCAGTGCAGACCCTTCTGAAAGTGGATATCAGGAACCAGCCGCCGGTAATCCTGGCCGTGGAGTTTTTTATTCTCAGGACTACCTGGTTTTAAAAATTCATACGCCACATGAAAGTCCCGGGGATAGAGCCCCAAGTAATCGGTCCCGATGCGGGGGCCGTTGTGGCAGTGGAGGCAGGTCTTGGTCGGGACGGCCGTTGTGAATCGATGCCGTTGGAGAAGCCCCGGACGCATCATTTTTTTTAAAATTTTGTTTGGGCCCTGGTATCGTCCGTCGTCGCCATAGGTGACGTGGCAGGCGGCGCAGCCCAGGCCACGCCAATCGCCCCGGCGCTTAGCGCCGGTGGTGTAGAGGTGACAGCGCAGGCATCGCCGCCTAAGCAGGTCGTCCACCAGGCGACGGTTGCCGGGCGGCAGCATTTTCAGGCCGCTCACGGCCCGGGTGGCATAGATCGGCCTCAGGTCGGGCTGGGCCCCCCACAGGTAACGGGTCGGGGCGATGATCCCGGCGGCGGTGGCCATCAGGCTTTTTCTGACGCTGTCCACTCGGGCCCGATGACAGCCGCCGCATTTTTTCCGGGCCACCCCCAGCCCGGCCGGCCGGAGGATCAGTCCCTGATGGGCCTTTTCCCGGGTGGTGGCCGTGGGATTGCCGTTGTGGCAGCGCTGGCATGGAAAACGGTGCCAGGGACCCATGGCCCTAAGGCCCGGGTGGCATTTCCGGCAGCCGGCCGCGGGCGGGCCCCCAGAAGAGACCGGATCGGTCGTGGTCAAAGTCAGGGCGATGGCCGAGACCACCAGACAGACCGCGACCGCGAAACCCGTAAACGGTCCTTTTTTTCCTTTAATAAACATGGGCGTCCATTGGTCCCGGGGTGCCAGACTCCAGCCTCCCGATGGCCGAGGTCCGGGATGAGGCCTTTGGCCTCACTTTTTTCCCCTGGGCTTGTTTTGAGAGCCCGGGAAAAAGGCCTCCGGTCCCGGACCTCGACGATCGAG
Organism: uncultured Desulfarculales bacterium; assembly: GCA_964569795.1. Taxonomy (GTDB): domain Bacteria; phylum Desulfobacterota; class Desulfarculia; order Desulfarculales; family JAHJDS01; genus JAHJDS01. The sequence continues at coordinate 6,077 of CAZMVB010000038.1, read as the reverse complement.
AGGCCGTCGGCCCCACGATTTCCGGATCAACTGCCAGTGTTTCCGGCTGCCGGCCAGCTTCAGGCTCCGGGGCCAGTCCCGATAGATGGGATCGTCGTAACGGCCATGACAGGGCAGGCACGAGCCGACCCGGACCATGCGTCTCAGTTCCGCGGCGTTGAACGGCCGGGCCTGGGGGTGGGTCGTGCCCATCAGGACCCGGCCCGTGGCCGAGACCAGGCTCTCCCAGGCAAAGCCCAGCGGATTGCCGTTTTTCTTGGGATCGACCAGGGGCCAGAACTTGTTTTGAGCCCAGGTCTTTCCCAAGCGCAAAAAACCTTGGCCGAGGCCCAGGGCCTTGGGCGAGAGGTGACACCCGGCGCACGACCGGACGCTGATGCTGGTGGTGTGCGGGTTGATCGGGGTCGAGACCACGCCGTTACGGAAGACCGAACCCTTGTACAAATACAGCCGCTTGATGGGCCGGCCCCGGGCGTCGAGATGAGTGAACAGGACCTGGCAGCCGGGCATGAACGGCGAGACCTTGCCCCGGTCGCCAATGCCCAGGGGCGGGTCGCGGAAGCGATAGTAGTCCCGCCGCTCGTACCAGCGGCCGTCGGTGCGCCGGCCGGTCATGGAATTCAGCATTTTTTGACCCTGGCGGCGAACCGGATGGCAGCCGTAACACTGGGGCGCCCACCGGGCGTGGCAGGTAAAGCACTCCACGTTGGTCTCGGCGTGGCCGCTGATGGTGTGGAGGCCCGGCCGGCCGGTGATGATCGTCATTGGATGGATCCGGCCGGTGACCTTGGAGATCAGGATGAACTTGTCGCCCCGCTTGAAGACATTGGTCATGGGCTTGCCGCCGTGATCGAGCACGGGCCGGTCCCCGGGGCGGGGTTTGACGCGGGGCAGATAGCCCAGCTTCCAGCGCAGTTCCGGATTGGACATGGAACCGGTCCGGGGCCGCGACCGGAAACCGCCGTGACAGGTCTGGCACCTGATCCGGGTCGCCCGGACCATCCGGCCGTAGATGTGGCCGTCGCCCATGACCTCGTCACCGGTGTGGCAGTCGATGCAGTGCATCCCCTTTTGGTGATGGACGTCGGGCGATAAATTCAGATAGAAGCGGCCGCCCGAGAGGCGCTGAAAGTTCATGGTGCCCCGCTGATAGGGGGTGCCGTAGGCGTCCGAGTCGAACCGGCCCAGGTATGCCAGGCCGATCCGTCCCGAGCGGTTGTGGCACCTCAAGCATTGGGTGGCGGGTATGGCCGTGGTCAGGCGGTGCCTGGCGCCGCGGCCCTGGGCCTTGCGGTCGATCATCGGGTCGCCGCCGCGATAGCGGTTGTCCGGGGTCCGCAAGACGTGGCAGGCGGCACATCCCGCGGCGTGGGCCGAAGGTCCCCGGTCCCGGTGGTTGTTCAGGTGGCAGCGGGCGCAGAACTTGGGCCACTGGTCGTCGGCCACGCGCCCTGACACAGAACGCCCGCGCCCGCCGCTGAACCCCGACCGCCCCTTGTGTCGTTGTCGCCCCGTTGTTAGATAATCCGGAATCGTGGCCAGGAACCCGTAGGTGTGGGGCGGCCGCTGATCGGCCGGGGTCAGATCGGCCACGCCCACTGAGGCGTAACGGGCCCGGGCGTCGGGCTGGGCCCCCCAGGACAGGCGCAGGCCCAGGATCACCCCGGCCATGGTGGCCATCAGGCTCTTTTGGGAGCGGTCAACCACGTTCTGGTAGGCCGGATTGCGTCCGGCGTGACAGCCCTTTTGGCCGCAGGTCCGGGCGATCACCCGGAAGTCGGACGGATTGCGGCCGCCGAGCAGGCCCTGGTGGGCCCGCTCGGGGCTGAGCCCGAGGCGGTTGCCGCCGTGGCAGATGACGCAGCCAAAGGCCTCGATGGGGTGGGCGGCGCTGATCTGCTCGATCCCGAAGTGACAGGTCAGACATCGCTCGGGCCGGCCGGTCAGGGTGGGCGTGATCTGGCGGACCCGGATGGGCTCGGCCCGGACCGCGGCGACCAGGCGCTTGATCCGCGCCTGGGGCGACCCGGCCGCCCGGGCCCGGTCCGCGACCAGGATTGCCCGCCGCTCCCGGGCCAGCCGGGCGTAATGCCGCCAGGGCCGGTGCTCCTCGGTGATCATCACCGCCGCCAGGGTGATGACCCCGGCCAGGGACAGGGCAAAGGCCGCGGCGGTGGCTGACCTCATTTGACACCCCACCGGGGGTGTTGTAGTTTGGCGCCAAGACGCCGCCGGAGGGCCGTCATGCTCGACCCCGAACAAGTCATCGCCCGGGCCAAGGCCCGCCTCGAGGCCGTCCCCGAGGACCACAGGCAGACCGAGGTCGTCCGCCAGACAATCATCTGCCTGGTGTCAGACCTGGTGACCCAGGCCGGGCTCAGACCCCTGCCTTGCTTCCTGCCGCCCCTGTCCACCCGGGACCGGATCGACCTGGTGGCCCTGAACCAAGGCGGCGATTTCGCCGGCCAGGTGTCGGTCGATCCCCTGGTCAGTCTGGAAAAGGTCAAGGCCATGGAACGCCTCGACTGCCGACCCAAGTATTTCATCACCTTCTCGCCCCGCCGGGACAAGGTCAAGCAATCGACCTTTTTCCTGCCGGGTGACGTGACCCATATTGACGTCGGCGATTGAGGCCTTAAATTAAATATATAGACCCGGCGGCCGAGGCCCCGGGATGTTTTGGACCAATATACTCCGTCGCGGAGCCGGCCTCAAGGCCGGCGTCGCGGCTTTCGGGAGGCGACCCATGGAGACGGCTTCCAGTCCTCAGCCCGAGACGACCCCCACGGAACGAAAGGTCAAGGTTTGCCGGGACGTCGAGTGCGAGGAGAAGTACAAACAGATGTCTGAAGAGGCCCGGAAGGCCTTTCTGGAGTTTTCCTACTGCCCGTTCTGCTCGAACGAGCTGGTGATCCTGTGCTCGTCCTGCCGCGAGGCCCTGGCCGACAAGGAGTACAACTACTGCCCCTGGTGCGGCTGCCAGTTCGAGAAATAAGACCGTAACGGCCCGGCCCGATCCAGGTGGACCACGTCGGTGAAGGGTTTCCCTGCGCCTGGATTGGGGCCGAGGATTTATTTCACGACCGATCCATTGTATCCGGGCGTTTGGTTCCGTTCTTGTGGATCGAGCCTTCGGTCCAGCCGGGGAGCGATAATCTCAACCACCCTCTCGGCCAAAAGGCGATTGCCCGGGGCCAGCAGATGCACGTAATCGCCGAAGACCAGTCCCCGGTAATCCTGAAACATACCTGACAGATTGAAGAAATTGGCGCTTTGGGGCGGACGGCGTTTTATGTCCCGATAGATCAGGGGCACGTACTTGAAGGCCAGCCTGGCATAGTCGTTCTTGGCCCGCTCGTCGCGGACCAGATACCGCTCGAACGGGGCCAGCGGTTTCTGGCCGGTATAGAGCGTCGGCTGCCAGAAAAAGAAGACCTTGAACTTGAACTTCGCGGCCAGGGCCTCGGCCATGGACACGTTCTGGCGATACATCTTGGCGGCCAGGGCGACCTTGGCCGCAAGCGGCAGGCGGAACAGTCCCCGCCGGGGCCGGAACTCCTGAAACAAGACCTTGTTCAGGACCCCGGCCCGGATCAAAAGCTGGACCGTGTCCGAATTCTTGTAGATGTCCCGCAGGATGTCCCGCCAGGGGGCCCCGGCCCTCAGGCGCTCGTGAAAGCTGAACAGGGGATAGATCGAGCCCGGCACGGCCGGATAGCAGGTGGCGATGAAACCGTCATTGACCCCGTTCAGGAAGATGACCACGTCAGGCACGTTGCCTCGCCTGATCTCGAGCATCAGCCGGATCAGGGCCTGGGTCGAGCCATAGGCGTTCTGGCCGAAGTTATAGACCTTGAACGGCCCGACCTTCCTGTTCAGGACCCGGGCCAGATGCGAGGGAAAGGTGTCGCCGTCGGCGACGTAGGCCCCCCAGACGGTCGAGCCGCCCATGACAAAAACCCGGCGGGCGTCCGTCCGGTCAGAGTTGCCGAGGGTCCGCCGCCGGCCGTCCGGGCCGATGTTGATGGCCCGGCCCTGAAACGGCGGGGGCTGCCACATGACATAGGGCCTGAACCGGTACATCCGGCGCTGGACCCGGCGGCTTTCCCGGACATAGGCGGCCAGGTGGAACCGCCGGATGAGCTGGGCCCGGTTGGTCACGGGCGGCCGGGGGCGGGCCTGGCGGGCCGGGGTCTTCCGGGCGGGCGGGGCGGCCGGGGTCCTGGCCAACGAGGCGCCTCGGTTGGAGGTCGATGCGGTCCGGGCAGCGGGCTTGGCCACAACGGCCGGCGGGGTTTTCCTGGCCTTGACCGGCCGGACAGCGGTCCGGGGGGACGACGGCCGGCTCAGGTCCTGATACACGGCCGCGCCCATTCGGACCGCCACCTCGATCAGCACCGCCAGGACGACCACGCTGAACAGGGTCAATGCCGTGAACTTGTAGGCCCGGCCCAGGCCCCTCAGGCCTTTTTTGAGCCAGCGTCCCCCAACGCCCCAAGAACGCCCCATGACTTTATCTCCGGATGGATCCCCGCCGTACTCCTCGCACCTTAACACAGCCCGGGCCCGCGGACGAGCCCTTACCCGGACAAATAAAAACCCCGGCGCATTGCGTCGGGGTTTTTGGTGATCCTACCAGCGAGGGACTACAAGTCGCCGAGCACCAGTTCGGACAGGTCCTTGATCTGCAGCTTGTCCTCGTTGCCGGTGGTCTTGACCGAGTCCTCCAGGAGCGAGATGCAATAGGGGCAGGCTGTGGCCAGGACCTCGGCCCCGGCCTCGACCGCCTGCCTCACCCGGGTGTCCGAGAACCGCTGCTCGGGCGGGGTCTCCATCCACAGCCGGCCGCCGCCCCCGCCGCAGCACAGCGAGAATTTGCCCTTCTGGGCCAGCTCGGTCAGTTCGCCGCCCACGGCTGCGATCAGCTCGCGGGGGACGTCGAAGATATCGTTGTGCCGGCCCAGGTAGCAGGGGTCGTGATAGGCGATTTTCCGGCCCGCGCCGGCCTTGAGGCTCAGCTTGCCCTCGTCGATCAGGCGCTTCAGGAAGACCCCGATGTGGACCACCTCCTCCAGTTCGGCCCCCATCTCCGGGTAATCCACGGTGAACGTGGTCAGGCAGTGGGGCGAGGTGACGATGATCTTCTTGACGCCCTTTTCGCTCCACAGATTGATGTTCTTCTCGGCCAGGGCGGCGAACTGTTCCTCGCCGCCCATCTTGCGGATGGACTCGCCGCAGCAGGACTCCTCGTTGCCGATGACGCCGTAGGACACCCCGGCCTTGTTCAGGAGTTCGACGATGGTCTTGGCGATCTTCTGGCTCCGGGCGTCAAAACAGGAGGTGCAGCACACGAACAGGAAATACTCCTGGGAGCCGTCAAAGATCGGCACGTCCAGACCGGCCTGCCAGGCGGTCCGTTTCTCGCGGTCCTCGGACCAGGGGTTGCCCTTGCTGTGGGCGCTCCCCAGGATCGGCCTCAGCGAGCCGGGGATGGCCCCGCTCTCGGCGATCATGGACCGCATCAGCCGGATGACATCGACGATCTTGACCCCCCGGGGGCAATTGTTCTGGCACAGCCGGCAGGTGGTGCAGGCGTACAGAAAATCCTCGGACTCGTAGCCCTCGAAGCCCATCTGGCCCATCCGGATGAGCTTGCGGGTGTTGAGCGGCGCGCCGACCTTGGGCCAGGGGCACAGGCCCGAGCAGAGGCCGCACTGCATGCACTGGTACAGGGTATCGGCGCCCAGTTCAGTGATCATCTGCCCGATCTCGATCATGGGCATGAGGGGTTCTGACATGACGTCGGCTCCTTTTAAGAAACAAATTTCACAAGCTTGGTTTGTATCCGAAAACCACCGGCCCTGTCAAGTCGCAAAAGTCGTAAGTTCGTGGCGATGACGTCCCCCTTTCCCGGACCGGGATAAAGTCGAGTCGCCCCGCAAATGAAAAAAATTCTGAAAATGCTGCCGGATTGAGGCCAGGGAAAATCAAACCGTATCAACCAACCCCGCCCAGGTCCATCACGTACAGCCGCCAGTAGCGGCCGTCGGAAAAGTAATCCTGAATTGGCCGGAAGC
>CAZMVB010000037.1:0-38212 GCA_964569795.1 uncultured Desulfarculales bacterium | reverse complement strand
GGGCGAAGCGGTCGTTGATGATCTCCAGGGTCGGCATCCGGCCCCGGATGATCCGATCCTGGTTGGTCAGGTCGTAGGGGATGACCCCCGAGTCATCGATCCCGACGTCGGTTTCGACCTCGATTTCGCCATCGCTCATTCCCTTGAGCAGGGAATCGACCTCCTCCTGGGACAGCACCTTGGTCATGAACCCTCTCCCTTGGGGACGCCTTGGCCTACTGCACCACGAATTCGGTGAAGTGGATGGTATAGACCTTGGGCCCGGGAAGACGTTTGTTGATGGTTTGAAGCAGTTGGTTGCGCAGCTTGATCATCCCGGCCGAGGTGGCGATGTCCTCGTAGCGCTTGGACCTCAGCAGGACGATGATCGCGTCCTGAAACTCGGCCATGCGTCTCTTGATTTCGTCGGCCAGGCTGGAATCGTCAAAGGCCAGCTGGAGGTTCACCTTGAGATACCGGCGTCCGCCCGGATCGGCCAGGTTGACGATGAACGGCTTCAGGTCGAGCTTGTACTGGGCCACGTGGAAACCGGTGGGCTTGGCGGTCGATGAGGCCGTGGCCGAACCCTTTTTCTGGCCCCCTTTGCCCGACATCATCTTGACCACGACCACCCCGCCGCCCGCAACGGCCAGGACGACCACCAGCACGATGATGATCATCGGCAGCTTGCTTTTTTTCTTGGCGGGCTCGGTCTTCTCGTTGCCAGTATCGGCGTCTTTTCCCGGTTCGGCCACTATGTCCCCCTTACGACCTCATGTCGACGATTATTTCGACGCGACGGTTGGTTCGTCGTCCGGCTTCGGTGGAATTGTCGGCCAGGGGCCGGGTGGAGCCGTAACCGCCCACCCGGAACCAGGTCGGCTTGATTCCCATTTTTCTCCTTTTCCCCTCGGCCAGGATGAACTGGAGCACGGTCACCGCCCGGGCCAGGCTCAATTCCCAGTTGGAGGCGAAGTAGGTCTTATCCTTGAGGGGAATGTTGTCGGTGTGCCCCTCGATGGTCACCGGCCGGCGGGCGAGGGCCAGAAAGGTGGCGATTCGTTTCAACAGGGCCCGGGAGGCCGGGGTCAGGGTGTCGGTCGCGGAGCGAAACAGGATCTGATTGCTCATGGTGATGATCAGTCCCCGGGGGTCCATCCGGATGTGGAGGCCCTTGATGATGTTCTTGAGCCAGCCCGGCTTGCGTCTGGTCCCGGTGCCGAGGATGACGTTCAGGGTTCGCGCCTGTTTGATGATCTGGGCGGCCATGGCCGGCTGGCCGGGCAGCATCTTCTTGACCGAGCCCAGAAACTGGGCCGTGTTCTGGATCCGGGTCCGGTCGGCGAACTTGAGGACGCCGACCTTTTCGTTGAAGACGCTGAAGACGTCGTTGAACTTCTTGTTATCCATCGAGTTCATGGTCAACAGCATGACGAAGAAGGTCAGCAGCAAGGTGACCAGGTCCGAAAAAGTGATCATCCAGCCGTTGGGGTCGAGTTTGATTTCCGGTTCTTGGGCCTTCGCCATGATCTTACGTCCTCGAACCGCCTCAGGTTCGGTTGTCCGCCGGCCCCGGCAGCTCCGGCCGGGGCTGGGGCCTGCTCTTGCCCGGCCCCTTGATGACCGGGTGGCGGAGGGGGGGCGGCGGGGTGCCGAACAGTTCGAATATGAAACCCCGAAACCCGAGACGCTTCCGGGGCGGACCGTAGCGGGCCGTCTCCTCCAGGGCGACCACGTCCCGCTCGTCGAGGACGATCTCGACCCGACGGTTCCGCCTCCGGTTCTGGGGGCTGTTGTTGGGGGCGACGGGCGAGGTATCCCCATAGCCGTAGGCCGAGAGCCTGGACAGGGCGATCCGACCCGACTCGTGTAAGTAGCGCATGACGACCATCGCCCTCAGGGCTGACACGTGCCAGTTGGTCAGCCCCGGGGGCATGCCCCATTTCTGGGGAGGGTAGTCGTCGGTGTAGCCCCGGATGATGATCTTGTAGGGCGGCCTCTTCCGGTGGCCGATCTCGTCCGGGGACTGGCGCATGGCCTCGGCGGCCAGGTCCAAAAACAATTTGGCCCGGGGGGTCAATTTGATCGAGGCCTTTTGGAACAGGATGTCGCTGTCGATGCGGATGATCCTGAGTCCGGTGGTGGACAGGATGTTGACCCCCTTTTGCATCCCCAGGTCGAAGATGGCCCCCCGGATCTCGATGATGTCCCTTTCCACCGGCGTGATCGGCGCGGCGAGCATGGTCCCGGACCCGCGGGCGCTGGAGGACAGGGCCGACACCCCGCCGGGCAGGATGCCGAACTTGCCGATGAGCGATCCCAGGGCCCGGATGTAGCGCCGCTCGTCGCGCACGGACATGGAGTTGAGGACGATGAAAAAGGCCAGCAGGAGGATCATCAGGGCGGTGAAACAGATCATCGTCGTGTTGACCGGCGGCGCCTCGTCTTCTCTTTTCTTCTTGCCCGCCACTTCTTCCCCTTACTGGAAGACCGATTTCCTGAGGTCGGGCGGCAGGAACGAGTGCAGCTTCTGCTCGATGATCCGCGGGTTGTCTCCCCGGGCGATGGCCAGGATGCCGTTGAGCATCAACTCCTTGACCAGGATTTCCTCCTTGGACCGGTTGCGAAGCTTGCCGGCCAGGGGGTTGAACAGGATGTTGGCCAGGATCGCGCCGTAAAAGGTGGTCAGCAGGGCCACGGCCATGGCCGGACCGATCTTTCCCGGATCGGACATGTTCTGGAGCATCTGGACCAGACCGATCAGGGTGCCGATCATGCCCAGGGCCGGGGAAAAGGTGCCCATGGTCAGCAGGATGTCCGCCCCCAGGCTGTGACGGTTGCGGACGTGGTCGATCTCGGTCTCCAGGATCTCCTCGATGGATTTGGGTTCCAGGCCGTCGATGGTCAGTTGAAGTCCCTTGGCCAGGAACTGGTCCTCGACCTCGTTCATGGAGGACTCCAGGGCCAGGATGCCTTCCCGTCGGGCCTTGGTGGCGTACTCCACGAAGCTGGTGATGACCTCGGGGACGGACACGGTCTTGGCGAAAAAGGCGTTCTTGACCACCTTGGCCACGCCCAGGACGCTCTTGAGCGGGAAGTTGATCAGGGTGGCCCCCAGGGTGCCGCCGACGACGATCAGGACCGAGGGGATGTCGATGAAGCTCGCCATGCCGCCGCCCATGGCGATGGCGGCGAACACCAACCCAAAGGCGGAAAGTACGCCGGCTACGGTTGCCAGATCCATTTAGATTCGTCCTCCCGGTTCCGGGCTGGAACTATTTTTGCTCGTGATTCAAGGCAACTACCATGCCATGACCGCGATCTCAAGCTGGATTTAAAATAGCAAAAAGGCCACTGAATGGCAAGGGCCACTCACCAGTGGACAAACCAGGGACAAATTACACCAAAAAAGGGGTGGTGAAAGGGGTGTCCGGGAAGGGCGGGGCGGCCGTTTCCAGGCCCAAGACGGCCCCAGGGGCCGCCTCCGGTCATTATTTTGACGCTCGACCGCGGGCGGCGGCCGGGGGCTACCGCTGTTTCATGTTGATGGCGGTCTGGAGCATCTGGTCCGAGGTGGTGATGGACCGGGAGTTGACCTGGTAGGCCCGCTGGAAGTCGATCAGGTCAACCATGGCCGTGGCCAGGTCGGTGGTCGAACCCTCGAGCTTCCCGCCGGCGATGACGCCCAGGCCGCTCTGGCCGGACCGGTCCACGGTCTCGGTACCGGCGGCGGGGGTGGCGGCCCACAGGTTCTTGCCGATCCGTTCCAGTTCCTGGGGCGCGTCGAAGCCGGCCACGGCCAGGTAGGCCAGGACGTCGGAACGTCCGTTGGAGAAGTAGCCGTAAACCTCGCCGTCGTTCTGGATGGCCACCCCCTGGAGTTCTCCCGCGGCGTAGCCGTCCTGATAGAGGTAATAGACCGACGAGGACCCGTAGAGCTGGGTGCTGGGCGTGATGCCGCCCGTGCCCGGGGTGAAATCGAAGGTGATGGACTGGCCGGGCGTGGCCCCGTCGGCGAAGTCGAAGCTGTTGACGGTCTGGGCGGACAGGGTTTCGTTCAGTTGGCCGTCGCTGTCAAAGCTCAGGTATCCGGCCGCGCCCTCGGTGGCCACGCCGCCGGCGGCGTCCGAGGCGGAGATATAGACGTGGTAGTCCCAGTAGGCCCCCTCGGTCACCCCGGTCAGGTTGGAGGCGGCCATGGCCGGGACGACGCCGGTCCCGGTGGCCGAGGCCAGGCTGGTGGTGATCAGGGCCGAGGCCGAGGCGTCGCCGTTGAGGGCGGCCATGACGTCGGCCGCGGTCGAGGTGATCGTCCCGCCGGCGTCGGTGGCCAGGCTGACGGTGATGGCGTTGCCGCTGACCGAGACCGACAGGGGTTGGTTGGCCGCGCCGGGGTCCAGGTAGGCGACGGTGACGTTCTGGGCCTCGCCGCCGTAATCGACCGCGGTGAAGGTCAGGTCGTTATCGGCCCCGAAGGCGGTGGTCAGGGCGGCCTGCTGATACTGGCCCGTGGCCGAGCCTCGACTGAAGTAGGCGGTCAGTCCCCGGGCGGCGCCGTTGCTGTCGTAAGCGGTCAGCGCCAGCGAGTAGTTGTAGGTGGACTGGTCGGTCGGATCAAAGGGCGCCGTGGCCAGGTCCGCCTGGGAGTCCAGGTTGACCGAGACGTCCATTCCCGAGGTGGCCTGGCCGGCGTCGTACCGGCCGGAGAGGTCGATGTCCCCCTCGGTGGTGCTGATCACCCCCGCCGCGACGTTGAACCCCTGGACGTGATACCCGTTCTCGTTGGCCAGGATCTGGTCGGCGTTGAAATGAAACTGGCCGGCCCGGGTGTAATAGTCCTGGCCGCCGACGCTGCTCGGGTCCACTACCTTGAAGAATCCCTGGCCGTTGATGGCCGCGTCGGTGGGCTGTTCGGTGGCGGCCAGGGGCCCCTGATCCATCAGGTTCTGGACGGAGCTCACGTAAACCCCGTGCCCCTTCTGGCTGCCCAGGGGCTCGAAACCGACCGTGCTGGACATCAGGTCGGCGAAATAGGTCCGCTCGGTCTTGTAGCCGGTGGTCTGCACGTTGGCCATGTTGTGGGCGGCCACGTTGAGGGCCTGGGCCGAGGCGTTCATGCCCGCGGCCCCGGTGTAGAGGGCTGGCATCATGACCGGTCACCCGGAGTTGGGGTTAACGCTTCAGTTGCATCAAGGTCTCGAGCATCTGGTCCGAGGTGGTGATCACCCGACTGTTGGCCTGGAAGGCCCGCTGGTCGTAGATCATGTTGACGAACTCCTCGGCCAGATCCACGTTTGACTGCTCGAGGGTGTTGCCGTTGATTTCGCCCAGGCCCAGGGTCCGCGGGTCGCCGAGCAGTTCGGTTCCGGCGTCGGTGGTCGCCGCCCAGAGGTTGCCTCCCTCGCGGCGGAGCCCCTCGGGGTTGTTGAAGTTGGCCAGGACGATGAAGGCCAGGGTCTTGATCTGGCCGTTGCTGAAGGCCCCGGTGATTTGCCCCTGCTTGTCCACGGACACGGCCTGGAGGGCCCCCTGGGAATAGCCGTCCTGGTAGAGGTAGAAGGTGCCCGAGGCCGAGGCCACCCCGGTCGAGGGGGTGATCCCGCCCGAGGGGCTGAAATCCATGTTGATCGTCTGGTTGGGGGTGGCCCCGGTGAAGTCGAAGTCGTTGGTCGATTGGGTGGACAGGGTCTCGACCATATCGCCGTTGGTGTCGAAGCTGAGGTAGCCGGTCGCCCCGGCGTTAGCCACGCCGCTGGCCGCGTCCGAGGCCGAGATATAGACGTAATAGTTCCACCAGGCGCCGGCGTTCACGCCGGTCAGATTGGTCGGGCCGTAAGCGGCGTTGATCTCGCCGGTGCCGTCGTTGCCGGTGGCGTTGGTCGCGGTGACCAGGGCGCTGGCGCTGGCGTCGGCGTTGATCGCGGTCCTAACGGCGTTGGCCGTGGGATAGTTGGCGCCGTCGGTGGTGACGGTGACGGAGATGGCGTTGCCGACGACGTTGACCGTGGTCGTCACCGCGCCGGTGTTGCCGCCGTCAATGTACTGGATGGTGATGTTCTGGCCCTCGCCCCCGTAATTGACCGCGGTGTAGGTCAGGTCGTTGTTGGCCCCGGCGATGCTCGCCGTCAGGGCGGCCTGCTGGTGCTGGCCGGTGGCCGACTCCTTGCGGAAGTAGGTGGTCACCATCCGGGGGGTGCCCAGGGAGTCATAGACCGTGGCCGCCGTGGAATAATTGTAGGTCGAGTCGTCGGTCGGGTCGAAGGCCGCGGTCGGGAGCGTTTCCTGGGCGTCCAGGTTGACCGAGATGTCGATGCCCGAGGTGGCGTTAGGCGCCGCCCGCTGCCCCGAGACCTTGATGTCGGTCACGGCCCCCGTCTTTTGGCCGGTGACGGCGTCGGCCAGATATCCCTGGACGATGTAACCCTGGGGATTGACCAGCATCCCCTGGTCATTGAAGTGGAATTGTCCGGCCCGGGTGTAATAGCCCACGCCGGTCGAGGGGTGCCTGACCTTGAAGTACCCCGAGCCGCCGATCCCCAGGTCCATGGGGTTCTCGGTGGACTCGAAGCTGCCCTGGGTGTGCAGGGACTGGATGGCGCCGATCTCGGAGCCGAAGCCCACCGTGTTGACGCCGGTCGTGCCCGTGGACAGGGACCGGACCATGACGTCCTGGAAGTAGGTCCGGGAGCGCTTGAACCCGGTGGTGGCGACGTTGGCGATGTTGTCGCCGATGACGCTCATGGCCCGACCGTAAGTCCGGAGCCCGGCGATGCCCGAGTTCATCGCGGATAACATGGCCATGGGGTGTTCCTCCTGGAAAAATCAGTCTGTTGCCGGGCGGCCGGCGGTCACTCCTGGACCTTGGGCACCCGGACCTCCATCACGTTGGCGATGGCCACGGTCGTGGAGTTGTTGAGGACGATCTGGGCCTGGCCCTGGTCGTTGTTCTTGATTCCGGTGATCAACCCGCCGGCGAAGGTGGTCGGGGTGACCGTCTGGCCGTCGGCCCGCTCGGCGAGGACCTTGAAGGTGTAGGTCCCGTCGGCGACCTTTTGCCCTGAATCGTCGGTCCCGTCCCAGTCGATCATGACCGACTGGTTGGCCGCCTGCTGGCCCAGATTGATCGTCTTGACCAGGCTCCCGTCGGCGGCGTAGATCCCGACCTGGCAGAAGGCGTCCTTGTCCACCTGGAAGCTGCCCTGGGTCACCTTGCCGCTGCCGACGTAGATGGTGTTGCCCTGGACCACCGCTTCGCGCCCCAGCAGGTTCATCAACTGGGCGTTGAGCACGGCCTGCTCCTGCTTGAGGAGCTGGTTCATGGTGGTGTTGAGGTTGCTGAGCTGTTCGACGCTGGAGAACTGGGCCATCTGGGCGGCAAACTGGGTGGAGTCCATGGGGTTGAGCGGGTCCTGGTTCTGGAGCTGGGCCAAAAACATCTTGATGAAGGCGTCCTTGTCCAGCGTCTTGTTGCCGCCGGTCGTCGAGGAGGAGTTGGAGGTGGACGACGCGGAGGTGGACGATGTGGAAGTGGACGACGTGCCGTAGGTGTTGTACACCGGCCCCATATCGACGATAGCCATGACGTTCCCTCAGGCCAGAAGATTGATGTAGCGCCCGCCCCGCCCGGTGACAATCCAGCCCGGCGGGACCGATGATTCGCCCACGGCCGCTAGTCCGGTCTCGTCACCTGACCCGCCTCCCCGCGAGGCGCTCCGGCCCCCGGACGGGTCGCCGTCGCCCGAGCCGGAGGACTGTTGCCGGACCTCGACATCGAACCGTTCCACGTTGACGCCCTGCTCGGCCAGTTGCTGTTTGAGCTGGTCCAGGTTGGCCTCGATGGCCTGCTTGACGGCGTGCGAGTTGGCCAGGACGTGAGCGGTCACCCCCCCGTCCTTGAAGACCACGTCCAGGTGCAACTGTCCCAGTTCGGGCGGCGTCAGGCGCAGGGTGACCCGTTTCGGTCCCCGCAGGACCATCTGGCCCAGCATGACCGACGCCTGCCGGACCACCCGGGCCGCGGCGGTCGGGGGCAGGGATCGGGCCGCGCCCCGGAGGCCTTCGGCCGAGGCCGCCTGACCGGGCGCCGTGGTCCGGGCCGAGGCGGTCTGGGTGCCCTTGACGGACTCGACCCCCTTGGCATCGGCCTCGGCGGCCGCCCGGGCCGGGGCGGGCGGCCTGATCTGGCCGCCCAGGAACCGTTCGAGCTGCCGCCCGGTCAGTTCCGCGGTCCGGTCCGGTCCGAGGACCTCCTTGACGGACAGGTGCAGCTTGAGCGATTCCCCCTTGCCCGTCGAGGTAATCTTGAGCTTGGCCTTGAACGAGGCCAACAGCCGCTCCTGGGCCGAGGCCCGCCCGTCCTCCGCCGGGGAGATCAGGTTCAGCCGGGAGGCCAAGCGCCCCAGCAGCTGATCCAGGTTGCCCTCGCCCTGGGCCTGGACCCGGCCGGCCCGCCGCAGCAGGTCGGCCACCTGGACCGCGGTCATGGGATCGGACGGCCCGCCCCGGCCGGCCAGGAGCTGTTTCACCTGGCCTTCCTCCAGGCCCAGGCTGCCCAGGAGCTGGCTCAGGGTCTTGGGGTCGATCACGTGCCCGCCCGAGGCCCCCTGGGTCTTGAGCCAGGAGATCAGTCCCTTCAGGTCCAGGGAGCTGTTTTCGGTCGTAATCTTGGCCAGGCCGGCGTTGATCTGGGCCGGGTCCAGGCCGAGCTGGGTCAAAAGCTGAACGACCACCGGCTTGAGGCCCGCGGGGACCAGAAGCTGGGCGTCCGCCCCGTCGGTCATCGATTCCAGGGCCTTGAAGACCTTGCCCAGGTGAATCGAGCCGTCGGTCAGGGTCGCCTGGTCGATCACCTTCCGGGTGGTGTCCTGGTCAAGACCGCTCTTGCGCAGGAGGTTCTCCACCAGGGGCCGGTCCTCGGCCTTGACCACCAGTTTGTTCTCGTCCAGGCCGGCCCGGCTCAGGAGCTGGCGGAACCGCTGAACCGGGGTGGCCTCGGCCGCCACCTGGCCGGCCGAGGCCCGGTTTCCCCGGGCGATGCAGTCCTGCTGGGCCGCGACCAGGCCGTCGGTGGTTTGCTGGTCGGCGAACAGGCCACCCTGGGACAGCCGGTGCGAAAACAGCTGGGCAAAGGCCTGCTGAATTTGTTCGCCCGCGTCCTTGTCCTTGGCCCTGGGGGTCGAGGTCCCCTTCCAGGCCACCGGTTCGAGCAGGGCGGAGGCGGTCAGGGCTTGACTCACGACGTCATCCGTCCTCGAAAAAGGGGTCTGGTTCGTAGCTGGAGGAGAGCAAGGATCGAGCCAAAGCGAACCGAAGCATATTTATCGTGTGATATAAGCTAGATGTATTGACAGGGCCGGGCCGGGGGGGCCGGGCAAAAAAGGCCCCCCTCTGAATTTTTTTGTTAAGTCAGGGGCAATTATTGCCGAATAATCCCTATTGGCCCGAGGGCGGCGGGGAGGCGCCGGGTCCGGGCAAGGGGTGGCGCGGCTCCGGGGGGGCGGTCTGCCGGCGCCGCCTCATCTCGGCCATCCGGCTGCTGATCTGGGCGGCCCGCTTGGGCTTGACCAGGGCCATGATCCGGCCGGCCTTGCGGCCGTCCATGTGGGAGACCACGGCCACCACCAGGTCCAGCTCGAGGGCCTCGAACAGGCGGGCCGCGGCCTCGGGCTGCATGTTGGCCAGGACCGAGGTCAGATGATCGATCCGGGCGGCCCGTTTCTTCTTGGCCTGGTCCAGGAGGCCCTTGATGTTGTTCTGGAGCTTGTTCAGCCGGGCCAGGCGGTGATCCAGTTCGGCCCTCAGCTTGACCAGTTCCGCCCGCTGACGCTTGAGCCTGGCCTCGGCCTGGCGGATCTCCTCACGCCGCTTGTGGAGCAGGCGGAGCATGGCCGGGCCGGCGGGCTCGGCCTGGCCGCCGGTGCTGGGCAGCCGGACCGAGGCGGGCTTGGCCGGGGCCGCCTTTTTGGGGACGGGGCTGGTCTTGGCCTTGACCGGCCGGGCGCTCTGGGTCTTGGCCGGCGGCGGGGTCGAGACCGGCTCGGACCGGGCCCCGGACGGGAGTTCGGCCGACAGGATCAGTCCCGCCAGGACCAGTTTCAGGGACAGGATCAGGATGATGCCCCGTTCGCCCAAAGGCCGAAGTCTCATGGCGCCTTCCTCCGGTGAAGCAGAATCGCCGCCTCGTCCAATTCCTTGCCCTCCAGGCGCCGCTCTTCCCATTGCCAGACCGAGTAGTGCCGCCGGCGCAGGGCGTCCATGGTCTCCCGGTCCCGGCGGACGGAGAAATAGCGCTCCCGGCGGCGTTCGACCTCCTGGACCAGGCCCTCTTCCTCGGCCTCCCCTTCCTTGAGGCGGCGATCCACGGACCGCAGGAAATCGATCATGTTCCTGAACTCGTCGGCCCAGACCCCTTCCCGCTGGCGGACGGTCATGTCGTCGTAAACGGTTTGCTGCAGCTCGTGCAGCCGGTCCATGAGCTGCCGGTGGTCCTCGAGGCGGGCCACGGCCAGGGCCAGATCGGTCTTGGCCTGATCCTCGAGCTGGACCCGGAAGTCGAGCACCCGCTGGAGCGAGAAACGAAAGATCATGGCCGCCTACATCCCGAACAGGGCGGCCAGCCGGGCCCGGGAGGCCTCCAGGTCCGTGGCCTCGTCCACCGGCTGGGTCAGGTAGTCGGTCATGGGGTCGATCAGGCCGATGGCCTCGTCGATCCGCTGATTGCTGCCCCGGCTGTAGGCCCCGATGTTGATCAGGTCCTCGGCGTCGCGGTAGGTGGCCAGGACCTGGACGAAGCGCTTGATCAGGCCCTGGTGGTCGGGTGGGTTGACCTCGGGCATGAGCCGGCTGATGGAGCCCAGGAGGTCGATGGACGGGTAGTGTCCCCGGTCGGCCAGGGACCGCGACAACATGATGTGCCCGTCCAGGATGGAGCGCATGGCGTCGGCCACCGGCTCGCTGAAGTCGTCGCCCTCGACCAGGACGGTGTAGATCCCGGTGATGGACCCGGCCCCCTGCTTGGTCCCGGCCCGCTCCAGGAGGCGTGGCAGTTGGGCGAACAGGGACGGGGTATAACCCTTGGTGGTGGGCGGCTCGCCCACGGACAGGCCCACCTCGCGGGAGCTGAGGGCGTAGCGGGTGATCGAGTCCATCATCAGCACCACCTCGGCGCCCGTATCCCGGAAGTACTCGGCCACGGCCGTGGCCAGATAGGCCCCCCGCATCCGGACCAGGGAGGGCTCGTCCGAGGTGGCGACCACGACCACGCTCCGGGCCAGCCCGTCCGGGCCCAGGTCGCGCTCCAGGAACTCCTTGACCTCGCGGCCCCGCTCGCCGATCAGGCCGATGACGCTCACCTCGGCCGCGGTGTGGCGGGCGATCATGCCCATCAAGGTCGATTTGCCCACCCCGGAACCGGAGAAGATGCCGATCCGCTGCCCCTTGCCCAGGGTCAACAGGCCGTTGATGGCCCGGACGCCCACGTCCAGGGGCTCGCTGATGCGGGGGCGATGGAGGGGATTGATCGGCTCGGCGTAAAGGGGATATTCGGCCTGATAGGCCAGCGGTCCCTGGCCGTCGATGGGCCGGCCCAGGCCGTCGATCACCCGGCCCAGCAGGGCCGGACCGACCTTGACCGCGGCCGCCCCGGACCGGGGGGTGACCAGGGACCCGGGCCGGACGCCGGCCGCCTGGCCGTAGGGCATCATCAGGGTCCTTTGGCCGCGGAAGCCGACCACCTCGACCGGCACCCGCCGGCCGCCCGGCTCGGGGGCCACGTCGCAGACCGCGCCCACCGGCAGGTCCAGGCCCCGGCCCTCCAGCACCAGGCCGACCACGTCGGCCACCTTGCCCCGGGCGACCACCGGCACGGACCGGGCCACCCGGTCGAGATAGGGGCTCAGGTCCAGGACCTCGGCCATCACCAGCCGTCCTTGTCCAGGCCGTTGACCTCGTCCACCGGGACCGGTTCGCCCCACTCCAGATCGGGCAGGTCCCCGTTCGGGGCGGCCGGGGGCTCATCCGGGGCGGCCGTCTCGGGGGGCGCCTCCGGGGGCTCGGGCGGGGCGGTGGCCGCCGCCCCCTGGGACCGCACCAGTTCGTCGGCCAGGTCCCGGCCGATCTGGTCGAGCCTGGTCTCGAAGCGGGCGTCCACCTCCTGGGTCTCGGTCTCGACCAGGGCGCCGCCCCGGGTCAGGCTCGGGTCCGGCTTCAGTTCGACCCGGGCCCCGCCGGCCGCCCGGGAAAGCTGATCGACGATCGGCTCGACCAGGGGCGCGTCCTCGGGGTGCAATCTGATTTTGAGGGCCTCGGCGGCCAGCAGGGCGTCCACGGCCTGGCGCACGGCGCGGCGGATCGTCTCCGGCCGGCTGGCCAGTTCGGCCCCGACGACCCGTCGGCCCAAGGAGACCACCAGGTCGATCAGGTCCCTCTCGGCCGCCTCGAACAACCGCCGACGCTCGGCGGCCAGGGATTCGATCAGCCGGCCCAGGTCGGCCGCCAGGCGGTCGGCCTCGACCTGCCCCTGGGCCCGCCCCTCGGCCAGGCCGGCCTCCAAACCCTCGGCGCGGGCCTCCTGGCGGATGTCCTCGGCCTGGCGGCGGGCCTCGGCCAGGACGTCTTCCGGGGTGGCCTCCGGTTCCGGCCCGGGTGGCTCCTCATCCAGCCCCAGCCCCGGCATGGGGCCGGTGTAGTCCGGGTCAAAGACGCTGGGTTGAAAGGGTTCCTTTGGTGTGGAGGAGACCTCGGGATCGGCCCCCGGGTCCAGGTCGGGCAGGACGAACGGCCGCTCCTTGGACCGCCGGGACGAGTTCAGGATGCGCCTAGACAAAGACGTCCTCGCCGCCCTTGATCACGATCTTGCCCTCTTTTTCCAGGCGGCGGGCGACCTGGATCACGTTCTGCTGGGCGGCCTCGACGTCGGACAGACGGACCGGACCCATGACCTCGAGGTCCTCCTGGATCATGGCCGCCGCCCGTTCCGAGACGTTGGACAGGATCTTGTTGGTCAGTTCGGCCGAGGCGGTCTTGAGGGCCAGGGTCAGGTCCTCGTTCTTGACCTCCTTGAGGATGGCCCGGATGCCCCGGTCGTCGATGGTCAGCAGGTCGTCGAAGACGAACATGAGCTGTCTGACCTGATCGGCCAGATCGGGCTGCTCGTCCTCGAGGCGGCCGAAGATGCTGTCCTCGGTGGCCTTGTCCACCTGGTTGAGGATCTCGGCCACGGTGGACACGCCGCCCAGGGTCCGGGTCTCGCCGGCCTCCACGGAAAACACCTCTTCCTGCAGGGCGGCGTCGATCTCGTTGATGATCCCCGGCGGAAGCGTGTCCAGCTTGGCCAGCCGGAGCACCACGTCGTACTGCAGGGCCTCGGGAAACTCACTGACGACCTCGGCCGCCTGGTTCTTGGGCAGATGGGCCAGGATCACGGCGATGGTCTGGGGGTGCTCACCCCGGATGAAGTTGGCCAGGGTCCGGGGATCCACGTTGCGCAGCCGCTCGAAGGGCTCGGGCTGTTTGGCCCGGTCCATGGCCGTGATCATCTTGGCCGCCTCGGTGTCGGACAGGGTCCGGGTGATGGCCAGGCGGGCCAGTTGCTCGCCGTCCAGCAGCGGCACGCCGCTGCCCTCGAAGTTGGACAGAAAATCGGAGATGACCTTGTCGATGTCCTCGGGGGAGACGATTCCCAGGCGGGCCATGGCCCCGCTGAGCCGGGTGATTTCTTCGTCGGACAGTTTCTTGAATAGTTCGGCCGTGAAGTCCTCGCCCAGGGCCAGGGCCAGCAGGGCGGCCTTGTTTAAACCGGACCAGTCGCCGGTGGCCATGTCACGTCCCCTGTCTCAACCAGTTGCGGAGGATCTGCATTGTCTTGTCCGGATCGCGACGGGCCAATTCGAGGGCCTTGTCCCGGGCGGTCAGGGCCTTGCGGGGGGCCTCCAGGGAGGGCAACTCGGCCTCGGTCTCGATCCGGGGCGGCGCCTCTATCTTAACCGGTTTGCCGGTCCACTTCAACAGGGGACGGACCACGAACAGGAAGAACAGGACCACGATCAGGACGGTGATCACCGGCTTGAGCCAGCGGCGGATCATGCCCTCGAGGTCCAGGCCCCCGGCCACCTTTTCCGGCTCGGGGGTGACGAACGGCAGGTTGTCCACCTGGAGCTGGTCGCCGCGCTTGGCGTCGAAGCCCATGGCCCGGGCCACCAGCTGGCGCACCCGGCCCAGCCGGGCCTGGGACAGGCCGACGAACTGCTTGACCGGCTTGCCGCCCGGGCCCTGGACCTGCTTGTAGGGGCCGTCGATGACCACGGCCACGCTCAGGCGCTTGACCCGGCCGATGGCGCTGACGGTCTGGGTCCGGGTCCGGCTGACCTCGAAGTTCGAGGTCTCGTTCTGCCGGGTGTGTTTCATGGGCACGGACGCGCCGGACTTGAGCCCCAGGTTGCGCGAGGCCAGCCGGAACCGGGTGTCCGGACTGCCGGTGGCCCGGGTCTGCATCCCCTGGGATGACTCGGTGGTCCGCTGCTCGGACCGGAGCACTATCCGGGGGTCGTACTGGTCCCGGACCACCTGCTGGCGGGTGAAGTCCAGGTCGGCCCGGACCGAGGTCACGGCCCGGCCGGGGCCGAACATCCGGTCCATGAGCGTCTGGATCTTGTTTTGGAGACGGGTCTCGAAGCCCCGCTGGTAGGTGGCCTGGGTCAGGGTCAGGCGGCTCAGCTCGTTGTCCGCGCCCTTTTTGTAGAGCAGCCGGCCCCGGGTGTCCACGACGGTGATCCGGTCCGGGGTCAACCCGGGCACGGCCATGGCCACCAGATGGACCACGGCGTCCACCTTCTCCGGCGCCAGGCGGCGCCCGGATCTCAGTTTCAGGAAGACCGCGGCCGAGGGATTCTTGGCCTCCTCGACGAACAGCGACTCCCGGGGCATGACGATGTGCACCCGGGCCGCGGACACGGCGTCGAAGGCGCTGATGGTCCGGGCCAGCTCCCCCTGCAGGGCCCGGAGGTAGTTGATCCGCTGCACGAACTGGGTGGTGCCCAGCTTGGGCTCATTGAAGATCTCGAAGCCCACGCCCCCGCCCCGGGGCAGCCCGGCCCCGGCCAGGGACAGGCGGACCTCGTGAACCTTGTCCGCGGGCACCTCGATGGTCCGCTCGTCGTGGGTCAGCCTGAACGGAATCCGCTGGCTCTTGAGCTTTTCCACCACCGACGAGGCGTCACCCGGGGACAGGTTCGAATAGAGGATCTGGTAATCGACCTGGTTGGCCCAGACCAAAAGGACCACCAGCCCGATCACGGTCAGGGCCAGGGTCCCGGCCACCGTGGCCCGCCGCCCGGGCGGCAGGCTTTTGAAGATGCGCCAGAATTGTTCCCCGTAATCCCTCAGTCGCCTCAACACGGCCCTTCCCTCTCGGGGGACCCCCCGGGGCGGTCCCGGTCTTCGGAAGATTTAAGAACTGGCCCCGGGATTGACCAAGGCGACGCTCTGCCGGGACCCCCCCTCGGTATCGGCCGGTAAAAGTCGTCCTGACTTTTTCCGACTCACGGTCGCCAAGGGCGTGGGCTTGGCAACCGCAGCAAATCGCTTGTCTTTTTCAAAGCCCGCCCGACTCGGCGGACCGGGCTAGAATTGCATCCGCATGATCTCCTGGTAGGCGCTGATGACCTTGTTGCGGACGGCCAGGGCCAGCCGGAGCTGGATGTCCGCCTTTTCCAGGGCGATCATGGTCTCGTGCAGATAGGGGGTCCGGCCGACGGCCAGGTTCCGGGCGGCCTGGTCGGCCTGGACCTGGCCGGCGTTGAGCTGCTCCAGGTAGCGCTGGAGCCTCAGGCCGAAATCCCCGCGGGGCCGGCTCGGCTGGAAGTCGAGGTTTTTGGGTCCCAGATCGGTGATACGCGAGATGGACACCGGTTATCCCCCCTTAGGCTTTACCCAGTTCGAGGGCCTTCATGGCCATGGATTTGGCGGCGTTGAAGGCGGTGACATTGGCCTCGTAGGTCCGGTTGGCGGTGACCAGGTTGGTCATTTCCTCGACGATGTTGATGTCGGGCAACATGACGTAGCCCTGCTTGTCGGCGTCGGGGTGGTTGGGGTCGTAAACCCGCTTGAAGCGGGGCACCCGGGCCACGCCGGCCACCTCGACCCCCCGCACCGGCCGCCCGATGGCGTCGGACAGCCGCTTGGCAAAGGCCGTCTGAAGGGGCACGGCCTCGAACACGGTCACCCGGCGCTGGTAGGGGCCGCCCTCGCTGGTCCGGGTGGTGTAGGCGTTGGCCAGGTTCATGGCGATGACGTTCAACCGGGTGCGCTGGGCGCCCAGGCCCGAGGCGCTGATTTCCATGGAACTGATCAGGTCCATGACGCTACCTACCTCCCTCGGTGATGGCCATTTTCAGGGTGCTGAATTTCTTGGCCATGACCTGGATCAGGGCGTTATACATCAGGTTGTTCTCGGCCAGCTTGGCCATTTCGATGTCCAGACGGACCGGCCCCGTGTCCAGGGTCTGGCTGGGCGGGCCAAAGGTGGCCCGGCCGACGGGCAGGTGCCGGGGATTGGTCCGGGCGAGGGTCACCGGTTCCATGCCCGAGGCCAGGTAGTTGCGCAGGCGGGACTCGAAGGCCAGGTCGGTCCCCCGGTAGTTGGGGGTCTCCAGGTTGGCCACGTTGGCCGCGATCAGGCTGTGGCGGCGGGCCCGGCGGTCGAGGACAGTCTCCAGGACGTTAAAAGTCCGGCCAAAGAGTTGTCCCTGGTTGCCAATGCTGGATGGTGGCATGGACCTGTCTCCTGCACATTATCTGGTGGTTTGTGTAAATGCAATTTTTACACCAACAACCAAAATGGGGGTCCGGGAACGGGGTCGCGGGGGGAGTCAGGAACCTTCCTGGGAGCGGTATTCACTCAGCTTGTTGCGCAGCGTTCTGACCGAAATGCCAAGGATTTTTGCCGCCTGGGTCCGGTTCCCCGAGGTGTCGCTCAGGGTCTTGAAGATCATCGCCCGCTCCATGTCCTTGAGTGTGGTGAACTCTGACACGGGGGTGTCGGCGGCGACGGTTTTTTGACTGTCGGCCTCCTCGTCGAACAGGAGGGCGTCGGTGTCTATCACCCCGTTATTACAAAGCAAACAGGCCCGCTCGATGACGTTTTCCAGCTCGCGGACGTTGCCCGGCCAAAGGCCCTGACCGAGCCGGGTCTCGGCCTCGGGGGTGAGCCTGGGGGTGGGCGAGCCGCCCATGCGGGAAAATTTTTCCAAAAAATGCTGTGTCAAGAGCTTGATGTCCCCCCGGCGGTCCCGTAAGGGGGGAATGACCAGGGGAATGACGTTGAGGCGGTAATAGAGGTCCTGGCGGAAGCGCCCCTGGGCGACGCACTCCTTGAGGTTGCGGTTGGAGGTGGCCACCACCCGGACGTCCACCGGCACCGGCCGGCGTCCGCCGACCCGGTCGATCTCGCCCTCCTGAAGGACCCGCAGCAGCTTGGCCTGGAGGGCCAGGTCCATTTCCGAGATCTCGTCCAGCAGGACCGTGCCGTTGTTGGCCAGTTCGAAGCGGCCCTCCTTGCGGGCCACGGCCCCGGTAAAGGACCCCTTCTCGTGGCCGAACATCTCGGATTCGAGCAGGTTCTCGGGCAGGGCGGCGCAGTTGACCGCCACGAAGGGCCCGGCGCCCCGGTCCGACTGGGCGTGAATGAACCGGGCCAGCAGTTCCTTGCCCGTCCCGGACTCGCCGGTGATCAGGACCGTGGCCCGGGACGGGGCCACCTTTTCGGCCATGTCCAGCAGGCGCCTCATGCCGGCGTCACCGGTGATGATCGGCCGTTCGAGCTGGCGCCCCGCGGACAGGGGGCCGCCCGCCCGCTGGGCCTTAAGGGCCCGGAAGGCCAGTTGCTCCATGGTCTCCAGATCGTAGGGCTTGACCACGAAGTCGAAGGCCCCCTCGCGCATGGCCTCGACCGCCTCCTCGACGGCGGCCTCGGCCGAGACCAGGACCACCGGGGTGTCCGGCCATTGCTGCCGGGTGTGCCGCAGGATCTGGAGGCCCGACTGGGGGGCCATGTTCAGGTCGCAGAACACCAGGTCGAACTGCCGCCGGGACAGCTCGGCCAGGGCCTGGGTGCCGTCCACGGCCTCGGTCACCCGGTAACCCTCGCGGGCCAGGGCGGTGGACAGCTTGCGGCGCAGCGACTCGTCGCCGTCAACCACCAGGACCGTTTTTTCCTCGCCCCGCGAGCTCAAGTCTCCTCCGGCCAGGCGCCGCCCCTCAGCGGACGCCGATCCCCAGTTGTCCGGCCCGGCGCCACAGACCCCGTTCGGTCAACCGCTCCCGGGCCATCTTGGCCCAGAACGGGTCGCCGCCCTTGACCATCATTTTGAGCATGGCCTCGGCCGTCTCGGGCAGGTTCAGCTTGAGGTAGCACTGGACCAGCCGGTAGGTCAGGCGCCATTTGGCGGCCTTGTCCGGGCTGAGTTCGACCGCGGCCCGGGTGGCCTTGACCGCCGCCGAGTACTGCCCGGTCTGGAGATGGCACGAGCCCAGATCGGACTGGACCAGGAACAACAGGTCCCGCCGCGGGCCGGGGGGCGGCGTGCCCCCGGCGGACAGGGTCCGGGCCGCCCGGGCCAGGTAGTCCACCGCCCGGTGGCAGTGGTTCTGGCCGACCAGGATCAGGCCCTGCTCGGCCAGGGCCCGTCCCCGCCACCGGCTGAGGGGATACCGGGCCACGGCCTGGGCCAGGGCCTGAAAGGCCTTGTCCCGGCGGCCCATGTCCTTCAAGATGAAGCCCCTCTTAAAAGCCAGTTCCTCGGCCGGGGGCTGGGTGCCGAAGCGACGCAGGTATTCGTCGATCGCCTCCAGGGCCCGGGCGTAGTCCGCCCGGCCCAGACTCGATCGGACCAGGCCCAGGATCACGCCCCGGGACACGTCCCCGTACAGATTGAGCCGGTTGAACAGATCAAAGGCCTGATCAAACCGGTTCAGGGCCAGATAGGCCTGGGCCTCCAGGAACATGTAGGTCCGGCGGTGCTGCGGCGAGAGGCGGGACCGGTTGTCCTGGATGAAGTCGATCAGGTCCCGGTACTTTTTCTCCTGGGACAGGGCGAGCACCCGCTGGTGCAGGACCCTGTGGAGCATGTACAGGGTCGGCTCCCGGAAACGGCTCCTGGGATGGTTCTCCAGCAGATTTTTGAGGGTATCCGCGGCCAGGTGATACTTCTTGCGCTCGAAATAGTATCCGCCCAGCTTGAGCTGGGCCAGCTGGGCCACCTCCCGCCGGCGGTAGCGTTGCATCAGGCGGCTGTACACCCGGACCGGGTCGCCGCCGACGCCCATCTCGACCAGCCTGATCCGGGAGATGATCGCGCCGTCGCTGTCCGGGTAGAGGTCGATCACCCGCTGGTAGATCTGCTGGGCCGCCTTGGGTTGCTTCTCGAACTTGTAGGTGTCGCCGATCCGGGCCAGGGCGAGGTGATTGTAGGGCAGATGGGGGTTGATGTTGAGGACCCAGTACAGGTAGTGGCGGGCCTGGGCGTACTGGCGCAGCAGGAAGTAGCTCTCCCCCAGGTAGTACAGGATGGCCGGCTGCTTGAGGTAGATGCCCGGCCACTTCTTGAGCATGGTCAGGAAGACCGAACGGGCGTAATCGTAGCGGCCCAGGCGGAGCATGGTCTTGCCCAGGCCCCAGTAGGCCCGCTTCAGGTACTTGGACTTGGGATACAGGCTGATGGCCTTCTGATAGACCCGGGTCGCCCCGTCCAGGTGCTGCTGGGTGATCAGGATCCGGGCCCGGCCCAGGTAGGCCAGGGGGGCGTACCGGCTGCGGGTATGCTCGCGGATGACCAGTTCGAAGTACCCCAGGGCCTCGTGCACGTCGCCGGTGGCCTGATACAGCCGGCCGAGCATGATCAGGGCCCAGGCGTAGCGGGGCGATTTGGGGTAATAGTTCATGGCCTCCTGGAACTTTTCGGCCACCTGGGGGGCGATCAGGGGCAGGTTGCGGTCTTTTCGGTGCATCAACCAGAAGGCATTGGCCCGGCCGAAGGTGGCCTCCCTGAAAACGGGACTGCGCGAAAACTTCTGGGGTTGGTTCTTCTTGATCAGGTTCCGGGCCCGCACATAGAGGAGGTAGGCCCGCCGGGGCAGTCCCACCTGGACGGCGTCCCTGGCCTTGAGGATCAGGTCGGTGGCCGGTCCCGGGGGCAGCTTGGCCGGGGTCGGCGCCGGGGCCGGTGCGGTGGTCGCGGCCGCCGGGGGGTGCGCGGCCCTCGAGGCCCGGACCGCGGGGCCGGCCCCCAGGGCCAGGGACCGGATGGCGGCCACGGCCGTGACCCGAGGAAAGGTGGGCCACAGACCCGGCCGGGGCTCCTGACCCAGCTCGGGCCTGGGCCAGGGGGCCAGCTTGGCCGCGGCCCTGAGTCGGGGCCGGGCCGCCGCCACCCCGGCCCGCATGACGTCCAGGATCAGTTTGTTCTCCGAGGCGACATAGGAGTGATCCAGGCCGAGCCCCTTTTGCTTCAGGGTCAGCCTGACCTGGACCGTGCCCCGGTGATTGTCCTCGGTGGACACCCCCAGGATCTGGACGTCGCCCAGGCCCGAGGCGTCCACCGTCTGTAACAGCTTGACCCCCCGCAGGGTCAGGATCACCCGGTCGCCCTGCCGCGTGATCCGGCTCACCGGCTTGGCCGACAGTCCCAGGATCAAGCGGGACAGGCCGTGGCGGCTGACCAGGTTGATCGACCGGAGGACGATCCAGTCCGGGGTCTTTTTGGGCGCCGGGGGCTTGGCCCGGGTGGGGGACGGTTTGGGCCCGGGCTTGGGCCTGGGCCGGGCGCGGGGCGCGGCCGGCTTTGGTTGGCCCTCGATCACGTCCACCACCAGGCGGTGGGGCCGGGACATGGTGAACCGGCGGAGCCGGTATCTTCCCCGGCCCAGGTTCATCACCACCGTGGAGTCGCTCGCCCGGACGAGACCCCGGATGCGTTTGTCGGACCAGCGGCCGCTCGGGATCCGGCGGCCCAGGCGGGAGCCGGGAAAAACGATCCGGACCTTGCGTCTGGAAATCTGGTGAAAGGCGAACCGGAAGGGACCGGTGAACACGAAGACCACCCGGCTGTAGTTGGCATGGGTCCCGGCCCGGATGCTGTTGACGAGCGACCCCCGGGCCGGGCCGGCCACCAGGCCCCCGGCCAGGACGACGCTCAAGACCATCAGTCCCATTCGGCAGGACATCCGTCTGTTTTTCCCGGCGGACGGCATTTGTCAGGCCAGGTTGCAAGGAGCGGGCCACGCCTTTTTCGGACGGCCTCCCGGTTGCAACTTAATCATATCTTTAACAGTTTAACTCAGGGCCGCCCGCGAAACAACAACTCAAATCGATCGTCTCCCCCCCGGTCCGATCGCGGGTGCCTGTCAATATTATGACGTATCAGAACGGACCCTTGATCCCCTTCTTGCGGATCTTCTCGACCAGGGTCGTCCGATTCAGTCCCAGCAGGGAGGCGGCCCGGTTCTTGACCCCGTCCGAGGCCCTCAGGGCCCAGTCGATCAGCCGCCGCTCGAAGTCGTCCACGGCCTCGTTAAAGGAAATGCCCTCGGGTCCGGGCTCGGCAAAGGAAAAGATCTGGCCCGCCGCCGGGACCAGGGCCGGGGCCGCGCCCGGCTCGATGGCCCTGATCCGGGCGGGCAACTCGTCGATGGACAGCTCGTCGCCCTCGGACAGGATGACCAGCCGCTCGATCACGTTCTCCAGCTCGCGGACGTTGCCCGGCCAGTCGTAGCTCAGAAACAGGTCCATCATCGGGGCCGGGATCCGGGGCCGGGCCGCGTCCATGCGGGCGGCGCACCCGGCCACGAAATGCTCGGCCAGGGCGGGCAGGTCCTCCAGCTTCTCCCGCAGCGGCGGCAGATGGATCGGGATCACGTTGAGGCGGTAGTACAGGTCCTCGCGGAACAGGCCGTCGGCCACCTTGACCTTGACGTCCTGGTTGGTGGCGGCGATGACCCGGATCTCGGCCTTGATGGTCCGGGTGCCGCCGATGCGCTCGAACTGGTGATCCTGGAGCACCCGGAGGAGCTTGACCTGGAGGTTGGGGCTCATGTCGCCCACCTCGTCCAGGAAGATGGTCCCCCCCTTGGCCAGCTCGAAGCGGCCCAGCCGGGTCTTGATGGCGCCGGTGAAGGCCCCTTTTTCGTGACCGAACAGTTCGGACTCGAGGAGTTCCTCGGGGATGGCCCCGCAGTTGACCGGGATGAGCGGGCCGCGGGCCCGGGGACTCAGGGCGTGGATCGCCCGGGCGATCAGCTCCTTGCCCGTGCCGCTCTCGCCCAGGACCAGGACCGTCGAGTCGGCCCCGGCCACCTTCCTGATCCGCTCGAAGACCCGCTGCATGGGGGCCGAGCGGCCGATGATCCCCTCGAGGACCTGGGAGGCGTCCTCGATCTGTTCATCCTCGGGGCCGGTCGGGACCGGCGCCAGGGTCGCCGCCAGACGGCCGACCACCTCGGCCGCCGAACTGGAGACCAGGACGTAGTCGTCGGCCCCGGCCTTGATCGACTCGACGACCACGCTCGGATCGTTGTCCAGGCCGGCCATGAACACCGTGGCCGACGGCCAGAGGGCCCGCACCCGCCGGGTCAGTTCCAG
Source organism: uncultured Desulfarculales bacterium (assembly GCA_964569795.1). Classification (GTDB taxonomy): domain Bacteria; phylum Desulfobacterota; class Desulfarculia; order Desulfarculales; family JAHJDS01; genus JAHJDS01. The sequence continues at coordinate 15,603 of CAZMVB010000037.1, read as the reverse complement.
CCCCTCGCCCCGGGGCCAGCCGGCCCCGACGATCATCGCCGCCACCTCGCCGCTCTGGGCGTAGTCCACGGCCGTTGGCGTGCTCTTGGCCCGGCTGACTTCGAAGCCCCGTTCGGTCAGCTCGGCGAAGAGACGATCGGCAAAGGTCTCGTCGGCCAGGGCCAGTAAAATCCTCGAGGTCAAACCCTTTCCTCCAATTCCGATATTTTTTTAGCCCATTTGCGGTTTTACGGCAACCTATTTCCCCAAATAACCGCCGGGACCGCCTGTCCCCGGGCAAGCGCTTGGAGGGATGGGCCCGGATAAAGTATAATTTGAGTCCGGAGAGGGCCCTTTTTCAGGAGCGACGGTGGTCGATATCGAGCGCAGCCTGTACGAGTCCAAACCGCCCCGGCGGGGCGCCAGGATCATCTATGTCCTGGTCGCCCTGGCCCTGGCCCTGATCGTCTGGTACGCCGTCGCCCCCCGCAGCCAGAAGGACCTCGTCGGCTACCTGCTCGCCCCCCGGCGGCCGGTCCTGACCTCGCTGGTGGTCAAGAAGGGGGCCACCCGCCAACTGCTCCGGCCGGGCGAGACCCTGAATCACGTCCGGCTCGACGAGCCGTTGAAGGTGGAGAAGATAGACACCAACGTGCCGTTCAATCAAGGCGTGGTCTTCGGGTTCACCTGCGACCGAAGGCCGCTCGGGCCCCGGATCAAGGCCCACCGCCTGCCCTTCACCACCACCGTCCAGGGCCTGCTGGCCGGCCGGACCTTTGATCCCGATTCCCGCCTCCAACTGCAGATAACCCGGGGCGAACAGACCCTGGCCTGCGTGCCGGTTTCAGTGACCCTCACCGCGGCCGACCGGGTCCGCCTGGCCGGCCGGACGACTGATCCGGGACGAAAACTGACCCTGCTCCTCCAGGCCTTTCAACAGGGCCTCCAGGACCCGGACCTGCTCCTGAAGATCGCCCAGACCGCGGAGCGGACCGGCGAGCCGAAGCTGGCCGCCGACTTTTACCGGCGGCTGCTCAAGGCCGGGGGGCCGGGGAGCGGCCGGCGGCGGCTGAAGGTCCTGGCCCGGCTGGCCCGGCTCGAGCCGTCCCGGCGCAACCTGATGGTCCTGGCCCGGGCCTACCAGGAGCAGGGCTGGCCCTCGCTGGCCGAAAAGGCCCTCAAGGACATCAAGGGCTGGAAGCGGTCGCCCGCGGTCCTGACCCGGCTGGCGGCCCTGCTCAAGAACAACCCGAAACGCCGGGATGAATACCTGGCCACCCTCGGCCGTCTGAGCCGGCTTTTGCCCCGAAACGTGGTCGTGGCCAAGCGCTACGTCCGGCTCCTGGAAAGGCGGCTCGATCGGGCCGGGTCGGCCAGGGCCGGGTCCCGAATCGCCGACCGGCTCCGGGAGACCCTGGTCAAGCTGGTCGGGCGGCGGCCCCATGATTTGGCCACCCGGCAGTGGGTCGTCCGCCGCCTGCTGGCCCGGGGCTGGTACCGGACCGCCCTGCCCGTCCAGAAGGGCGTGGTCAAGCTGACCCACAACGATCCGGATCAGCGCCGGACCCTGGCCGACATCTATCGCCGGCTGGGCAACGTCGCCGCCGCCGAACGAATCGAGGAAGGCCTGGTCGATCAGCTTCCCCGAAAACAGCGAATCAAGAAATATCTGATCATGGCCCTCCAGGCCGGACGGAACCACAAGCCCCGCGAGAAGACCCGGCTCCTGGAAAAGGCCCTGAACGTGGACCGGAACAACCTCGACGTCCGCTGGCGGCTGGCGGTCCATCTCCTCTCGCTCGGCAAAAACGGCGAGGCCGCCGATCACTTCACCTTCCTGGTCCGCCGGGCCCCCAGGAACCGGACCTACCGTTTGGCCCTGGTCCAGGCCCTGACGCGCGACAGGCAATTCGAGGACGCGGCCCTGGTCCTTGACCGGTGGATCAAGATCAAGCCCGACGACCGCCAGGCCCTGCTCTGGCTGCTCGACCTCAGACAAAAACTCAAGGACTTGGCCGGACAGATCGCCGTTTACCAAAGGCTGTTGGCCCTGCCGGCCCGGACCGACGCCGACCGGGCCGCTAAAAAGGTCTATCGCCACAATCTGGTAGCGACCTATCTCGAGACCAAGAACTGGGCGGCGGCCGCGGCCCTGCTGGGCAAGATGGTGGCCGACGACCCCCACAACCTGTCCCTGCGCGAGCTGCGGCGGGAGACGCTCATCAAGAACAACGACCTCGAACCGGCCGCGGTGGAGACCCTGGCCCTGATCAAGGCCCGACCCCGGCGCCTGGACCTGGTCCACTGGCTGGCCGACTATTTTCGGCGGAAAAAGCAATACCCCCAGATGGCCTCGGTCCTCAAACGGGGCCTCAAGGCCAGCCCCCAGGACCTGGGCCTGCTGCGCTCGCTGACCCACGCCTACCTGCTCTTGAATGACAAGGGAGCCGCCGCCGGGACCCTGGAACAGGCCATCAAATTCCATCCCCGGAACCGGGACCTGCGGCTCGATCTGGCGGTCCTGCTGGACAAGTCGGGCCGGTTCAAGGACGCCTTGGTTCACTACCGCCGCCTCCTTTCGGCCGAGCCGAGGAACAAGGAGCTGCTCCTGAGGCTGGCCCGGGTCTATCGCAACCTGGCCCGGTACAAGGACGCGGTCACCACCTTTCAGCGGTTGCGCCGGCTTTTTCCGGGCGACCGGAAGATCGAACAGGGCCTGCAGCGGGCCAAGCAGGAGTATCTGGATTCGCGGATCGCCAGCCCCCGGACCGGCCCCGGCCGATAACCGGCCGCCGGGGCCGGCGGGGCGAGACCGGAGAAGGGATGACCGGGCCGCCGCGAGCGGCCCTCAGGGGACCATGACGCCGCCATCGCCGACAACGCCCCCGGACGCGGCAATGACCCACGTCACCGCGGCCGTGATCGAGCGGGACGGCCTGGTCCTGCTGGCCCGTCGGCCGCCGGGGTCGTTCATGGCCGGCCGGTGGGAGTTTCCGGGCGGGAAGCAGGAGCCGGACGAGACCCTGGAGCAGTGCCTGGCCCGGGAGATCCAAGAGGAACTGGGGGTCGCGGTCGCGGTCGGTCCCCGGCTGATGAGCCTCCCCTTTGACCGGGCCGCCGGCCCCCATCGGCTTCACGTCTATGCCTGCCGGCTGACGGCCGGCCCGCCCCGGCCGCTGGGGGTGGACCGGGTGGCCTGGGTCGAACCGGCCCGGCTGATGGAATACGATTTGCTGGACGTTGACCGGCAGGTGGCCCGGCGGCTGGCCGGGCCGTGACCGGGCCCGGGCAATGCCGATTTCCATTGCCGCCGGCCCCGGGATTGTGGTTCAATTATCGGACTACTCATCGTCCCGACGAGCGGAGAGATGAACATCAAGACCAAGATCGCGGTCCTGGCCGCGGCGGCCGGGATGACGGCCGCCTGGCTGGTCGGACCGGTCGAGGCCGCCCGCCCCGCCCGTCCGGCGCCGCCGGTGGTGGTCGCCCCGGTGGTCCAGCGGGAGGTGGTGGTCAAGGTCGAACTGGTGGGCACGGCCGAGGCCTTCCGCCGGTCCGTGGTCGCCGCCGAGGAGCCGGGCAAGGTCAGTCAGCTTCTGGTCGAGGAAGGTGACCGGGTGACCCTGGGTCAGGCCCTGGTCAGGCTCAATGACGACGAGTTGCGCCGGCAGATCGCCGGGGCCCAGGCCTCCCTCGAGGAGACCCGGGCCAATCTGACCCTGGCCCGGCGCGAGTACAACCGCCAGGCCGCCCTTTTCCGGCGCAAGGTCTCGGCCCAGCAGGAATTGGACAAGGCCCGCTACGCCATGCTCGCCCTGCAGCATCGGGCCAAGCGGCTGCAGACCGAACTGAAACTCCTCCAGGACCGCCTGGCCAAGACGGTCGTCCCGGCCCCGTTCGACGGCGTGGTCGTCGAGCGCCAGACCCAGCTCGGCCAGTGGGTGGCCAAGGGCGGGTCGGTCCTGACCATGGTCCAGCTTCACCCGGTGGACGTGGTCGTCCCGGTGCCCGAGCGGTACATCCGTGCCCTGCGGGCCTGCCCCGAGGTCGAAACCTCGCTGGCCCTGGCCCTGTTCGAGGCCTTTCCCTTTGTCTCGCTGCGGCTGAAATGCCCCCGGGTCCGGGTGACCTTTGACGGGCTCCCGGGCCGGGTCTTTTACGGGCTCATCGCCGCGGTGGTCCCCGCGGGCGATCAGAACGCCCACACCTTCCCGGTCAAGGTCCGGGTGCCCAATCCGGACCTGGTCATCAAGAGTGGCATGCTGGCCCGGGTGACCCTGGCCGTGGGCCGTCCCCGGCGGGCCCTCCTGGCCCCGATCGACGCGGTCTATACCACCCCCAACCAGCGGGTCGTCTTCGCCGTCCTGGGCGGCCGGGCCATGCCCATCCCGGTCCGGATCGGGCCGGTCCACGGGCGATTCATCGAGATCTTCGGCCGGCTCAAGCCGGGCATGCTGGTGGTCGTCCGTGGCAACGAGCGGCTGTTCCCCGGCCAGCAGGTCCGGCCGGTCGGTCCGGACTTCAAACCCCTGAACGCCAGAACGGGGCTCAAGCGTCCGTGACCCTGATCGACACCGCCATCGACCGTCCGGTGACCGTGGCCGTCGGGGTGATCCTGGTCGTCCTGTTCGGCCTGCTGTCCCTGTTCCGCATTCCGATCCAGCTCATCCCGGACGTGGACCGGCCGACGATCACCGTCCAGACCATCTGGCTGGGCGCCTCGCCCCAGGAGATCGAGCGCGAGATCGTCGATCCCCAGGAAAAGCAGCTCCGGTCCCTCGAGGGCCTGACCGACATGACCAGCACCTCCTACTACTCCCAGGGGGTCATCACCCTCGAGTTCGCCATCGGCACCAACATGGACACGGCCATGTTGCAGGTCAACAACAAGCTCCAGCAGGTGCCGAGCTATCCCCTGGACGCCGACAAGCCGATCATCTCCTCGGCCTCGGACCAGAGCCCGCCCATCGCCTACCTGAGCATCACCAGGGTGGCGGCCGGCGGCCCGTCGATCCTGCTCATGCGCAAATTCGTCGAGGACAATGTCCAGCCCCGGCTGGAGCGGATTCCCGGCGTGGCCAAGGTGGACCTGTTCTCCGGACGCGAGGTCGAGATGCAGGTCGTCTTCGACCCGGGCAAGATGGCCGCCCGGCGCCTGACCCTGAACCAGTTGATCGCCGGCCTGCAGGCCGAGAACAAGAACGTCTCGGGCGGCGTCTTCGACCAGGGCAAGCGGTCCTACACCGTCAGGACCACGGCCGAGTTCCTCAAGCCCGAGGACGTCCCCGGGGTGGTCGTGACCCACCAGGTCGGCGGCAATCCGATCTACGTCCGCGACGTGGCCACCAGCCGGATCGGGTACAAGCGCCTGGACTCGGTCGTCCGGGCCAGCGGCCACCCGGCCATGGTCATGCGGGTCATCCGCCAGACCGGCTCGAACGTCCTGACGGTCATGGCCCAGCTCAAGAAGGCCATCACCGAGGTCAACAAGAACGTCCTCGGACCCCGGGGCCTGAAGCTGACCCAGGTCTATGACGAGACCGAGTACATCAACAAGGCCATCGACCTGGTCCAGACCAACCTCTACCTGGGCGGGGTCCTGGCGATCATCGTCCTGCTGCTGTTCTTGCGCCGCGTCGCCCCGACGGTGATCATCGCCCTGGCCATCCCCATCTCGGTCGTGGGGACCTTCATCATCATGGTCGCCTTCGGGCGCAACATCAACGTTATCTCCCTGGCCGGACTCAGCTTTGCCACGGGCATGGTCGTGGACAACGCCATCGTCTCCCTGGAGAACATCTATCGTCTCCACCAGGGCGGACTGCCGCCCTTCGAGGCGGCCCGCAAGGGCGTGGCCGAGGTCTGGGGGGCCCTGGTGGCCTCCACCCTGACCACCCTGGCCGTGTTCCTGCCGGTCATCTTCATCCAGCAGGAGGCCGGCCAGCTCTTCCGGGACATCGCCATCGCCATCTCCTGCTCCATCTTCCTCAGCCTGATCGTGGCCATCACCGTCATCCCGACCATGGCCGCCCGGATGATGGGGGAGCGGCATTTCACCGATTCCATCTGGCGCCATCCCCTGTACCATCTGCTGGGCCTGGTCGATGTGGCCGACAAGATCGCCGGCTATGTGTCCGGACTGGTTTACTGGCTCTGCGGGCGGGTGTCCACCCGGCTGGCCGTGGTCGTCATCATGACCGGGGCGAGTGTGGCCATGACCTTCGGATTGATCCCCAAGGCCGAGTACCTGCCCACCGGCAACCGCAACCTGGTCTTCGCCATGATGCTCCCCCCGCCGGGCTACAGCAACGACGAGATATTGCGGACGGCCAAATACGTCGAGGATCACGTCCGGCCGCGCTGGGAGGCCTACGAGAAGACGAGACGGCCCTCAAGCCCCGACGGGCCCAACATTGACCACTTCTTCTTCGTCGGCCGGCTGGGCCAGTTCTTCATGGGCGCCGCCTCGGCCGATTTCGACCGGACCCGGGAGTTGATCCCGTTCGTGAGGAAGATCGTGTCCGGGGTGCCGGGGATGATCTCCATCGTCCAGCAGACCAGCCTCTTCCGGCGGGGCTCGTCCCAGGGCCGGGTCATCGAGGTCGAGATCTCGGGGCCGGACCTGACCCGCCTCATCGAACTGGCCCAGGCGACTTTTTTACGTCTGAAGCAGCTCATGCCCGAAGCCCAGATGCGGCCCAATCCCGGGCTGGACCTGGGCAACCCCGAACTGCGGATCATCCCCGACCGGGACCGGGCCGCCCGGCTGGGCCTCAAGGCCGCCGACATCGGGACCTTTGTCCGGTCCCTGATCGAGGGGGTCAAGGTCGCCGAGGTTTACTGGCAGGGCACCCGCATCGATCTGACCGTCAAGGCCCCCGAGGACTTCATCTCCCGTCTGGGCCAGCTCGAACACACCCTGATCAACACCCCGGCCGGCAAGCGGGTGCCCCTGTCGGCCGTGGCCGACGTGCGACTCGTCGCCGGGCCCACCCAGATCCTGCGCGTCGAGCGCCAGCGGGCGATCACCATCCAGGTCCTGCCCCCCGAACGGGTGCCCCTGGAACTGGCCATGGACCATATCCGGCAGAAGGTCATCGCCCCCTTGCGCCAGCAGTTGGGCGCCAACAGCCTTTACGCCATCCGCCTGACCGGCACGGCCGACGACCTGACCCGGACCAAGAACGCCCTGCTGGGCAATTTCATCCTGGCCCTGATCATCACCTATCTGCTCATGGCCGCCCTGTTCGAGAACTTCGCCTATCCCCTGGTGATCATGTTCAGCGTGCCCCTGGCCGCGGCCGGCGGCTTCCTGGGCCTGTACCTGGTCAACCAGTTCGTTGCCTACCAGGCCATGGACGTGCTGACCATGCTCGGCTTTGTCATCCTCATCGGGGTCGTGGTCAACAATGCCATCCTGATCGTCCACCAGGCCCTCAACTTCATGCGCGACCACGGGCTCTACCACCGCGAGGCCATCCGGATGAGCGTCCGGACCCGGATCCGGCCGATCATGATGACCGCCCTGACCAGTTGTTTCGGGATGATGCCCCTGGTCCTGTTCCCCGGGGCGGGCTCCGAGCTCTACCGGGGCCTGGGGGCCGTGGTCGTGGGCGGCCTGCTGGTGTCCACGGTCTTCACCCTCTTTTTGGTGCCCTGCCTGTTCTCGCTGTTCATGTCGGCCCAGGAACGAGTCATGCGTCTCCGGAAGAAAGAGGCCCCCGAGGCGGCCTGACCCTCACCGGCCGCGGTCACACTTTGGTCGGCCGCGGGGTCAATATGATCAGGAACCCTTTCGGAGAATGATCATGACCGTGAACCAGGACCTGCTCGCCCCCTGCGGACTCTACTGCGGGGTCTGCGGGGTTTATGTCGCCTCCCGCGACGACAACCAGAAGTTCAAGGAAAAACTGTCCACCGTGTACGGCGTGACGCCCGAGGAGGTCCACTGCCTGGGCTGCAAGTCAGACACCCGGTGGAAGTTCTGCCAGCTCTGCACCATCCGGAGCTGCGCCGAGGAAAAGGGCTACGTCGGCTGCCACGAGTGCGCCGACTGGCCCTGCCAGGAGATCGAGCAGTTTCCCATCCCGGTGGGCAAGAAGGTCATCCTGCGGGCCATTCCCCAGTGGCGCGAGTGGGGCACCGAGAAGTGGGTCGAGGCCGAGACCTGGCGCTACCTCTGCCCCGAATGCGGCAACACCCTGTTTCGGGGCGTCAAGAAGTGCCGCCAGTGCCAGACCCCGGTGGACCTGGACTGATCGCCTTTAAGAATAGCCAGTCTGCTACCATCTTGGCGGCAGCGGACGGCGGGTCCACTTCCTGACGATCCGGCCGGTGTCGGTCCTGAACGAAAAACAGGTCCCGTCCACCAGGCCCAGGGTGAGATACCGCTGATCAGGGGACAGGCCGGCAGTGAAACCGGGCGAGGAGCGGTTGTCCCGCCAGAAGAAATGGGACACGGTGCGCCGGATCCGGGTTGGGTCCGTGAGCAGGCCCCCGACCGTGAAGCGCCTGATCTCCCGGCCGTCTTGATAAAAGGCCAGGCCCAGGTTGTTCATCCCGGCCCGCCGGGTGGCCCAGGGCCCGTGACGGATAAGGGTGTGTCCGTCGTCCAGCAGGAGCACCCGGCCGGGGAAGGCGTACCAGTTCAGCCGATACAGGACCCGGCCGGTGTCCGTGCGGGTCACCACGCCGCCCAGGGGGGTCATCCGGACCAGAAATTGCCGGTTGGCCGAGGCCTTGACATAGGCCCTCGGCCGGGCCGGACTGTCGCCCCGGGCCGGGCTGGAGCAGACGAGGACCAGGGCCGGGATCAGGCCCATGGCCGCCCAGGTCCTGACTCGGTTCAGATCGGGTTTGATCATGTTGCCGACTCCGTGTCCTGCTTGATACCGGCGACCACCGCCGCCCCATTGTAACCGAAAGATCCATCCACCCGCTCCCTCAACGCTAACCCCAGCGGCCCAGGGACTCCAGGTCCAGGGCCCCCAGCACGGCCAGGGCCTGCTCCAGGTTCAGCCGGAACGAGGCCTCGATTATGAGGCGGTCGCTGACGGCCACCCGGATCGACCAGTGGGCCCGGCCGTCGGTCCCCGGACAGGGCCGGCAGCGGCCCAGGACGGCCGGCCGGCCCTGGACGGTCATCCAGGGGAGGCCCTCGACCAACCGGACGGCCGGGGCGGCCGGGGTCCAGCGCAGGTAGATGGCGACGGTCGTCCGGCCATAGGTGCGGATCGCCCGGCAGGTCAGCCCGGACCCGAATCCGGCGCACAGGGCGAACCGGTCCGACGTGGCCGCCACCCCGGCCAGCCGATCCTTGAGCAGGGAGGCCAGTCCGGCCGACCCGGCCGGCGCCGAGGCCAGGGCGAGACTGAGGGCCGCGCCCAGGGTCAACATTACGCTCAGGCCGATGATCCGTTTCATCTCTCTGGCCTCCCCGACCCGACCTGTTTCCGGATGGATTTCCGGGTCGTTATTCGGTTAGACCCGAGCGGCGCGAGGGTGGTTCCCGGCCGGTCCGAACCTGTGATGCCGGACCAGGAGTAGAGAGATGGTTTATTTAAAAATGGAAGGCCGTATTGATCCGAGAAACGGGACAATAAAGCGGTTGCGGCCCGCCAGGCTCAGGAAGAGACCTGATCGACCACGCCGACGATGACCGAGTGGACCGGGGCCTCTTCCCGGCCGAAGACCAGCCGGGCCCCCGAACCCTCGCGGTTGACCAGGACCGTGTCGCCTCGGCCGGCCTGGACGAAATCAACGGCAAGAAAGGACTGACCCAGGTCCTCGCCCTCCAGGTCAACGGGCTGGACCACCAGCACCTTACGTCCATCATAAATATCATGATGGGCCGAGGCGACCACCGAGCCCAGGACCCGGCACAGGATCATACGTCCACCTCATCGACGATACCGACAATGCCCGCATCCACCAGGACGAATGGCTTATCAAGAGCCATGGCCCCCTCGCGGCCCATGACCCAGTAAACCAGATCGCCCGGCCCGGCCTGGACGGCGTCCACCGCGATCTCGTAGGTCCCCTTGGGCTGAAGTTTTTCATCAAGCGGCTCGATGATCAGCAGCTTCACGCCGGTCAGATCGTCGGACCGCCTGGTGGCCACCAGTGAGCCTCGCACCCGGGCCAGTTCCATTAAGATCCCCTCCTCACAGGATCCGCCTGACCCGGAAGCTGAGCCAGTCCAGGTCCGGGTGGGGGCGGGGGATGATCACGCTGTTGCAGAGCATGCCCTGACCCTGGATGATATCGACGCCCGCGGCCAGGGCGGCCTCGACCTCGGTCTGCTCGCCGGTGAGCGTCAGGAAGCCCTTGCCGCCCAGGCCCCGGGCCAGACGGATCTCCATGAGTTTTACGTCCGCCGCCTTGACCGCCGCGTCCGCGGCCAATACACAGGAGGCCACCGAGAAAGTCTCGATGACGCCCATGGCGTCCACCCGCTCGACCACGGCCGTGCCCAGGACCGCCGGGATGACCTGGTCGTGGACCCGGGGCAGGAAGATCTTGTCCGCGACGTGGTGGGCGCCGGCCTCGACCCCGGCCAGGTATGACTGCTCGACCGGACCGACCAGGCCCGAGAACAGGAGCACGAATTTCCCGGAGCAGATGGGGGCCGCCTCGAGAATCTGGACCGTGGCCTTCTTGGCCACGGCGTCGGTGATGACCATCCCCTGGGCAATGGACAGCGACTCGATCAGGCCCAGGGCCACCTCATCACTCATGCCGCCACCTCCACCGCCTCGCTGCTGACGGCCGTGACCAGGCCGTCGATCGAGGCGTGGACCCGGGCCCCCAGGGCCCCCCGCGGGATCTCGCCCACCACCTGACCGGCCCTGACCTCCTGGCCGACCTTGACGGTCGGCTCGGCCGGTGCGCCCAGGTGCTGCCGCATCAAGAGGCGCACCCGGGCCGCGTCCAGTTTTTTGTCAGGGCGACCGAGTTCCTGCCCGGCCACATCAACCAATCCCAGTCGCCGGACTAAATCATTGACCGGGACGCGCGGTGTCTCGGGCCGGGGCTGGGGCGCCTGCCGGGCCGCCGGCAGACGCAGGCCCATTGCCGCCATCTCCTCCTTGAGGGCGATATTGATCGAGGCCGGAAACAGATACAGGGGGCAGGCGTACAGCTCGCACAGGTTGCAGCCCGAGCACAGCCAGGCCGAGCGATACAGGTCGTCGAACTCGGCCCGGTCCAGATCGTAGCTGACCGCCCGCAGTATTTGGTCCGGCCGGAGCCCGTGGCCGAGCAGGAACCGGGGACAGAGGTCGGTGCATCGCCGGCACAGGTCGCAGGCGGTCCGGGTCCGGGCCAGGCGTTTTGTAATCGGGATGGTCCGCATGGCGGCCAGGGGATGCTCCGCCGGCAGGACGACCAGGCCCGAGGTCGTCTTGGTCACCGGTTCGTCCACGTTTTTCACGACGCGACCCATCATCGGCCCGCCGGCGATGATCACCGGGTCCGGACAGGTCGCCCCGCCGGCCCCGGCCAGGACGTCGGCGACCCGCGTCCCCACCGGGACGGTCATGGTCTGCGGCCGGGCCACTTGGCCGGTCACGGTCAGGGAGCGTAAAATCACCGGCCGGCCCAGGCGGGCCAGATGGAGATTGAACAGGGACCCCGCGTTATGGACGACCACCCCGATCGAGATCGGAATGCCCATCGCCGGGACCCGGCGGCCGGTGACCTCGGGGACCAGGACGAACTCGTCCCCGGCCGGGTAGTAATCTTCCAGAAGATGCAACCCGATGTCTTCGGGCACGGCTGACAGCACCCGGTCCACGGCCGCCACCGCCGCCTCGTTTTTGGATTTAACGGCCACGTACCCCTTTTTGGCCCCGGTGGCGGCCATGGCCAGGCGCAGGCCCTCGATGACCTCGAAGGCGTTGTCCTCGAGGAGCCGGACGTCGCCTTCGAGCAGGGGCTCGCACTCGGTGCCGTTGGCGATGACGATCTCGGCCCGGCCACTGAGCTTGACGTGGGCCGGGAAGCCGGCCCCGCCGGCCCCGATCACGCCCGCCTCCCGGGCCATGTCACTCACGGTGTTCATACGATCCGGAAGCTGTCCTTGAGGGTGCAGCGCCGGGCCCGGGTGAAGTGCCGGGCGTTGGTGACCCCCTCGCCGGTCGGGCTGGCAATGGAAAACGAGGTGAATCCCTCGCCGCTGAGTCCCAGGCCGGCGAACGATGGCCCGTTTTTCACGAAGATGGTCGTGTTGCACCGCCGGGCCATGGTCGAGAGGTGGTCGATGTTTTTCGAGTGCATGACCGCGGTGTGAAAACAGCCCCGCTCGACCCGGACGGCCACGTCAATGGCCTCACCGGCGTTTTTCACTCGGACCAGGGGGATGACCGGCATCAGTTGTTCGGTGCTGACCAGGGGGTGATGGACCTCGGTCTCGGCCACCACCAGCCTCACGTCGTCCGCCTCCACGCCGATCTGCCCCAAAATTTTCGAGGCGTCCTGGCCGACCCATTTCAGGTTGATCTTGCCGTCGGCCGGGTAGCCCTCAAAGATGACCCGGCAGAGGCGGTCGAGCTGCGAGGGCTGGAGCACATAGGCCCCGTTCTTTTTCAAGGCGGCCAAGAGATCATCGGCGATGGTTTCCACGGCGATGATCTCCTTCTCGACCACGCAGACGATGTTGTTGTCCAGCGAGGCCCCGGCCACGATGTCCCGGGCGGCCTGGTCCAGGTCGGCCGTGTCATCGACCACCACCGGCGGGTTGCCCGGCCCGGCGCAGATGGCCTTCTTGCCGCTCTTCATGGCCTCGCGGACCACCGCCTCGCCGCCGGTGACCACCAGCAGCCGCACGTCGGGGTGATGCATCAGCTCCTGGGCCGTGCCGATGGTCGGCCGGCTGACCGCGGTCACCAGGTGGGGCGGACCGCCGGCCGCCACCGCGGCCCGGTTGAGGAGGTCGATCAGATAGATGCTGACCTGGGTCGCCGCCGGGTGGGGGTTGACGACCACGGTATTGCCCCCGGCCAGCATGCCGATGGCGTTGCAGATGATGGTCTCGGTCGGGTTGGTCACCGGGGTGATGGCGGCGATGACGCCGTAGGGGGCCGGCTCGATCAGGGTCAGGCCGAAGTCGCCGCTGGCCGCCTCGGGGGTCAGGATCTCGGTCCCGGGGGTCTTGTCCACGGCCAGGGTGTTCTTGAAAACCTTGTCATCGACCCGGCCGTACCCGGTTTCCTGGACGGCCAGGCGGGCCAGGTTCTCGATCTCGGGCCGGAGCCGCTCGCGCACGGAGGCGACCACCCGGGCCCGCAGGGACGGGGGCTGGGCGTCATAGGCCAGGAACGCCTCCCGGGCCGCGGCCACGGCCTGGTCGATCTCCTCGAAAATGCCCATCCGGCCCGGCGTGTCGATCACCGGCCGGGGCGCGGGGTGCGGGGCGGGCGTCGTGGTCGAGGAATTTTTTGATACCGGGGCGGCCGGGGGGGACGGTCTTTCGGGGTTCAGTTGGTCCCCGGCGAGATGCTCGACTACTCTGCTGACAATCCGGGCGATGACGGCTTCATCCACGGGCATGGTTCTACTCCCTGGACTTGTCGAACACGACGTTACCGCCGATGTCCCAGGAATCGACGATGGCCATGATCGCCGCGTCCACGGGCCGCTGGTCGGTCAGCGTTGACTGGCGGGCCGACGAGCCGCGCACGTACAGGACCACCTCGCCCATCCCGGCGCCGACCATGTCCACGGCCACCACGAACCCGGTCGCCTCCTGGGCCATGAGGTCCAGGTTTTTGACCACCAGGAACTTGAGGCCCTCCAGGCGCGGCTCCTTCTGGGTCGAGACCACGGTCCCGACCACCCTGCCGATGAGCATGATTGCTCCTTTTTATCCGGCCCGCTTGGCCTCGGCCTTGACCTGCTCGGTGCGGCCCAGGGGCAGGGACAGATCCACGTTGAAGTGGGGCCGCGGGATGACGTGGACGCTGATGACCTCGCCCACCTTTTCGGCGCCCCTCTGCCCGGCCTCGACCGCGGCCTTGACCGCGGCCACGTCGCCCCGGACAATGGCCGTGACGTACGCCCCGCCGATCTTTTCATAGCCCACCAGTTCGACCTTGGCCGCCTTGACCATGGCGTCGCTGGCTTCGACCATCGCCGCGAACCCCTTTGTTTCGATTAACCCGAGAGCTTCAGACATCTCCGACCTCCCTAAATTAAAGTGCCCACTGGCACACCATTGCGGCGAAACCTTTAGTTTCGATGAGCCCTAATGCTTCGGACATTTCCGACCTCCATCAATGACGCGCCCGCCGGCGCAAATTTCTGAAATGTTCACCGAACTCCGGGGCTGGGGTTCCCGCCCCCTCGGTAATAAGGGGGCGGGAACCCCGCTGCCAGATCGAGGTTGACCCGACCGATTCCTGCCCCTGGCCCGACCCGTGGCTCATCAACGAGCAAGAGCGGCCCGCGGGACCGGCCGCCCCGCTAGCCATATAAGCGGGGCGGCCTGGACCCGTCCCCGGTGAGCCGTAGTCATTATGGCCCGTACCTGTGATCATTGTCTCCCGACCACCGGTCAATTGGGTCAGTCCCGTCATCCCTCCACGCCCGGCAAACCCTCCAGCGCGGCCACGGCCGCCTCGGCCGCTGAGTCGATCTCGGACTCGGGGCCTGACATGTACAGCCGGCCAAAGGCCCCAAAGGGCCGCATCTCGTTCAGCTTGACCCGGGCCGCCTTCTCGGCCTCGTTCACCGCCAGGGTGACGTAGGCCGCGGGCACGGTCTCCAGGATGAACAGCGACTCGCCGGGCAGGATCAGTGATCCCTTGCGCATCCGGTTGATGATCTGGCACTGGTAGGCCTCGATGGACCGGATGATCTGGTTGGACACGATCCGGGGCTTGAACCGCTCCTCTTCCTTGAGTTCCAGGTGGTCGAGGATGGCCGCGCCCGCGGCCGTGACCTCGCCCTTGTCCCGCTCGTGGACCTCCAAGAGGCCATAGGCCCGCTCGACCACCTGGACCGCCGGCTGGCAGGTGGTCGCCTTGAGGGCCACGTCCATGACCCGGTTGATGGGCAGGCCCGGCGCGATCTCCACGAACAGCGAGGCCACGCCCGGCACGGGCAGAAAGCCGAAGGCCGTGGCCCCGACATAGGCCGCGATCTGGGGCTGGAGGCTGTCCAGAAAGACATAGGCCCGAAGCTCGACTTCAGACGACATTGGCCGGGTTCTCCCTTAGTAGTGACGACCGCGTAACAAGGCGGGCCGTCGTTTTTGGCAAGGTGCGGTGCGGGGTGGTTTTCAACCCTATCCCCTTGTTCCAGGTCCGGGGTTGTTCAGTACTGTTTGCTGACAATCACGTCCTCGATGGCCGCCAGCCGGGCCAGGGTGGCCTCCGGGTCGGACAGGGCGACCAGGGTGTACAGGGCGTCGGTGATCGCCGTCTGGGAAATGCGTGAGGCCAGGGCCTCGGTCCGAAACCGCGTCTCCCGGGACGCCGTCACCAGGCGCAGATGACACAACTCCGTGATCGGCGACAACGAGTTGTTGGTGATGCAGATCGCCGTGGCCCCGCGTTCGACCGCCACCCGGACCGTGTCCACCGGGTCCCTGGTCGAACCCGAGTGGGTGATGGCCACGATCACGTC